>CAZUVR010000009.1:0-103513 GCA_964623815.1 uncultured bacterium | reverse complement strand
TATAATTCTCCTCGACTTTAAATACCTGAGCATACAATATAAGAAAATACCGTCAGAATATGAATAAGCGTCATTTTTTAAAAAATATCTTAACTCACTGTTTTTATCGGCTTTAAACGGCATTTCATCGTAATACACTTTAAATTTATGTATTAAAGCGAGTTGCTCATGTTCATTAAGTTCTATTCCTGGTATTTCTTTAGTGAGTAATTTTTTAAAAATAGACTCTTCATCTTTTTTGATTTCGTCTAATGAAGGAATAGGTGAGTAAAAATGATCTAATGGAAAAAGTAATTTTGTTCCTGGTTTTTTATAAATACGCTTTTCGTTGATGCCGTATAGTAGATAATGTTCCTTAGCATTCATACCAGCTTCGGCAACATCGGGATTTAATATAGCGATCAGAAATGAGTTAAGAGAAGAGAGGAGTGAGAAAAGCTTTTACACCCAAGGGCAAATCACCCTCACTGCTCACTTCTCATTCCTCACTGCTATAGAAGATATACTTCAGAATTAAAATCATCGGGAATGTTTGAATCTTGACTATTATCGTGGTATTTATTTTCAACCGAATTATTCATATCAAATTCTGTTAAATTGTTTTCTAATCTCTAACCTCTTGGACTAAAAAAATGGATAAGGCGAAGTAACAAGATAAAAATACTTTGATTGCCAATACTTCGCCCCCTTGACGATTTAAACTTTTCGAGAGTAATACTCAACAACTAATAATTCATTAATAGTTAAAGCTATCCATTCGCGCTCAACCACACCGTTAACTTTACCCACGAGAGAATTTTTATCAAACTCTAAATGACTCGGTAGGTTAGCAAGACCAGGATACTCCATATTTCTCTTTACCAAATCACGAGAACGATCTTTGTCTTTAACACCGATGACATCACCGGGACGACACTGATAACTAGGAATATCTACAACTCTACCGTTTACGGTAACGTGACCGTGATTTACTAACTGTCTTGCTCCAGAAATAGTACCAGCCATACCCAGACGGAAGACGGTGTTATCCAGACGCATTTCTAATAATTGTAGTAGGGCTTGACCGGTGGAACCAGTGGCGCGGCGGGCTTTGCGTACATAACCGATTAATTGTTTCTCGCTAACACCGTAGTTGAAGCGCAGTTTTTGTTTTTCTTCCAGACGGATAGCGTATTCCGAACGTTTTTTACGTGCCTGGCCGTGTTGTCCCGGTTGATAAGCGCGACGTGGGTTTTTACGAGTTAAACCCGGTAACTCTCCCAATCTGCGGACGATGCGTAATCTTGGACCTCTGTAACGAGCCATAGTCTAATAATTGCTCCTGTGAAATTTTATCCCAAAAGTACAATTATACAGCTAAAGGAGAGATTTTGAACAGATCAAATCTTAGAGCTTGGCCCGCACGGTAAACTCATAATCGCCCCCTGGTTCTAGCTGATAATCGTAACGCTCTAAGAATCTCCCCAGAGGTTCAAAAATTAAAGCCCTACCAAGTGAAGGTTCGACCGATAACTTACCTTGGCGGAAATGCCAGAGAAAACGCCATTGATAGTGATCTGTTCTCACCTCACCCTCGAGTTTGCCAACCTGCCAGGAAAGTTTAATGACGCGCACGTATGCTGTGGTTTCTGTGGAATGTTTACCGCTCACGATCGCTATATCAGGACATCTCCTAACCAAGATAGCGAATTTTGCTGGGGGTTGTCACCTCCTAGCACCGATGATCTTTTCCCAAGATTAAACGATGGAAAAGCTATTAACTGATAGGACTGGATTGTTACTCAAAGTAGCTATCTGAAATGTAGACGCGATGCCGTTGCCATCACGATCGTAAAACAAATTGCCATTAGCAGTATTGTAGATGAGCCTGTGAGTGGAATTCGTAGGAACATTAACCCCCGCGCCGAAGACAAAAGAATTACTACTAAGAGATAGATTAGGGAATCCAGCACCAGACAATTGAATAATATCTTCTGTGGGATTGAAATCCGTGATCAACTTCCTCCCCTGATTAAAAGAATTGAAAACAAAATAATCGGTTCCGCTGCCGCCGGTGAGGGTATCCGTCCCGAGCGAGCCATTTAAAGTATCACTACCCCCCAGTCCGCCAAGATTATCATTACTCAAGCCTCCCGTTAACAAATTATCCGCGTCATCGCCATCATCATTGGTAATAGTGACGGTAGCTGGCGTGGTTGTGGCGATGGCATAGTTATCGGAAGGGGTAATGTTGAGAATGACGGTTTTATCAAGCTCTACATTAGTATCAGGAGTCGGAACGATGGCGAAAGAAACAGAGAATGAACCTGGAGCGAAAGTGATAAATGAGTTAGCTTCAAGTACTTGATTCCTAAATATGGGTCTGTAATCTTGACCGAGAGTAGCCGTACCTCCGAGGCTAAAATTAACCTGAAGGGAATCCGTTAAGCTCCCACTGCGTTTAAAAATATAACCTGAATTGAGATTACCGTTTTCAGCTATGCTCATGCGAGAAGGTGAGATTTCTATCATGGGGAGAGTGGAAGCGCCATCATCGTTGGCGATCGTACCGGTAGTTGAATTAGCGGTGCCGATGCCGTAGCCAGTACTGTTGGTTAGAGTTAACACTACCGTCTCATCGGGTTCTACCGTTGTATCTGGAGTCGGATCGATGGTAACAGTAGCGGTAGCGGCTCCGGGGGCGAAAGTGACGCTCGTGCCTCCCCCTGTATAGTCAGTGCCTGCTGTAGCGGTTCCAGCCAGAGAATAGTTAACCGTTAAAGCGTTAGTCAGCGAACCGGTGCGCGTCAGGGTGTACACCAGATTAGTCGTCCCATCCTCTGTCACCCGGTTTGGCGATAGAGCGACGCTAATGGTGGGTAGAGTGGGCGTGAGATCATCGTTAGCGATCGTGCCGGTGGCGGAATTAGTATTTCTGACGCTGTAACCCGTACTGTTGGTTAGAGTTAAAATTACCGTCTCATCGGCTTCTACCGTCGTATCTGGAGTCGGATCGATGGTAACAGTAGCGGTAGCGGCTCCGGGGGCGAAAGTGACGCTCGTGCCTCCCCCTGTATAGTCAGTGCCTGCTGTAGCGGTTCCAGCCAGAGAATAGTTAACCGTTAAAGCGTTAGTCAGCGAACCGGTGCGCGTCAGGGTGTACACCAGATTAGTCGTCCCATCCTCTGTCACCCGGTTTGGCGATAGAGCGACGCTAATGGTGGGTAGAGTGGGCGTGAGATCATCGTTAGCGATCGTACCGGTAGTTGAATTAGCGGTGCCGATGCCGTAGCCAGTACCGTTTCTTAGAGTTAACAGTACCGTCTCATCGGGTTCTACCGTTGTATCTGGAGTCGGATCGATGGTAACAGTAGCGGTAGCGGCTCCGGGGGCGAAAGTGACGCTCGTGCCTCCCCCTGTATAGTCAGTGCCTGCTGTAGCGGTTCCAGCCAGAGAATAGTTAACCGTTAAAGCGTTAGTCAGCGAACCGGTGCGCGTCAGGGTGTACACCAGATTAGTCGTCCCATCCTCTGTCACCCGGTTTGGCGATAGAGCGACGCTAATGGTGGGTAGAGTGGGCGTGAGATCATCGTTAGCGATCGTGCCGGTGGCGGAATTGGAAGTGCCGACACTATAGCCTGCGCCAGAAGATAAGGTTAAAATGATTACTTCGTCCCCTTCGATCGTGGTATCAGCGATGGGATCGATGGTTATGGTAGCGGTACTCGAACCGACGGCGAAGGTGATATTACCGTTATTGTTGCTGATGTTTCCGCCCGATCTGGTGTAATCAGTACCTGCCGACGCGTTGCCGCCGAAAGAAAAGTTTACGGCGAGGGCGTTGGTTAGCGATCCGGTACGGGTCAGGGTGTACACCAGATTGATATTTCCGTCTTCTGTTACGCGGTTTGGCGATAGGGTGACGTTGACGATGGGAAAATCTATGGCTTGATCATCATTGGCGATCGTGCCGGTGGCGGAATTGGAAGTGGCGAGGGTGTAATTCGTACCTGGAGATAGGCTTAAAACTACAGTCTCATCGGCTTCTAGCGAGTCATCGGCGACGGGAATCAGGGTAACGGTTGCGGTAGAGGCACCGGGTGCGAAAGTAACGCTCGTCCCGCTCCCGGTGTAATCAGTACCTGCTGTAGCGGTTCCAGCCAGAGAATAGTTGACCGTTAAACTATTGGTGAGGGAGCCGCTGCGCGTCAGCGTGTAAACCAGCATATCAGGCCCGTCTTCGTCCACTGTCGTCGGCGATAGGGAGAGGGAGATAAAGGGCAGGGGTGGTTGATCGGTAGTGCTAAAGTCCAGTCTCCAACCTCCTTTTATAAGACCGCTATTTGTTCCCTTCGATTCGTCGAAGACAAATAATTGCCAGTTACCATTGGGGCTGATTCCTTGGAATAAGCCTAAAATCGTTTCATAAGGCCCCCGAGGTGCTGGGCTATCCAATATATCGTCCGCTTCATAATCAGTGGGACGGTAAACGCCGGATGAGATAGATGTCTCATTGGGAATGGTGTTACTGGCATTGCCATCAAAAGTTATATTAATACCGCTCAGACTAGATGTGCCCCCTGCATCGGACATTAACAAGCTTTTCTGTCCGTTCGGCCCCACCAGTAAAATATCCAGATCGTCGGGCCAGGTGTGGCTCAATCCTTCTAAAGTGACGGTGAGATTACTGATTACACCCGTCAACCCCGATACTCTAATAGAAGACGGATAGGGATTAGTCGGTTTGTTGGCGGGAAATTGAATCGGAGTTCTATTCCTGAAAGCGTCATCGTCTAAAATAGTTCCCGTGGCTACTGGAACATCGATTAGATAATTGCTCGAAGAACTGAGAGATAGAATAATGCTTTCATCGGGTTCGATGTTTCCGTCGTTAATTGCTGTAACCGTTATATTAGCCGTAGATGACCCAGGAGCGAAGGTGATCACGCCAGTATTGCCCGTCAGGTTAGCCCCGCGAACGCTGTAGTCGGTACCTACATCTGCTGTTCCCCTCAGGTTAAAATTAACGCTCAGAGGATTATTATTAGGCCCTGTACGAGTTACGGTGTAAACGAGATTCGTATTACCATTTTCTGTTATTGTGCTGGTGGTTGCCGCCACACTCACTAAAGGTACAGTATTACTATCCGAGTAGACTATATTTAATTGGGGGCCGGTGAAGTAATTTTTTACCGTTACGGAACCGTTGTTACCCAGTCTCAATACCAGATCATTACCCACTTGAGTCTGGGTAACATCGGCGAAGCGATAACCAGATAAAGCTAATCTGTCGTTAGCATCTGTATCCCAGAGGACATCGTTACCTACTGCCCGGCCGCTCACATAACCCAGAAATAGGTTAGCCCCTTCATTAGCATAAATAGTATCGCTACTGCTAGAGTTGACGACATTCTCCAGGTTGACGGCGGGGGCGATCGCCGTTCCCCAATCGAAGTAAGTACTGGTTATATTCGTTCTGGTTACGAAACGGTCAAAAACTGTATCCAAAGGTCTGTAGGCAGCATTAGAGGTTAACCATCCCCCTGCTTTCATATCCAGACGATAACCACTACTGTCGGGGGCTAAATTAAAAAAATTTAACGTGTCACTGCCACCGCTATCCCATATAGTCTGTTTAGTTTTTACCTCCGATTCCAAGGGAGAGATCCCGTTAACCGAGAATTGATCTATACGATCGCTGAATAAATATACCGTGTCTCCAGCCTCCTTCGCTTTCGCTCCGTATAATTGCTGTAAGGCGGCTATATCATAACCCATCGCCGTCCCCGACCTCTGCCCTATAAGGCGATAACTCATAACCGTATTAGAGATATTATCGTCCACCACCGGTAAGATTGTCGTCGAGCTCGGCTCCGTTTCGTGGGGATGTTTCAACCCCAGAGCGTGAAGGGTTTCATGAATCAAGGTTAAATAGCCACCACTACCTGCGCCCCTTTCAAATCCGCTAGTATCATCCGTATTTTGAAAGCCTGGATTTAGATAAATGTCTCCCGCCGTGTTAGTAGTACCTGGATATTCAGAGGCGGCGTAGCCATCGCTGAAACTACCGGATAGCATATATCTGATCGTTCCCACCGGCGCGGTTCGAGAAGTTTCCCATACTTCTTGAAAATCGATGTTTATAACGGTTTCCAACCAGTTGAGAATTTGCCGGACGTTATTTTTTACGGCTTCACTCACTTCTCTAACATCGGTTTGCACTCCGTTATACAAACCCGACCAGACATTATTGGAGTAGAAACTATAGGTGATTATTCTTGAAGTGGGAACGTTCCAAACATTACCCGATAGTAAAGCATTAATTTGTGATTGCGTAATAGAATTTACCGCTATGCGATTAGATTTAGCATTGATGACGGGGGAGGATAAATTACTAATTAACGCGCTGTTTGTAGAAGTTGTCAAATTATTTATTTTGTAATTATTATTCGTATTTGTATTATTAAATTTGCGGGGATAAATTTTTAGATTTGAATTTAGATCCAGTCTTTTTTTATAAAGAGAATTGTCTTCTAAATTAATAATTTGTATTCCTTGATCTTGTAATAATAAATTATTGGTTTTAAGGATATTCATGTCTAGCAAATATAATATATTTAACAGAGATAACTTTGTTAATAATCTTTCAAGAGATAGATTATATAACACAAACTAGCTAACTTTTCGATTAGAAAAAAACTAACTTTAGAATAAAATCAGTGTAAGTTCCTCTTGAAAGTGTTTGGTTAGGGGATGAGCCGAGCCTAGAAGGTTGAATACACCTATCATCGCTTTCCGTCCCGCTTCCTCACGGTACCTTTTATCTTTCCGCACAACATCTAAAAATAAGTTGAGAGCTTCCTGGTAATCTTCTTGTAAAGCTTTTTTAGCGCCCTCATCCAATAAAGAATCGAGAGATTCATCGCTACCCCCCGAATCTGTTAAGGCGATGAGAGTCTTTAACCCCGTAACTTTCGAGGAGAATTCCTTATTGTCCGTCGGTAGGGTGCCCAAGATTTTTAAAGCTTCCGGTAACTTACCTAACCGCAGTAAAAAATTAGCCGCCGACCAGATGACGCGGGGATCATCTGGGTATTGGGCAAAAAGACGATCGAAGAATCCCTTAACTTTCTGCCAATCGCCCACCGCTTTGGCCGTTTCTACTTCTTCTAAAACGATTTCGATATTCGATTTCAAATTCAAGCGTCTTAATAAGTCGTGTAAATCGGCATCGGAAACAACGCCGACGAAACCGGGTAAGATTTCCCCCTTACTGACGATCCTCACATCCGGCACCCCTTCCACGCCGTACTGATGGGCCAATTCGGGATTTTTATCAATATCTACCTTAGCCAAAACTAAATCATATTCGCCGGTGATGGCTTCCAGACGAGGCTTGAGCAACTGACATGGGCCACACCATACGGCGTAAAAATCGACTAGAACCGTTTTAAAGTAGGATTTTTGCAGAACCTCGAGAGCGAAACTCTCCTTCGTTACCTCTATTGAAACGCCCATAGTAATGTTTCTACCTCTACCGAAGAAGCCCTATTAATAATTTACACCTTACAGCACTTTTCGTATCTTTGAGGTACGGGGAGTCGGGAGTTGGGAGGACCGGAGTTGGAGTAAAAAACTAATTTTTAATCCCTAATTCCTAACCCCCCTTGCCTGTACTTCCTTGAGATGAAAATTGCTGTACATGAATTCTCGACCCCTGAGAAAACGAGAATATATTTCAAGGATGCACCTTAGGTGATAATCTAAAGTTGGCAAATTTTACAAAAACTTAAGACTTTCCCTTAAGCCATTTACTAAGCTAAATTCCAGAGTAAAGATAAGCATGGTAGCGACAACAGACACTAACGTAGGCAAAATCGTCCAGATCATCGGGCCGGTAATCGACGCGGAATTCCCCAGCGGCAAACTGCCCCGTATTTATAATGCTTTGACAGTAAAAGCGAAAAACTCCGCCGGTCAAGACCTCTCCGTTACCTGTGAAGTACAGCAATTATTAGGTGATAACCAGGTGCGCGGCGTTGCCATGAGCAGCACCGATGGACTGGTGCGCGGTATGGACATCGTCGATACTGGCGCTCCCATCAGCGTACCTGTAGGAAAGTGTACCCTGGGCAGAATATTCAACGTCTTAGGCGAACCCGTAGACGAAAAAGGCCCGGTTAACGTTACCGAAACCTCTCCCATTCACCGATCCGCTCCTAAATTCGTAGATCTCGAAGTTAAACCCAAAGTATTTGAAACCGGTATTAAAGTTATCGACCTGCTCACTCCCTATCGTCAGGGCGGTAAGATCGGTTTATTCGGCGGTGCTGGCGTAGGCAAAACCGTTATTATGATGGAATTGATCAACAACATCGCCATTCAACACGGTGGTGTGTCGGTTTTCGGGGGTGTGGGCGAGCGTACCCGTGAAGGAAACGACCTCTACAATGAGATGATCGAATCCAAAGTAATCAACCCCGACAACCCGGAAGAATCCAAAATCGCTCTCGTTTACGGACAGATGAACGAACCCCCCGGGGCGAGAATGCGCGTCGGCTTATCGGCTTTAACGATGGCTGAATACTTCCGCGACGTGAACAAACAGGATGTGTTGTTATTCATCGACAATATCTTCCGTTTCGTACAAGCAGGTTCAGAAGTATCTGCATTACTCGGACGTATGCCCTCGGCGGTAGGTTATCAGCCCACCTTAGGTACTGACGTGGGTGACTTACAAGAGCGCATTACCTCCACTAAAGAAGGTTCTATCACCTCGATTCAAGCGGTTTACGTACCTGCGGACGACTTAACTGACCCCGCTCCCGCTACCACCTTCGCTCACTTAGACGGTACTACAGTTCTGTCTCGTGGTTTAGCGGCTAAAGGTATTTATCCGGCGGTTGATCCCCTCGGTTCCACCAGCACCATGTTACAGGCTGATATTGTAGGTGCCGACCACTACAACATCGCCCGCGCCGTTCAATCCACCCTACAGCGCTACAAAGAGTTACAAGATATTATCGCCATTCTCGGTTTAGACGAACTATCCGAAGAAGATAGGATCGTTGTAGACCGAGCCCGTAAAATCGAGCGATTCCTCTCTCAGCCCTTCTTCGTTGCTGAAGTGTTTACAGGCTCCCCTGGCAAATACGTCACCCTGGAAGACACTATCAAAGGCTTCAAGATGATCCTCAACGGTGAATTAGATAGCTTACCAGAACAAGCTTTCTACATGGTCGGTAATATCGACGAAGTAATCGCCAAAGGCGAAAAACTGAAAAAAGGTTAATTAAAACCTAATTCCCATTCTCAAACTCACTTATAAAACTTGGGAATTGGGAATTAGGAATTGGGAATTGGTGGTTAGGAATTAGGGATTAGGAATTGGTGGTTACTTCTACTGCCCCAACTCCGGTCCTCCCGACTCCCCACTCCCCACTCCCTTCCCATTAAGCGATTAGTACAAAGTCCCTCATCCATCAAACAAGCAATGGCACTGAAAGTAAGAGTCATCACTCCCGATAAAATCGTCTGGGACAGTGAAGCAGAAGAAGTAATCCTCCCTAGTTCCACCGGTCAGCTCGGTATCTTAACCGGTCACGCCCCCCTAGTAACCGCCCTGAATATCGGGGTAATGCGCGTTCGTCCTGGTAAAGATTGGGAAAACGTGGCCGTTATGGGCGGTTTCGCCGAAGTGGAAAATAACGAGATCAAAGTTCTCGTTAATGGTGCCGAATTAGGCAAGAATATCAACAAGGAAAAGGCTCAAGCCGAATACAACAAGGCTCAAGAGCGACTCGATGAAGTGAGCAAGGGTGACGATAAGCGTCAACTCCTCCAAGCTCAACAATCATGGCGTAAAGCCCGAGCTAAATATCAAGCTGCGGGCGGTTTAGTTTCTCTCTAACCGAAAACCCCGCCCCCTATTATGGGGGCCCTAGGGAGGTTAATTGCTACCGCTGAATACCACCTCGGGAAATTTTCCAGCTGCTTCTAGCATAGGTACGCTACGCCCCTGATTACGTAGATCCTGCCAGTAGTTGATCACATCGGTGGCTTTATTGAGTACGTCAATTCTGTCGTCTTCAGAAATCCAATGTTTGGATTCTAATTGTTCTTTTAGTTGTTGCCAGGCATCGTTACGGGGCCAGAAAAAGTATGCTGTTAAAGGGCTTGTACCTTTACCCACTATTTGATCTACGGCTATGGCTACGTTTTGATCCAGCCAGAGTACTTTTAATATAAATCGAGAATCCAAGTAAACGCCTCCAATCCCAAGTTTTATCTATAAATTGTCCGACTCATAATTATAACAAATTATCGATCACCAGGGCAGAAATCATCTTGAGTTAGAATCTTGAGCATTGATTATATAAGCTGACGTAATGACGAAAAAAATTATCGGAATGTTGAGCAGTTACCCTGCTTTAAAAGATCAGCACGATTGGCTATGGCGACAGACTCCTCAAAATTTCGGAGTTTGGAAGAATATTCAGATATTGGCAGGGGCGACGCAACCGCATTTCTTATTAATGTATCAGTTCGATTTCCCAGAGATTCAACCCCGAGCGAAACTATCCTGGAAGCAACGTCTAAGGGGTAAACGATCGCAACCCCCGATAGATGTCAATTCTTTATTACGGCGGGTGCCCAAAGAGAGAATTATTTATCTTTTGCGCGAACCGCCTTTAACAGAGATTGTGAGCATAAATCAGGCTAACTATAAGGCGGCTGAAAAATATTGTGGGTATATATCGGGCCCCGATGATTTCGCCCCTGTCCCCGATTATATGCCGGCTATCTGGTACGTGGGGAATTCTTTTCAAGAACTAGATCTTATGCCGCCGCCCCATAAGGAAAAGTCGGTTTCCTGGATTACTTCCGGTATCGCCCGCACCGCCAATCATCGTCAACGTTTAGGCTTTATCCGCTTATTACAAGAATCAGGCTTCGATTTCGACTTATACGGGCGGGATTTACCAGACTGGTCAAAGTCTAAGGGCAGTTTGCTCAATAAGTGGCACGGCATGGCACCCTATTACTATAATCTTTCGATCGAGAATTACGCCGATAACGATCTCTACGTCAGTGAGAAACTTTGGGACGCGCTTTTATGTTGGTGCCTGCCCATATATTACGGCGGCCCAGCGGCGGATAAGTTACTACCCCCAGGTAGCTTCCTCCGTCTCCCGAGCCTCGATGAAAAGGGTTTAGCCTATATTCGAGAGGTGACGGCTACTCCCGATGCCTGGCATGAAGCGCAAGAGGCGATCGCGGAAGCGAGACAAATCATCCTCCATAAGCTAAACTTACTGCAATGGTTGTCTGACTTTGTAGAAAAGTTCTCTTAGCCCCTTATGGACGGTATCTGTACCTTAGCTAACGATCGCATCTATCATCAACTCGTAGCCCTACTTAATAGCATTGAGGTGATGATGGGGAAGGATTTTCCCGTCTGTGTCTATCCCTACGATGACAACACAGTGAAGATAAAAGAAGAAATCGCTAAACGTCCTCAGGTGCAACTCTTTGAAGATGCTACGGTGATAGGGCGTTGGGATAATTTCGTCAGAGATGTATGGGATACCCATCCAACTGCCCGGGCCCGGTGGCGGAAAGCCGGCAGCGAAGGTTATCACCGTTTCGGTACTCACCGGCGTTATCCTGCTTTTGAGAGTCCATTCGATCGTTTTCTCTATACCGACGGCGATACTTTGTTAATGAGTCCAGTTCATCATCTTTTCGCCGAACTCGATAATTGTGATTGTGTTACATACGATTTTCAATATAAAGACCCTACTCACGTTTACGAAGTTACTAACCCGAAATTATTAGAAGTGTTCCCGCAAAGCCGCATCGATAAAGAGATTTTCTGTTCGGGTTTCTACGCTTCTAAAGTCGGTTTGTTCGGAGAAGAAAAGAGAAGTTGGTTAATTGAGCAGCTTAAGAATGAGGAGGCGCAGATACTTTATCCGATGGCACCAGATCAGACGATCATTAATTATATGATGATGCGATCGGATTACCGTATCAATAATTTAGCTCATTCTTTACCCCATGAGAAACGAACGGGATGCTGTATTACTTCCTCTCATTTCCTCGAGATAGATAATATTCTTTATGACAAGGAGAAGCGACTGACTTATATTCACTATATAGGTTTATCATCGAGTATTATCAATCGGGTTTGTGAGGGAGAGAATATAGAGTTTCCCTATAGAGATGTGTTCTTACACTATCGCTATCTGTACGAACCGGAGAAACGCCCGCAATTTACTACGCCCACTAAATCTTCAAACCCTCCCGCCCCTAACTTCGCTCGGAAAGTATTAAATAAATTGGGTGTTAAATAAACTATGGGTAATTTTGCTATATAAGTATATACTTATATCTTTGGAAATATAAGCATTGAGTGGTGAGTACTGTATAATAATTGAGAAGAATTAATGTTTATAATCTGTAATTGACCTGGTTTGATAAGTAAATTAACATACTAAGGCGCAAAATAATCCTATCCCTAAAGCCTAATCGAGGTTCGCAAAATATTTAGAGCCATATATCCGCCTGTTCAGAATAATTACAAAGTACCGCTACCTTTTTCCTACATAGCTGGAGAGTATATTAAATGTCGATCGATCCCTTAAACCCCCCCACTCCTGACCAGGAACTATGGCTTGAAGATGGTTTCATCCTCTCTGAAGGCGAGAGGGGGGAGAGAATAGATAGCTCGGAAGAGGGAGGGTCGATCAACTCCAATCGCCCAGTAGATAATAATTTTAGGGACAGTTGGGGGACAGTAGCTTTGCCTGCCTCTGGCATCGCCGATGATGCTCCTAACTCTGGCAGCGAGGCATCTATAAAAAGGGCCGCGATTACAATGCCGACGACGCAGGCGGGCCTCGAGACTAATAATTTACCCGTAGTGGCGAACTATATAGCCCCCGCAGTATTCGCCCAATCTATCCCCACCACCTATACAGTCACCAATACGAACGACAGCGGAGCGGGAAGCTTACGACAGGCGATACTCAACGCCAATGCTAATCCGGGGGCGGATACGATCGTCTTTACCGGTTCTGTATTCACTGATAGCACCCCGGATACAATCCGTCTGTTATCGATGTTGCCGATTATCACCGACGATTTAACAATCACTGGCACTGGGGTAAACAATCTCAGAATCAGCGGCGATGCCAACAATAACGGCACCAACAACACCGGCGACGTGCGCATCTTCTTCATTAACAGAGGTAACGTTTCCATCACCAATCTCAGTTTAGTCAACGGACGAGGTGAAGGAGGAGACGGCAAGAGTGGCGGCGGCGGTGGTGCCGGGATGGGCGGAGCCGTATTTATTAACGGACTGTACGACGGCGCACAAGTTACCACTAACGTCAGCTTTACCAATATAGCCTTTATCAATAATCGAGCGATCGGTGGTAGAGGTGCTGATATAAATTACGCCAACGATAATAATTTCTACGCCGGTGGCGGGGGTGGCGGTGGCTTCGGCGGCGATGGCGGTGAAGTTAACTTGCGCATCGATTACTCTGCCGGTGTTTTCCTCTCCGAAGCTGGTGGCGGTGGTGGCGGCTTCAGCGGGAATGGGGGTCGAGGTTACGACTATAGCGGCGGTGGCGGGGGCGGCTACAGCGGTAACGGCACCGATGGCTCCTACGTTCTGCGTACCGATGGCGGTATGAGATATATGGATTTTAACGGTGAAGACCTGTTTCTCCAACCAATATTCGCGGACGTCGGGCAGGGGGGAACTGGTAACGGTAGCCCCTTCGGCGGTGGCGCTGCAGCGGGAACTAGGACAGGAATCACGGTCGATGTCGCGCGGCGTTTCTCCATTTACGGACGCACGCCAATTACCGGCGGTGGCGGCGGTGTCGGCGGTGGCGGTAGCGGCGGCACCGTAAATTATGATCCTCTATTTCTAGATAGAAGTAATAGCGGCGGCAGTGGCGGCATTGGCGGCGGTGGCGGCGGCGGGTCTAGTTATTCCCACGCTCCCGGAGGTGGTAACGGGGGTGACTTCGGCGGTGGTGGCGGCGGTGGTAGCGGTCTGAACCTTGACCTCATCGGTGGAGAGTGGGTATTGCGTCAGGCGGCGGGTAACGGCGGCGCTGGTGGGTTCGCCGGGGGCGGCGGCGGAGCCGGTAACAATCAATCTTCCCAGGGGGGTGTCGGTGGCTTCGGTGGGGGCGGCGGGGGTGCTGCTCCTGGTCTTTCCAGACGCTCAGGGGCAGGTGGCTTCGGCGGCGGCAATGGCTCCGGTATAACCTCAGGCGTTAGTTATGCTCTCGGTGGTGGCGGTGCCGGTATGGGGGGAGCCGTATTTATCAGGAGCGGTAATATCCAATTTAATAACGTCAGTTTTGACGGTAACAGCGCTACAGGGGGCTTCGGCTCTAACAATAACTCCGGTCAAGGGATAGGTGGCGCTGTTTTTGCGGTTACTTCCGCCCTGAGCGGTGCTGCTGGGGTATCGACGGCACCCGTCGTAACCTACAACGGCATCACTTTCAGCAACAATACCAGTAGTAGCATCAATCCCAATAGTTACGGTCTTTATATCGTCAATCCCGATACGGCAACGGCAAGAGAAGCCGGGGGGTTAAATAATAATATCCCTGGGATCAATCCCACTGGAAACGTTCTCAGCAATGATGCGAATCCGAATAATAATACTAACGGCGTAACCATCATCGCCGTAAGAACCGGTTCTGTAGAAGGGCAGGGGACAGAGGGAACAGTGGGTACGGGGCTACAGGGAAGTTACGGCACTTTCACCCTCAACGCTGACGGCTCTTATAGTTACGCCCTCGATAATAACGCTCCGGCGGTGCAAGCTTTAAACGCGGGCAATTCTCTCACCGAGAGTTTCAACTATACAATCCGTAACGATTTACTCGGGCGTAGCGATACAACGACGCTCACCCTAACTATTAACGGCAGCAACGATAAGCCCATATTAGACACCCCTGCCTCTCCTCCCAATATAGTAGATACTTCTGCCAACGATAGTTTCACTCCTATTTCCGGTACCCTCACATCGAGCGTCGATCCAGATTCCCAACCCACCGCGATTAATTACGGCGTTGCCGGGGGAACGGTAGCCGGCGGTATGTCTACCCTTAACGGCAGTTACGGCGTGATGAGCGTCAACGTCTCCACAGGGGCTTATACTTACACTCCCGATAACAATAGGATCAATCCTCTAACGGGGAACGTAATCGATCGATTCACTTTCACCGTCAATGACGAGCCGACGGGTCAAAATCTCGCCGGTGTTTCTACCTCATTATTTACGATCAACCTACAGGGAACTAATGATACCCCGAGGGACTTGAATCTAAGTTCTTCTCTAGTGTCGGAAAGCAGGTTGCCCTCGTCGCTCGTAGGAATTTTCAGCACTATCGACGTTGATAACACTAGCAATTTCACTTACAGCCTTGTCGATGGAGAGGGTTCGACGGATAACGGTTATTTCTTCATCGACGGCGACAGATTACGAGTTAGGATCGTACCCGACTTTGAAACTAAACCGGTTCTTCGGATTCGCGTCAGGACTACCGACCCCGGCGGCTTATATTACGATGAAAGTTTTGACATTTCCGTCCTCAACGAGGGGGAGCCTCCCACAGATATAACCTTAAGCCCCGATCGCATCGATGAAAACGTTAATCCCGGTACCTTCGTCGCTACCTTAAGCACGACTGATGGCGATAACCCCAATGATAGTCATTATTACCAGTTGATAGCAATAGATCAGGGTTTCTCGATCGAGGGCGATCGTTTACGCATTAACTTCTCTCCCAATTTCGAGGCGCAATCGGTTTATTCTTTGTTCGTCAAAAGTACCGATAACTCCCTAATAAATTACATCTATAAAATCCTCACGCTCAATATCAACGATGTTAACGAAGCCCCTACCGCTCTCAACATCAGCACCAGTAACATCGACGAGAATAGGGGCGCTAACGCGATCGTCGGCAACTTTACCACCACCGACCCAGATGCTAATAATACATTCACCTACGCTCTGGTAACGGGGGAAGGTATCCCCGATAACGAGGCTTTCACAATCGATGGCAATTCGTTAAAAATTAATGATTCTGCCGACTTCGAGAGTAAACCCGTCTACAACATTCGCGTCAGTACCACCGACCAAAACGGACTGAACATTAAGAGAGATTTAGAGATCCGGATTAACGATGTCAACGAAGCCCCTACGGATATAAATTTAAGTTCGAGTAATATCGACGAGAATTCGCCCGCAAATACCATAGTCGGTAATTTATCCACCACCGATCCTGATGCCAACGACGCATTTACTCATACTTTGGTGGGGGGAGATGGTGATTATGTTCTCCTGTCCGATAATTTTTCTGTTCCCAATAACACATCCGATCTCAATTACAATCTGGTGGCAAGACAGAGCGGCTCTCTGACTGCCAATAATAACCAGGTTAACTGGATAGCCAACGGCAGTAATCAACTCGGTAGTATAGTCTTCCCTATCGATTCTGGTAACTACCTTCTCACCGCTTTTCGAGGAACCGCAGCCCTCGATCGTAACTTTGACGATAGCGTTTCTCCCACTGGTTTAGAGATAGCTTTTAAGCTCGCCCCCAACGTGCTAGATGCTTATGACTTTACTTGGGGTGGCATTCGTCTCGGACAGTCGGCTAATGACAAAAATGCGGGGATCGACTCGGGCGCTAACGGGTTCGGTATTTTATTCAGAGGTAACGGTGGTATACAGGCTTTCGACGCTGGTCAGGATGTAACAGGTGCTTCTAGCGGCTGGGGAGGCCCTGGTAATGGCTTCGGCTTACACCCCTTCACCATACGATTAACAGACCCGAACGATCGCAATCCCTTCGACGGAATCGGTCAGACCAATATCGATGTTTACTCTGGTACTACCCTTATTTACAGTTATGTTAAGGGTAATGGGGGTTATAGGGATAATTACATCAATTTCACTAGCGACCTATTTTCAGGTGTCGATGATCTGGTGATCCGTCGTATAGGTTTATTCGCTGTTAGCGGAAATCAATTAAAAGTTAATTCCCCTCCCGATTACGAAGCAGCATCTAGCTATAACTTGAGAATCAGAACCACCGATCGAGCTGGTTTATCCTACGAAAAAGATGTGACGGTTAATATTAACGATGTTAACGATCGTCCCACTAATATTACTTTAAGCAATACTAATATCGCTGAAAATTTATCTCCCAATACCCTTATCGGTAACTTGACAACTGCGGATCAAGACGCTAACGAAAGTTTTACCTATGAATTAGTGGGCGGCATTGGTGATGATAATAATAGCAGTTTTAGCGTCAGTGGTGAGCAATTATTTATTAATGCTTCGGCAAATTTCGAGAATCTACCAGTATATAAAATTAGGGTAAAAACTACCGATAGCAATGGATTGAATTACGAGAAAGATTTAGAAATTAACGTGAATAATGTTAACGAAGTTCCTACTAACGTAACCCTAAGCGTTAACAGAATCGATGAAAATATTGCCGCTAATACCGTTATTGGGCAGTTGCTCACCACTGACCCGGATGGGGGAGATAGCTTTACCTATACTTTCATCGATGGGCAGGGAACGACGAATAATAATGCTTTCGATAACAGTGCTTTCACGATTAACGGTAATCAATTAGTAATTAATAATAGCCCCAATTTTGAAATTAAATCGAGTTACAACATTAGAGTCAGAACAACAGATAGAGGGGGTTTATTCTATGATAAAAACCTCTCGATCGCCGTCAACGATATTAACGACCCTCCCACGAATATAACTCTCACATCCTCCACCATCGACGAAAATCTCCCGGGGAGTACGATAGTAGGGACTTTAAACACCATTGATCCCGATGCGATCGATAAATTTACCTATTCTATAAATTCCGGTGAGGACGGTGGCGCTTTCAGTATCGATGAGAATAATCAAATACTCCTTAATGGTTCCGCTGATTTCGAGACTAAATCTCGTTACAATTTCACGATCAGGAGTATCGATAAAGGCGGTGCGATCGTCAATCAACGTTTCACCGTTAACGTTAATAATATTCCCGAGATTCCCACCGGTTTAACCCTCAGTAGAGATACGATCGATGAAAATGTACCTGCTAACACCCTAGTGGGTACATTCAAGCTCGTTGAACCCGATGGCGGGGGTGTATACACTTACAGCCTTGTAGGCGGCACAGGTGCGGGCGATAACGACAGTTTCACCATTAACGGTAATGGCTTAAGTATTAATTCTTCTCCCAACTTCGAGACGCAACGGATTTATAACGTTCGGGTTAAAACCACCGATACTAATAGCGGCTTGACCTTTGAAAAACCTCTGACGGTTAACATTAGGAACGTTAATGAAGCTCCCACGAGTTTAACCCTCAGCAATAATACTATCAACGAGAATAACGCGAGAGGCGCGATAATCGGTAACTTAATCGGCATAGATCCCGATAGTAACGATACTCTCACTTATAACATCGTCGGAGATTACGGTAAACAAACCCTACTAGAAGATAATTTACGTATCGTTAGTAGTTGGACGACAGACAACCTCAATGTAGATTTAGGTAGCCGGCAGACTGGCTCTCTATCTCCGACTCAGTGGGTTAATAATTGGGGGACCGCTGTACTTAGTGACGGTCAGGACGATGTTATAGGCGGCGCTTATCTCCTCCTATTCACCTACGGGCAGGGGGTAGCGCTCGATCGTAATTTCAATAATACGAACTCATACGGGGGCTTGGAGATTGGTTTCACCCTCTCTCCCGATTTCGGTACTCAATACACCTATAATGTGACTGACAACGTTTGGGGCGGTATCAGCCTCGGACTGGCGGGAGAGGATAAAACCGCCAACATCGATAGCGATGTGGAACATTTCGGTATACAGTTTTGGCGTAATGGTAGTATCAAGGCTTTTGACCGTAATACTAACATCACCGGTTCCTACAACAATTGGAGCGCTGGAACGAGTCGAGGGGCGTTTTATTCATTTACCCTCAGAGTAACCGATCCTACCGATGATAATCCCTTCGATGGTGTAGGACAAACCGATATAGCCGTTTACGCCGGTAATAACCTAGTTTATCAATACAGCAAAGGCAACGGCGGTTATAGGGACAATTATATTAGCTTCAGCAGTGGCGAACTTGCGGCGATCGATCATCTGACCATCAGCCGGCTCGGGACTTTCGATATCCAAGGCGATAAACTCATAGCTAATCGTCCTCTCGATAGGGAGCAGCAGTCCAGCTATAACCTTACCGTCAAAACCACCGACGCAGCAGGTTTATCCGTCGATAAAAACCTGACGGTTAATGTCAATAATGTTAACGAAGCTCCCACTGGCATCACTCTCAGCGCCACCTCTATTAACGAATACGTACCAGCGAATACCACTGTCGGTAATTTCAGCACTATAGACCCGGATAATAACGATACTTTCACCTACACTTTGGTAGCAGGTACGGGTGACGATGATAACCCCGCCTTCACGATGATTAACGGCAACCAATTACAGCTCAATAGTTCTCCCGACTTCGACATCAAACCTAGCTATAAGATCAGAGTGAGAACTACCGACAGAGGTGGCTTGTCAGTAGACCAACTCTTGACCATCACCGTTAACGATCTTCCTGGCTTAGTAATCATCGGCACACCAAATAACGATAATCTTACTGGAGGTTTAGGATATGACACCTTAAGAGGACTAGGAGGTAATGATACCCTTTCTGGTTTAGGTGGTGATGATAGCCTAGATGGGGGTACGGGAAATGACCTGATGACGGCAGGTACCGGAAATGATGTCTACGTCGTCGATAGCGTTCAGGATAGGATTACAGAATTACCCAATGGGGGCATAGATACGGTTCAAGCTTCGATAAGTTATACCTTAGGGAATAATATTGAGAATTTAGAATTAACCGGTACGGCAATCAACGGCACGGGTAATACTTTAAATAACCAGTTAACGGGTAATGCTGGCAATAACATCCTCGACGGCAAGGCGGGGAATGATACTTTAATCGGCGGGGCGGAGAATGATATTTATATTCTAGATGCTCCAGGGGATGTAGTTACTGAAAAGACTAACGAGGGAATCGATACCATAAGAACGAGTTTGAGCTATAACTTAACGGATAATTTCGAGAATTTAGCCTTGTTGGGTAGTGCCCCTATTAACGGTACGGGTAATAGTGCTAACAATTACCTCCTGGGTAATAGTGGTAACAACCGGCTCGAAGGGTTAACTGGAAACGATACCCTCAACGGTTCGGGGGGCGACGATACCCTCGTGGGTGGTAGCGGTACTGATACCTATTTCGTCGATGGCGGGGATACCCTCGTAGAAGATGAGGCAGGAGTAATCGATAATGTCAGTGCTAGTTCTAGCTATACTCTGGAAGCGAATCTAGAAAATTTATTTTTAACGGGCACTAGTAACATTAACGGTGGTGGTAACAGTCTGAATAATAACATCAGTGGGAATAGCGGTAATAATCTGCTCACAGGGTCAAATGGCAATGATCGCCTTACGGGCGGTGCGGGTAATGATACATTAGAAGGCAATTCCGGCAACGACAATTATACGATCGATGCGGGGGATACGGTGAACGAATTAGCCAATGAGGGGGTAGATACGGTCAATGTTAGTTTTACCGGCTATATTCTAGGAGACAATCTAGAAAATTTAACCGTTACCGGGACTACAGCGATCGATGCTACAGGAAATAGAACTAATAATATCCTCACTGGTAATAGCGCGGCCAATCGTTTGAACGGGATGGAAGGCAACGATACTATTAACGGTGGCGGCGGCGATGACTATCTCACCGGCGGCAACGGCAATGATCTTTTAACTGGGGGTTTGGATAAAGATACTTTCGTTCTCAACCAGCCGGGTAGCGGTATCGATCAAATTAACGATTTTAGTGTTGTAGATGACACCTTGGTGGTTTCTGCGGCTGATTTCGGTGGTGGATTAACGGAAGGTTCTTTTATCAATACCGCTCAGTTACGTATCGGTGCGGGGGCAACTACAGCGACTAATGCCGACCATCGTTTTATCTATAATTCTACCAATGGAGCTTTCTTGTTCGATATGGATGGACTCGGAGGGAGGGCGGCGACTCAAATCGCTACTCTCTCCCGTAGCCTGACGATAACTAGTGCAGATATTCTTGTTATTGCTTGATACTATCGCTACTTAACGTCAATTCGGGTTAAGAAATTGTCGGATTTTAAGGGAGTTGGGTTTTGGGAGTTGGGAGTTGGGAGTCGGGAGTCGGGGTAATAGAAGTAATCCCTAATTGCTATTCCCAATTCCTAACCCCTAATTCCTAACCCCTAACCGAGCGGCGCATTCCTAACCGAGCGGCGCATTCCCAATTCCTAACCCCCCTTCTGAGTGAGTAAACCTTATCCCGAACACAGGTTAAGAAATATTAAGGAGTGATATTTTCTAAAATATCCCGTGTAGAGTTTGAGCATTCGATCTAACTTTTTACTGACTTTTTACTGACTTTTACTGACTTTTACTTATTGACCACCTAGGAGAATTAGGCTAGAGTATTGAAATCAAAAGAATTCAGTTCAAGAATATAAATCATTAAATCCGCTCGTCAGCTAAATGTCTGACTAATCAATAGCTCCCTTATCATGTAAATTTTAGCATCTTCAGTATTGAATTCAAGGTCAACGCTCTAGCCTTAGTCCTGTCGTTTATGCGGCAATCTTGTCAATGGTTTTATTTTGAGCAAACGTCCTGATCGACTTCTAAACTGTTGCAAGAATGAATACCTGTGAAAAATTTGCCATTGATTCTAATAAATCTATGGTTATTCATTAATTTTGTTTGGAAGATTAAATCATGAATAATTCTTTACTCAATAATAATCAGACCGTTGACAGTTCTTTAAACCTACAGCCTGAACTGTTAGGAATAGTCGATCGATCTTTGACTGTATCACACCAGCGCTCATTTACCTTTACCGGTGGCAGCGCTGGACTAAAACATAATTTCACAACTTTTTCCGCCGTTGAAATCGTCCGGGGTATTAGTAGGGACAATAGAGCTGATGCAGCCGCAAGCAATAAAACTTACATTACTCAACAGTTTTTGACGGTAAATGCCAATAGGGTTCAAGCAGTTAATGTTAATGCCCTGGTAGATAAAATAACAAATATCCTCGAAACCAATCTGGGTAAAAATACATTTGACATAAAATTTGATAATCCGAGCCTTAACAATAAATTTAAGTTCAGCGTACTTCCGGGGAGTGCGATCGACGGAAGTGTAAGAGGTTTCCTGCCGAGTATCACCGGTTTTGTCGCCCCCGATGGAAAAGGGGGATTCGCTTTACAAGATATTACTCTCGATACTAGAAGTTTACTGGGTGCAAACAGCTTTTTAGGGAAAATCAAAGATACTCTCGGGAAAATAATTACACCCATACAGCCCATAATCGACATACTTCTAAAACCCGTACCCCTCTTAAACGATTTGTATAGTAGTATCGGGGGAGGTTTAGAGGTAATCGATAAATATGACGGACAACAGAAGTTAATTTCTGTTTTGGATGTTATCGGTTTTGTAGCGAAGACCCAAGATATAGATTTTGACCCTTCTCTAATCGTTGAAGGAATAAAAATATTTAATTTTCTCGATAAAATTGAGGTCAAGGAGGGTATCAAACTAGGTTCGCTAAATTTTGATGTTAATGGTAACTCCGTTAAACAAAATTTACCCAATTTCAACCTAATTAGTAACGGTCTGCCTTCCGTTGCGGGGCTATCCATTCCCTTACTGCAAAACCCCAGTGAGACAGTTCTGAATTTACTGATCGGCAAACCGGTAGATTTCTTTACCTATCGACTTCCAAAATTTGAATTAAACGGTACTATTACTCAAGTTGTCCCGGTTATCGGCCCTCTTGGGGTTTCCGTGGGGGGAACGTTTAATATTAAAACTAGCTTGGGGTTCGGCTTTGACAATTCCGGATTCAAAAGTAAAGCCATAGAAAAGGGAATATATTTTACCGATCGCAACGAGAAAGGGGAAGACGTACCCGAACTGAATTTCGGCATCGGCCCGACAATTGGAGCGGGATTACAACTTGCGGTAGCCTCGATCGATATATTCACGGGAATGTCTCTCAATTTAGGATTGAACCTGAATGATAGGAATGGAGACGGCAAATTTAACCTCAATGAATTCGATTCTAATCAACCTTTATCTACTTTCGATTATGATTTCGGCTTCGGTGCTAAGTTCGGGGGTTCCGTAAAAATATTGGGGGCGAACGTGTTCGCGCCTCAAACTCCGGATTTTATAACCCCTTTGGGAATTTTCAAAGGCGCTCAAGTTCAGACTGGGTTAGCCAGTTTAACTCAAGGCGTTGATAAAGTTAAAAACACTTTCAACGATGGTATCGATGATATTAAGAAAGCTCTAGACATCAAAGCTCTTAACCCGATACAGTTCGCTAAGGATGCCGGCGATGCGATCGGAGATGGGGCGAGGGCGGCAAAAGAGGCAGCCGAAAAAGGACTGAAAAATGTAGACCCCACCAACCCTAATGGCCCCGTGGGTAAGGGGCTGAGAGAACTTGACCCCACCAATCCTAATGGCGCTGCAGGTAAATTAGTTAAAGAAGCGGAAGCCGGACTCGCCAAACTCGATCCCTTCAATCCTAATAGTCCAGTCGGGAGCGTCGTAGCGGGAGTAGCAAACGCCCTCAAAAACGCGGCTGCCTTAGCGGATAATCTGAGAGCTAAGGCCGCCGCAGAAGCGGCCGAGGCACTTGAAAAGGCTAAAAAAGCAGCGACAGAATTGGATATTACCAATCCTGATAGTACGGCGGGGAAAATTTGGGAGAAATCAGGACTACCACCGATTAAAGTCCGTAAAATATCTTTCGGTTTAGCCGCCTCGAATGTTGGCCCCCTAGCTTCCAATGCTTATTCTGTCGCGGGAGAGTTACAGGGGCTTCTAGCCAAGCTAGATAGCAATCAGAAGAAGATGTCGGAAATTAATAGCGAAATACAGAAAATAGCCGACGAAGTACAGAACATACTGAACAATAACAACATCAAACCGGATGATAAAAAGAGACAAATAGAGGACAGGCAGGCAAAGGTTATACAAAAACAATGGAATTTTAACGCTCTCAGGGATGATTCGATAAGAACCACTAATTATGTGAAGGGAACGAACTGGCCAGAGTTGATGCTACAAGAACTTATGGCCAATGGATTTAATCTAGAAGGTGGGGACGGCGATGATGTTTTCGTTAGTAGCTACGGTGAAGACACGCTCAAGGGTAACGGAGGTAATGACAATTTAAGTAGTGGCGAAAAGTTTGACAAGTTATCCGGTGGGCGTGGTAATGACTACCTGAACGCTGGCGATGGCCCCGATTACCTGACCGGAGATAGCGGCAACGATCAGGTTTACGGCGGAACTGGTAAAGACGAGCTGTACGGTTATTCAGACAATTTTTACTTTTCGGTAAATAATGACCCCAATGAGCCAGATAATGACAGCCTCTACGGTGGCAGCGGTGACGATCGCATTGATGGCGGCAAGGGCAACGACCTTTTAAGAGGAGGAGATGGTAGTAGTCAGGCCGCCAATAATCCCGATAAGACCGATAAGGATATGCTGATCGGTGGTGCGGGGAACGATAGTATTTATGGGGGCGAGGATGACGATCGAATCTTCGGGGACGGTGATAATGATAGCCTCTACGGTGAAACTGGTAATGACCTCCTCTGGGGTAATGATGGTAATGACGTTCTCGATGGCGGCACCGGTATAGATACCCTCTACGGCGGCAACGATAGCGATAAGGTTGGTGGCGGTGCGGATAACGATTATGTTTACGGTGATGGCGGTAATGATTCCCTCTCCGGTGATGGCGGTAATGATGTTATTAAAGGCGGCACCGAAGATGACCTTTTAGAAGGCGGCGACGATGCGGATAGCCTCTGGGGAGACGAGGGCGGCGATTCTCTCTATGGCGGCAGTGGTCTTGATTACCTCTACGGCGGACAGGCTACCGATTCTCTCTACGGCGGACAGGATAATGATGTCCTCTACGGCGGCGTAGAGGGTAATGACGCTTTTGACCCGTCTAAAGACTTCTTATACGGTGAAGAAGGCAACGATAGCCTTTTCGGTCAGGGGGGTAACGATGATCTATATGGAGGCGAGGGCAATGATTCCCTCTATGGCGGAGACGGTAACGACTCGGTGATCGGAGGAACTCAGGATGATGCACTCTACGGCGGTGCGGGTGAAGATTCGCTTTTCGGGGAGACGGGAAGAGATTCTCTCTACGGCGGGCAAGGTAATGATATTCTGCGCGGTGGGGAAAACAACGATTCCGCCTATGGAGAGGGAGGAAATGATATTATCTACGCCGATGGGGATGCAGACTATCTCAATGGTGGCTATTCGGACTCTAACTTTGATTATCCGTCTGGAGATGATACCTATATAATCGGTTCCGTAAGTTCGGGGGGAACGGTAATCGAGGATTATAACGCCTCGATCGATGATAACGATCGCGTATCCCTTCCCATCAATTTAAGCGAGGATTTATCTACCGGGCTGAACTTTTCGGCGGTTAAAAGTTTTAGCCGTCAGGGTCAAAATTTAATCGTTGACTTAAATGGAGATGGAATTTTCTCGACGCAATTAGATATAACTATTAAGAATTTTTTCACCAGAGATACTAATACGAGGCAACCGCTGTATCGGATAGAGAAGATTAATAATTTCATCACCGGCGATAGTTTACTCAAGTATTTTCAGGTAGCACCGAAAATCAATCTCGCTAATAATTTTGACCTCGATGGGGTGGATTTACTGCCGAATGCTAATAACGGTAATTTGATTTCTGAAATCATCCCCGATGGCAGCTTTGAAGATCCGGACGTACCGATAGACGCGATCGCCATCACCGGCATCAATAGTGATATAGGCACCTGGCAGTATTCGATCGATAACGGGGGAAGCTGGCAGAATTTCGCAGCGGTCAGCGACAATAACGCCTTGTTGCTGAGGCCTAGCGATCGCGTCCGCTTTAATCCCGATCTGACTAAGATTAAGTCTTTACAGCAACAACCCGGTAATAATAGCTGGCGGGCTTCTGAGTTTAGTTTTCGAGCTTGGGATACCAGCGATGAGGCCCAAGCGGGAACCTATACCAAGATCACCCGAACCGGGGGGAACTCGGCCTACAGTACGGAAACGGCGATCGCCCGTGTTCCCTTATTACTCGAAGCGCCTATCAATACTTGGAGTTTCGAGATCAAGAATTATCCAGCCACCTTCGTAGATCCTACGATTCCCTCACAAACCTTCACACCGGAAAATGTGGGTATAATCCTACACGATGCCGTACTCGGTGACAAAAATATTTTCCTTACCGGTAATACTAATGGCATTCTTTGGGAAGGACAGAATTTCTTTGGTGGTTTTAACGATACCTGGATAGCGAGCGTTGATATTGCCACCGGACAAATTAAAGGAAAAGTGGTTCTGGCAACCAAAGTATCAGACGCTAGAGCGAAAATAGCCCCGGCGAAAACGAATCCCGATACCGTGTACATGAGTTTTAGGGCTTTCGGTATCGGTAATATAAACAGCGGTAAACAGGGCTGGCTTAATAAATATAACTTCGCTACAGGCGAACATAAGTTCGTTAATCTTAATAATGATTCTCTCGGACTGATTCACGCCGTCGATATTGATACGGACGACAACGGTAATGTTTACGCCCTGTTTAACGTGCAGAATCGAGTAGCCGGGGATGGGGTCGATGATAACCGAGTAGTGGTTTACGATAGCAACCTCAACCTCATTCGTTCTTTTGGATTCGGTGACGGCGTAATAGCTAATAAAATTGCCGTCAACAGCCTCACCTCTTTCTCTGTCGCTGGTATCAAAATTACCAACGCCGACGATTTTAACTGGATCGATGTGGGCGGATACGACGAATTTAAGAATAATTTTGAGAATACCAAATCCATCTACCTCGCCAATATTGTCCTGTCCGGTTCGAGCGATTACACTTTTGGGGCGGCACCGATCGATATTGAGGTCTATGGTTCTGTCAATGGCGGTTCCGCGAACGTTAAAAGCTCTGACATCGTTACGGATTTAGTCAGCTCCGGGGGCGTAACCTACATATCTACGAATTCCGCAACTATAGCTTACAGAGGCTCGTCCTGGTCTTCAAAAATATTCAAAACGGAACAGTTAGTTACAGGAGTCGCCGTAGACGAAAATCAAAACGTATACGTTATGGGGAGGACGAGAATTGAAGCGATCGGTAGCACCGCTTGGGTAACTAAGTATGGAGAATCCCTAAACAATACTCCCGAGTCTAACTTTAATCTCGCCCCGGCTATCTGGCACAAAGCTAACGCCCAGGGCCCGGCTACTAATGGTTTTAATTACCTACCCAATGAATTACTCTTCGATCCAGCTAATAAGTTGGGAATGGCCTTGGTCGGTCGAGCCACCGAGACGGGCAATCCCGACAATGTATTTGCCGCGCCTAAAGATTACGTTTGGGGTACGGGTTTAAAATCCGTCAACAATGCGCCCATCCTGCTTACCACCGGCGATATTTTTATCTCGAACGAATATCGAAATAATATAATTTATCTGGACTCAAAGCCACTTGAGACTTTTACCGTAAAGGATTTCATCTTTTATAATACGGATTCCGATTTCACCGACGCGCCTCTGATGGGAGATCTCGATCGGGATACTCTCGGTATCGTGGTTAACTACCTGGATAATACTAATGGTGTGTGGGAGTTTTACGACGGCGATATATGGCGCACCAGTAAGGCTTTCTTCTCCAATGTCAGCGATGAAAACGCGGTTCACCTCGGCCCCGAGACGCGGTTACGCTTCACTCCCAATCCCGGATATATAGGCACATCGAGTTTCAACTTCCGGCTCTGGGATATGACGAATGGAGCGAGAGATAATTTATTCGTTCTTTATCAAGCCTCGCTGGTGGATGTAACAGCAAGAAATAGAGATCCCCGGGGCTACAACGTAGGTGGCGGCGATACAGCCTACAGCGCCGTTACCCGTACCGCTAAAGTTATGACGACGAATCAATCGCCCGTTCTCGCCTCCGGTTATCGTCCTCAGATTCCTTCTATCAGTTACAAAAATACGAATTCGCCTGGTATCGCGGTTGAGGTACTCCTTCCCCCTCACCAGGTCGAAGATGCCACTAATGAAGGCTGGGGCAGTTCGGTAGCCGTGAACGCCATCGCCGTTACCTTCGTCGATAGCACTAACGGTAAATGGCAATTCGCTGACGCTTCCGGTAAATGGATGAACTTCGGACAGGTGACGGAAAATAAAGCCCGTCTCCTCAACCCCGATTATAAAATCCGTTTCGTTCCCAACACGGGATATATAGGTAACTCATCTTTTATCTTCCGAGCTTGGGATCAAACCAACGGCGAGGCGGGAAAAACTTTTAACGCCACGGCTAACGGCGGTACGACGGCTTTTAGCGCCCAAACTCGTACCGTCACCCTGACGACTACCAACACCGCACCGATTTTAAATACTTCTGGCAATCCCGGTTTCAGCATCAGCCATAATAACTCTAATAGTGCCGGTACTACCGTCGCCGCACTGGTGATCAACGGTTCGATTACCGACACCGATGGAGCGGTAGAAGCGATCGCCATCACCGCGATCGATAACACTAAAGGCACCTGGCAATATTCCCTCGATAATGGCGGCAGTTGGTCTAACATCGGTGCCGTCAGTCAAACCCGGGCGCTTTTATTAGATAGCAATAATCGAATTCGCTTCGTTCCCAAGCTCAACGTTATCGGGCCATCTAGTATTAGTTTTAGAGCTTGGGATGGTAGTAGTGGAGTCGCTGGTTTAACAGCCGATGTTACCCGCAACGGTTCGGGAACGGCTTTCAGTACGGCGCTCGAAACGGCGATGGTGGATGTTACCAACGCGGCTCCGAGTTTCGCGCCTTCCGGGGGTGCCATCGGTAAACTCGCCCCCATCAGCAATAAAAACACGGCTCCTTTAGGTAATACCCTGGCGGAAATTCTCCTGGATAACGCCATCATCGACAACGATGGTAATCCCCAAAAAGCGATCGCCATCACCTCGATCGATAATACTAACGGTAAGTGGCAATATTCCCTCACATTCGGCAATGATTTTAAAGATATTTGGCTCGATGTACCGGGCGTTAATCTCAAGTCCGCCTTATTACTCGATGCCACCCACAAACTGCGTTTCCTTCCCAAAGCCGGTTTTGTCGGCATCGCTTCGGTTAGTTTCCGCGCCTGGGATAAAACCCTTGGTACGGCGGGACAATCTATAGACACTAGTATTAACGGCGGTAATAAAGCCTTCAGTAATGCCATCCAGAAAGCGGAAATAAACCTGACCAACCTAGACAGTGAGGGGGAAACGATCGCCACCGCTTTAGACACGGGTTTGAACGCTACTAACAAGGGTATTTTCGAGCTGCTCGGTACGATCGGTAATAACGCCGGTAAATTACCTAAATACGATGTGGATTTCTATAAAATTCAACTGGCTCAAAATGAGGTAATAGAAGTTAAACTGATAACCTCCGAAATCAATTCCAGTTTAAACGGTGCGATCTGGCTGTACGATTCTCGAGGCAGGAGATTAGCTTTCAGCGATAATTCCAGTTCCGCCACAGGCTCATCTATCCTACTCGTAGCCCCCAACGCCGATACTTATTATGTTAGTGTCAGCGCGAGTGGTAACGATCCGGCTTCTCCTTTCTCGGAGGAAACCCGAAAAGAAATTACAGCCACCTCCGGTAACTATAAAATTTCTTTCTACGCTTCCAGTAACGCTCTCAATAACAACGTCAGGGGCGGCGGACAAAATGACTCCCTCGACGGAGCAGAGGGTAACGATACCATCAATGGAGGAACTGGTAACGATACCCTCAACGGGGATGGCGGCAACGACGTACTTAACGGGGAGATAGGTAGCGATCGCTTAACCGGTGGCGCGGGTAGCGATCGCCTTGACGGGGGAACCGGTGACGATACCGCCAGTTACGCCACCTCACCCGGGGCAGTGCGCGTCAACCTGTTAACCAATACCCTGAGCGGTGGAGACGCTCAAGGTGATACGCTCCTCGGTATCGAAAATCTCGAAGGTTCGGCTTTTGCCGATAGCTTAACCGGCGATACGGGTAATAATCTCCTCAATGGTGGTGCCGGTAACGATACCCTTAACGGTGAGGCGGGTAATGATATTCTTAACGGGGGTCCGGGAGCGGATATTGTCAACGGGGGTAATGGTATCGATACGGCATCTTACCTTACTTCCGGGGCGGGCGTTACCGTTAACCTCGCTACTCTAACGGCAACCGGCGGCGACGCTACGGGAGATCGACTGATTTCTATAGAAAATGCAGTCGGTTCAGGCTTTAACGATCGATTGACGGGTGATAGCGCTAATAATTACCTCGCTGGTAGTGCTGGTAATGATACCCTCGATGGCGGTGCAGGTAACGATACTCTCATAGGGGGTGATGGAGATGATACCTACATCCTCGATAATTCTAAGGATATTATCGACTCTGGTGGGGGTGACGGCGGCCTAGATACTGTCCAAGTATCTTTTAAGTACACTTTAGGCGATAGTTTAGAAAACCTGATTTTAACCGGCAATCTCCCCATCGATGGTAAAGGGAATGATTTTGATAACCTAATCATCGGCAACGGGGCTAATAATAAGCTCTCAGGCCGAGGTGGTTTCGATACGCTCATCGGTGGGGCGGGGAGCGATACCATCAATGGTGATGGAAAAGACGATACCGCGAGTTATCGAAATTCTCCGGCAGCGGTTAACGTCAGCTTACTGACAAATATGGGCATAGGAGGTGACGCTCAAGGTGATATTCTTAAGTCGATCGAAAATATCGAAGGCTCGGCCGGGAATGACACCTTAATCGGGGACAGAGACGAGAACATCTTAACCGGGGGTAACGGTAACGATAGCCTCAGCGGACAATCCAATGAGGACACTTTAATAGGCGGCCTCGGCGGCGATACCCTCGACGGTGGCGATGGTAAGGATACGGTTTCCTACCTCTATTCTAGCAGCGGTGTCACGGTTAATTTAACCCTCTCAACGGCTACTGGTGGCGAGGCGACGGGCGATAAATTTATTTCGATTGAAAACCTCGTCGGCTCGGATTCGCCAGATAGCCTCACTGGTAATGAGTTGACTAACGCAATCGACGGCGGCGCGGGTAATGATACTTTAACCGGCGGCGGAGGTAACGATTCCCTTACCGGCGGTGCGGGGAACGATACTTTAATAGGGGGCGTGGGTAATGATACTTTAACCGGCGGCACGGGGGCTGATCGTTTCCGCTTCCTACTGACCACGGAGGGGAACGATCGCGTTATCGATTTCGATCCCGCTAACGATAGGCTCGAAGTTTCTGGCCCTAACTTTAAGGGTGGTTTGCCGGTGGGTTCGTCTATTTCGCCATCTCAGTTCCTCATCGGTTCTAGAGCGACCACAGTAAATCATCGTTTCCTCTACAATAACCAGACAGGAGGCTTATTCTACGATGTGGACGGAACGGGTGCGATCGCCCCAACTCAAATCGCTACTTTTTCGCCAGTAGTGGTTCTCGGTGCCACTAACATTCTAGTTATCCCTTAGAACCAGCGATCAGACTAGTGGCAACGCCTCAAAGTTTTCGAGGTTAGGTAGATACTATTTTCGCTCCTAGTTGCAGTTCTATATTGGAAATGTTCCCCTAATAACTAAATTTTCTATATCCTCAAAATCAAAAGGAAAATCAGACGATGAAGAATACAAACACCATTTTTTTAAAATCCTATACTTTCACGCCAAAAGCTCAAAAACTGGCGAGAATTAATTTAGCAAGCACCACTTTTTCTAAAGAAGCGATAAGAACGGGTATTGATAGTTTTTTGGGACAGCTTCAAAACTCCCTTAACGCCCAAATATTATCGAATACTAAATTACCCATTATTGGGAGTAAACTCAGTAACGGACAGCAAATTATTAACGATTTTCGTGATGATATTAATCGTGAATTAAACAGATTGCCCGCTAACGCTACGGCGGAGCAGTTAAGATCCGCGTTGTTCGCGGCTTTAAAGCCATTAAACTTGTTGCAAGATTTGGACGGCAATAAAGTTATCGATAGTAAAGATATTTTTGTTGCTCAGACCGCTAAGGGTCTAGATATTCAATTAAAAATCGGACGGGGATTAACGAACCTCGGGGGCACCACATCTCTAGGATTGGGGGCGGATTTACCGGGTTTGGGGCTGGATATTAAAGGTAATGTTAGCTCTCAATTGGGGTTCGATTTTAACCTCAAATTCGGATTGGATAAAAATCAGACTTTCTTCGTCGATACTAGCGTGGCCAATGAATTCAGCCTCTCCCTTAAATCAGGTATTACCCTAAATGGCGCTCAGGGGAAACTAGGCCCGTTATCGATCGATGTTGCGAATATTGCCAATAAGCCCACGGGATTCGAGGGGAAATTCGCGATCGATTTAAAAGGTGGAAGTGATAACCGCCTATCAGGGGCGGAGTTTTCTAATATTAACTTAGATGCTACCTTAAGCGGTTCGGCGGGGATAAACCTCAACACCAAAACCACCTTTAATGATTCCAAGGTTTTACCATCTTTAGGAGCTGATATAAATGTAGGCTGGACTTTCAATAAGGTTAATGCGGATAGCGATCGCTTGGGAACTTTCGGAACCGCTCCCACGGTGTCTTTAAATAACGTCAAGATAGATGCAGGATCATTCTTCGGTAAATTCGCCTCACCCCTACTTACCAATATTCAGAAAGTTTATAAACCCGTCGAGCCGATCATCGATGTGCTGACGAAGAAAATCGACCTCGGCAAGTTTCAAATTACCGTCCTAGATGTGGCTAAAGCCCTCGGTTATATAGACGCGGAAGACAAACGTTTCATCGAGTCGATCAAAAAAGTTGGAGACTTACTGAAAACCATTAAAACCGGCGGTAATAACGTTTGGATTGACTTAGGAAACTACAACCTCGGCAATTTTAATATCTATAATGCTGGGGCTTTAAATAACGCTACTCCTTCGTTAGTGGGTAGTTCAAACCCAAGCCAAAATAATAACAGCCAGGTAACTAAGTTTTTCAATGATACAAAGGGTATTTCTGGACTCACCTTCCCCCTACTGTCTAATCCGGGTGCGGCCATTAACCTATTACTGGGAAAAAAAGATGTAACTCTATTCGAGTATGATCTACCCAATCTCGATTTTATCTTTCTCTACGAGCAGTTTTTCCCGATCATCGGCCCCGTGGGAGCTAAAGTTCAAGGTAAATTCGGCGCAAACGTGGATCTAAGTTTCGGTTTCGATACGAAGGGACTAGATTTTACTACCAATAAATTCGATCTTACTTCGGGATTCTTTATCAACGATCTCAAGGAAAACAAAGACATCAACGAACTGACCCTGAACGCCAGTCTTAAAGCATTTGCCGCCGTTAGTGGTGCTGTGGCTGAAGTGGGTGTTGGTGGGGGTATACTCGGGCAGGTGGGCTTCAATTTGAAAGATCCGGACAAGGATGGTAAAGTCCGCCTCGCAGAATTGAATTTTAATGATCCGCTGTGTATGTTCGATATGAGTGGGCAATTGAAAGCAGAATTAACGGCTTATTTCCGCGTCGGTTATGGTCGCTTCGGTTATACCAAGGAGTTTAATAGTCCTGCTGTCACCCTACTAGATTACAACTATAGTAAAAAGTGCAGTACCGGGCCAACTCCTATTTTAGCGAGTAAGAATGGCAAAGGATTAACGCTTAATACCGGGCCTAACGCAAAATCGCAGGTAAAAATCAATCCCACATCACCGAAACCGGGGGTAATCGCTTTTAGTTCGGCCAATTACAGCGTTAACGAAAACGGAACACCGGTGAATGTAATTACCCTCACCCGCACTAATGGGACTAGCGGGGTGGTAAGCGTGAGGCTGACTCCGAGTAACGGAACGGCGATCGCACCTGGGGATTATAATAAAGCGCCGATTACCGTAACTTTCGCCAACGGGGAAACAAGAAAAAGTGTATCGATTCCCATCGTCAACGATACCGCGATCGAAAGTAACGAGACTATCGCGCTGGTTTTATCACACCTCACCGGTGGCGCGACGCTGGGGGCGCAGAAAAACGCTACTTTAACGATCGTCGATAACGATACTCCACCCCTGAGACCGGGGGTAATCGCCTTTAGTGCGGCTAATTACAGCGTTAATGAAAACGGTACACCAGTTAATGTCATCACCCTGACTCGTACCAACGGCAGCAATGGGGCGGTAAGCGTGAGACTCACCCCGAGTCACGGCAGTGCCACCGCACCAGGGGACTATAATAATGCGCCGATTACGGTAACTTTTGCCAATGGGGAAACGAGTAAAACCGTATCTATTCCGATCGCCGATGATGCCTTATTTGAAGGTAATGAAACTGTATCTTTAGCTTTATCAAATCCAAGCGGTGGGGCGACGTTGGGGGCGCAGAATAACGCTAGTTTAACGATCGTAGACGATGATCCGAGTCCTCCAGATATAAATGTTGCTTGGCGGGGTACCGACGGACTTTATTTCTACTACGATAGCGGCAAAATAGTTAAGCTTAGTGATAATAAGTATGCTAGACCTGTAATTTCTGGAGATAACGTAGTTTGGAGTGATGAGGACGGCAATGATAGAGAAATTTATCTTTTCGATGGCTGGGAAAGTGAAACAATCATTCAGCTAACTGATAATAATATCTATGATGATTTGCCTTCGATTTCAGATAATAGAGTAGTTTGGTATGATGTTAATGCCCAAATTTATTTTTATAACGTTGAACGCATCGACGGTAATATAATCTCTATAGGTAGTGGGTATCGTCCTGTAAATGATGGGAATTATGTAGCTTGGGAAAATAATAATGAAATTTATCTTTATGATGGTGATAGCCAGTTTCAGATTAGCGACAATTTCGAGATTAATAGAGAAATATTACATTACCCAATAATTTCAGGTAACAGCGTAATTTGGTCGGTTTTTGATTACGAAAATCGAGGAACTTCTATCGATATATATTTTTATGACGGTGAGACTACGATATATCTTGATACTCTGCCCGATTATATTACTTATGAGGATGATACCTACTCTTACTTGTCCTACTTTGCCGCAGTGTCGGGAGATAAAGTAGTTTGGCGGGGCTGGGATGGTAATGACTGGGAGATTTATCTATACGATGGTCAAGAACAACAGCAGCTTACTGATAACGATGTAGAAGATTTTTACCCTTCAATTTCAGGCAATACCGTGGTGTGGAGTAATTGGGATGGTTATTATCTCTATGATGGAGATGGAACCCAGCATTTACCTATACAAATTTCTGGATTTCTAGATAGTCAGCCTCAAATTTCAGGTAATAGTATAGTATTCCGTAACAATGATAATAATGGAAAAGTGCAAATATACGTCTATGACGGCAGTACAACTTATCAGATTACTAATGATAATTCGTCTAAAGGTTCCTTGACCGTCGATAAACCATTAAATAACCTCCGTACTTCTTCTACAACAAAAACCACATCTCAACCTTCTAGCGTTACCAATACAGTCAAAACCTCTACGATCCAAACCCAAGTTATTACCACTACCTCAGTAGTAATTAAAGAACCTAATAACACCCTGGCTACGGCTACGGATGTTTCCTCCTCCTTAGCGGGTAACGAAACCTATAGCGATAGCGTAGGGAAGAGCGATACGGTTGACCTGTATAAAATAGATGTCATCGAATCGGGTGCCTTAAAACTCCTACTCAACGGTACGACGGAGAGCGTTAACCTCGATTTACTCGACAGTAACGGTACGATTATTAACAGTTCCACCGCCGAAGGCACAGCTCCGGACTACCTTACTAGCCCGATAGAGCCAGGGACTTACTATATTCGCGTTACCATCACCAATCCTGCCGTAGATAGCACACCCTACGACCTCACCGTTACCACAGATCAAAACGAATACTTTAAAGTAACCCACAAAGGCAGCAACGCCGAAGGAGAAATCCTCACCATCACCGCCTTCAACTTTACCGAAAGTGGCAAACCCTTCGAGACAGAAGGTACTAACAACCCTCTATCACAAGAATATTCGGGTATAACTACCATTACTGCTGACGGCGGTTTAGGCGATGATATTATCGAACTGGCTCCCGGCGTTACCTCCCCCGCCACTCTAACGGGCGGCGATGGAAACGATCGCATCACCGGCGGCGACGGTAACGATAACATCTCCGGTAATAAAGGTATAGACATAATCGCAGGCGGTAAAGGTAATGATAAACTCCAAGGCAATGAAGACGACGATATTTTAGTAGGCGAAGTCGGCAGCGACACTCTAGACGGGGGAGGCGGTTTAGATACTGCCAGTTACAGCACTTCCGCCGCCGCCGTCACCATCAACCTTTTAACCAATACCCTAACCGGTGGCGATGCCGGGGGGGATACCCTGATTTCTATCGAAAACCTGGAAGGCTCAGCCTTTGCCGATAGTCTAACGGGTGATGCTAATAATAACCTCCTCAACGGGGGCGACGGTAACGATAGCCTTAACGGTGATAACGGTGACGATGCCCTCATCGGCGGCGCGGGTGCCGATATTATCAATGGTGGTAACGGTAGCGATATGGCCCTATACATTACCTCTACGGCTGGCGTTAACGTTAACCTCTCCACCTTAAAGACATCCGGCGGTAACGCGACGGGTGATCAACTAATCTCTATAGAAAACGTGACGGGTTCACCTTTTGCCGACGGATTGACAGGCGACAATGGCAACAACTACATTGAAGGCGATTCCGGCAACGACTATCTAGATGGCGGTGCGGGCAATGATACCCTCGTGGGGGGCGATGGGGACGATACCTACATCATCGATAGCCCTAACGATGTCATCGACGAGAAACAACTAGAAAACCAAAGTAATTCCGGTACCGCGGCCGGAGCCAGGAAAGGTATAGATAAGGTTCAAGTGGCTTTTACCTATCAATTAGGCCCTACATTAGAAAACCTCACCTTAAGGGGAAATCTGGCCATTGATGGCAGGGGGAATACATCCGATAATTCTCTGGTCGGCAACGGGGCTAATAATAAGCTGTTCGGTTTCGAGGGCAACGATACCCTTACCGGCGGCGCGGGAAATGATAGCCTCGACGGCGGGGCGGGAAGCGATACGGCCGCTTATCGAGCTTCGATTCAAGGGGTTAACATCAACTTATCAACGAATAGCGTGACTGGCGGAGATGCTCAAGGGGATACCCTAACCTCGATCGAAAACCTAGAAGGCTCATCCAGAAATGACACTTTAACGGGGAACGCTAACCCCAATACCCTCATAGGAGGTAACGGCAAAGATAGCCTTGCTGGAGGGGGCGGTAATGATTTATTGTTCGGTGATCTGACCACTTACGGTGATGGTAATTTGTTCACCTACTCCGGTAATCTCTACTTTTTAACTAATTTCAGCTCATGGAAAGATGCCCAAGCTCAAGCTAAAAGTTACGGCGGAAATTTAGTTACCGTGAACGATCAAAACGAGCAAAACTGGCTGGTGAATACATTCGGTGGAGTGGAACGATTTGAACGATTCTGGATAGGTTTAACGGACGAAGTAACCGAAGGCCAGTTTAAATGGGCAAGCGGTGAAAGTTTAACTTATACCAATTGGTATACCGATCAACCCGATAACTTTAAGAATGAGGAAGATTACGTACATATGAATTTCCTCTCATCAGGAAAATGGAACGATATTTCTAGCTCTTTTTCTTATCGCGGCATCATCGAACTTAAGGGAAGTAGTTATGCTAACGATACCCTCAACGGCGGGGATGGTAACGATACGCTTATCGGTGGACTCGGCGGGGATATTCTCGATGGTGGAAATGGCATCGATACGGCTTCTTATGCTTCTTCTAGCGTCGGTGTCACCGTTAATTTAACTAACGCGACGGCGACCGGTGGCGATGCAGTAGGTGATAAACTTACCTTGATCGAGAACCTCACCGGTTCGATGTGGCAAGATAGCCTGACGGGGAACGATCTTAATAACCAACTTGACGGCGGTTTGAGTAACGATACCCTTTCGGGCGGCGCTGGTAACGATATTTTAGACGGTGGTTTAGCCGACGATATTTTAATCGGTGGCTCGGGACGGGATACCTTAACTGGTAGTGCCGGTTTAGATCGCTTCCGGTTCACCTCACCGACCGAGGGAGTCGATACTATCGTGCAATTCGATGAATTCGATGACCTGTTAGAAGTTTCCGCCGCCGGTTTTAAAGGTGGTTTGGGAGCGGGAGAGTTGATCCTAGAATCTCAGTTCGTCATCGGTTCTAAAGCCACCACCCCGAATCATCGTTTCGTCTACAATAACCAGACGGGGGGCTTATTCTACGATGTGGACGGAACGGGGGCGATCGCACCGACTCAACTCGCTACTTTTTCGCCTGGGGTGCTTCTCGGCGATACGAATATTTGGGTTATCCCCTAGAATCCCCTCTCGTCCCCCTCGCGCCGGCGGCGGGGAAAATTCATCCTCCCGCCGGTAAATATGTTACAAAAGGTAAATAAACTGAATATATTTACTTTTATATGCTCACCGAAACTCAAGAGAAAATCTGGCAATGGCGAGGCTATAACATACCCTATCAAACTCAGGGGGAAAGAGGCCCGGCAGTGGTTTTAGTACACGGTTTCGGTGCTTGTTGGGGACACTGGCGTAAGAATATCCCCGTTATCGGACAGAGTTGCAGATGCTACGCTCTGGATTTAATCGGTTTCGGCGGGGCGGATAAACCGGCACAGGGCGCGGACATCAGTTATACCTTTGAAACCTGGGGGCAACAGGTAGCCGATTTCTGCCGGGAAGTGGTGGGCGAAAAAGCGTTTCTGGTGGGGAATTCGATCGGTTGTATAGTGATCATGCAAACCGCCGTAGATTTTCCCGAATTGGTTCGGGGTGTGGCGGCGATTAATTGTTCTTTACGTCTCCTGCACGATCGCAAGCGGAGTGAGATACCCTGGTATCGGAGCGTGGGAGCGGGTTTTGCTCAAAGTATCCTGAAGAATCCGCTTATCGGTGGTTTCTTTTTTAACTCCCTAGCCAAACCTAATAACATTCGCAAGATTCTATTACAAGCCTATAAGCGTCAGGAAGCCGTCACTGATGAGTTAGTGGAAATGTTACTAGCCCCCGCCTATTCTCCTGGTGCTGCGGGAGTATTTTTAGCGTTTACCGGTTATTCTCAAGGCCCCCTACCCGAAGATTTATTACCGAGGTTAACCTGCCCTACGATTTTACTTTGGGGTACGGATGACCCCTGGGAACCTATAGAATTAGGGAGGAAGTTGGGCGAATACGAGACGGTAAATGAATTTATCCCCCTGCCCGGTTGTGGTCATTGTCCGCAGGATGAAGACCCAGAGACGGTCAATCCGATTATATTAAAGTGGATCGATGCCGAAAACACGAATAACGATCGAATTCCCTTTGATCAGCCTCAGCGATGAATTTTGATTACATAATTCAATGAGCGCCTCTTGGGTTAAATGGGTAAGTTTCCAAATAAAATTACCTGCTTAGGCGATCTTAAGAAAAATTTTATTTCTAGACTTCGGTTTAGATTCAAATTTGGGAACTCTAAGTCTGTTACAAAACAAATAAATGTAAGGAGTAATGATCATGGGCGCAGGATTTCGTATTCAAATTGTTAATGCTACACCCTTTACACTCACTCTAGGAGATCACTACTCCTATCAGATGGAATGGAATCCCATTCCACAAATCTCTCCAAATTCTTGTCAGGAATTTTATGCTGAATTTAAAGAAACATTGGGTCAGTACAGTATAGATGATAAATCCAACGCCAATTACCTTATAGAAGGTTGGAACGATTTTAATTTTTGGATTGATGCTAAAAAAACTGGAGTTGATAATTTACGTCTCGAATCAGAATCGGGGTATGGAGTTAGTATTGAATGGCAAAATATTCCAGATGGCTTTTTTGTTTTTCCCACTCCCGATACTAATAATCACTCATCTATAGGATGGATTCATGATGGTGTAGTTTCTTTAGGTATTGGTTATTTTCCCAACCATTCTCAATCCCGAATCTCTCCTTATCCAACGCCTAATTATGGAGATGGAATCTTAAACACAGAAAAGACAGCGCTAAAACCTTCCGTAAAACATTGGGCTAATAATTGGATGGAACTATTCGCCCCTTGCTTGGAAAATCTCTGTTTAAATGAATTAACGATACCAGGTAATCATGATGCGGGAACTTATGCCGCCAGCGGAATTACCCAATCTTGGGTTCAAACTCAATATTTAAGTATTGAACAGCAACTTCAGCAAGGAGCTAGAGCCTTAGATTTGAGATTAATTATTGGTGAGGGTTCGGGAGATGATCGCTTTGAGCTTAGTCATGGTGGACATACCTTTGACTTAACCTTAGTCAATGTCTTAAACCAAATAAATTCTTTTTTGCAATCTACTTCTCAAGAAATTATAATTTTAGATTTTCACGATTTTGAGGAACACTGGGACACTCAAGATTATCAAGACGTTGCCAATTTAATTATTAAAACAATTGGAAGTGATAAATTAATTCCTCCATCAGGAATTTCTCAACCATTAAAAGAAATTTGGAAAACTTCTGGACGAGTCGTGGTAGGGTCGAGAGAGTTTCCCGATAATATGTCAGGCTGGTTACAAGAAAATACCCCTTTTTGGAACAATTCTGTTGAACAACATTGGTGTGGTACGAGTATGACTACTTGGTCAAATGTTTCCAATTATCTGCAACAGGAAATTGACAATATCAGTCAACCCAAGAACTGGTTGTGGTCATTAATGGCGCAATATAATTATATTGCTACAGGAGGGGTGCCGGGACTTCCCGCCAATATTCCACAAGAACTCTCTAGCTTCTTTGCCGGTTTAAATGGACTAAAATCTAATATCATTGCCACTGATTGGTGGAATCGGGTCAATTCTACCTTTGGTCAAGTAGAAACAGACATTCCGAATTTTTCCACTTTGATTAATGCGGTTCCTTTAAATATTTTGAAAGCCTATCGAAAGGCTAATAATTTATCATTATGGTAACAGCAAGTAAATTTTTTGCATCAGTAGGATTTGATTCTCTGTTTATAGGGGTGGGCTAGGTATCGAACTTAATCGGCATCCTGCCAGTTTTCTTAAGAAGTCGGGCTATCCTTAACCCGACTGGATTTTAGCTGAAGATAAGTGATGAATCTCTATTATACGGACGGATGCGTAAATTTTAGAGATGTTGGTGAATGTATCAACTTAATTGTCAGGACTGAAATATTAACGAAAAGTAAACTATACAGGGGGGTCAAATAAATTTTGTTAAGTCTCACGCAGAGATTGCTTATGCAGGTACGATTATTAATTTAAGAAAAGTAATAGATCCCTGAAATTTTGATGATAGCTATTTTCATTTCCCAATTTCTAACAATCATGAAAAATATCAAATATCTAATAAGTTTGTGTGCCGTTGGTTAAATGAGATTATAAAGGTATTAACACAGGAAAATTTGCAAGAGCCGATTTTAATTCATTGTGCATTTGGAAAAAACAGAACAGGAGTAGTTGTAGCGGCTATTTTGAAACTTCTTAATATTCCTCATGAAGCGATTGTAGAAGAATATTTATTAAGTAGTGTAAAAGTGAAAAGAGAGTGGATCGAGCAAGCTTTATTAGAGATGGGCGCTCCTCAACAATATTTCAACATACCTTATATCGAACTATTAAAGTAGCGTTTTCTTTATCGGTAGCTTTCATCTACTACAATAGAAAAACAAGGTAGGGTAGAACATCGAGCCAATGTCCACAGAAATCGAACAAGAATTACAGCAAGAAATCGAGAGACGACGTAACTTCGCCATCATCTCGCACCCCGACGCGGGTAAAACCACCCTCACCGAAAAACTGCTTCTCTACGGGGGTGCCATTCACCAGGCGGGGGCGGTGAAAGCCCGGCGCGACCAAAGAAAAGCCACCTCCGACTGGATGGAAATGGAAAAACAGCGCGGTATCTCCATCACCTCCACTGTCTTACAATTCGACTATCAAGACTATCAAATCAATCTCCTCGACACGCCTGGGCACCAAGACTTCAGCGAAGATACCTACCGCACCCTCGCCGCCGCCGATAACGCTGTCATGCTCATCGATGCGGCTAAAGGTTTAGAACCTCAAACCCGGAAACTATTTGAAGTTTGTAAACTCCGCGCTCTACCTATCTTCACCTTCGTCAATAAGATGGATAGACCGGGGCGCGAACCGTTAGAATTATTGGACGAAATCGAAAAAGAATTAGGGCTACAAACTTACGCCGTTAACTGGCCTATCGGTAGTGGCGATCGCTTTAAGGGTGTCTATAACCGTTACGATCAATCCATACACCTGTTTGAACGTCGCGCTCACGGCTCTCAGGAGGCTCAGGAAACCGTCATCGAGCTAGGCGACCCCAAAATTGAGGAATACTTGGATAAAGACCTGTATTATCAACTCAAAGAAGATTTAGAACTTCTGTCGGAGTTAGGCGGCGAATTAGATTTAGACGAGGTACACGCCGGACGAATGACTCCGGTTTTCTTCGGCAGCGCCATGACTAACTTCGGTGTCAAATTATTCTTAGAGGCTTTCTTAGATTACGGACTCAAACCGGTGGGGCGCAATTCTTCCCTCGGCCCCCTCGAACCGGATTACCCCGAATTTACAGGCTTTGTCTTCAAACTACAGGCTAACATGGACCCTAAACACCGGGATAGGGTGGCTTTCGTGCGCGTTTGTACTGGAAAATTTGAGAAGGATATGGCTGTCAATCATGCCCGCTCTGGTAAAACTATTCGTCTCTCCCGCCCACAAAAGTTATTCGCTCAGGATAGGGAAGTCATCGAGACGGCTTATCCCGGTGATGTCATTGGCTTAAATAACCCTGGTGTTTTCGCCATCGGTGACACGATTTATCTGGGTAAGAAATTGGAGTACGAAGGGATTCCCTGTTTCTCTCCCGAATTATTCTCCTATCTGAAAAACCCTAACCCCTCGAAGTTTAAGCAATTTCAAAAGGGAATCAGCGAATTAAGGGAAGAGGGAGCGGTACAGATTATGTACTCGGTAGATGACTTCAAACGCGATCCTATTTTAGCAGCGGTGGGACAATTACAATTTGAAGTAGTGCAGTTTCGCTTACTTAGTGAATACGGCGTAGAAACAACTTTAGAGCCTCTGCCCTATAACCTCGCCCGTTGGGTTACGGGTGGTTGGGAAGCACTGGAAAAAACTGGCAGGATTTTTAATACTCTAACCGTTAAAGATAATTGGGGGCGTCCCGTATTACTCCTGAAAAACCAATGGAATTTACACCAGATACAGGAAGACCATCCTGAATTACAATTGAGTGCGATCGCACCCGTCGGTTTTAATCTATCCGAAGGAGAATAATACACATCTCCTCCGTGCCTCTGTGGTTCATAATTTACCCTACTGCTGAACTTGACCATTGCTAGAAGCCTGTAAAGCCTCAGCCGCGTTAATACCATCTCCTTGATAGCCGAAATAGGAGAGGGCTAGCGCCGCTTGTGTCCTAGTCACTGGGCGCGTCGGCTGAAACAGGGTAGTAAACCCGAAAACCCGGCGTATATTCGCTAAATCTCCGTTTTGAAAATCGCCGTAAAAAGCTCTTAAAGCCCTGGCATCGATTTTACTCGCATCCTGAAAACCCCAAGTTTGTTTAATAGTATCGATACTCGCATTCGGTAGGGCTTTTCTCATATCTAAAGGCACCTTCCAACTAATTAAATCTTGCCTCGTTAGTGGGGCGTTAGGACGGAACAATAAAGCACTACTATCCCCCGATAAAGGAGAAGGTATTAAACCGGCTTCTGCTAAACCTTGAATATAAACATAATCCGGATCGCTGGATTGAATATCAGAAAAAGCGGCTTGAGCATTTTTATCCGCTAAACGTATCTGTTTCCCAGGAGTAGAAGCGAACAAGCTATTATTAGCTAATACTAACCATCGGGCAAAATCGCGGCGGGTAACGGGTTTATTACCTTCAAATAAATTTCCGTTACCTGATAAAACTCCTAAAGCCGAAAGATTCTCTATCTGTTTCTGTGATTCTACAGGTAGTGTCCCTAGGTCAGTAAAATTAAGAGGATTATTAGCCGTTATCGTGGCGGTTGGTGAGGGGCTAACGCTAATTGTAGGGGAAGGCGAAGGGTTATCGGCACTTAGAGAACGATAATCGATCGTATATTCGGTATTCGGTGAAGTAGACGCTATGGTTATTGTCAGTTCTAACCCATCTCGACGCGCTACTATACTAGTATTTGATTCGCTAAAAGGCGTGACTATTTCCCAATTATTACTCTGTAATTCTTGCGTGTAAAAACTTTCGATCAAGTTACTCGGATCTGTAGATTGCCATCGGGTTTGACCCTGGCTAGCGGTTATTCCCGGAGTTACAGATAGTAATTGTGAGTTGTTATATTGGGGGATATTGGTAGGAAAAACATTCGGCAATATGGCGGTTAGTCCGGTGGAATTTTCCGGGCTTGGTGTCGGACTAGCCCCGCCCGTTAAACTACTATCGGGAGCTAACTTGTTTTCTAAAGAGGCGTTACCACTACAAGATGTTAACATTCCTAATAAAACGATCGCGCTTACTGTCCTAGAAATTTGTTTGTTTTTTAACACGGTCAATAATAAACATTCATTCTATATACAGTTTACCTTTTAGCTCCGGGGCCCGGATTCGGCTTTCCTCCCTCTCAATCGGATTAATAAGTTTTTAAACTGATTAACTCTTCCGGCTTGACCGCGCCTTTTTCTGTAATGATAGCCGCGATCAAGTCCGCTGGAGTTACGTCGAAAGCGGGGTTATAAAAGTTAGCTCCCTCCGCGCAGATTCTCGTGTCACCCACTTGATATATCTCCGCGCTATCTCTTTCCTCGATCGGTATTTCTAACCCAGTTGAAAGAGAGAAATCAACGGTAGATAGAGGAGCAGCGACGAAGAAGGGTATCTTGTGCATTTTAGAAACCACCGCTAGAGAATAGGTGCCTATTTTGTTAGCGGTATCTCCGTTAGCCGTAATTCTATCGGCCCCGACGATTACAGCGTGGATCAATTTTTTCTGCATACAATGGGCGGCCATACTATCGGTGATGACAGTAACGGGTATACCCTCCTGTACGCACTCCCAGGCGGTTAATTTGGCTCCCTGTAATCTCGGGCGCGTCTCATCGGCATAGACTCCGGCTAATCTCCCGGCACTGAAAGCGGCCCGAATTACTCCTAGGGCGGTGCCGTAACCCGCCGTAGCTAATGACCCGGTGTTACAGTGAGTTAGTATCGTCAATTTCTCCGGTTCTTGCGGTAGTACTGATAAACCATACTGCCCGATCGCTTTACAGGTATTCAAATCGTCTTCTTGAATTTTCTGCGCCGCCCTTAATAATTCCCCTTGTAGTGCGGATACATCTCCTTGGCTACCGTAAGCGGTTTTGAGCATCTTATCGATCGCCCAGAACAAATTTACCGCCGTCGGCCGGGTTTGCCTTAAAGTTTCGCCTACTACCGCTAATTTTTCCAATAGCTCCTGTTTCGAGTCACCCATATAAGCCATCGCGCCTAAGACCATACCGTAAGCCGCCGCCACGCCAATTGCCGGCGCTCCCCTGACGATCATCGATTTAATCGCTTCCGCCATCTCTTCCACGTTACTGATTTCAACAAAAGCGTACTCATTCGGTAGGCGAGTTTGATCTATTAAGCGAACTTTACAATCACCCCAAACTACAGGATAAATAGAATTAGAAAGCGAGGTCATGAACTAAATAAGAACGTGATTTTTTACTTAAAATATTGTAACAAACTCCGAGCCATTGAAATATTTGGCTCTAAGCCACATTATTAAAAAATTATTAAATTATTTGCTTTTAGTGACTTTATACCCTGTAACCTAGACGGGGAAAGGGTTTCATTCCAGTGACAATCGCTTTGATCCTTGCCAGTTCAGGGATTGAAGAACTGTAAAAGAATTGTTACAAAAAAACATCAATAAACTTAATAATTTGTAACAAATAAAGGGCGGATAGCATTGTATAAAAGTAACTTGAGGGGATGAGAAAACAGAAAAAGGTTCGCCCAACAATCTGTTTAGCCCTATTAGATGATTTATGAGAAAGTCGAAACTATTTTTCAGGAAACTTAATGTAAACTAGGAAGTACTGAAAGATACCTAGAAAAAAACTCGGAATCATCAGTAAAATCCCTCACAAGGGAAAAAAACGATTAGATAAACCAACAAGCTCACCTATCAATTAGGAGATTAACCAATGTTTGACGCATTCACCAGGGTTGTATCCCAAGCTGATGCACGCGGAGAGTTCTTATCCTCTTCTCAATTAGATGCTTTAAGCGCAATGGTTGCTGAAAGCAACAAACGTATGGACTCGGTAAACCGCATCACCAGCAACGCTTCCACTATCGTTGCTAACGCGGCTCGTTCCTTGTTTGCTGAACAGCCCCAATTAATCCAACCCGGCGGAAATGCTTACACAAGTCGTCGTATGGCTGCTTGCTTACGCGACATGGAAATCATCTTGCGCTATGTAACCTATGCTACTTTCTCTGGCGACGCTAGCGTATTAGAAGATCGTTGCTTAAACGGCCTTCGTGAAACCTACGTAGCTTTAGGCGTTCCTGGTGCTTCCGTAGCTGCCGGCGTACAAAAAATGAAAGAAGCTGCAATCGCTATCGTTAACGATCGCAACGGCATCACCCAAGGTGACTGTAGCCAACTCGTAGCTGAAATCTCTAGCTACTTCGATCGCGCTGCCGCTGCTGTAGCCTAAGTCTAACGACTTAAATTTTGAATTGTAGGAAACTTATTGCAAGATAATTGGGAGATACCAAAACAATGAAAACACCTTTAACCGAAGCCGTAGCCGCTGCTGATTCTCAAGGACGTTTCTTAAGCAGCACCGAAATCCAAACAGCGTTTGGTCGTTTCCGTCAAGCTAGCGCTAGCTTACAAGCTGCTAAAGCCTTAACCGAAAAATCTTCTCAATTAATTCAAGGTGCAGCTCAAGCAGTTTACAACAAATTCCCCTACACCACCCAAATGCAAGGGGCTAACTACGCTGCTGACCAACGCGGTAAAGATAAATGCGCTCGTGACATCGGTTACTACCTCCGCATGGTTACTTACTGCTTAGTAGCTGGTGGAACTGGCCCTATGGATGAGTACCTCATTGCCGGTATCGACGAAATCAACCGTACCTTTGAATTATCTCCTAGCTGGTACGTAGAAGCTCTCAAGTATATCAAAGCTAATCATGGTCTATCTGGAGATCCCGCTGTAGAAGCTAACTCCTACATTGATTACGCTATCAATGCTCTGAGCTAGAATAACCGCGCATCTGCTGATGGCCTGGAAAGGCAGGAGGTTGTTAGCAACTGGGTTGACAATCATCTGTTTTCCAGGCCTTGCTATATCTACACATCAAGGAGAAAAACAATGACCAGTTTAACGGCAGCGCAACGATTAGGCTATGAACCCTTTGTAAGCGCATCTCCCGTAGAATTACGCCCCAATGCGAGTATTGAGGACAGGGAAGCGGTATTGAGAGCAGCTTACCGTCAGGTAATGGGAAACGATTATCTGATGGAGAGAGAGCGTCTTACTAGCGTCGAATCTTTATTCCGTAACGGCTCAATAAACGTGAAGGATCTGGTAAGGTCATTGGCTTTATCAGACTTATATCGGAATAAATTCTTCCATAGCAATCCCCAGAATCGCTTTATCGAGTTGAATTACAAACATCTACTCGGTCGCGTTCCCTACGATCAGTCGGAAATTGCCTATCATACCGACCTGTACAACGCGGAAGGGTACGAAGCAGAGATCAACTCCTATATCGATTCCCCCGAATATACAGAAAACTTTGGCGATAATATAGTACCCTATTATCGCGGTTTCGCAACGCAACGCAACCAGAAAACGGTGGGCTTTAGCAGGATGTTCCAAGTATACCGGGGCTATGCGAGTAGCGATCGCAATCTTAAGAATGCCCGTCTCACCAGAGAGGTAGCCCAGAATACCGCCTCTCCCGTATACATCGCCGAAACCTCGGAAGTTTTAGCGGGAATTTCTGGAGGGGAAAGAGGGAAATTCTACCGGGTGAGAGTAATTCAAGGAGCGAGGGGAAATCGCTCTACTCGTGTACGCAGAAGCGTTAGCGAGTATCTCATACCCTACGAACAGTTATCGAACCGATTACAACAGATCAACCGCGAAGGTGGTCAAGTAATCAGTCTCGTATCAGCATAATCTATTTTTGTTGTAAGGAGAACTAAAAGTGCCCATAACCACAGCCGCCTCACGCCTGGGTACATCAGCTTTCAGCGATGCCCCCGTGATCGAACTACGTCCCGACTGGGACAAAAATGATGCGTTAACCGTCATCCGCGCCGTCTACCGTCAAGTACTCGGTAACGATTACATCATGGAATCGGAACGCCTCAAAAGCGCCGAGTCTTTACTATGTAACGGCTCGATTTCGGTACGTGAGTTCGTGCGTGCCGTAGCCAAATCCGAATTATATAAAAAGAAATTCCTGTACGGCAATTTTCAAACCCGCGTCATCGAATTAAACTATAAACACCTCTTAGGCCGCGCCCCATACGATGAATCGGAAGTTATCTATCACCTCGACCTTTATGAAAACAAAGGTTTTGAGGCCGATATTGACTCCTATATCGATTCCGTAGAATATACAGAAAACTTCGGGGAAAATATCGTTCCTTACTATCGCGGTTTCACCAACCAGCCCGGACAGAAAACCGTGGGCTTTACCCGGATGTTCCGTCTCTATCGCGGCTACGCCAATAGCGATCGCGCTCAGATCGAGGGCAAAAACTCCCGTTTAGCCGCCGAGTTAGCGCAAAACGCCGCCAGCTCCGTCGTCGGCCCCTCCGGTGCTAACGAAGGCTGGGCTTATCGCCCCTCCAAATCCGGCAACACCCCCACCAAAGCCCTCGGCGGTAGCGTGCCCTTCGGTAACGTGGGGAAACTCTACCGGGTGGAAATCTCCGCTATCAGCAAGCCGGGCTATCCTAGCGTGCGCCGTAGCAGCAAAGCGCTCATCGTACCTTACGAGCAACTCAATAATACACTGCAACAGATCAACCGTATCGGCGGAAAAGTGGCAAGTATTACCCCGGCTAGTTTAAATTAATCAATAACCAGCGTCAGTAATCAGGAATCGTTACCTAGTATCGATAACTGGTTACTGCGATCGTTTAATCTAAGGAGAACAAAAATATGTTGAGTCAATCCGCAATAGCCGGCACCGATATTAGCCCGAGCGCCAACCGCGTTTTCATCTACGAAGTAGCCGGACTAAAACAGAACGATACGAACGACAAAAATAGCTATCCGGTGCGCCAGAGCGGTAGCGTCTTCATTCGTGTTCCCTACAAACGGATGAATGAAGAAATGCGTCGCATCACTCGTATGGGCGGCACGATCGTTAGTATTAAAACTGCCACCGCAGAACCCTCTGAAGCCAATCACGAGTAATCTTAAAGGGTGGGTTAACCACCCTTTATCTTTTAAGCTTTAAACTTCTCGGTAATTCTTCTCATCGCTTCATTAACATTATCACGACTATTAAACGCCGAAATCCGGAAATAACCCTCACCCGCAGCACCGAAACCGGAGCCGGGCGTACCCACCACGTTACAGGTGTGGAGTAATTTATCGAAGAAATCCCAGCTCGATAACCCGTGAGGAGTTTTCACCCACACATAAGGGGCGTTAACACCTCCGTATACTTCAAGGCCCGCTACCGTTAATCGCTCGCGGATGATAGTGGCGTTTTCCATATAAAAATTCACCAACTCTTTCACCTGGGCCTGTCCCTCTGGAGAGTAAACCGCTTCCGCGCCACGCTGAACTATGTAGGAAACCCCGTTAAATTTAGTCGATTGACGACGGTTCCACAGGGGATGTATGGCTACTTCCGAACCGTCTGCCGCCCTACCTTTTAAGGATTTCGGTACTACGGTGAGGGCGCAACGGGTGCCCGTAAAGCCCGCGTTTTTCGAGAAAGACCGGAATTCGATCGCGCATTCCCTAGCCCCTTCGATCTCATAGATAGAATGGGGTAAACTCGGATCGGTGATGAACGCCTCATAAGCCGCGTCGAAAAAGATAATCGAGCTGTGAGCGCGGGCGTAATCTACCCAAGCTCTCAGATGCTCTTTCGTCGCCGTCGCCCCGGTGGGGTTATTGGGGAAACAGAGATAGATTAAATCAACTTTCTCCTCGGGGATTGGGGCGGTAAAATTATTCTCCGCCGTGATGGGAAGATAGACTAAACCGCCGTACTCGCCGCGATCGTTGATTTCTCCCGTATGTCCGGCCATCACGTTAGTATCTACATACACAGGGTAAACCGGATCGGTAACGGCGATCGTATTATCGTCACCGAAAATGTCGAGAATATTGCCCGTATCGCATTTAGAGCCGTCGGAGATGAAAATCTCATCCGCTTCTATCTCACAACCTCTAGCTTGAAAATCTTGAGCGGCGATTTTTTCCCTTAACCAGGAATAGCCCTGCTCTGGCCCGTAGCCCTTAAAACTTTCCCTGGCACCCATATCCTCTACCGCTCTAATCATTGCCTCGCGGCAGGCCCGGGGCAAAGGCTCAGTGACATCTCCTATGCCTAAACGAATGATCGGCGCAGACGGGTTATCCGCCGCGAAAGCGTTAACACGCCGGGCGATTTCGGGAAAGAGATACCCAGCTTTTAACTTTAAATAACTACTGTTAATTGTGGCCATTAGTTTATATGAATTGTGCGTGATCTCTAATTTTAAGTTATTCAGTATCTGGTTAATTCTTCTTCTAACGTGGCGATGATACTGGGGAACTCGTCTATCGTTGCGACTATGGCTGAATCAAATTCCGTATTTTACGAAAACTCATGATTGATGGGGGTCGCGGGTGAATGAAAAAGCGATCGATACAGGGCGAAAATCTCGACAAACTCAAAAAATGTCTCTTCACTATCTAGTAAAGCACATACTTAAGAAGCTATGATCAGTGTAAAAACTTAATAATCAATAACAGAAATTTTTATGGGAGAGTCTAAAAGACGTAAATCCGCTTTAGGTGACAAATACGGACAGGAAGAAAATATCCTGCCCTGGTTGCCGATTACGAAAACCCAAGCCGAACAAGCTTATAAAATTACCACTAGGGGGGCTTGGATAGGTATCGGCGTTTTAGCCGGTATATGGGTGATAATTCGCTTTGTGGGGCCGGCTTTCGGCTGGTGGAACAGTTACTAGGATCGGCGGGGCTTCATGTTAAGCTAGAGAACAGTAATTGTTTAGCTTAGGTAATTACCCCATGATTCTTCCAGGTGCAGTAGTTCGAGTTACTAACGTTGATGATACTTACTACAAATTTGAGGGTTTAGTACAGAGAGTCAGCGATGGCAAAGTAGCAGTTTTATTTGAAGGAGGTAACTGGGATAAATTAGTTACTTTTAATCTTTCGGAATTAGAACCTGTGAATCTAGCACCTGCGAGCAAGAAAAAATAATCTGGATAATGCGTCTACCCTTACCTCAATTCGCCACCGATAGCCGACATCCCGATCACATCGGTGAGGTCATACAAACGGCTACCACCGAGTTCACCGCTCAATGTCTCGAACCGGAAGAATTAGCCTTTCCCGTCATGCCCCCTTTCGGCAGTTGGGTCAAGGCGAGCGATTCAGAAAGTAGTAACAAGGTATTCGCTATTGTTACCTACGTGACTACCTATCCTATCGATTCAGTACACAGAGCCAGGGCATTAGGTCTATCGTTGGCAGAATTGCGGGAACAACAACCGCAGATTTTCGCCATGTTAAAAACCGAATTTCGCGCCACCATCGTCGGTTTTGAAATTCCCCATTCTCGCAACGGTAACGTTCATCTATCTGGGGAAGTCCGTCAGTATATACCGCCCCGCCCCCCTCAAATTCATCAGGCGGTTTATCGTTGTGAAGCGGCGGAAATAGTAAAATTTAGCGATCGCTTAGATTTTATCCGTATCCTATTAGAAGTAAGGAACAGCCCCGTAGAAGCCCTAGTAGCGGCTGCTATCCGAGAAATTTATAAGCTACGGGGAGACGATCGCGCCTGGCTCGTAGGTGTGGGCCGACAATTGAGTATACTCCTCAAAGACGATTACGATCGTCTGCGCTACATTCTCTCTCAAGTTTATTAATTACTAGACCTACCTATAGCGGAATAAGAATTCAAATTATTAACCGCCCCCGTGTTGGACATCTCTTGTAAAGCTTCTAAATTGAAGCGATAGCCCACATTACGCACCGTTTGAATCAAACTCGGTTGCCGGGGATCGATTTCTATTTTTTTGCGGAGCGAGAGAACGTGAGTATCTATCGTGCGGGGATTATCGATGGCATCGGGCCAGGCGCGACGGAGTAATTCGCTTCGGGATAGGGAATTTCCGCCCGCTTGGGCGAGAACGTAGAGTAAGCTGAACTCTTGCGGAGTCAAATCTATATATTCTCCCTGGACTTGAACCCGGCGCTGTGCCAGATCTATTTTTAAATCTCCGTATTCGAGGTGAAGGGGGGCTACCGGAGTTTTCACCCGTCGCATCAAGGCTTCCAAACGGGCCATAAATTCCTGCATTCCGAAAGGTTTGCGGAGATAATCGTCGGCTCCAGCTTTCAAACCGTTGACCACATCTTTTTCCGTGTTACGGGCCGAGAGGATTAAAATCAGGGATTGATGTTGTTGATATAACCAGCGACATAATTCGATGCCATCTCCATCTGGTAAATCGGAATCGATTATCGCCAGGGTTGGCTGACGTTGGAGAAAGGCGTTTCTAGCTTGGGCGAAACTGTTACACTGGCTGACGACGTAACCCGCTTGTTGTAGGTGCCAAGCTAAGAGCGATCGTAGATGAGGATTTCCCTCCACTATGGATATATTAGTTAAGCCCACTGCCTTTCCTCTCTAAATACACAACTGTCAGGGTATCAAAGGAAATGTCAAGATGTTGTAACAATAGCTACTTACTCAGAGGTATAGAGGTTATTAAGTGTTAATAGTTAGAATAGAGGTAATAAAACCTAAATTAATCCCTGACGCTGTTATCATTTCAACGCCATGCTTCAAGACACCCAATCCATCCGTTACTATCAACGAATCACCGATAACATGGTGGATTTGTGGAATAGGGGCAGAAATTTCGATGAAATTCGCCTTTACGTAGACGGTTATCTAGCCTGTCTCCGCCATTCCAATGCTATTGAGGCCTACCTCGTCCACCGCCTTGAGGAAGAAATCTATCGTTACCTCCTCGATCCTTCTAACTTTGAATTACCTTTACCCCAAACCCAAACGGAAAGGGATTACTATTGATGAAGGCAAGGGCCGATAAACCGACCCTAAACCAAGAACAGTTTAAGAAGCTAAAGCTACTTCCACCATCTGCTGTAATTCTCCATTCTGGTAAAGTTCGATCATAATATCTGACCCACCGACGAATTCACCGTTAATGTAAACTTGGGGAATAGTGGGCCAGTTGGAGTATTCTTTTATCCCCTGACGGATTTGCTCATTCTGAAGAACATCGACCGTTTGATAGGGGACACCTAGCATATTGAGAATCTGTACCACGTTATTAGAGAAGCCGCACTGAGGCATCATCTTCGAGCCTTTCATAAAAACGAGGATTTTATTACTCTTCACTAAATTGTCTAGCTCTGCTTTAGTTTCTGGTGTCATAGGTGTTGCAATTCGTTAAATATCCACACTCTTTCATGTTATCTTGTTTCCCCTGGGCAGAAACCCTAATTTCTCACAGTGATTTTTCGGTCACGATCATAAGCAGGTGACAAATTCAAGTAAGATGGGAAATACTGAGCAAAAAAGTTAACCATCATTGAAAGTGGCAACAGCCGCCCCACTTTCCCTTATGCTGTATCCTAGTATAGGGTTTTTTTAGCGGAGTAAGCAAAAGCATCAATGAATACAGAAATTTTTGATAGAGTTAAAAAAGTAGTAGTAGAACAATTAGAGGTGAGTCCAGACGACGTAAAGCCGGAAGCAAGTTTTGCCAATGACTTAGGTGCTGACTCCCTGGATATTGTCGAATTAGTTATGGCTCTAGAAGAAGAATTCGATATTGAAATTCCTGATGAGGCGGCCGAACAAATAGAGACTGTAGGGAAAGCAGTAGAACATATTGCCAGTAAAGTAGAAGCGGCCGCCTAGGACTGAAAAATCAAACTAACAGGTGTCTGCGGTTTTGAAAAAAATATGACCAATTTGCCATTGAAACGGGTAGTTATTACCGGGCTTGGTGCAATTACTCCTTTAGGTAATAATCCTCAGGAATACTGGCAGGGATTAAGCGAAGGGCGTAATGGAGTAGGCCTAATAACACTTTTTGATTCGTCGAAGCACGCTTGTAAAATAGCGGCGGAAGTAAAAGGGTTCGATCCTTTCGATTATATCGATCGCAAAGAAGCAAAACGGATGGATCGTTTCGCTCAGTTCGCGGTAGCGGGGAGCAAACAAGCCCTCGCTGATGCTGGCTTAATTATCAACGACCTCAATGCAGAAGACATCGGTGTCATCATCGGCACAGGTGTGGGCGGCTTAAAAGTGTTGGAAGATCAACAAGAAGTGTTGTTAACCAAAGGGCCGAGCCGTTGTAGTCCCTTCATGATACCCACGATGATCGCCAACATGGCGGCGGGATTGACTGCGATTCACACGGGAGCGAAAGGGCCTAACAACTGTACTGTCACCGCCTGCGCCGCTGGCTCGAACGCCGTCGGAGATGCTTTCCGTCTCGTGCAGAGAGGCTATGCCAAAGCGGTAATCTGTGGGGGAACTGAAGCGGCGATCACCCCTCTATCTCTAGCAGGATTTTCCTCCGCCAAAGCTCTATCCCACAGAAACGACGATCCGGCTCATGCCAGTAGACCATTCGATAAAGACCGGGATGGCTTCGTCATGGGGGAAGGTACGGGCATCCTAATTTTAGAAGAACTAGAACACGCTCTGGCTCGCGGCGCGAAAATCTACGCTGAAATAGTAGGCTACGCCATGACCTGCGACGCTTACCACATGACGGCCCCCGTCCCAGAAGGGCAGGGCGCGGCGCGAGCGATGGAATTAGCCATGAAAGACGCGGGACTATTACCAGAACAAGTGTCCTATATAAACGCTCACGGCACCAGCACCCCCGCCAACGACAAAACCGAAACCAAAGCGATTAAAAAAGCACTGGGAGAATGGGCTTATAAAATTCCCATCAGTTCCACCAAGTCGATGACGGGTCATTTATTAGGAGGTTCGGGGGGTATCGAAGCGGTAGCAACCGTACTGGCCATAAAATACGATCGCGTCCCACCGACGATCAACCTGGAAAATCCAGATCCCGAGTGCGATCTCGACTATGTACCCGGTCAGAGTCGTCCCCATATAGTAGAAGTGGCCCTGTCTAATTCCTTCGGTTTCGGAGGACATAACGTTACCCTCGCTTTCAAAAAATATGCTTGAGTAAAGGTAACAAGGATAGTACCCTTGGATCATTGCGCTCATTCCTCAATCAATTTATCGTAAGCCATTAAAGAGAAAAAATATGGTAGTTGCTAGCCAATCCCTCGAAGAACTTTGTATAAATTCCATCCGTTTTCTCGCTATTGACGCGGTAGAAAAAGCGAAATCGGGACACCCGGGTTTACCAATGGGGGCGGCTCCTATGGCCTTCGTCCTCTGGGATAAATTCTTAAGGGTTAACCCCAAAAATCCCAACTGGGTCAATAGAGATCGTTTCGTTCTCTCCGCCGGTCACGGATGTATGCTACAGTACGCTTTGATGTATCTCGCCGGTTACGATAGCGTACCGATCGAAGAGATTAAGCAGTTTCGTCAGTGGAAATCCAAAACCCCCGGACACCCTGAGAATTTCGTCACCCCAGGCGTAGAAGTAACTACAGGCCCCCTCGGACAAGGCATCGCCAACGCTGTAGGTTTAGCCGCAGCTGAAGCCCATTTAGCAGCCCGTTTCAATAAGCCGGACAACCAATTGATCGACCACTATACCTATGTGATCTTGGGTGACGGTTGTAATATGGAAGGAATTTCCGGAGAAGCCTGCTCTTTAGCCGGTCACTGGGGATTGGGTAAATTGATCGCCCTATACGACGATAACCATATTTCCATCGATGGCTCTACCGATATAGCCTTCACTGAAGATGTGAGCAAGCGTTTTGAGGCCTACGGCTGGCACGTTCAACACGTAGAGAACGGTAATACCGATTTAGAAGCCATAGCCAAAGCGATCGAAGCGGCGAAAGCAGTCACTGATAAACCATCGATGATCAAAGTTACCACGACGATCGGTTACGGCTCACCCAATAAATCCAACACCGCTGACGTACATGGTGCGGCTTTGGGAGCGCAAGAAATCGAACTAACTCGGCAAAATTTAGGCTGGGAATATCCTCCCTTTGAAATCCCCAAAGATGTCCTCGACCACTTCCGTAAAGCAGTGGATAGAGGTGCTAAAGCCGAGCAGGAATGGAACGCCCAATGGGAAGAGTACAAATCTAAATACGCGGATGAGGCTACCGTATTAGAAGGCCTAATCACGGGCAAATTACCCGATGGCTGGGATAAAGCATTACCCCAATACAAACCCGAAGATAAAGCCCTGGCATCAAGAAAACACTCGGAAATCTGCCTCAACGCCCTCGCCCCCGTCATCCCTGGTTTACTGGGCGGCTCTGCTGACTTAACCCACTCCAACTACACCGAATTAAAAGGTACTGGTAGTTTCCAGAAAGGCGACTACGCTGAGCGTAACGTGCATTTCGGCGTGAGAGAACACGCAATGGGAGCCATCTGTAACGGTATCGCCCTCCACAAAACCGGGCTAATTCCTTACGGTGCCACCTTCCTCGTGTTCACCGATTATATGCGGAACTCGATCCGTCTATCAGCCCTCTCGGAAGCACAGGTAATCTGGGTGATGACTCACGATTCGATCGCTTTAGGGGAAGACGGCCCGACTCACCAACCAGTGGAACACGTCGCCTCTTTACGCCTGATACCTGATCTTTTAGTAATTCGTCCTGGCGACGGTAACGAAACTTCGGGAGCTTATAAAGTGGCTATCAGCGAGCGTCATCGTCCCACCCTCCTCGCCTTATCCCGTCAAAATCTACCCAACTTAAGCGGTACTTCTATCGATGATGTGGCTAAAGGCGCTTACATTATCAGCGATAGCGAAGGCACTCCCGATGTAATTCTCATCGGTACTGGCGGTGAATTGAGCCTCTGTGCTTCGGCAGCCGAGGTATTGAGGGGCGAGGGCGTGAAAGTGCGCGTCGTTTCTATGCCCTGTTGGGAACTATTCGAGGAACAATCCCCCGAGTACAAAGAATCAGTGTTCCCAAAATCCGTCAGGAAGCGTCTCGCCGTTGAAGCAGGTTCGACTATGGGCTGGTGCCGTTACGTTACCGATGAGGGCGATGTCTTAGGTGTAGATACTTTCGGTGCTTCCGCTCCTGGTAATGTCGTGTTAGAAAAATTCGGCTTTACAGTCGATAACGTGGTAGCTAAAGCTAAAGCTCTACTAGGTTAGTCCCTGTTCGGGAAATATAACCCCCTTGCGTCCTCCCTTGTTAATTTTTAATAGAGGGGGGATTTTCTTTATCGATAGCAATAACGGGAACGACCCCGTTTAACCAATCGGAAAACCCGTCATTGATACCTGTGGGAGTTATCTCAGCGATGAAATTGGTGTAGGCAATATGCTCGCGGATAACTTTTTCAATCTTCTCTCGATAACCCTCCCCGGTTTTAATGATGAGAACGATTTCCGGTTCTTCGGTAATTTTATCTTGCCAGCTATAAGCACAAGTAATCGGAAACCAATTAACGCAGACGGCTAGTTTTTTTTCTAATAATGCGCGGCTGATTTTCCGGGCCTCCTCATCTGTATTTAGCGTTACATAATAGAGTTTCATCGGATTCGCTAACTATTCGATCGTTTAAATTATTTTAACGTCAGTTTGGGTTAAGGAATTGTTCGCTCATCGCGCCGCTCGGTTCGGAGTGCGCCGCTCAGTTCGGAATTGGGGATTAGAAGTTAATTAATATATCTCCTGGTTAAAGAATCTTTTTTAAGGGGGGTTAGGAGGCGCGGAATCAGGATTAAGAATCCCGAACTCCCGACTCCTGAAAACCAATTCCCCTCCTCACTAGTAAGTCTTATCCCTAACTCAGGTTAGTTATTATTACAGATGCGCCTAAATTAGTTATTTGTTATTTTTTATACCGCAAGGGTTTTAGTGCGCTGTTATTGTTTAATGCAATTAAGCCCTTGTAAATAACATTTTTCATAAGTCCAGATAAAACTTAATATTTAAAAATCAAGTGTCTCTAGGGTTCCGGTTAGTCAAGGCTAATGCTGGTTCGAGAGAGACAGGCTAGTAAATAAATCTACTAGCTACACGGCGGGAGAGAAGCCCGGGAGAGAAATCGGTCTTATGATCGAGAGTATTTCCTGGGGCTTTTCTCTAATTATTTTGATTCCCTAACCGAAGAATATGACTCAAGAACCATTGTTTGAAAACCCCCGCCAAAGTCAAGCTCAAGAAGCTTTGGAAAAAGAGGCGAGATTACCCCTAACCGGGTGGCAACAGGAAGTAAACCAAGGTTTAGAATACGGGTTAGAAGCGGCAGCAAGTATAAACGATCGTTCTATCCCAACCTTTTCGCGGGGTGAATTGCCTCACTACGCTGGAATTAACACCTTTCTGAAAGCTCCCTATTTAGAAGATGTAAGGCGGGTGGGTGAATATGATGTGGCGATAGTGGGAATTCCCCACGACTCGGGAACAACCTACCGCCCCGGTACCCGTTTCGGCCCCCAGGGTATCCGTCGCATTTCCGCCCTCTACACTCCCTATAATTTTGAACTCGGTATCGATTTACGAGAGCAAATTACTCTCTGTGATGTAGGGGATATATTTACCATTCCCGCCAATAACGAGAAATCTTTTGACCAAATTTCTAAGGGTGTGGCCCACGTATTCAGCTCCGGCGCTTTTCCTATTTTATTAGGCGGCGATCATTCGATCGGCTTTCCCACCGTCAGAGGCGTATGTCGGCACCTGGGGGATAAGAAAATCGGTATCATCCACTTCGATCGTCACGTGGACACTCAAGAAACCGATTTAGATGAGAGAATGCACACCTGTCCTTGGTTCCACGCCACTAACATCAAGAATGCTCCGGCTAAAAACCTCGTACAGTTGGGTATCGGTGGCTGGCAGGTTCCCCGTCAGGGTGTGAAAGTGTGCCGGGAAAGAGCCACTAATATCCTCACCGTCACCGACATCACCGAAATGGGCCTCGATGCTGCGGTGGATTTTGCTTTAGAAAGGGCTTTAGACGGAACTGATTGTGTTTGGATCAGCTTCGATATTGATTGTATCGATGCTGGATTCGTCCCCGGCACCGGCTGGCCCGAACCGGGCGGATTACTACCCCGAGAAGCCCTATACCTACTGGGTAAAATCGTACAGAAAGCCCCGATAGCCGGGCTGGAAGTGGTGGAAGTGTCGCCGCCCTACGACATCAGTGATATTACATCTCTGATGGCCACTCGTGTTATATGTGATACGATGGCGCACCTGGTTCTATCTGGACAGTTGCCCAAGAAAGAAAAGCCCCACTATATAAATCCGATCGCATCCCAAGAACAAGAGTACTGGATTTAATATGCACGAAGTCGATATGACTAAGGCGTTGATTCAAACCGTCCAGCAATGGTGGGAATCGCAAGAAAAAGGGCCGAAAATCTCAGCGGTACATCTAATCGTAGGCAAGTTCACATCGGTAGAACCGGATAGCCTTCTCTTCGCCTTCGAGGTAGAGACGCAAGATACTTTTTTGGCTGGGGCGAAATTAATCATAAAAGAGACTCCTCTGATTGCTTTCTGTCATAACTGCCAGCGAGAATACAGCCCTCAGATCGGTCTTATGTATAGTTGTCCTGATTGTCGGGGGCCGATGGAAGACATTCGCTCTGGTCGAGAATTGAAAATAGATTATATTGAATACGAGGAAGAAGATGCACCAAACCTTTGACGTAGCCCTAGGGGTAAACCTGCTCGATGCCAATCAGAAAGGCGCTGACCATAATCGATCGCACTTCGACGAGTGGGGTATTATCTGTTTTAACCTGATGAGTAGCCCTGGCGCTGGAAAAACGGCACTCTTAGAAAAGACATTAGAGGCCTTGAGCGATCGCTATAAAATAGCAGTGATCGAGGGGGATATGACCACAGAACTTGATGCGGAAAGATTACGCCGTTATGGAGTACCGGTTATCGCTATCAATACCGGGCGCTCGTGTCATCTCGATTCTAAGATGGTAGCGGGGGGAATTCATCGCCTCGAACACGAATATAATCCCTCGGACTTCGATTTAGTCTTAGTGGAAAACGTGGGTAATCTAGTTTGTCCTGCTGAGTTTGAAGTGGGAGAACATTACAAAATAGCCCTTTTAAGTGTAGCCGAAGGAGAAGACAAGCCCCTCAAATATCCGATCATGTTTCAAGAGGCTGACTGCTTACTGATTACTAAAACCGACCTCGCTCCCTATGTAGATGTAGAGATCGATCGACTCAAGGATAATATACGCCAAATCAACCCCAGTGTCACGATTATTCCCCTATCTGCTAAAACCGGCGAAGGTTTAGATACATGGTTCCAATGGATTGCCGAGCAAGTTAGGGCAGGAATCGGGAGTCGCGGGTAAATAAAAGCTAATTTATCTAGCCGAACAATTGAAAAAGTCTTGTAGAAGTTAATATCTAAACGAAATGAAATTACGTTCCCTAATATCATCTTTTCTATTATTTCTCGTAACTATTACTCTGGTTGTGGGTTGTAAAAATCCGGCTTCTAATATACAAACCACTACGGATAATAGCCCCTCCTCTTCTCCCACATCTGGCGTTAGTGTACGTTTAGGTTTTAGCGCCTGGCCTGGTTGGTTTCCCTGGCAAGTAGCGGCAGATGAAGGTATATTTAAAGCTAATAATGTAGCAGTAGATTTGAAATGGTTTGACGGTTATTTAGAATCTATTAGCACCCTAGCCGCAGGCCAGATCGATGCCAACAGCCAAACTTTGAATGATACGATTAGTTCTATCGCCGCTGGAGCAGATCAAGTAGTAGTTTTAGTTAACGATAATTCCACTGGAAACGATCAGGTAATCGTCAGGGAAGGTATTAACTCCGTCACCGATCTCAAGGGTAAAAAAGTAGCCGTCGAAGAGGGTACGGTCGATCATTTTCTCCTACTTTTGGGGATCAAAAAAGCAGGTTTATCACCTCAAGATGTACAAATTGTACCTTTAGAAACCGGGAAAGCTGCCGCCGCTTTTGTAGCTGGTCAGGTAGATGCTACGGCGGTTTTCGCACCTTTCACCACTCAAGCTTTAAAAAGACAAGGTAGTAAAACTCTTTTCAGTTCTAAGGATTTTCCTGGAGCTATATCCGACCACCTCGTATTTACCCGTAAGTTTGTGGATGAGCATCCCGAACAAGTACAGGCTATGGTAGATTCTTGGTTCGCTACTCTAGATTTTATCAAGAATAATCAGAGTAGAGGTTACGAGATCATGGCGAAAAGAGCAGGGGTAAGCGTAGATGAATACGCACAATATGCAGAAGGAACAAGACTTTTTACTATTGAGGATAATCTCAAAGCTTTCAGCCCTGGTAATGATATGAATTCTTTGCCTTATGCAGCTAAAGAAATAGGTGACTTTTTAAAGCAAGTCAATCTAATAAAAGAAATACCAGATACTAGCAAAATATTCGATGATCGCTTTATAAAAGCCTACGCCGAGAAGAATCAAAAAAGCTAATTTTTATACAAATTAAAGATGTAATTGTTCTTACAATGATTTTTAATTTGTCATCGTACCGCCCATGTTATCCCCGACAAATATTCCTATGAATAAAAACTCGTCTTCGAGTTCTTCGTCTGGTCTACGAAAAAGTGTATTTTGGCGGTTAGGGGAAGATATTCCCAAACCTCTAGGAAGGGGGTTGATGATCGCCTCGATCGCTCTACCGCTGTTTCTCTGGTGGTTGGTGACAACGGCAGGCAATATAGATCCTAAATTTCTGCCGTCTCCGGGTCAGGTTATGGAAGCTTTCGGGCGGCTATGGAGTACTGGAGAACTACTAAAAGATACCGTAGCCAGCCTCTGGCGGGTGGGGGTAGGATTTAGTTTAGCGGCTCTCTTCGCTATCCCGATCGGTATTTTAATGGGCAGTTTTCCGAGTATCCGCGCCCTCTTAGAGCCACTTTTCGGATTGATGCGCTATATGCCCGCTCCCGCTTTCATTCCCCTGCTCATACTCTATCTGGGTATAGGGGAAGAACCGAAAATAATGCTAATTTTCATCGGCGTTTTCTTCTTTAACGCTCTAATGGTAATGGATACGGTGAAATTCGTGCCCAAGGATCTGATCGAAGCTACCTACATATTAGGAGGAAACCGACTACAAACCTTGTTACAGGTGATATTCCCTCACGTTTTACCAGGGATTATCGATGCTTGCCGCATCAATTTGGCTGCCGCTTGGCAATTGGTCATTGTATCGGAGTTAATCGCGGCTACCGAAGGATTAGGGCGGCGTATTAGCGTAGCTGGAAGATTTCTCCGCACGGATGAAATATTTGTCGGGTTAATCGTAGTTGGAGTTATAGGATTGTGTTTCGATCTGTTGTTTCAATATCTGTTAAGGATTTCCTGCCGCTGGTCTGTTGGTAAGTAATTTAGGAGTATTAAAATGTATCTGAAAGTGATTAATTTACATAAAGAATTTCAGCGTCAAAATGAGACTCTAGTGGTGTTGAAAGATATTAATATGACCATAGAGCAAGGCGAGTTCATCTGTGTAGTAGGTGCGTCTGGCTCGGGTAAATCTACTCTTCTGCGTCAGATTGCTGGGTTAGATGCTCCTAGTTCTGGAGAAGTGAGAATCGATGATAGAGCGATTACAGGCCCTGGCCCAGATAGGGGGATGGTGTTTCAACACTATACTCTCTATCCTTGGATGACGGTACAGGAAAACACGGAATTCGGTTTGAAGTTGCAGGGTGTGGGTAAAAAAGAGCGTCGGGAAAAGGCTAGTTATTATCTTAGCGTTGTCGGTTTGACCAATTCCGCTAAGTGTCTACCGAAAGAACTATCTGGAGGCATGAAACAGCGGGTAGCTATTGCCAGGGCTTTAACTTCTGAGCCTAAGGTTTTACTAATGGATGAACCTTTCGGTGCTCTGGACGTACATACTAAAGAATCTATGCACGAATTTATGTTAGACCTGTGGGAGAGAACTAATATAACCGTGTTCATGATCACCCACGATGTGGAAGAAGCTGTGTTTTTATCGAATCGGATTTATGCTCTCGGTTCCCGCCCCGGTACGGTGAGGAAAGAGATCAAGATAGATTTACCCGATCGCACCCATCATATCAAGCGTCACGGAGTTTTCCACGATTACCGCGATGAGTTGATGGATTTATTGCGCCATCACGGGCGTGAAGCTTTGATCGCAGCTTGATACGGGGCAACTAATGTGGAGGTGAATTCTTCGCCGCAGCCTTACGTTTACCGAGGAAAAACAAAAGCGGTGAACAAGGAGCTTTTGGTTTGTAGATTTAGTCTTCTTACTCAAGAAGTTTACAGTATACTCACTTTAACAAATTAGCACCTCCGAACCATGTCTATAGAACCCCCCCAGTTACTCAAACACCGTCTCTTCTACCAGGGTAGAGTTTTTAAATTTGAAGTCAATCGCCTGCGCTTACCCAATGGTGTTGAGGGTGAATGGGAATGTATTCGCCATCCAGGGGGCGCTTTAGCGGTGCCGATTACCGATGAGGGTAAATTCGTGCTGGTGCGTCAATATAGATTCAGTCTACAGCGCCGAATACTAGAATTCCCCGCAGGCACGATCGATCCCGGTGAAGACGCGGCCACCACCGTCAAACGAGAATTAGAAGAAGAAGCTGGATATAGAGGGCACCGGTGGCAATCCCTCGGTAAATTTCCCCTCGCCCCTGGCTACTCCGATGAATATATTTATGCCTTCCTCGCTCAGGATTTAGAAAAGTTAGAAACGCCCCCAGAGCAGGATATAGACGAAGATATGGAAGTGGTGGAAATGACTTTCTCTCAACTGCAAAAGGCTATACTTGATGGTGAATGTATTGACGCTAAGACTATCACTAGTTTCTATCTAGCGAGTCTCTATCTTAAACCGGAGATCAAAGCCTGACCTAATTGATAAATCTCGAAACCCACGAACAAGGTTAAAATTACCGTCACTACTTGATTAAGTATGGGTATATCTCCCTTGCCTAAGATCGATGCGGCAAATTTCACCACTACTAGAACGATAGCCACGATAACGGCGAATTTTAAGGTTGTCATCATCTTATCCCTCACTCTTCTCTCACTCTTCTCTCACAGTATAGTCTGTCCCATCGAGATCGGGAATTGTGATGACACAAAAATTATCCCCTAGAATTGAATTAAAAGCGATTAGAGAGCAATGGAATAATGACTTCCTCACCCATGTTTCATCTAGCCATCCCCATCAGCGACGTTATCGAGGCGAAAAAATTTTACTGTCAGGTTCTAGGTTGCCAAGTAGGACGGGAAACGGAAAAAGCGATTATACTGAATTTTTACGGTCATCAAGTAGTCGCTCACCTTAGCGATGAACCGATTAAACCCCAAAAGGGAATCTATCCCCGTCACTTCGGTTTAATTTTTTCTAAAGAAAGCGACTGGGATGATTTGGAGGCAAAAATCCGCAGCCGAGGGATTAATTTCTATGTGGAACCAAAAGAACGTTTTCCCGGACAAGTAACTCAACATAAAACTTTCTTTATTCAAGACCCTTTCCATAACTTGTTAGAGTTTAAATATTATCGCCATGCCGAGGCTATTTTCGGGAGTCGGGAAGTGGTAGAAATAGGCGATCGAGCCTAGAAATGTTATTCTTAAATTCATAAATAGGGACGGTGAAGATGAAAAAATTATTACTGATGGGATTGTTTATTGTCGGACTCGGATTAGCTATTTTTAATTTCCAGGGTCTGGCGACTAAAGGAGAGTACCAATCCCTTATTATTAATTTTAAAGATGAATTACCCAGCAGCATTTTAGATCAACAATTAACCGCCATAGCTGGAAAAACAGCGAAAAAAGTCAGCCTTAACAGTATATTTTCTATCGATGAACATCTCTACACCATCGAAGGAGATAAAAAATTATTGGCTCAATTGAATAATTCGGAAATCAAAAAATACGTCGAATATATCGAGCCGAATTATATATATAAAGCTTTCGAGGTTCCTAACGATCCCGATTATAGTAAACAGTGGAATCTACGCAGTATCAATATAGAAAGGGCATGGGAAGAAGCTAAAGGAGACGGGAAAATAGTAGCGGTAATCGATACCGGAGTCTCTAAAGTACCCGACTTAGAACAAACCGAATTCGTCGAAGGCTACGACTTCGTTAACGATAGCACCGATGCAGAGGATGATAACGGCCACGGCACTCACGTCGCTGGCACCATCGCCCAATCGACTAATAATAATTATGGAGTTGCTGGTATCGCCTACAAAGCCAAGATTATGCCACTCAAGGTACTTTCCGGCGGCGGTGGAGGCACCGTTAGCGATATAGCGGAGGCTATCCGCTTCGCAGCCGATAATAAAGCCGACGTAATTAACATGAGTCTGGGTGGAGGAGGTGAAAGCCAGATCATGAAAGAAGCGATCGAGTATGCTCATAGTAAAGGTGTCGTCATCATCGCCGCCGCCGGTAACAGCGATGAAGATTCATCCGCCTATCCCGCCCGCTATCCCCATGTTATCGGAGTATCCGCCCTCGATTCGGCTGGCAAGAAAGCCCCCTATTCTAACTACGGTGCAGGTGTGGATATATCCGCTCCTGGTGGCTCGGAAACGGGTAAAATCTTACAGGAAACCATTAATCCCGCTAACGGCGAAGCCGTATTCAGCGAATTACAAGGCACTAGCATGGCCGCGCCCCATGTCGCCGGTGTAGCGGCCCTGATTCAATCGGCGGGTGTAACAGATCCAGACGCGGTTTTAAACGTTTTACAACAATCTTCCCGGAAAATTGGGGAAGATCCTTTTAATCACTACGGAGCGGGGCAATTAGACGCGGCTAACGCGGTACAGCTTGCACTTAGAGGTCAAGTTACCTTCCGCGACTTCTTTCGCTGGTTGCGCGATAACGGTTATCTCAACCCTCGTTTCTGGATTGATGGCGGCGCGGTGGCTTTAGTGCCTAAAATAGCGATGGTGTTAGGCTCCTATCTACTCGCCTGGTTGCTGAGAAATTATTTCCCCTATCAATGGTCGGGAATGTTTCAAACTGGGTTAATATTCGGTAGTTCTGGCTTTTTCTTTCTCAGAAGCTTTTACATCTTCGACTTACCTCAATGGCCTTTCCGTCTCGTCAGTAGTTCCCTATCGGAATTAGGAACTATAATCCAGGGTAATCCTCTTTTAAATCCTATTTTTGCTAGTGTATTAATTCCCTTCGCTCTCATCGCCCTGTTATTAGGTCATCGTCAATTGAAGTGGTTAGCCATTGGCGTAACTCTAGGGACGGCCGCCTGTTTAACCGTCAGTGCTATTATAGACCCTGGGATGTTATGGTTAGGCTCGGAAACATTAGCCCGCTCTTTCCTCGGCGTTAACGCTTTCCTCTGTCTGGTATTAGCCTACTTCGCCACTGCCAGTGCCACCAATTCACCTGCTTAATCCTGTAGAATTAAGGCTATATTGGAAGTCTGTGAAAATCGATCGAACAACTTAGAGCAATATGCTTAATCCTTCAGTACGTCAAGAACCTCGATACGAACCCGCCGCTGTCATCCCCCTAAAGAAAGACGCGTCTATTATCGAGTGGCTTCAAAAACAGAATAGACTCATCGCCCGCGATAAGGAAGAACCCGAAATACTCTTAGAGGAAGATGTGGAACTATCCGAGCTGATGGATGTCGATGATATGGGTTATGATGACGACGACGATGAATTAGTTTTAGATGAAGATTAATTCCGTCGTCGCAACCTATTAATCAAAGAATCTGCGAGACAGTTGTGAGCGCCAATCTATCATCTTCGACAACGACATTGAAGCAGCCGACAGGATTCACTTTACTACTGCTGTTAGCAGGCTTACTGATTCTGTTAGCTCTCGGTTTTCAAGGTCAGATTAATCTAGTATTGATCTGGCCTTTACTCTTGTCTACTCTCGTCTGCGGCGTTGCCGGTTTCGCCGTCTTACCCCTACTGAGAAGATTAAAAGCTGGGCAGGTTATCAGAGAAGATGGCCCCCAGGCGCATTTAAAAAAAGCTGGCACACCCACGATGGGCGGTATTTTCTTCGTACCCGTTGCCGTCTTACTCAGTTTGGTTTGGACGGGATTCAATACACAAGTATTAGCTGTCTCCCTGCTCACCCTCGCCTATATGGGTATCGGCTGGGTTGACGATTGGCAAATTCTGGTAAAAAAATCCAATAAAGGTATCAGCCCGAGAACAAAACTAATCCTGCAAATCGTCAGCGCGGTTATATTCTGCCTCTGGGTTTTATGGAGTCAGCCCGGTGACATTACTAACATTCAACTACCCGCAAAAATAATTCTACCCCTGGGGCCTCTTTTTTGGGCTTTAGCAGGATTCGTATTAGTGGCCGAAAGTAACGCCACCAATCTCACCGATGGTGTAGATGGATTGGCGGGCGGTACGGGTGCATTAGCCTTTTTGGGTTTGGCAATCATCACCGCACCGAGTCATCCCGAGCTAGCCATTTTCTGCGCGTGTTTAGCCGGGGGTTGTTTGGGCTTCGTGATTCATAATCACAACCCCGCTAAAGTATTTATGGGTGATACTGGCTCTTTGGCGTTAGGTGGCGGCTTGGCGGCGGTGGGCATAGTGAGCGGTAATCTCTGGGGTTTATTCGTCGTCAGTCTGATTTTCTTCGTCGAATCCCTCTCGGTTATCGCTCAGGTAAGTTACTATAAAGCCACTAAAGGCCCCGATGGTAAAGGTAAGCGTTTATTTAAAATGGCTCCAGTACACCATCATCTAGAGTTAAGCGGTTGGGCAGAAACACAAATCGTCGGCTCGTTTTATTTAATTAATGCTTTATTAGCTCTACTAGCTATTCTTACTGTTGTTTTTATATAAATTGTTTTTGTCGAACAGCCTTCCTGATTGTTCGACAAGTAATTTTGAGAACTTTTTTAAATCCTATTGAAGCTAGGGAGAGCTAATATTAATGGTCGAATTGATCGCCATCTTCGCAGCCGCAGCCATAGGAGGATTATCAGCCTCCTTATTATCTCAACCGATTATTCTAGGGTATTTAATAGCGGGTTTAATAGTCGGCCCTTTCGGGTTGGGATTCATTCATCAATATGAAGAGGTGGAAACGGTGGCTGAATTAGGAGTCACCTTTTTACTATTCGCCATCGGTGTAGAACTTTCTTTCGCCGAATTAAATAAAGTGAAAAATTTCGCTTTCGGTGGGGGAGGATTGCAAATCGTGCTTACCATCCTCCTAACTATCGCCGTCTCAGTGACGCTGGGCTGGGTAGATACCATACCCCAAGGGTTATTTCTGGGGGAGATTCTCTCTCTATCCTCGACGGCTATAGTAATAAAAGAGTTGATCGAGCGCAATGAACTCAATACACTGCACGGACAAGTAATGTTGTCAATACTCATAGTGCAGGATCTGGCTTTAGGCTTGATGCTCGCTGTATTGCCCGCGCTCAATGAACCTTTAGATCAAATCGGTGTAGCAGTCGGGATCGCTTTACTTAAATTAGTTTTATTTGTCCTGGCGGCTTTCGTGTTGTGGAAATGGGTTATTCCTCCCTATCTACGTTTATTATCACGCACGGAGAGCAAGGAATTATTTTTATTGGGGGTAGTGGCCCTGTGTTTAGGAATCGCCCTCATCACCGGTAAAGTCGGCCTATCTACCGAGATGGGCGCTTTCGTCGCTGGTTTGATAATTTCCGAAGTGGACTACGTGGATCAAACTCTCGATTATGTAGAACCGATTCGAGATGTGTGTGCGGCAGCCTTCTTCGTCTCGATCGGTATTCTAATCAATCCCGTCTTCCTCTGGCAGAATTTACCCATCATCCTCGGCTTGGTGGCTCTGGCTTTCATCGCCAAGTCTATCATCATCACACCGATCGTTCTTCTGTACCGTTACCCTGTAAAAACAGCCATCCTCAGCGCTTTGGGATTGGCGCAAATCGGAGAGTTTTCCTTTGTCCTCGCCGGAGAGGGGAAGAAATACGGTTTAGTCTCCGACGATGTTTATCTACTGATTTTAGGAACCGCAGCGGTGACTTTAATCGTGACTCCTTTTATCTTCCGCGTCTTACCCCCGATATTCGAGTGGGCCGAAACTACGCCCTGGTTGAGCAAACTTTTCGAGGGCGCGGATGTGGAAATATCGGAGGATTTACCCTTTCAGGATCACGTCATCGTCTGCGGTTACGGGCGGGTAGGTAGTAACGTGGTGCAACTACTAAAAGATAGAGATTATCCGGTGGTGGTATTAGAGCAATCAGAGCAACAGGTGCAGAAGCTACGCGATAACGGCATCCCTTACCTTTTCGGTAACGCCTCCAGTTTGCTACTGCTAGAAAAAGCCGGAATAGCTCAAGCTAAAGGTATTGCGGTAGCCCTGCCCGATCCTGTTAGTACCCGTCTCTGCGTCAAGAGAGCCTTATCCTTGAGTCCAGATATAAATATCGTCGCCCGAGTTAACGATGAAGAAGACATCGAGCTGCTTTATCAATTAGGGGCGGAAAGCGTCGTACAGCCGGAATTCGAGGCAGGTTTAGAATTATCCGCCCTCATGTTTAAGGAGTTAGGTTTACCCCTCCTGGACACCGACGAGATTAGAGCCGGGCGTTATTCTAGTTTACGGGACGATCGTACCCTCGCCGAGATGGAAAGGGAGATAGAGCAGGCGGCGAGAACTATGAGCAGCAAACGTTATAACATCCCTGACATTTCTCCTTTAATTGGATTTACCATTGAAAACTCCCTTATCCGTACCCTCACTGGTGTTACAGTTATTGAGATCAAGCGCATGAATGGGGATAAAATCGAGTATCCCGAAGCTACTACCAAGATAGAAAAAGGGGATAATCTTTTACTCATAGGCAACGCCGACGACTTGAGGAGTTTTAACGAGTTGGCTAACGGTAAAATCTCCCTACCGGATAAAGGTGCCTCCGCCCTCTGGCTGAAAGTACCGAAAGGTAGCGCCCTCATCGGCAAGATAGCTAAAGAATCCGGGCTTGAGTTACCGGTGCAGGCTATACGCCGTAATGGTAAGTATATACGGAGCCTTGACGGGGATGGGAAGATAGAGAAGGGCGATCGTTTGCTCTTATTCGGCGACGTAGAAACCCTAGCTCGATGCGCCCTTTTCATTGGCAGGAGTTAGAAATGAGCTATGAGAAGTCAGTTAATAACCTGTTTTCTCATTTCTCTAGCCCCAACGTGATTGAATTTTCCGGAGGGCTAGTTACCCGAGGAGAATATTTCTTTGTGTCCCCCCCAGCCCAAAAACCCTTAACTATACTCCCGGGAACGGGCAATCTGCCAACTTAAAACGATAACCGGCAAAATTCCCGTAGCCACGATCGCCAGAGCCGGTAAAGCCGCCTCTACTAAACGCTCATCCGAGGCGTATTGATAAACCCTCACTGCCAGAGTATCGAAGTTAAAAGGACGTAAAACTAAAGTAGCCGGTAATTCCTTCATCACATCCACAAACACCAGCATTACCGCCGTTAGTATGCCCCCCGACATTAGGGGGATATGAATATTAAACAGGGTGGAAGTAACACCGTGACCTAGACTATGAGAGGCATCGTCTAAACTGGGCTTTATCTTCTCCAGACTCGATTCTAAAGTACCTACAGAAACGGTTAAAAATCGTACCAGATAAGCAAAAATCAAAACTGCTAAAGTGCCGCTCAAAATTATCTTAAAAGTTTCATCGAGCCACTTATCAAAATATCCCAGGGGGATTAAAACACCTACCGCAATCACCACACCAGGGATAGCATAGCCTATAGACGCGAAGCGAACCGCAGAGCGCAACAATATATTAGGGCTTAACCTCTCGCCGTAAGCTAAAAATAGGGAGACAACAAGAGCGATCGCCGCAGTCAATCCCGCTAGTATTAAACTATTAGCGGCCAAACCGATAAAGTCATTATCTCCCGTCTGTCTTGCTTGATATATACCTAAATAAAGTAAGTAACTACCCGGCAGGATAAAGCCGAAAAAGATAGGCAAGAAACAACTTATCAAAGCACCTAATCCGCGTAATCCTTTGAGTTCGTATTTAGATAGAGGTTGGCGGCGATTACTTGTATCGTAATAACGCGCCCCCCGGCGAGAGAATTTTTCTATGATTATCAAAGCCAGAATAAATATCATTAACACCGTTGATAATTGAGCGGCGGCTATCCTATCCCCCATACCGAACCAGGTGTTATAAATCCCTGTGGTGAAAGAATTAACCCCGAAGTACTGCACCGTACCAAAATCGTTCAGGGTTTCCATCAAAGCTAGGGCCAAGCCCGCCATAATAGCTGGGCGGGCCAGCGGTAAGGCGACGCTGAAAAAACTGCGCCAGGGATTACAGCCGAGACTGCGACTCGCCTCTAAAGTACATTGAGATTGTTCGAGGAAAGCTACTCGGGCTAAGAGATAGACATAGGGATACAACACGAGCATTAACATCAGGATACAGCCAGGCAGAGAGCGGATACTAGGGAACCAATAGTCTTGACTACTCTGCCAGCCGAATATTTGTCTGAGAAGAGTCTGCACCGGGCCGAAATAATCGAGCATATTGGTGTAGGTATAGCCCAATAAATAAGCCGGTGCGGCGAGTGGTAATAATAAAGCCCACTCGAAAAGACGCGCCCCCCAAAATCTACAGAATGTCACCAGCCAGGCGGTAACGACACCTATAATTAAAACCCCCGCGCCCACTCCCACCATCAGCCAGAGGGAGTTAACCATGTAATCCATTAACACCGTCTGCGCCAGATGTATCCACACATCAAAGGAGTTGGTGAAAACGCTACTGAAGATGCTTATTAGGGGTATGGAGAGAATGACGGCGATGATTATCGCCAGGGGTGTCCATACTCCGGCGGTTAGGGAGGTGTTGATATTGTTTTTGCTGAAGATGGCTTTCATAGGTAGGGGAGCGATCGATCATTATTTAATATAACTTGAGGATCGAAGCTATATCGACTGAAGATGATACTGACTCAAAAGCAATCCGAAATATTGTTTATCATCCGTCCAACTACCTACCGTATTAAAACCTAAACTCTTTAAATATTCCGACATAGTTTCTAAATTAAACTTCCTCGATATTTCCGTCAATATTCTTTCCCCCGCCTCTAACTTAATCGTTAAATCCAACTCAGATAAATTAACATAGTGGGCTTTTTGAGCGATTAAATACATCTCTATTTGATTTTTTTGCCGATTATAAATAGCCTGGTGGCGGAATAAACTTAAATCGAAATCACCCCCGAAGCGATGATTTAAGTGAGCCAACATATTCAGATTGAACTCGGCGGTAACACCCTGACTATCATTATAAGCCGCCTCTAAAACTTCTACCGGCTTTTGTAAATCCAATCCCAACAATACATAATCACCCTTCTTTAAAGCGGGCTTCAAACCGGCAAAAAAACGATCGCACTCTTCCTGATTAAAATTGCCCAGGGTACTACCCAAAAAAGCAATAACCCGCGTGTAATCTCTCGGATAAGTTAATTTAGCTAGTGCCTGCCTGTAACTACCCACCAGCCCTCGAATTTTCAGCCAGGGGTACTCTACTAATAATTGCTCGGCGCTCAAAGATAGAATACTAGGGCTAATATCTACTGGGATATACGTTAGATAGTAACCGCAAGATTTATAAGCGGAGATTAAAAAGCGGGTTTTAGTAGAGCTACCGCTACCTAATTCCACTAATTCCCCCTCACCGATCGAAGCGATAATATCGGTTGCGTAGGTCGATAAAATCGATGCTTCGGTTCTCGTCGGATAATATTCGGGTAATTCACAAATGCGCTCGAACAATTGAGAGCCGATGGCATCATAAAAATAATGAGGCGGCAAAGATTTTTCTGGTTTACTTAAACCTTCAATCACATCCGCCCCATCATCTGAGGAATTAATTTCCAGGTAATCAATCTCTAATCTCTCGGAAGACATAAATAAATCCCAATACTCTCCGAGAAAGATCATAGGAGAGATGGGCCGCGCTCGCATCAATCCTATGAGGTTTTATTTATCTGCCGATACCCACGTAGCGGAAACCAATTTTCTCCAGCGCCGTTTTATCGAGAAAATTACGCCCATCTATCATTAAAGGACTATTCATAAGCTGAGCCATCTTGGAATAGTCAAGACGGGCGAATTCAGCCCAATCCGTGACCAATACGAGAGCGTCACAGCTATCGGCTAACATCTCGGGATCGGTTTCGATAACTACACCGGTTAAACCGTGACTCAAACCGCTTTGAGATACGATCGGATCGTAAGCTTTCACCCGGGCACCGAGTCGATTTAGTTGCTCGATTAAAGTTAATGAGGGCGCATCTCTCATGTCATCGGTATCGGGTTTGAAAGTCAAACCTAATAAACCTACCGTTTTCCCTTTCAGTATTTTTAACTCTTGTTGTAATTTCTCGATCGCAATACCGCGCTGACGTTTATTTACATCCACCGACGCTTTTAAAATTTCCGCATCATAGCCATAATCATCAGCGGTATGAATTAAAGCGGACACATCTTTAGGAAAACAAGAGCCGCCCCAACCGATACCAGCCTGTAAAAACTTGCTACCAATACGAGAATCCAAACCGATGCCTTTAGCCACCTGAGTCACATCCGCGCCCACCCGGTCACAGATATTAGCCACTTCGTTGATAAAGCTAATTTTAACAGCGAGGAAAGCATTAGCCGCGTACTTGATCATCTCGGCAGAACTTAAATCGGTAACAACCACCGGCACTGGGGGGGCGCTTTGATCCTCACTGAATTTGCGGGCCACTAGGGGCGCATAAAGTTGCTGCATCATGGCGATCGCTCTAGAGCTATTACTACCTAAGACAATGCGATCGGGATTAAAAGTATCATAAACCGCTGAACCCTCTCTCAGGAACTCGGGATTGCTCACCACATCGAAATCTACCTTCAAAGCTTCTAACGTATTGCTACCGCCAGCAGTCACCAGCGCTTTCTGACGTTCGGCCACCCCATCGAGTACGATCATCCGTACCCAATCCCCTGAACCGATGGGTACGGTGGATTTATTCACGATTACTTTATAGCCGCCGTTGAGATGATTACCTATCCCTCTAGCTACGGCTTCCACATAGCGGGTGTCGCTTTCGCCCGTGGGCAATGCCGGAGTACCTACGGCGATGAACAGAATTTCTCCGTGTTTTACCCCCGCCTCTAAATCTGTAGTGAACTCTAAACGCCCTGAGGCGGTGGAAGACTGCATCAATTCCGATAAACCAGGTTCAAAAATAGGGGATTGACCAGCTTTCATCAACTTAACTTTTTCTTCGTTGTTGTCAACACAGATGACATCGTGGCCTATATGGGCTAAACATACCCCAGTAACTAAACCTACATAACCAGTTCCTATAACACAAACTCGCATAACGAAATAAGCTCCTATTTATAAATAATTTATTGAATGGTAATTGGTTTTGAAGATTATTGCAGACGAGAGCGGAAATCTTCAATAGTTTTTATTAAACCTTCTTGAAGAGGGATAGTTGGCGACCATCCCAAGTAAGTTTTAGCGCGGGTAATATCTGGCTGTCTCTGGCGGGGATCATCTTCGGGTAAAGGTTTAAAGACTAATTCCGCGTCCGGATTAACCATAGTTTGAATCTGTTGGGCTAATTGCAGGATCGTATATTCATCAGGATTACCTAAATTTACCGGCCCGATGAAATCATTATTCATCAAGCGGATCAAACCCTCTACCAAATCCGATACATAACAGAAACTTCGCGTTTGCGAACCGTCTCCGTAAACCGTTATCGGATCACCCTTTAAAGCCTGAACGACGAAATTACTAACCACTCGCCCGTCATTTTCTAACATTCTCGGGCCGTAGGTATTAAAGATCCTTGCCACTCGAATATCTAATCTATGTTCTCGGTAATATTCAAAAGCTAAGGTTTCCGCTACTCTCTTGCCCTCATCGTAACAGGAACGAACGCCTATACAGTTCACGTTTCCCCTGTATTCTTCTGGTTGCGGATGCACATCCGGATCTCCGTATACCTCCGAGGTGGAAGCGAGTAAAAACCTAGCTTTTACCCTTTTTGCCAACCCCAGCATATACAGCGTCCCCAAAACGTTAGTTTTGATGGTTTTGACGGGGTTAAATTGATAGTGAACCGGGGAAGCCGGACAGGCTAAATGATATACCTGATCAACTTCCAGACGGATCGGTTCCGTAATGTCGTGTCTGATTAATTCAAAGCGGGGATGGTTCAGCCATTTGAGAATATTGCGCTTATCACCGGTGTAAAAGTTGTCCAAACACAATACCTCTTGCCCCTGTTCCATCAATCGATCGATCAGATGCGACCCGATAAAACCCGCCCCACCTGTAACTAGGATTCTCATGTAATCGGCTATTCTCTAATTTAGAAATTATTCCTAAATTACCCTTGGTGGGGGTTTTTGGCAAATAGAATTTTTTCTGTGAGTTAATTATCGGCTTCACAGACGTGATGGATCTGCCACCCGTCAGCGTCTATTTCCTCTAGTAAAGAGGTTAATTTTTCCCGAGCCGATTCGGCTGATTTGGCTTTGATCGAGAAATGTCCTGTGATGACTATCTCATAGATCCTATCAGGGTTATATTTTTTAATACTGTGTTTCATGGCCGTTTACTCGTCACTACCATCCATGTTGACCCGCTCATCCTTACCTTTCTGCACTACAGGCTACAAAAATGACCCTGTAGGTATTTTTTTTAAAGCCGCTAGGGCGTGTAATCTCACTCGGATGTCTTCGTCTTCGCTCAGCTTGTGTAGTGATGATATGGCCTCTTCTTCTCCCAATTCCCCCCAGGATTCCGCCAGCGATTGCTTTATTTGATACGATAGGGATTCCTGACGCGCTCGATAAAAATTCAGTAATATCCGCGTTGATTTTTGGCGCATTATTACTTCCTTATTCCTTCCTAAAATACGCACGATCTCCTGAAGCAGAAATGATGGGGTTGATATTTCCTGCAGTTGTTCTCGCAGGTATTCGAGAGCCGATGGCTGTCTGCTCCACCCCAACGCCCTAACTATTTTCTGCTTGGTTCTCCACGATAGGTAAGCTTTTAAACTTCTGCCCAATTTATCTACGGAATTAGGCGTGTCTATTTTCCCTAATGTCTGAGCTACTAGATCTCCTACTTCTCCGTCTTCTATCAATGGATAGATAAATTCGCTCCAATCTATTTCCGGATGATTCTGAGCTAGATAGGCGATCGCGCCGATGGCTTGTTTTTTTACTTCCCCGTCTCCATCTATCAAAGCCTTGAGCATTACCGGAATCAAGCGGGCATCGGAAAAGCTTCCTAAAGCTTCTATGGCTTTTCTCCTCACCTCTACATCGGCATCATCTACGACGGTTAATAAAGGTTCAATAATATCCGGATGGGGAATAACCGCTAAACATTTCACTGCGGCTATTCGGGTTGAATTCTCCCTTAACAGGGGGGTGATGATGTTTATCACCTCCCGCCCCTTACCTGCTAAACTCTGTAGTGCTATTTCTTTTATCTCCTCCTCTTCACCATCATCGAGCAATTCGGTTAACGCGAGGATTACCGCAGGATGCTCAAACCCGGCGAGGATTTTAACCGTGAACCAGCGCAGTTGTTGATCTTCTTCCGGGCCGCGTAAAATATTTATTAGGTCTGCGATCGCCCTATCCCCCATCCCTGGGAACAATTTCATCATTTCCCACCTCTGCTGGAAGTCTCCGGCGCGGAAATCCTCGATTATTTTCCTATAGTTACTCTCCCGCTCCCCTTGAGAAAGCGAGGGAAATAAGTAACTCACTAATGACCAGTTTTTTTGTTCGATCGCTGTTTTAATTTTCTCGGCGGAATAGGGCATGATGACGGTGGCACTGCTTTTTAACTTAAGAATGCCAAAAATCTTCTCTCTTGTGACATACCCTATGCAATTGTTACATCTTAATCTGTCGTAAACACGATAGGTCGGCTTTACCGAAATGAATACTAAACGCTATCTGTAAATTTTCTAGAGATTTAACTAACCAGGGCACCCCATCCCGGGAGAAGCCTTCATAGTGATTGAACAGGATAGAAAATCTCTTTTCTAAATAGGGTTTCACCTTATGGCAGATCAAAACGATTTTCAGCATTAACCCCATCGTCTTAGTTACTCCCATATTCGTGATCATATCCATGAACACGTAATGATCAGGCCTTTGAGCGTTTTCCACCACCAGATAATTAAGGAGTTGGCTGGAAGTTCTCAACATTAAAAATTCCGTCAGCTTTTGTCCGTTACATTCCGGTAGGGTATTTTTCAAGTGGTCGTAGAGCTTTTTATTAAACTGCCCCTTACCGTAATCCACCGAACTGATTAGATATTCGTACAACTCGTCTTTAAAAGCTCCGTAGGTGGTGGTGTAACCGGCACGGGCGACGAAATTATTCGACATACTTTTATAGGTATGCCCGTTCTCTACTGTACCCACGTACTGTTTTAAGGCGCGGTTTAATTCTCGATCGTTGAGTAAGGTGGGATTTTTTACTGGTTGAATTATCCTTCCCGATTCTTCCGTAAAGTTAGGAGTAGTGGATAGTTGAGCTAATCTCACCTTGTAGGTTACATATCTCGATAGATTTACCTCGAAACGTCTTTCTGTTTTCGTTTTTAATTGTTTTACCGTCTGCCTATGTTCCCGCGAACTTTCATCGCTCAATAGGCAATGGTCGTAAAGATAGGGGTAGCGATTGATCAAGGTTCCCACCGACACCGAGGCTTTATCGTTATATTTGGCGCTAATTATCCTTGCCAGACGTTGTAACTTAACATAATGATCTGACAAGGCAAAGTTCTTTACGAGGTGACGCAGACAATTTGAGACGCTATACTGTCCTGAACGGGGCGGGGCTAAATTTTCCAGCAACCCCACTAGCTCGGGTATCGCTGGCTGACAATTCGGTTGCATCTGCCAGTGATTTATCAAAATGTGGCAACACCTATTAAAAAAGTGATAGAACCTTATCTCTATATCTTTCGCCCTTATTAATCTCTCTAAAGCCATGTATACATTGACATCCTTAAAGCCTCGACCTTCTATGAATAAGGCTCGGAAATCTTCGAGCAAATCCTCAGGTGATTCTGTCTGTACTCTGTTTAGCCAATAGTCGTACAGTATTTGCTCTTCATCCCTCGATTGTTTTTGTCCTTTGTTAATGTCAACCATTGTCATTTGAGTCAGCCCTCCTTAACAAGCGGTTAGCGGATGGGTTTAGGGCAGTATTTATGATAAGCGATGCTTATAGATTAAGATTAAATCATTAATTTATATAAACATCATTCAGGGTCGCTAAGTAATTTTTGCTTTTAGCTATCCTATACTTAATCAGGGTTGTATACAAGTTCATCGGGTATTTCTCACCGATAGATTTGCTACATAGGTTTTCATCTCCTAACCTAACGTATGGAAACACCCTTTGTAAGTGATTTGGATCACTGAAAAAATATAAAGATTGTAATTATTAGCCTACTGGTATTTTACTAGGTATTTTTAATGTGTATGAAAGATTATATAACTGTATATCAACTAAGTGAGATTATAGAAGCCACTGAAACTAACTATATAAATAATAGCAAAAAAATACCTATGGGGGGGGTTAAAACCGATAGCAGAAATCTTCTACCTGGGGAGGTATTTTTAGCACTACGGGGGCAACAATTTGACGGACATCAATTTGTAGAGCAAGCTATAGAACGAGGAGCTATAGCTCTAATAACGGACAAGTATATTCACTTAAACACGGTAGAAGAAGTTCCACAATTAATAGTTGAAAATACACTTGACGCTTATCAAAAAATAGCAAAATGGTGGCGGCAACAATTATCAATCCCCGTAATTGCCGTAACTGGGTCGGTAGGAAAAACGACGACGAAAGAATTAATCTCCGCAGTTTTATCGATAGGGGGGAAAGTACTAAAGACAACCGCTAATTATAATAATGAGATCGGAGTACCTAAGACTTTATTAGAGATCGATTCCGATGATAACTTTGCTGTTGTAGAGATGGGAATGCGCGGGAGGGGAGAAATCGCGTTACTGGCTAAAATCTGTCAACCAGACATAGCTGTGATCACTAACGTGGGCACAGCTCATATTGGGCGTTTAGGGTCAGAGTTAGCTATAGCCGAAGCCAAATGCGAATTATTAGAGGAGCTGCCCGTGACGAGTACAGCTATTCTTAACGCCGATAATAGTCTTTTAATGGAAACAGCGGCGAGAATAGGTCGCAGCAAAACTATAACCTACGGATTGGAGTCGGGAGATTTCAGGGGCAGGATCGAGGGAGATACTTTAATAGTAGACGGCCTTAGATTACCCCTACCCCTCCCTGGCCGTCATCACGCCTCTAATTATCTGGCCGCTCTGGCGGTGGGTAATGCGTTGGGGTTGGATTTAAGCGTCTTAACCTCGGGAATAAATGTAGAGTTACCCTCGGGCAGGAGTAAGCGTTACTGTGTGGGCGATGACATCGTACTGCTCGACGAAACCTATAACGCCGGTTTAGAATCGATGTTAGCAGCGCTACAGTTGTTAGCCGATACCCAGGGAAAAAGACGTATAGCCGTCTTGGGAACAATGAAAGAGCTAGGCGAACACTCGGCTGGGTTACATCGTCGGGTAGGGGAAAAGGTAAGACAATTGGGGATCGATCGCTTGCTCGTTCTAGTAGATGATCCGGAAGCTCAAGAAATAATTATCGGTGCGAAGGATGTGGAAAGTAGCTCCTATGAAACTCACGAGGAGTTAATTTCTGCTTTACGGGATATAATTACCAATGGCGATCGTATTTTATTCAAGGCTTCCAATTCCGTCGGTTTAAATCGGGTAGTTTCGGCCCTACAAAATGAATTAGCCCTATGACAAGAATTCAACAACTACAACAGTTTTTAGCCTGGTTCTGGTTGGTAGCTAAACCCTATATATCCAATAAACAAGAAAAGTGGAAAGTTATAGGATTATTATTACTGATAGCAGTTTTTGTCGTTTTGGGAACGCAGGTCAGCGCTTTATTAAATGAATATCAAGGTGAATTTACGACGGCCTTAACGGAGAAAAAGTTAGAGTTGTTTCAACGATCGCTGATAATTTTCGGTCTTCTGCTTCTAGCCTATTTAGCCTGTGTTATTCTGCAATATTTTACTACTGAGAAATTAAAACTATATTGGCGAGATTGGTTAACTCATCATTTTCTTGATTATTATTTTAAAAATCAAGCTTTCTATAAAGTTAACGATAATAAGTACATAGATAACCCCGATCAAAGGATAGCAGAAGATATTGATTCTTTCATTTCCTCGACTTTGACGACGGTTTTCTCTTTCGGTGAGAACATACTGACGGGATTTTTATTCATTAATATACTATGGACGATAAATAAAAATCTGGTGTTCGTCGCTTTAGTAACCGCAATTCTGCAAACCCTGATCACTTTCCTGATAGGAAAAGTGCTAACTCCATTAAATTATAGAAATTTAGAATATCAGGCGGACTTTCGTTATAGCTTAGTTCACGTAAGAGATAATAGCGAGTCGATCGCTTTTTATCGGGGTGAGAATCAAGAACTAGGTATTTTAAGCGAGAGATTTAATAAGTTGCTGGATGTTCTCAATCGTAAAATCCTGCCCTTTAGCGTTTTAAACGCTTTAAATATCAGTTTAACCTTCGTGGTTTTTATCATCGCTTATTTGATCCTGGCCCCTCAATACTTTTCCGGTCAGATTACCATCGGTGATGTCACCCGCTCCGTACCGGCGTTTTTGACCGTGGTGGGAGTTTTCAGTTGGTTCGCCAGTTATTTCGATAATTTGGCCCTATTCGCCTCGGTTATTAAAAGATTAGGGGTATTCGCGGAATTTCTCAGAGATAATAACACGAATATTCAGAATAACGATCGCATCAATACAGTAATAGAACCCCGGTTCAGCTTGAGTAAAGTTACCTTGAGAACGCCCGAGAACGATCGTACTCTAGTAAAAAATTTATCTTTAGAAGTTCCAGCAGGAGAGGGAATTTTGATCATGGGGCCGAGCGGAAGCGGAAAAAGTTCGCTCTTAAGACTAATAGCCGGGTTATGGGATTCGGGGAGCGGTTACGTATATCATCCACCAGCGGAAGAAATACTGTTTTTACCCCAGCGCCCCTATATGGTTTTAGGCAGTCTGAGAAATCAAATTATCTATCCAGGTAAGGGGAATGATTACAGCGAAGAACATTTACAATCGGTTTTAGAAACGGTTAATTTAGGAGACTTAGCTCAGAGGGTGGGCGGGTTCGACGTGCATTTAAACTGGGCCGATGTTTTATCATTGGGAGAGCAACAGAGATTAGCCTTCGCCAGATTATTTTTAGCCAATCCCAAGTATGCGGTTTTAGATGAATCTACCAGTGCCCTAGACGTGAAGAATGAAAAATTACTTTATAACCTCTTACAAAATTCTGGAACCACCTTTATCAGTGTCGGGCACCGTCCTACTCTCATCCCCTATCATCATTCTATTTTGGAAATTTTACCTGGTGCCGATTGGCGTATTGTTTCTAAGGGGGAGTATTTAAGGGAAGAGGAAACCACCGCTAACTTTACCTGAAATTCTTCCCGTCAGACGGATTCAACGTTTACCGCGATGGTGATAGTACCAATCTCTCCAGGCGGTAGAACTGCGTATGGCTATCCATAATAAAATCAAAGCGATTAAACCGCCGTTTTTGGGCGCGTTAAAAGCCAGGAGAACCAAACCTATACAGAGTGCATCCTCAAGGCAAGTAACCCAGAAGGGCAGCCCGCGCAGGCGAAAAAACCAACCAACTTGAACTATTTTTACTACTAGAGCCAATAGGGAGCCGATCAATCCAATCAGCCACAGGGGTTGAAACTCCAGATGAATCGCTTTCACTACAGTTAAACCCATTAACGCCCCGGCGAGGGGGCTAAAAAATAAATTGATGATATTTACCGTTCTCTGACCTAATAAACTTTTAGAAGCGAATAGCTCGAAAATCGACCAGACGATTAGGATAACGAGTAAAACTTGAGGATCGATCCGCGAGAGGATGGGGACGTTAGACCATAGGTTAGTATGAATTAAGCCGATAATAAGTAAAGGGAGACCGATTCTTAGCCCGGCGGCGGCGGCAGCCGAAAGCACAGCTAATATTCCCACGAAGCTCACCATAAATCTGCTCAAAAGCCCTAGAGATGAAATTTAAGAGACACCGACTCGGCAAATTCCTATTCATCGGCTTATTATTAATAAGCCTACCCTTTGGAGTCTTCTACTTTACTTCTACAGTGTATCTGATACAGGGCGATCGATGGCTCTCGGAAGGCGACAGCGATCGGGCGATCGAAGCATACAATACTGTCATCCGTTTCGACGGTAACTCATCCCGGGCTTATTTTAAAATGGGTCGGGCCTTACAAGAAAAAAAAGCTTACAGGGAAGCCCTAGCCGCTTACGAACGAGCCTGGACGATAAACCCCAATTTTAAGATCGACTCCTCTCATAGCGCTTATCTAGCCGATTTAGGAGACATTTTCTTTAAAAAAGGAGATTATAAAAGCGCTATTTCTGCTTATCAAAAAGCGATCGATCTAGAACCATTTTTGAGCGAAGCCTATATGAAACAGGGTGAAGCACTCAATAAGGAAAAACGCTGGATGGAAGCGGAGGAGGTACTCGTTAGAGCGATCGATATGAACGTTAGTTCCCGGGACGCTTATTTTGCCCTAGGAGAAGCTTATCGCCATCAAAGTTTATGGTTGAAAGCGAGCAAAGCTTACGAAAAAGCTCTAGAAATCGCGCCCAAAGACGTTAAAAGTTATCAAAATCTAGGCATTGTCTTAAAAGAGCAGGGGGAAATATGGGGAGCTATAACCTCTTATAATAAAGCTCTCGCTCTCGCTCCTAAAAATTCCGAATTATATAATCTTAAAGGAGAAGCTTTATTCGCGGTTGATGATATTCAATCGGCTTTGCTCGCCTATGACAAAGCCCGACAATTAAATCCAGACGATGCGAAAGTGTATAAAAATATCTGTTACGCCCGTCTACAACAGAGAGAGTTCGATAAAGTAGTCAATTATTGTCAGAGGGCACTGAAACTAGATGCCGGTTTGGGTGATGTGCGATTTATTTTAGATGAAGTAGAAAGGGGTTTGGCGGTAAGGAATAACCCGAAAGTGGCACAGATGCCGGAAGTTATCCCGAGCCGTAGCAGTGATCCGTTAGTAAATATTAAAAGAGCAATAGTAAAAATTATCGTCAGGAGTAACAGCAATAATTCTGTCGGTACGGGTTGGTTGATGAGACGGGAAGGATCTAAAGGTTATATAGTCACCAACCGGCACGTCATCACTGATTCAACGGGAAAAATCAACCCGAAGGCTAGGGTATACGCCGAATTTTTCAGTACACCGGGGCCGGGGCAAATTCGTAAACGATTGCGGGCGAAAATACTCCAGACTACCGGCGCTGATGATTGGCTCGATTTAGGAGTTATTGAAGTGGATAATCTCCCTGCCGATATTCAACCCCTTTCTCTCTCTTCTCTGCCGGTGGGGCCGGGTATGCCAGTCAAGGTTATCGGCAATCCCGTCAATCAACCTAACTGGTCGATGGTAAAGGGGAAAATCAATCAAAATACCGATAAGGAATTAATATTAGCGATGATGATGGTTTCCGGTCATTCCGGAAGCCCCGTTTTAGATAATCAGAATGGTGTTGTAGGTGTCGTCGCCCGCGCCGGTTTATTCTGTCCCCGTCCTCCCGCCCCGGAGCCTTTAGAAGTATCTTTAAAGTTGGGTTGCGGTCTGGCTATACCTTTGGATGCGGTTAAAGAGCGTTTGAACAGTTGGAATTTACTTAAATAATTGTACGTCTATTAATATTTCTATGTTCGCTTTCACTTCACAAAGTTTTCACATCTTCTTCACTGGAATTTCACACTACGGCATTAATGTAATATTTAATCAATTTTCCATATTGTTATGCTTGAACCTCATATCCAAAAAAAATTTATTTCTTTCCTGCAAGAGGAATTATTTTTATCTCACGATAGTATTAGTTTAGTCTTACGTCATCAAAACTCCCCTTTCAGTTCGTTTCCCATGTTGTTATGGCAGTACGGTTTAATTACCCTCGCTCAACTAGATTTAATCTTTGATTGGCTGGAGATTCACGACTAAGTATAAATCACTAAAATTTTCTGACAATATAAGAGTTAAAATTGACTTATCGAAACCAGCAAAAGGACGGGAAACATACTAGCTCATATTCCAGTTTTAGGTAAAGAAATTATCACCGGATTCCAAATAGAGCGGGGTGGAGTTTATCTGGATGCTACCCTCGGAAGGGGAGGACACACGCGCTTGATATTGGAGTCCCATCCGGACGTTAAAGTGATAGGAATCGATCGAGACGAGGATGCCCACAGGGAAACCGAAACGCTCTTAACCGATTCGGAAAGAGAAAGATTGATTTTATGGAAGGGAAATTTCGCCGATTATGAGCCGGAAGGAGTTCAATTTAACGGCATCATAGCTGATTTAGGTGTCAGTTCACCTCAATTAGACGCAGGCGAAAGAGGTTTCAGCTTCCGTCACGATTCCCCTCTCGATATGCGTATGGATCGCAGTCAATCCTTTAACGCTTCCCACATCATCAACCATTGGGAAGAAAAAGAATTAGCCGATTTATTTTACAACTACGGGGAAGAAAGACTCTCTCGGCGTATCGCCCGCTCTATAGTCCAGAAACGCCCCTTTCAGAGCACGAAAGATTTAGCTGATGCTATTTATCATTGTGCCCCCCCGAGTTACCGTCACGGCAAGATACACCCGGCAACGAGAGTGTTTCAAGCCTTACGCCTGATGGTGAATCAAGAGTTAGAATCCTTGGATAAATTTTTAGAAATCGCTCCGCAATGGTTGACACCGGGGGGTAAAATCGCCATCATCAGCTTTCACAGCCTCGAAGATAGGCGCATTAAATACGGTTTCCGCAATCACTCTTTATTAACGGTGATAACGAAAAAACCGATCGTACCGTCCGAGGAGGAAGTAAAAAGTAATCCCCGTTCTCGCTCGGCTAAACTAAGAATAGCTCAGAGGATAGAGATATGATGGACGGAATTTTAGGCGGGGTGGCGATTTTCATCGTCGTCGCCGGATTATGGATGTTATTAAGTGGCGTTAAGGAGATGAATGATAAATCATGATCGAGCTTTATTACTGGCCCACTCCTAACGGGCATAAAATCACTATCTTTTTAGAAGAAGTCGGGTTAGATTATGAAATCTTCCCAGTTAATATCGCTAAAGGAGAACAATTTAACCCGGATTTTCTCAAGATAGCACCTAATAATAGAATGCCCGCCATAATCGATCGCAACCCCTCCGACGGCGGCGAGGCGATTTCTTTGTTTGAATCCGGGTCCATATTACTCTATCTAGCGGAGAAAACCAGGCACTTAATCCCCGATAGTATTCGGGGTAGGAAAACGGTTTTAGAGTGGTTATTCTGGCAGATGGGTGGTTTGGGGCCGATGGCGGGCCAGAATCATCACTTCAGCCAGTACGCTCCAGAAAAAATCTCCTACGCGATCGATCGTTACGTCAAGGAGACGAATCGACTCTACGGAGTTTTAAATCGTCGTCTCGATGGAATGGAGTATCTGGCGGGAGAATATTCGATCGCCGATATAGCCTGTTATCCCTGGATCGTGCCCCACGAGAGACAGGGACAGAAATTAAGCGACTTCCCTAATCTAGAGCGGTGGTTTAACACTATTGCGGCGCGGCCAGCAGTAATCAGAGCTTACGAGAAAGGCGCACCTTACAGTAACACTCCCACCGTAACCGAGGAAAGTAGAAAGATCTTATTCGGGCAGAGTAGCGATCGAACTTAAAAGAGTGGCTAGTGCCATGTATTAGCAAAGTTTACGAGTTAAAAATTTGACCAGCCTTTTCTTCTAATGAGGGGATCAACTTATCTATATCGGGATTGAGTTTTTCATAACATTGAGGGGGAAATAAATCCGGTTCAAAGTAGATTAATTTAATCTGCCCCTCACCTATACCGATGATAACTACTTCTTTTTCCGGCTTATAACCATCAATAATCCCGAGTATTTCTTGAATCTTGCGCCCCACATTACGATTTAAAGTTTCGATGGCCTCTCTCGAACACCGGACGAAATGAGGGGTAGGCTTTATATCGATACCGAGAACATCTTTAGTTTCACCCCACTCTAATTTTAAAGCCCAAGCCAGAGCGGCTAAATCTGCTTGATTTTCTTCCACAAATCTATCTAAAAGATAACGCCATCTATTGGCGGCATCGTCTGGGGGTAATTCGGTTAATCTCATCTGTTGTTGATCTTCTCCTATCGATCACGCGCCTTGCTAGGCATTTTAGCGTACTATGCTCTATGGTAGGCTTTTCGGACTCTGTTAATGACTTCTCTCAATCACCCCATTTTAGAAGAAAGCTTTCGGATCATCGATCGTGAGATCGGCCCCCATAGTTTCAGTCCTTCAGAATATTCTATAATTCGCCGTATCATCCATACTACTGCCGATTTTGAATATCTTCACCTCTTCCGTCACGACCATAACGCCATCGACGCGGGGATAGAAGCACTGATCGAGGGCGGGCTGATTATTACCGATGTGACGATGGTGAAACAGGGTATCAAAAATTTAGTTGCTAAAACCTTCGGCAATCCTATTATCAGCGCCGTAGAACAAGTTAACGTCGCCGCTGAAGGTAAAACCCTCACGGAAACAGGATTACTACGCTGTTTCGCCCACCATCCTAGTGCTATCTATGTCATAGGCAACGCTCCTACCGCCCTACTGGCTCTCTCCCAACAGATAACGCTCTCACCAGTTAAGCCCGCCCTGGTTATCGGCGTGCCGGTGGGGTTCGTGTCTGTGGTAGAGTCAAAGGAAGCCTTAACCCGTCTGCGGGTGCCTCAAATGCTCATAGAAGGCAGGAAGGGCGGTTCCACAGTGGCCGCAGCGATCGTTAATGCTTTAATAGTTCTAGCCTGGGAAAAGTCGCAAGCGTTGCAGGAATGAAGCAAATACAAGTAGTGGGGATTGGCTTAGAGGGTAGAGAAGGGCTTTCTCGAAATCTACAAAATATTATTAATTATTCTGATGTTTTAGTGGGCGGTGAAAGAGTTTTAAATTATTTTCCCGATCACGAGGGATTCAAAATTATTCTCGGAGATTTCTTATCTAGTTTTTCTATAATTAGTGAGCATTTCAATTCAGAAAAATCCATCACTATTTTAGTTACTGGAGATCCCCTATTTTTTGGTCTAGGGCGACTGTTATTAGAAAAATTTCCTGCTGATAATTTGTATTTTCATCCTCATATCAGTTCTGTACAATTAGCTTTTAATAGGATTAAGCAGCCCTGGAATGATGCTGTATTTATTAGCGTACATGGGCGAAATTTAGACGTTTTAAAAGATGTATTAGTTAAAGGAGTTGAAAAAATTGCGATTCTGACTGATGGAGAAAATGATCCAAATGCGATCGCTCGCTTTTATTTGAGTTTATCCCTACCTGTCACTTACGATTTTTATATTTGCGAAAATTTAGGATCTACTCAAGAAAAAATTATCGCTATTACTTATGAAAAATTACGAATTTTAGCAGAAAGTGAAGTTAAATTTTCATCTTTAAATATCGTAATTATGTTAAGAAGAAAAAGCATAATAAATACTATAGATTTACCATTAATAGGATTACCAGATAACGCATTCTACAGCTTCGATGACCAACCGGGATTGATGACCAAAAAAGAAATTAGAGTCGCCATATTAGGTCAATTAGCTTTATCCCCGGGTCAAATTATTTGGGACATAGGAGCGGGTACGGGTTCGGTATCGATAGAAATAGGGAGATTATGCCCCACTTCTCAAATTTACGCCATAGAAAAAACGGCGATGGGGGTTAGTTTAATTCAAAAAAACTGTGAGCTACTCGGAGCGACTAATGTTACTCCTATTCACGGGCAAGCACCGCAAATCTTAGAGAATTTACCCCTGCCCCATCGTGTATTTATCGGTGGTAGTAGTGGGAATTTAGAGACTATTCTCCATACTTGTCAGGATAATTTACAACCTGGGGGAACGATCGTTATCGCTCTAGCAACTCTCGAACATCAAATTATCTGTCTGGATTGGTTAAAAACCCATCGATGGCGTTATGGGGTAACACAGATACAAATTACCCGCTCTCTACCGGTGGGGCAGTATACCCGTCTGTCTCCCCTCAATCCAGTTACTTTAGTTACTGCTAATAAGCCATGATTAGTGTAATCATTCCCGTTTTTAATGAGGAGGCGATAATCGAAAAGACTTTGGGACAATTTCCCTTCAATCCCGAATTAGAAATTATCCTGGTTGATGGCGGTAGCGAAGATAATACTCTAGAGTTAGCCCGCAGTTTTCCCGTTAAAATCTTAACTTCTCCCCGTAAGGGACGAGCATTTCAGATGAATTGGGGCGCGGAGCAATCGGTTGGAGAGATATTATTATTCCTTCACGCCGATACGATTTTACCCCCGGATTTTCCAGAGCGAATTCAACAAACTCTGTGCCAATCCGATGTAATCGCTGGGGCTTTTGAACTGGGGATAGATGGTGAAGATGGACGATTACGCTGGGTGGAGAGGATGGTAAAATTAAGATCGCGTTTATTACAGCTTCCCTATGGTGATCAAGGTATTTTCCTGAAACGGAGGGTGTTCAGAGCGATCGATGGTTTCGCCCCCCTGCCCATAATGGAAGATTTCGATCTCATTCAACGTTTAAAAGCGCGGGGAAACATTGCCATCGTCCCATCTCCCGTAATCACATCAGCCCGACGCTGGCAAAAATTAGGTGTTGTCAGAACCACTCTTATCAATCAATTAATTATCCTCGGCTACTATTTAAAAATTCCCCCCCAACAGTTAGCGAATTTATATAAAAAATGATCGATGAATTATTAAGACCATATCAAAGATTTGGCGTTAATTTAGGACTGGATAGAATTAATCATCTTCTCTCTATTCTAGGCAATCCTCATTTACAAGTACCCATCATCCACGTTACCGGAACTAACGGGAAGGGTTCGGTATGCGCTTATTTATCGTCTATACTAAGGTCAGCGGGTTATAAAGTCGGGCGTTATATTTCACCCCATCTTATCGATTGGACGGAGCGTATTTCTATTAATAATGAGGCGATCGATTATGAGGAATTGGCAGAACTTTTAAAATATATAGAATCGGTTATCGATAAAGAGCGAGAAAGCCCGACGCAATTTGAAGTAATCACCGCCGCAGCCTGGTTATATTTCGCCCGTAACGGCGTAGACATCGCTGTAATGGAAGTGGGCTTAGGGGGCAGATTGGACGCTACTAACGTATGTCCGGAACCTCTGGTAAGCGTAATTACTTCTATCAGTCTCGAACACTGGCAGAATCTAGGCCCGACTATCGCCGATATTGCCCGGGAAAAAGCTGGTATTTTAAAAGCTCATTGCCCGGGGGTGATTGGTGAGTTACCCCCCGAGGCCATGGCGGTAATGGAGGAAAAAGCCCAATTGTTAGATTGCCCCGTCATTTGGGTGAAACCGGCGCAAAAGATAAAAGAAGGATGGGGGCATTATGAAGGAATTGATTATCCTTTACCTTTAGCAGGAGATTTTCAATTGATGAATTCCGCCCTCGCTATCGCCGCTATTAAGATTTTACGCGAGAAAGGATGGCAGATAGACGATCGCTCTCTAATTGACGGTATGGAGAAAACTCGCTGGCGGGGGCGATTACAATGGGTTAAGTTCTGCGAGCGCTCTCTACTGATAGACGGCGCACATAATGAGGCGGCGGCGCGGGGATTACGTCAGTATGTAGATTCTCTCGATAAGTCTCCCGTCTGGGTGATGGGGATGTTATCGACTAAAGACCACGAGAAAATATTTAAAGCTTTATTGCGCCCGGGCGAATCCTTATATTTAGTACCCGTACCGGATCATAGTAGCGCTGATACTAATGCCCTTGCCAGTTTAGCGGGTAATTGCTGCCCGGATTTAAAATCGAACGAAATCTACCCCGATGTATTTACTGGTTTAAAAATGGCTATTGAAGATAACCCGTCTCCCGATAGAATAATAGTATTGTGCGGCTCCTTATATTTAGTAGGCTATTTCTTAACTGGAGTTTAGAGGATTCTATGGAAGCCGGTAATATCAACGTATTAATTTACGATAACAACGAGTGGTAATGTGATAAGGGTGAAATACTTCTAGAAAGTTATATTGAAGAGTCATAAAAAATTCATCAATTACTTGATGATCATCAAGATGAAAAGGAAATTCTTGATTAACCCCTTTAGAAAAATACCAGTTGATGATCATCCTACCTTCGGAAGATAATTTTTTATGAAATTGTAATAATTGATGATGGGGCTTTAATAAATGTTCCATAACATCAAAAGACATAATAGTATCAAATTGTTCTTCGTCAGGTACTTTTGAACAAAATATTACTTTATCTTCAAGTTGCATCTGATTTACCCGATGCCTTACAAAAGCAATATTTCTGGGATTTATCTCACAATAAACAACTTTCTTCACTTCAGGACAATGAGCGGCAGCGAGGGCGTGAGTCCCTATCCCTCCTCCAAAATCTAAAACAATACCCTTAGCATTATCGGCAATTAAACGTAAGTTATCATTGATATAAGCTTGACTATTGATGTGCCAGTAGGCTAGATCAAATAAATATAAATCTCTCACTTCATGAGCATAAAAATCCGTCACCTTTTCCCAAGTAAAGTTCTCACATCCGAGTTTAGCTAATTCTTCTTTACCCGTTTTTAGAAGGTTTTCTAAAGTCTGCGAGTCAAGTTTTAAAAAATCCTGAAGATGTTCTTTTAAATAAAAAGAATTTTGCCAGTACGGAGCTAAAAAAGAGGGGATCGGGAAAGTAGACATAAGAAATTATCAATTTTTTCCAAAAACTTCCTGATCTTATCACTAAATGTTATTTTTAATTTAAGCAATGATAAAACAAATAGTAAATCACAACGAGTATGTCTAATACCAATACGACTCAAACTTGGATTCCCCAAGGAAAAGAGAGACAGATTCAGAAATTATCAGGAGCGACTATTGACGGCACACCAACCGCTTATATTGTCGTGCTTTCGGCCGTTGTCACGGCTTTATCTTTTATTCCCTTCTCGATCGTTCTTTCAACGGGGGGAAGTATGCCCCTGAGTCAGGCGGTTTTTCCTCTCTTGGGTTGGTTATTGGGCCCTGTCGCTGGTATGGTGGCAGCCGGTATCGGGGCAATGATAGGAGTGTTTCTAGCCCCTTATACGGCGGGAATTCCCCTTTTATCGATTTTTGGTGCTATGTTAACCAGTTTTATAGCGGGATTAATGGGTAAGAGTCAGAATAAGTCCTATTGGTGGGTGATTGTGAGTTTGGTCTCGTGGCTTAGTTTAATTCTTTATGCCCATCATGCGATCGCTAATAATGGGGTAGACAAAAATATTGTCTTTGCGGGTTCATTCATTGATTGGTCTGGATTACTCTTATTTATCTTGCCCACCCGTCGTCTGTTTGGCCGTTGGATAAGTTCTCGTGATATTAAATGGCTAGTATTGGGCTTATTTTGCGGAACTTGGATGGTCAGCGGCATAGCCCATCTTAATATAGTAGTTATTTCCTATTATATTTTTAATTGGCCGCAAGCCGTCTGGATGGCATTAATTCCGATTATGCCAGTGGAAAATTTACTGCGAGCAATTGGGGGAACGGTAATAGGGACAGGAGTAATCTTAGGTTTGCGAGCGATTAGAATGGTTAAACCGCCAGAAGCAATTTACTAAAACCTCACACAACAATTTTATGGAAAAATTAGCCATTTTAGAGAAAGTTTCTTATTGTTATCCCAACTCGACGGACTTCGCTCTCAAAGATATTGATTTAACTATTTACAAAGGAGAATTTTTAGGTATTATCGGGCCAACAGGCGCAGGAAAAACCACACTTTCTTTAATTTTTAATGGAATTATTCCGCAATTTTATGGCGGGCGTTTCTTTGGGGTGGCAACAGTGGCGGGAATGGACACCTTAGAAACACCCGTTAATCAATTATCCCGACGGGTGGCTATGGTCTTTGAAGACCCAGAAATACAATTAACAGCAACATCGGTAGAAAATGAAATTGCTTTTGCCCTAGAAAACCTCTGCCTACCCCGTCAAGAAATTATTGCTCGGATTCCCTCTGTTTTAGAAGCCGTTCGTTTAAAAGGTTACGAAAAAAAATCACCCTCTGAACTCTCCGGAGGACAAAAGCAACGATTATCGATCGCGGCAGCTTTAGCCTTACAACCTGACTTATTAATTTTAGACGAACCCACTTCCCAACTTGATCCGGTGGGCACGCAAGAAGTTTTTAATACCGTCCGAAAGCTTAATCAAGAATTAGGGGTAACGGTTATAGTTATTTCCCATGCCGCTGAAGAAATGGCCACCTATGCCCATCGTATTGCCGTTTTATCCAGAGGTGAATTAATCCGAGTGGGAACACCCGAGGAAGTTTATGGCGACTTGAAAAATTTATCTCAACACTGCTTACGTTCCCCTCAAATAGCGGATGCGTTCGGTCAATTAACCCAATTTCAGTACTCTATTCCCGTTACCCTTGAACAGGGAAAAGCCTCCCTGCTTCAACTTCTTGAAACCAAGACGGCAACTGATTGGCAGATAAAACCGAATAATCCTTCTAATAACTCTCCTCCTCTTTTGAATGTGCAAAATCTATCCCATACCTATCCTGACGGAACGAAAGCCTTAAATAATATTTCCCTAGATATTCATGCTGGTGAATATGTGCTATTAATTGGTCAGAATGGCGCGGGAAAAAGCACTTTAGTTAAGCATTTTCTCAACTTGTTGCAACCAACCGGAGGAGAAGTTTTAGTTCGTCAACGTCCCACAACCGCCTTATCTGTTGGTGAATTAGCCCGGTTTATCGGTTATGTGGCTCAAAATCCGGACAATCAAATTTTTAATTCTACCGTACTCAAAGAAGTTGCCTTTGCCTTACGCTATCTTAATTATTCTTCTGACTTAATCGATCAGCAAGTAACCCAAAGCTTAAAGGCGATGAATTTGTGGCAACATCGAGAAGCACATCCACTTTCGTTACCTAAAGGCGAACGTGCAAGAATCATCATCGCCGCTATCTTAGCGATGAATCCTGATATTATCATCCTTGACGAACCAACTACGGGACAGGATTTTGCTGGAGCCTGCGCTATCTTGGAAATTACCCGCCAACTGCACAAGATGGGAAAAACCGTGATTGTGATTACCCATCATTTATATTTAATGCCGGATTATGCAGAACGGGTGATTGTCATGGGAAAGGGCAGTATCTTATTAGATGCCCCCATCCGTCAAGCCTATCATGAAACCGAATTATTAGAATCGACATATTTATCTCCCCCACAAGTGGTGTGGTTATCTCAATATTTAAGCCAATTAACTCAAAAATATTACCCGCTTTTAACCTCTGCTGAATTTGCCAATTGTTTTAATCATAAATAAAAACTCATATTTACTAATAAAACCCGACTCCCGATTCTTAATTCCCATGTCTTCTCTTAAATTCCAAACCGTTACCCGCGATTCTTTCTTAACCCGTCTAGACTTTCGTACTAAATTAGTGATGATGGTCATCATTACCATGATTGCTTTCTTGTGGGAAAGTCCCATTACTGGCGGAATTTTAACCCTAATTGTTTTTGGGGCTTGTTTATTAGCTGGTGTTCGCCTAGGATATTTAGCAACTATTTTAAAATTCACTTTCCCTTTTTATATTTTACTTTTAGTGATCATGGGGTTATTTAATATCGAACAAGTAAAATTATTAATGAATAAAGATGCTTTAACCCCTTTACTTTCTTTGCCTAAAAACTTCCCTCTTCTAGGAGGATTAACTTTTTCTCAAGAAGGTACGCTCTATGGTGTAAATGTTATTTTTAAAACCCTAACGATGATTTTAGTCTTCCCATTGGTAATCTTTACGAGTGATATTAATCAGATTGTTATTGGGTTAGTCAGGTTGAATGTTCCTTATAAAATTGTGTTTATTATTTCATCAACACTAAGTTTTTTTCCTCAACTCTACTCCAATGTTCAATCGATTATTGAAGCTCAAAAATTAAGAGGAATAGAGTTAGAAAAAATGAATATTTTTTCTCGCTTTAAAGTTTATTCAACCGTCGCTGTTCCCCTCATTTTAAATGCGATGAATCAATCTCAAATGTTGGAAGTGGTTTTACAATCTAAAGCTTTTTCAGGGAGTTCGCAACGAACTTATCTCCAAGAAGCCCGGTTAACTTCCTTAGATTATGGGATTATTATTAGTTTTCTCCTTCTTTTAGCTATAGTGCTACTATTATATTTTCGCTTTGGTGTAGGTAAATTTGCTTGGCTATTATAGAAGCCCCGTTAGCCGGTCAGGGGGATGGTGAAATAAAAGGTACTCCCGGCACCTAGAACGCTTTCAGCCCAGATTTTGCCGCCATGCTGTAGGACTATGTTCTTACAGATAGCCAGTCCCAATCCCGTGCCGCCCTTCTTCCTGGAGTCGGAAATATTCACCTGTTGGAAACGATCGAAAATCAAGGTTAATTTATCGGCGGGAATACCGCAACCTCGATCCTCAATGGCAAATCGAAAGAAGGTTTGTTCATTTTCTAGGATGAGGGAACTTTTTATATAAATCTCGCTTTCGGGAGGTGAAAATTTAATGGCATTACCGAGCAGGTTAGTTAGCGTTTGTATAATGGAGTCCTGATCGATCAGAATTTCTCTATTTTCTGACTCGTCTACCAGAATGATGCCCTCAGCCTCGGCGAGTACCTGTACCGACTCGATCGCCTGTTTAATCAAATTTTGAACCCAACAGGGTTTTTTCACTAATACCCCTTTCCCCGACTGTAAACGTTCGAGATCGAGAATATCGTTAACGAGACGCACGAGACGCTCACTATTTTGGGTGGCAACCCTTATAAGTTCGGCGTATGGTTGAGAATCAGGTTTATAAAAGCCGGTATTGAGTAAGCCGAGAGAACCGCGAATAGCCGTTAGGGGTGTGCGTAATTCATGGCTCATCACCGAGATGAACTCATCCTTGATACGTTCTATCTGATACCTTTCGCTAATATCCTGCATTTGAATAATAAAGTAAAACGGTTTTTGCCCGCTGCGAATGAGGGAAAGGTTGACGGAAACGCGAATAATTTGTTTGTTTTTGTTGAAGAAGCGTTTTTCCACCTGATAAGAACGGATTTCATCGGCGATGAGTTGATTTAGTTGTTGTCGATCGATATAAAGATCTTCAGGATGAATAATATCCTCGATGGTTAAGCTCAGTAACTCACTTTCGCCATAACCTAAAATTTCGCAGAGGGCACGATTGACTCTTAGGGGTTTACCTTCTAGATTAACTAGAGCGATGCCGATGGGAGCTTCTTCAAAAGCTTGACGGAACCTCTCTTCACTTTCCTGTAAAGCCTGTTCGCTCTGTTTGCGGGCAGTTAAATCCCTGATAATCACCAGTACTTCGTCAAGATTGAGGGGCACAACCCGCGCTTCCTGCCAATAAGTCAGGCCTCGGTGATCTATGGGTAGCTCGTAGATTTGGATTTCTCCTGTAACGAGCGCTCGCTCGATCGCCATCAATCTTTTTTTAGCTATCTCTTGGGGGAGAATGCTAGAAATATTTTCCCCCTCGATAAGAGAGGAAAATAAGGAGGTGATAGTTTGAGAAGAAGTATCCGTCATATCGGGACTGAATTTAATATCGAGATAGGTGCCATCACGACGCATCCTTAACAGGGAATCTGGAAGCGCGTTAACGATAGCCCGATAGATAGCCTCGTTTTGTAGAATAGTTTCCTTTTGTTTGGCGACTCGATTTTCTAATTCGCGCTCGTAAATAGCCCGGTTGCGATCGTTCTCTCTTCTTTCGCTAATATCGAGAAAGGCGGTGATGGCACCGATTACCCGTTCTTTCTCGTCGAACATCGGTATCGTATGTATCTCCAAGGGGATTCTTTTCCCCTTAACTTCTACTTCTACATCTTCTATGGACGCGGTTTCCCCTCTTAAACCCCGAACAACGGGTAAAAGTTCGGCGGGGTAGAGCAAATTTGTTCCGGCAATGTATAGTTTATAGGTTAGGGAAAGCTTGCTGATATCAGAGGGAGTCATTCCCTGTCCTAAAATTTTCTCCCCGATGCGATTGAGAAAAATAGGTTTCCCAGTAGCATCATAGACGCTGATACCAATGGGTACTTCTTGTAAGAGGTTGGAAAATCTCTGCTCGCTCGCTTCTAGAGATTGGAAAGTGCGGGCTAATTGATTTGCCATTTCTTTAAAAGCGGAGGCCAGGCTAGCTACCTCTCCTACTCCCGACTCCTCAACGGGATAATTTAGATCCCCTCTGGTTAGCGCGGTGGCGGCCAGTTGTAGGTGCTCGATAGGGCGCACGATCGCTCTCGCTGTGAGAATACCTATAAAAATAGCTAAAAGTAGAGTTATGGCCGACAATGCTAAATTCCTTTCGTTATTAAGGTTAATATCAGCCATAAAATCCGATTCTGGTATTGCGGTGACGATGAGCCAATCGAGTCCGAGGTTATTGCGATAAGGCTGAACCCAAGCATAATAACGTTGAGCGTTAATTTTAAAATCTATTCGCTCTCTAGATATGATGTCTTTTAAATCGGGGCGGTTATTGAAGAGGGCAATACCCGCCGAGCGAGTTACTAAATTTTTGCTATTGCGGACGGCTAAACGATGGAGTATATTAGCTTGAAAATTGAATAGTTGTTCACTGGTAGAGGTGCCTACCATGTTCCCAGTACGCTCTAAAATAAATACCTGTCCTTGAGGCGACACATTTAGATCTTTTAAAAATTTGCCAATATGCCCCGCATAAAGAGATGCCTGTATAGCTCCTTGGAATTTCCCCTCCTTATAGACTGGAGCAACAAAAGCTATAAAAGCGCTTGGTACATTGAATACCGCAAAGAAAGGAGTCCAAATTTCCTTGTTTGCCTTAACTACCATCTTGTACCAAGTACGGTCACGAACATCGAAATTACGGGTAATATGAACGATTTTGCCCCTATTTCCTTTTTTATCTAATTCGTAAATATAGCGAACGTTCGGCATCTTGCCGAAAACTTCCGATCCTAGTATTTGATCGGGACGACTCAGTGTCCCGTCTCGATCCCTAACGGCTGCTATGAATTGCCCTTCATTGGTGGCGAAACTTAGTGCGGTAACTTCAGGATAAATTTTTATCTGTCGTAAGAACATCGCTTGCAATCGCTGAAAATCATCGGGTTTAATTTCTCCACTCTCGATCGCGTTTCGATTGAACCTGGTTATCTGCTGTGATGTCTTTACATAATCGCTGATTTTATCGCTTACCCGAGCTGAAGCCTGAGCGGTGAGTTTATCCGCGAGTGCGTCGATCGATCGTCTACTGGTCTCGTAAGATAGATAAGTCACCGTTGTTACCGATGACAGTAATAAGAGAAGAAAGGGAAAGGTATGTAATAAACTTAGGGGTATTTGGGCTAAATACACCTGTTTTGATAGGTTAGGTATCTTCATCTACAATAGAAGCAATAAATTATATTAAGGGCAGAAGTGCCAGAATTTTCATAGCACGGTTTTACACATATAATTTACTATCTTAAAATCCATAGATAATAAAAACTTTTTTGATAGCGCGAGAGCAATAACATTCAGACCAATAATAGATAGATTAGGCTATAATTAGAATATTGACATAATTCTACTCTATTTAAAAACCTTTGTGGGATAAAAACAAACATAACTTGCACAATCAACCGTATCCTGCAAATATAATCCATGTAAATGACAGATCATCAGCCGCATTTTTCCCCTCACGCTTCCACAGAAGATAATGAAAAAATTCTCACTTTACCTTGGGATAAGCCGCCTCTATGTTGGCTCGATTCGGAAGAACAATTACAATTTTTACAAAAAGCTCAAACCTTAGAATATAAGCTAGGTAACAAAATTTGGTCTACGGAAGAGGATAGCAAAGGTCAATATTTAATCATTCAGGGTAAAGTCAGGCTTAGAGACGGCGATACTGGCGAGACCATTTCTACTCTAGAAGTTAACGATTGGTTCGGAAATTTATTGAGCTTGGATAGAGAGGTAAAAGCGATCGCCGCCAGTAAAAACGTTATCGTAGTACGATGGGACGCGCAACTATGGCAACAGACAACCTCGCCCCAATTTTTACAATTTTGGTCGCACAGGCAACCCCTCACATCACCTCAAACTCAAGAAAATTACCAACCTGTATCGGGCTACCCCTTCGTAGCTGCTTCTAACTCTGGTGCCGCCTGTCTGACGATGGTAGCTTTTGCTCTTCAGATTCCCACTCAACTAGATTGGGTGGGAAGACAATTAAAAGGACAGACGGCGAGAGACTTAAGCACGACGGCGGACAAACTGGGATTACAACTGAGGAAACTAAAATTAAACCCGGAGGATTTAGGAAAGATACAATTTCCCGCCCTCCTATACTGGCAGAATCAAACTTGGGTAGTTGTTTACGGTAAGAAGGGCAATCGTTTTATCATCGCCAATCCCCTCAACCCGGCGCGAACTTGCGAGTTAATCCCTAAATCCGTTCTCGATCAGGTTTGGGATGGCAAACTATGGCAGGTAGAGCCGATTAAAAAACGAGAAAAATTTGACCTTACTTGGTTTCTCCCCGCCGTCTGGCAATACCGGGGCCTATTAGTAGAAGTGTTAATCGCCTCCTTCACCCTGCAATTATTGGGGCTGGGCACACCCATAATCACCCAAGTGGTCATAGATAAGGTCATGGTACAGCAGAGTATGCCTACTCTAGATGTGATGGCTGTAGCCTTATTGGGAATAGCTCTATTTGAAGCCATATTAGGAATACTGCGTCTTTTCATCTTCACCCATACGGCGCGGCGCTTAGATTTACGCCTGTCATCCCAACTATTCCGCCACTTAATGCGCCTGCCCCTGGCCTATTTCGAGAATCGTCGCGTTGGGGATACGGTGGCTAGAGTGCAGGAATTGGAAAATATTCGAGAATTTATCACTGGCACCGCCATCACCGTTATCCTCGATAGTATCTTCGCTGTGATCTATCTCGGCATCATGTTTTACTACAATGTGCAGTTAACCTGGATAGCTCTAGCGGTTTTACCTTTGTTTGCTTTTTTAACCCTATCGGCTACACCTTTATTACGTTACTGGCTCAACGAAACTTTCAATCGTAGCGCCGACAGTCAATCTTTTTTGGTGGAAACTATTACTGGTATTCAATCTATTAAAGGTCACGCGGCAGAAGATACATCCCGCGAACGTTGGGAGGGTTTATTTGCCCGATTTATCCGCACAGGTTTTAGGGCTTCAACTACTTCTAATATCAGTAATAATATCGGTAGTTTCTTGACAAGTTTTTCTAGCTTATTAATACTCTGGTTTGGTGCCAAGTTAGTTATAGAAAATAAATTAACGATCGGTCAATTAGTCGCTTTTCAAATGTTATCCGGTCGAGTAACTGGCCCTCTATTACGCATCGTGCAATTATGGCAGAGTATGCAGCAGGTTCTTTTATCTGTAGATAGAATCGGTGATATTTTAAATGTAGCTCCAGAAGCGGAACCAGGAACGGGTTTAGTCTTACCTCGCCTGCGGGGTGAAGTGGTATTCGAGCAAGTATTTTTCCACTACAATCCTGAACAAGAGCCGATTTTAAAAGGAATTTCTTTTAAAGTTAAACAGGGTATGTTTGTCGGTATCGTCGGGCGTAGCGGTTCGGGAAAAAGTACCTTATCTAAGCTAATTCAGCGTTTATATCCTATCAGTTCGGGGCGGATTTTAATCGATGATTTCGATATTAATAGCGCCGATCTGGTTTCTTTGCGTCAACAGATTAGCGTAGTGTTACAGGAGGATTATTTATTTAATGGTTCTATATTGGAAAATATTTCTCTGAATAATCCCGATATACCGGATGAGAAAATTGTCGAAGCAGCTCGTTTAGCGGCGGCTCACGATTTCATCTCCGAGCTACCCTATGGTTATGATACGAAAGTGGGTGAAAGGGGTGTAGCCCTATCCGGGGGGCAGAGGCAGAGGATAACTTTAGCAAGACTGTTCCTCTCTGCGGCACCGATTTTGATTTTAGATGAAGCTACTACGGGCTTAGATAGCGAAACTGAGCAACAAGTTTTAAGCAATTTGCAGAAGTTCAGGAATGCCCGCACCATGTTTATGATCGCCCATCGTTTTGAACCCTTACAACAGGCAGACTTGATCTTAGTGTTAGAAAAAGGTGTTTTGATGGAGCAAGGTACTCATTTAGAACTATTGAGCAAAAAAGGTTTATATTGGTCACTTTATCAACGTCAGCAGGCACAGATTTGAACAGAATCAGAGAGTCCTCTTATGGTATATTTAATCTGCAAGTAACCTACACGAAGCCAACCGTGATTAAAATCACGGTCTCATAGCAGAAGTCGGTTTAAACCGACTTCTGCTATGAGGCAGGGAATTAATTCCCTGCCGGTCTAGTTAACAGTTTTTTAATTTAGTTAAAAATTAACTATTATTTTATGACTCAAGAGTTAGCGTTTAAATCGGCTTTAGAGTTAGCGGCGTTGATCAAAAGTAAAACCATCTCTCCTTTAGAATTGACTCGATTATATTTAGAGAGGATCGATCGCTTTGACAAAGAATTAGGCAGCTTTGTCTTCGTAGCAGAAGAAACCGCCCTAGCCGATGCTACCGCCAAAACCGAACAATTAGCCAAGGTTACGGACACGAAGGAATTACCCCCCTTTTTCGGCATACCGGTAGGAGTCAAGGATTTACACGCGGTTGCAGGGCTTCCCGTCAGTTACGGAGTCGCACCTTTAAGACAAAATATAGCTCAATACGATGAGGCGATCGTTTTTAAACTAAAAGCCGCCGGCTGTATCATCCTGGGCAAAACCGCCACATCTCAATTAGGTTCTTTTCCCTATACCGAACCGCCCGGGTTTTCACCCACTCGCAACCCCTGGCATACGGATCATACATCGGGAGGGTCTAGCGGGGGTTCGGCGACGGCGGTGGCTGCGGGTTTATGTGCGATCGCTCATGGTTCCGATGGGGGCGGTTCGATCCGGATTCCCGCCAACTGTAGCGGCTTAGTAGGTATCAAACCGGCGAGGGGCAGGGTATCTAACGCGCCCGTAGGAGAGTATCAAAGCGGTATAGCCACTCAGGGGATGCTATCGCGTACCGTAGCCGATAACGCGGCTTTCTTAGATGTTATCTCCGGTTACGTGACCGGTGATCCTTATTGGTTGCCCGATCCTTCCATCTCGTTTTTAGAAGCGACGAAATTAAAATTATCCCCTTTAAAAATCGGTTTTACCTCTACTTTCAACCCCTTCGGTCAATCGTACCAACATAAGGAGGTAGAGAAGGTAGTCTTCGCGTTACAGGGAATCGGGCACGCTATCAATGAGGTGAGTTTAGAAATCGAAGCTCTCATCGCTCCCTTTACACGTATCTGGCAGGCGGGGGCTGCTGCTGCCGGGATACCCCTAGAGTTATTAGGCCCGGTGAATCAATGGATGGCGCGGGAATCCGGTACGGCGGGGGATTATCTACAGGCTACCCGAGGGATGCACGTTATTTCCCGTTCCATAGTCGCCCTGTTCGCGCAAGTTGATGTGTTAGTATTACCGGTGTTAATGGCTCCCCCCATAAAAGTCGGCCAGTGGGAAGATTTATCCCCCCAGGAGACGGCAAATAATATTATTCGGTGGATTGCTCCGTCTCCTCTGGCTAACGCGACGGGATTACCAGCGATCGCTATTCCCACCGGCTTCGATGATTCGGGTTTACCGACAGGTGTGCAATTAGTGGGAAAACCGGGGGATGAGATCACTTTAATCGCCCTGGCAACAGCTCTAGAAAGCTTGAACCCGGTTAATAAAATTCCCCCCCAGTTCTCTGTTTAAATTATTTTTTAGGTTGGGCCTGACAGTAGATTTCAGTAGGAGCAGACTGGAAGTATCGAAATAGGGCAGGGCATAACCAGCCCTCTAGCCCTTCGGCTTCCCACTTATACCAATTGCCCCCGTACTCTTCCCTGAGCCAATCTAATTTAGCGACGTAGCCCGGGAAAGGATTAGCGGAGAATAGGAGTTTGAAGCCTTTTGCGGCATCGGGAATATCCCGGACTAAAATATTGATCATCTCGGGAATACCCTGAACGAAAGGCTCTTTTTCTAACCCTACTGCTTCATCATCGAAAACCCAAGTACCTTGATACAAGTAGGGAAAAATTACTAACATCTCGTTCGACATAACTATCAATACTGATTAAGTGACTCAATATATTATCAGTACCAGCTAGGCAAATTCCGGAAAAAATTCGGCTAACCTCTTCCTTGACTCGACTTCTTATTATTAAAGAGCCTGCTGTTAGAGAGATTTACTAAATAACCTGAGTTCGGGATAAGAGTGGAAGGAAAAAAAGGGGGCTAGTAACCTGAA
>CAZUVR010000008.1:7677-105295 GCA_964623815.1 uncultured bacterium | reverse complement strand
GCATTTACCAATGTATCTAACTATCCTAGCTTTGTCAACCCTTTTGATAAAAAAAAATTGGTGTTTTTTAAAACCTTTGTGCTGTAGATGTTTTAATTGATGAGAACGCTATTAAACAAGCTTAGGAGATGATGGATGTCCTCGTAGAGGGAATTCTCTGAGCAAAATTCACGCACTACTCATAATAGTAGTGCGAAATGAGGAGTGATTCGTGAGGGGAATTAGCCCCCAGTCTATAAAGCCTTACTCTCTTCTCTCTTGTCTTAAATCCACGCTTGATCAGCATTTTTTGTCGATGGAGGATTTTTTCGGGAAAGTTTTCTGCGGTTAGAGATCTACTATCTACAAGTGATGACATTAACTTTTTGCTATGGAAATACGAGTTTGAGTTTTCCCTGGATAGGGTTGACTATAGAGGGAAGAAGATATAACATTTTATCAATCTTCCGCCAATTTAATTTCTTAGAAGTAATAAATATCGTACTGTTTAGCCGCAACTAACCTAACATATTTTTGGATAATTCCAAAAATATGAATCCTATAGTTTGGAATAAAATTTGAAGTTAAAGCAAAGTGCGAATAATGAATTATCTTCTTTTGAAACTATAATTCGTGTAAAATCGTCCTTATCAAATGTACTAACCCAAATAGTACTTATTTTAACCCTTAACCAGTAGAAATTGGCTATACCAGATGACTGTAAATCTATTCTTAATTAACAATTCACTAACTTTCAACCCTGAAAAAAATAATAATTTAACTGCCAAAAGAACTTCTAGAATAGTAAACAATAACCCCCTGCCCTTTGTAGAATTTAGCTCATCTAATTTTACCGTGAGAGAAGATGGCACATTTGTTCAACAAGTAATGGTTAGGAGAACCGGAGACAGCGCTAATAACTTTTCAGTAAGACTAGTTTTAACTAATGGTACAGCTCTCGCGTCTAGTGATTATAATAGTACTCCTATCAACATCAGTTTTAATCGAGGAGGCAACGGTTTAGATTTCGATGGAGTCGATGATTATGTGAGCTTGCCTGCTACTAGATCCGCAGGCCCACTAACGGTAGAAGCTTGGGTGTTTGCGGATAATGTCGATGGCAATTTAATAAGTAGAATATTTGATTTTGGCAATGGGGCAGGGAGCGATAACCTAACTCTCTACTATGAAGCGAACTCTGGGAAAATGAGTTTAGCTAACTATACAGGCTCCTCTCTTGGAAAGATTACTACTTTAGAAAAATTTCCAGAAAATCGATGGGTTCATGTGGCGGCGGTTATTAATGGAACCGGGGATGCTTCTATTTATTGGGATGGAGAAGTAAAAGCTTCTGGCTTGGTTGCCCCGGTTCTGAATGTCAACCGCACGAATCGGTACATAGGCCGTAGTAACTGGAGCCAAGATGCTTATTTTAACGGCAAGGTTGATGATTTCCGTATCTGGAACCTGGCTAGAACTCAAGCGCAAATCCAAGCGAATTTACCGAGACAATTGAACGGTTTTGAGAACGGATTAGTAGACTACTATAACTTCAATAACACCAATCAAGATACGGCGAGGGATATAACCCCTAATGCCAACAACGGAACAATTTTTGGGGCGACAACGGCTTCAGGATTTCTGCCCACATCAATACCGATAACTATCCCCATAATTAATGATGTAAGAGTAGAGGAAGATGAAACGGTTAATTTAACTTTAACCGAGCCTACGGGCGGGGCTACCGTGGGAACCACAAATACTGCCATTTTGAATATTATCGATAACGATGGCGTTAATTTAATCGTTAACGGCAGTTTTGAAACGGGGGCCAATCCGAATCAGGGCGTAGGTCTTATCTCTCCAGACGCTGGTTCATCGGCTATAACGGGATGGACGGTAACGAGAGGTCAGATCGACTATAATGGCAGATATTGGCAAGCAGCCGATGGGGGGCGGAGCCTCGACCTCAATGGTTCACCTGGAGTAGGCGGTATCGCTCAAACTTTTAACACGGTTATCGGAAAAAGATACAGAGTTAATTTCTCCATTGCCGGTAATCCCTTAGGTGGCTCACCAGTTAAACAACTAGCCGTATCAGCGGCAAACCAATCCTCTAATTTTTCTTTTGATACTACAGGCTATAGCTTGAGCGATATGGGATGGGAAGACAAATCTTGGGTCTTTACCGCCAACTCCACCACTACTACATTAGAGTTTTACAGTCTTTCCAATCAAAGTGCTAACAGGTTTTACGGCCCCGCGTTGGATAAAGTTTCTGTGGTTGCCCTACCTAATCCGATCGCCCTTAATGTCAACTGGAGCGGTATAACAGAAAATAGTGCTGAGGCTTTTGTCTATACTTTCACCCGGAATAGTTTTATAAATACTCCACTAACGGTTAATTTTAGTGTGGCTGGTAGCGCTACTCTAAATAATGATTATACGCTTACGGAGGCGGCGACTTTTACGGGCACTACTGGCACCGTAACTTTTAACCCCGGTTCAACTACCGCTAGAGTGGTTATTAAACCTATTAACGAGAATATTGTTGAGGGCAACGAAACCGTCTCTCTAGTTCTAAATCGTGGTTCTGGCTATGATATAGGAACTCCCTCGGCGGTTTCGGGTACGATAATTAACGATGATGGAACACGTTCTCCTATTTCTACTAATGGAAATGACGTTATTACGAGTAATAATCGTACAGGAGTCATTGCGGGAGGCTCCGGTAAAGATCTTCTCATAGGCGGTAGCGGAGCTGATATATTCGATTATCAGGCTCCTAATGAAGGTTTAGACACTATTAGAGATTTTAATCCTACTGACGACCTCATATTTGTTAGGGGTTCTTCTTTTGAAGGGGGTTTAATCAGGGGTACTTTATTATCGGAGCAATTTTTTATAGGAAGCGCGGCTACTTCATCCTCTCAACGATTTATTTACAACTCCTTTACGGGTAATCTTTTATACGATAAAGATGGTTCGGGAATAACGCCCCCTTTACAACTGGCTACTTTAAATACGGGGTTAAATTTAACTTACGAAAATATTTTTGTAAGCTAAATTTTCAACGCCATATTAATTCGTTGGCAGGGTAAACCAAAAACGTGAACCTTGATAGGGGTTACTCTCTACCCCTATCTCTCCCCCGTGAGCATTAACGATCTGTCGGCAAAGATATAGCCCTAAACCTAAGCTCAATCCATCCGAGCCACCTTTTGCTTTTTGATAGCGCTGAAATAAATATTTAGATTGCTCTTGACTTATACCGATGCCATCATCGCTTACACTACAACATACGCGGTCGGCAGTTACTAACTCTGCATCTAAAGTTATGTTTACTCCCCGTGAATTATATTTGATAGCATTGGCTAATAGGTTTTCCCACACTCTCAATATTTGATAGTAATCACCGTTAATATTCGGTAGCTTATCGGAGATTTTATTAATTAAATTAGCTTCATGCTTTTTAAATTGCCATTCCCATTCTTTACTAATTTTTTGAGCTAATTCATAGAGGGAGAAATATTTAATATTTAGTGAGATACCCCATATTTCATTCTGTCTAGTTTCTATTAAAGAATTAATTAAGTGTAACTGCCTATCACAACTTTCCCTCATTTGTTCTATTAAAGATAAAGGTACAGGAATATTTTCTAAATCTTTTTGAGATTTATTTTTTAAATTATTTAAAATAATAGACATAGAAATAACGGGATTTCTTAAATCATGCGATACGGCATGAAGATATAAATGTAAGGCTTCTTCTGCTTTTTCTTTTTCTTTAATTTCTTTTTCTAACTGCCTCTTATGTCTACAGATAATTAATTGATTTTCTATCCTCGCTATTACTTCTTCGGCTTGAAATGGTTTAGTAATATAATCAACTCCACCCATTTTAAACGCTCTTACTTTATCATTGACATCATTAATAGCACTGATAAAAATAATAGGAATATCTTTCGTTTTATTATTAGCTTTCAATATCTGACAAACTTCATACCCATTCATATTTAACATATTAATGTCTAACAGGATTAAATCTGGTGGAAGAGTATCTATGGTTTTCAAAGCCATCTGTCCGCTGAGAGCTTTACGTACTAAATAGCCCTGATTCGATAGCATTGCGGACAATAAACGCAGATTATCGGCCCTGTCATCAACTACGAGAATACTATTCTGATAAGTTTCTTGTCTCATTATGGTTAGAGTTCAGTAATATCGCTACCTTATATAAGGTAGAAAAAACCCTTGTAGGGAAACAAGGGCCAGTCATGTCGAGTTAAGTTGTAAAAACTATATCGATAAATTATAGTTTAGTGCCACATTCGGGACAGAATTTATTATCTACAGCGTTAACTGCGCCGCAATTGGGACAGTTAAGATTTTCCGCTCCTAGATTAGGGCGGGGCTTGGGCAAACCTATCATCTGGGAATTGCTTTGACCAGGAGCGACCATAGGATAACAGTTTTCATCTTTGGTAACGAATACGTTCATTACTACGGGGCCTTGATGACTCAACATCTCGGCTATTTTATCGGCTAACTGATCGCGCTCACACACTGTTATACCTTTGACGTTATAAGCTTGAGCTAACATTTCAAAGTTAGGTGCCCCCACTTCCATATTAGAGGAGGAATAGCGTTCCCCATAAAAAGCCTGTTGCCACTGTCTGACCATACCCTGCCAACCGTTATTAACAATAACCGTCTTAACGTTTATGCCGTACTGAGCCAAAGTACCTAACTCCTGTAAGGTCATCTGAAAACTAGAGTCGCCGCTGATACAAATAACTTCTTCATCTGGTACGGCAACTTTTGCCCCCATAGCGGCGGGTAAGCCAAAACCCATCGTCCCGAGCCCTGCGCTAGAAATCCAACGTCGGGGGCCGTTTTTCAAGAATTGAGCCGCCCACATTTGATGTTGACCGACATCGGTTGTGTAATAGGCGTGAGGCGCCTGTCTGCCCACTTCTACGATTACTTCTTGGGGGGAGATAGTGTTTTCGGGATAGGGTACGATCAGAGGATAATCATGCCGCCAGCGATCGATCCTTTCTAACCAGGGGATTGTTCTCCCAGTTGTAGCGGGATAATCTAACTCTCTCACCCGGTGTAGAAGTTGTTCCAATACCTGACGTACATCGCCGACGATGGGGACTTCTGGGGCGCGGTTCTTGCCCACTTCGGCGGGATCGATGTCTATATGAATTACTTTAGCTCTAGAGGCGAATTCATCGAGTTTTCCGGTTACTCTATCATCGAATCTCGCGCCTACGGCGATCAGTAAATCGCACTCGCAGACGGCGAAGTTAGCGTAAGCCGTACCGTGCATTCCCAACATTCCAACGGATAGGGGATGGTGTTCATCGAAAGCGCCGATACCCATTAAGGTTGTAGTGACGGGTATCTGGAAACGTTCCGCCAGTTCTTGAATTTGATTGTGGGCGTTAGATGCGATCGCACCCCCTCCCACATATAACAAAGGTCTTTGAGATTGTTCGAGCAGTTGTACTGCTGCGTTAATCTGACGGGGATTTCCCTTAACCGTAGGACGATAACCGTGTAGTTTCACCTTGCCTGGTTCTACGGGAACGTAATCGCATTCTTCTTGTCCTACATCTTTCGGTATGTCCACTAGAACTGGCCCTGGTCTGCCCGTACTAGCGATATGAAAAGCTTCGGCGATGATCCGTGACACTTCAGATGCGTGGCGGGCTACGTAGGAGTGCTTGACTATAGGTAAGGTTATCCCGTAAATGTCCGTTTCTTGGAAAGCATCGGAGCCTATTGCCGCCCGGCTCACCTGCCCCGTGATTACAACCATCGGGATCGAATCCATATGAGCGTTAGCTATCCCAGTTACAAGGTTTGTCGCACCGGGCCCCGATGTCCCGAAACATACACCTACTTTCCCGGTAGCTCTGGCATAGCCATCGGCCGCGTGAGCCGCCGCTTGTTCGTGCCTTACTAATATGTGTTTAATATCCCCTCTTGCTTCTGCACGGTGCAGTTCGTCGTAGATAGGTAATATTGCTCCACCGGGATAACCGAAAATATGCTGAACGCCGTGACGCTTGAGGCTGTCAATTAAAGCATAAGCACCTGTACAGCGCCCGGGAACGGTAGTTAATGGGATACTAGGCTTAGAAATTGATGAAACCACAGGGCAGACCGTCCAATTTTTCTTACAACTAAATGATTATGAGCGTTGCTTGTGTTGCAACTTACAAAGATAACGAAATCGAGATTATCTATATTTAGTGTATTCTATTTAACTATTTTTCTCTACTTTTTTTCCAAAAAACTCCCAGATTGTCAGACTATTTTTATTTTTTCCCGTTGGAGGGGCTGTTTTTTTTTGCTTTCAATGAAAAACCTCCGGGAGTCTTGCCGTGTTTCGACCCCGAAGGTTTTTCTATTACTATTCTCTCCTCACACACCCTTAATATAGCCGATTTCAGATCGCCAGTAATCTATCTTATGACAGTTTTGCAATTGGCACAGGTCAGAATAAAAATTTCTTAGAAAATTTACTTGACTATTCCTGAAAAACGGGTTATAGTTAGAAACGTGTGAAAAACAAGTCCAAGCCCCCATCGTCTAGTGGCCTAGGACACCTCCCTTTCACGGAGGCGACAGGGATTCGAATTCCCTTGGGGGTATAAAAAAAATCTGCAGCAATCTAAGCACTCTATCTAGCGAGTTATATAGAGCAAATCTGAAGAAAATGGGAACAAATTTCGTGATTTGCGGGGCATGATATAAAGATAGAGCCTGTTAGTAGTGATGAGTGTGGAAAAGATAAAATCTCTAAATAAAAAGTGGGCAATGGGGAGATATGGTATGTTTCTACTAGATAGATACATAGTAAGTCAGATCCTCCCCCCCTTCTTGTTTAGCGTAGGATTATTTGCCTCTTTGGGTGTAGCCATAGGCAATCTTTCCGACTTAGCTAACAAGATCGTCGATTCTAACCTGCCTATCCGAGATGCTCTAGAAATACTTTTATTAAAAGTACCGGAGTTTGTTTCTTACGCTTTACCGGTGGGGATTTTATTATCAACTCTGCTCGCCTACGGACGTTTTAGCAACGACAGTGAAATTATCGCCTTTCGCAGTTGTGGGATCAGCCTTTATCGTCTGGTGATTCCTGCTTTAGCCATCAGTCTCATCGTCACGGGGATTACCTTTGTTTTTAACGAATTAGTAGTACCGGCGGCTAACTTTCGCGCGACGGGCATCTTAGTGAAATCGATCGCTCATCAACAGAATTTCTGGCAGAACCAGGATATTTTCTATCCCAACTATGAAACCACCACTTTAGCCGACGGCCGGACGGAGCGCATTTTAAAGAATTTATTCTACGCCCGGGAATTCGATGGGAAACGAATGAAGTCTTTAACTATCCTCACATGGCTGAAACAAGAACTGAGAGAAATAGTGATTTCGGATTCCGCTTCCTGGAATGCCGAGCGAAATATATGGGATTTCTTCGACGGTACTCTATATTTATTATCACCTCCGGATTCTTCTTATTCAGAAGCTATCCCTTTCAAGCATAAAACCTTCCCTCTGCCAAAGGAGGTATTTGAGTTCGCCAGTCAAGCACGAGATCCCTATGAAATGAATATAGTACAAGCAATGGAATATCTCAAGCTGTTACAGCTCAGCGGTGATACGAAAAAAGAGAAAATGTTTGCAGTGAGAATTCAACAAAAAATTTCTTTCCCGTTTGTCTGTTTAATATTCGGTTTGATCGGCTCCGCTTTCGGCTCCCTACCTCAACAAATGAATAGAGGAACTAGTCTAGGTTTGAGCGTATTGATCGTTTTCTTGTATTATCTGCTGAGTTTTCTTATCGGTAGTTTAGGATTGATAGGGATATTAACACCATTTTTAGCGGCCTGGATACCTAATTTCATGGGGCTTATTTTAGGAGCTTGGTTATTGTGGCGTTTTAATGGTTAGGCGTTAAATCTAAATTATTCCCGTTGAAAAGCTAAGGGATTATTATTCTGTACCATATATATCTAAAGTAGTAGAACAGACAAAGCTTTCATCAGGTGGCAAATTTTGATACAACTTAAAGACAGATATTTTTTGTAAGATTATCTGTCTGCCGATTTTCAAAATCTTCCCATGACCACTACACTTAAACCTGGTAATCAGTTACTCTCAGTAGAGCAATTAAACGCCCTCAACCGGCGCGATAATCGTTCAGGAATCCTTCAGCTTCTGGGCCATTTAACTATTATGGTTACAAGCGGGTATTTATGGGCGACTAACCTCACTCATTGGCCCCTCGCCCTACCCTTTCTCGTCATCTACGGTTTCAGTTTTGCTTCCATGTTTGCCACGATGCACGAATGCGTCCACCGCACAGCCTTCGCCAATAAAAGGCTCAATGATGTGGTGGGTTGGATAGCAGGAGTTCTCTCTTTTTATAACAGCACCTTCTATAGTCGCTATCACAAGTGGCATCACCGTTACACTCAGTTACAAGATAAAGATCCAGAATTAGAAGACCCGAAACCGACAAATATAAAGGAATATTTTTTAGAAGTAATAGGATTTAACTGGTGGATGGGAAAACTACGCTTTCATTTTCAGTCTGCTACGGGCACATTGCCAGAACTGCCCTATATTTCCGAATCGGCGCGGGAAGAAGTAATCCGATCGGTGCGCTTACAATTATTAGTTTATCTAACGGGGATAGCTATTTCAGCCAGCGTCGGTCAACCCTGGTTTTTCCTTTACTGGCTCATACCTCTGGCGGCGGGGCAACCGATTTTGAGAATTATCCTACTGTCAGAACATACCGGATGTAGTAACGACGATAACTATCTCACCAATACCCGTACTACTTACACGATATGGCCGTTGCGCTTTTTGATGTGGAATATGCCCTACCACGCCGAGCATCATCTCTACCCCTCCATCCCCTTTCACGCCCTGCCATTAGCTCACGATGTACTATGTTGCCACTTAATTCACCTAGACGAGGGATATATTGAAGTTAATCGAAAAATAATCTCTTCGCTACGTCCATGAATCCTGAATGCTTTATTTTAAAAAACTTTGAACTACAATGCGGGCAAAAGTTACCCTTCGCAGACCTAGTTTACCAAACCTACGGCAAATTAAAAGACGATCGCTCTAACGTCATTCTCTATCCCACCTCCTACGGCGCCCAACATCGGGATATAGAATGGCTCATCGGAGAAGACGCGATTTTAGATACCAGGCGCTGGTTTATCATCATCCCCAATATGTTCGGTAACGGTTTATCCAGTTCCCCCAGCAATACCCCGGAATGCAAGCTAGCTGAAGAAGGTTTTTGGTTTACCCATGTCGATAATGTAATCGCCCAGGAACGATTATTACGGGAAGTATTCAAGATCGATCGCCTGGCCCTGGTTTATGGTTGGTCGATGGGTGCCCAACAAGCCTATCATTGGGCTGCCCTATATCCCGAGCGAGTAGAACGCATAGCCGCCATCTGCGGAACAGCTAAAACTACCGATCATAATCGTATATTCCTCCTCAGTCTCCGTCACGCTCTCACCGCCGATCCGAGTTGGACGGGGAGTGAATTTAAAGGCAAGCCAGAAAAGGGTTTAAAAGCTTTCGCCCATATTTATGCGAGTTGGGCTGCTTCTCAACCTTTTTATAAAGAGGCAATCTATAAAAAATTAGGTTATCAGACTCTAGAGGATTATCTAACTCGATTCTGGCTGGCTAATTATAGTAAACGCGATCCCCATAATCTACTGAGCATGATCGACACTTGGCTACGCTGCGACGTGAGCGATAACCTCACCTACAGGGGAGACTACGAGCGGGCCCTCAAATCCATAAAAGCGAAAACTTTAGTCATGACATCTAGCACGGATTTATACTTTACTCCCGCCGACTGTCAGGCGGAAGCAAACTTGATCCCTAACGCTACCTATCGAGAAATTCCCTCTATTTGGGGACATCGGGCAGGTAATCCCTACGACAACCCAGAAGATGAGAATTTCATCCGCAAAAATATTCAAAAACTACTCTTTCAGTAACTCTTATGCAACTCTCCGCCCTAGCCAGTGAAAAAGGTATTCGCTATTTCCTCATCTCCTTTACCGATCTGTTCGGGGTACAGCGTTCTAAACTGGTTCCCGCCGCCAGTATCGATACAATGGCGAATAGTGGGGCGGGCTTTGCCGGTTTTGCCGCCTGGCTCGATATGACTCCCGCCGATCCAGATGTTCTAGCTAAACCTGATCCGGATAGTCTTTTTCAACTTCCCTGGCGGCCTGAGGTGGCTTGGATGCCCGCCGATCTCTACAGTGTGGAGGGGGAGGCGCTCGCACAAACCCCCCGCCTCGTACTGAAAAGGGTTTTAAAAGACGCGGAAGCCCTCGGGTATCGTCCGAAAACAGGGGTAGAGTGCGAGTATTTTCTCCTATCTGCTGACGGTGAGAGATTATCCGATCCTTATGATAGTCAGAGTAAACCCTGTTACGACCAACAAGCCTTGATGCGACGTTTCGACGTGATTAGCGAAATTTGTGACGGGATGCTGTCTCTGGGTTGGGAAGCCTATCAGAACGATCACGAGGACGCAAACGGTCAATTCGAGATGAACTGGACTTATGCTGATGCGCTGGTAACGGCCGATCGCCACGCCTTTTTTAAATATATGGTGAAATCGATCGCCGAAAAACACGGTTTCAGAGCCACATTTATGCCTAAGCCCTTCTCCAGTCTTACGGGTAACGGTTGTCACACCCATCTCTCGGTGTGGGATTTAGCAGGAAAGACGAATCTTTTCTACGATGGGGAAGGGGAATTAGGTTTATCGGGACTCGCTTACCATTTTATCGGCGGCGTATTAAATTCCGCCTCTGCCCTCTGCGCTTTTACCAATCCGACGATTAATTCCTATAAACGCATCAACGCCCCCGTAACGCTTTCTGGAGCGACTTGGTCGCCCAATACTATTAGTTATAGCGGTAATAATCGCACTCACACCATCCGTATTCCCGACCCCGGGCGTTTCGAGTTGCGTCTCGCCGATGGTGCGGCTAATCCCTATTTATTACAGGCGGGTTTAATCGCGGCGGGGATAGATGGGATTAAGGAGAAAAGAGATCCGGGTAAGCGTTTAGATAATAACACCTACACCGATCCTCTAGCCTCGGGGATGGCTAAATATTTGCCATCTAATCTATTGGATGCTTTGAAGAACCTGGAGAAGAGTGAGATATTTTCTCAGGCTCTCGGAAGGGATTTCGTTAAGTCCTACGTGAAATTAAAATATCGGGAGTGGCACGATTATAATAGCCAGATCACTCCTTGGGAAAAGTTAAATACTCTCGATTGTTAAATCCCTTACTTTTCTTCTCATGCCATCGTTTTTAGGTTGTCTCCGGCGGCAACACGGACGATTTTATTCGAGTCTTCTGCGAGCTGTCGGCGGATTCCTTCGTCAGTATTGGGGTTTTGAGCGATCGCAAATCTCTCGGACCAATAAGGAGACTGATAATATCTAGAAAGGAATGAGCGCTAATTCCTCTAATCTTGCCGGCGTAGTATGTTTATCACTAGCTTCTCGCTTGAAACTATCTATATCCATTCTCCGCGCCCTCTCTCCTAGGGTTTACACATCAAGGCACTAACATAACCCTAACACTGTCACCCCTAGAAACTCCAGTACAACCCACCTCCAGCACCGCCAGAGCATTAGTACCGGCCAGATTAATTAAATTGGCGGAATGATGCACCCCCCCGGCTAACCGAAAACAAAACTCATTTTCTATTAATTCTAAATTGCCCCATAAATAAGTTTCTCTCTGCCCTTTAGAGTTTAAATCATTTAAAGTCTTGGCGGTGACGAATCTCGGGCCGTAATCTCCCCGCAAGCCAGATAATTTCCTCAAAGCCGGTTCGACAAAACGCCAGCAACAGACAAGGGCGGAAACCGGATTACCGGGGATGCCGAAATAAATACAGCCGTTGGGAAACTGGGCCACCGTTAAAGGTTTACCCGGTTGTATCGCCACACTATTGATATGAATGATACCCCCTAATTCTCGTAGCGTATCCTCTACATAATCGTAATCCCCCACGGAAACCCCGCCAGTAGATAACACCACTTCACAGGAATTAATCGCCCTATTGACTACCGCTTGTAAATACTCCGGTCGATCGCCTACAATTCCCAAAGGCACAGATACAGCCCCGACAGTCTCCACGAATGCCCTAAGTGCATAGCTGTTAGAATCCACTATCTGCCCCAGACCTAACGTATCATAAGGGTTGATTAACTCGTCACCGGTAGAGAAAATTCCTACCCTTGGACGACGATAGACCCTCACGTTAGTTACCTGTGCCGTCGCCAGAATCGCCATCTCGGGAGCGTTAATGACGGTACCGGGATTTAATAAAGGTGTACCAGCTCCATAATATACCCCCCGTTTACGGACGAATTGCCCCAGATTTTGAGGAGGTGTGAGGATAGAAACGAAGTTATTATCTCGAATACTATTCTCCTGAATAACGATCGTATCCGCCCCCTCTGGCATCATACCCCCGGTGAAAATCCTCGCCGCCTGCCCGGTGCCGATAACTTTTTGAGGCGCTTTACCTGCGGGAATATCTTCGACTATCTCCAGACGGGTAGGGGTTTGCACATCCTCGTACCTGACTGCGTAACCATCCATAGCCGAATTATCCCAATAGGGAAAATCGTGCTCGGAAGCGATCGATCTCGCTAAAATTCTTTTATGGGCGCTCTCTAAACTAATATTTTCGGCTTCTTCTAAGGGTGCGATCAAATTAAAAACGATCGATTCGGCTTCTTTTACCGATAACATACTTTACACAACTAAAGATAGAATGATTTCCATTGTCCTATGAATTTGCCCTTGTGGTTTGCCGAGGCCCGTCGATTAGCTTCTAGTGGACAACTACCTCAATATATCCCTATATTAAGTGATACTAAAAGAAAGAATGAGATATGTGTGGCTATAGCCGACTCTAGATCCCGTATATATAGCTTCGGCGATAAAAATTTAACTTTTCCGTTGATGAGTGTGGTCAAACCTTTTTTGCTGTTTTATTTGCTCTCCGAATCTAACTTGGAAATAATCCCTTCAAAAGTTGGTCAAACCCCCTCCCCTTATGCCTTCAATTCTTTAGAGCAACTACGGGAAGACAAGGGCTTTCCCCGCAATCCCATGATTAACAGCGGTGCTTTACTATTGACTGATTTACTTCCCGGCGACACTCCTAGCCAGCGTTGCGAAAATTTGCGTCAATGGTTGAACCAGATGGCTGAAACTAATCTCTTTCTTGACCTGAATGTATTACGATCGGTAGAGTCTTTACCCAACCTTAAAAATCGAGATTTAGTCAGAGAGTTAACGTTGCATAACCGCTTAAATGATCCAGAAACAGTGCTAGAAACCTATAATCATATTTGTTGTCTATCTGGCACCATTACGGATTTACTTCATCTGGGTCTTCTATTAATTCAATCCGGCTCGCAAGCGAGTAATCTTGTCCTAGAAATTATGAAAGGTTGTGGACTTTATGAAGCTTCGGCCAGTTTAGCTGAATCTCTAGGTTATGCCACTAAATCAGGAGTTAGTGGAGCTATTTTATCTATTATCCCCGAAAGAGGGGCGGGCGGGCAGCCTGCTTTCGGCTTCGCCTGCTATAGCCCCCCTCTCGACGCTCAAGGTAACTCCGTCGCTGGATTATATTTACTACGACAATTGGCGGGGATAAGTTTTCCTGAATTAGTTTCTCAATTTCCCCTAGAGTCTCATGAAATTTCTCAATCTCAGCCTTAAGCAACTATCGGTGTTAATCGCCCTCTTGATAATTTTTCTGGGCTTGAATATGGGAAGTTTACTGTTACCCTTGCGGGAAAGCTTAACCTATGACGAAGATTATCACTATCATGCAGGCTACGCGGCTTTGACGGGTAAAGCGGCCGAGTGGGGAGACAAAGATGTATATCAGCGTAATGTCATGCCCGCTATGGCGCTTAATACTTTCACTGGCATGAATTTACATAAACTCTTCCCTAATATTATTTCCGTTCCCGAATCTATTACGGGTTCAAACGTAGTTTTTTTAGGCAAAATGGCTACCATTTTTATATCTATGGTATTAGCCATCTATGTATTTATATGGTCACGAGAGCTTTATGGTTTACCCGCCGCGTTTTTAGCTGTATGCTTATATATTCTCGAACCGAATATCATCGCTCATTCCCGCTTAGTTACTCAAGATTTGTGGAGTACGGCTTCTATATTTATCGCCGTTTATTATTTCTGGCAATATTTAAACAATAGAAGTTGGTCTAAAGCTATTTTAAGTAGCGTCACTTTTGCCCTAGCCCAAATTTGTCGATTTACGGCTATTTATTTAATTCCCATATATTTAATATTATTCGTTATTTTTTTAATCCCTTTTAGGGGAAATGTAAACCTTAAGAATATTAAATATCTACTATTCGATGTCGCTAAAAAAGTAAGCATATATGTATTTACTTTAGTCCTTGTCACTATATTGATTATTAATATAGGCTTTGCCTTCGAGAAAAGTTTTACACCTTTAAAAGAGTATAGATTTCTCAGTCAAGCATTTACTCGATTACAGACGAACCCGATTCTAAAATCCCTGCCCGTACCTCTACCTTATGCTTATTTACAAGGTATGGATATGGGTAAGTCAAAACAAGAATCAGGATTCGGTAGTGGTTCTTCCTATCGTCTAGGCGAAATAGGATTTAAGGATGGTAAATCTGTTGGTTTCTGGGATTATTATTTAATTGCTTTTCTGTATAAAGTTCCCCTATCTTTACAAATTTTTATCGCACTAGCTTTATTAAGCTTATTGATTTCCCGAAAACAGGTTAATTTTTGGCATAAGGAGGCTTTTTTAATCATTCCTGTCCTCACATACTTTATTACTTTCAGTTCGATGAACGCCCAGTTAGGTATTCGCTATATATTAATGACTTTCCCCTTTCTTATAGTCCTAGGGAGTCGAAGCGTGATTTACTGGTATAGTCATCGCCCCCGTTATAAAATTTTCGTCGTTTGTCTCTGTATCTACTTATTAATATCTAATCTCTCTTACTTTCCCCATTACATCTCTTACTTTAACGAATTGGTAACTAATCGGACAAAAAGTTACAAGATTCTCGCCGACTCAAATTTAGATTGGGGGCAGAACCGGATATATCTACAAGAGTTTATGAAACAACATACCGACTCCGCTTTATGTAGAGTTGAATCGGGCAAGATGGTAATTAAAAGGGGTGATAAAATTCTAAAAGTCGGCGAAGATAAGATTAAATGGTTAATTATAGAAGCTAATCAATTAGTAGGCATCACTACCAGCCCCAATTATTTCCGATGGTGGCGGGAATTTAGAACACCTGTCGATACTATCGCCTATAGCTATCTGGTTTATGAATATAATTTTCTCGATGAAAAAGAACTATTAAATTATCTTTAGCGAGTAAGATTGAATTTAGCTATGTGGATGATAGCATCGCCCTGATTAACCAGGGGATTCTGTACGTGGCCTATAACCATACCATCGGCGGGGCAGGAAATTTTCATCCTATCTTCACCGAAAGCATCGGTAATCATACCGAGAGATTGCCGTTTCCTCACCCTCTCTCCTAAAGATACTCCTAAATGTACGACTCCGCCGCGACTGGCTCTCACCCAGGTGGTTTCCTGTATCTCCAAAGAATTACGATCGAGCAAACTAGATGTATAGGGATACATCTGTAAATAGGCCATGGCGCGAAAAATTCCCTCAACGCCGATTTGAATTGCCGAAGCGTCGAAGCGTAAAGCCTCGCCCCCCTCGTACAATAAAACAGGGATACCCTTACTACTAGCCGCCTGACGTAAAGAGCCGTCACGATGGGAAGAATGGATCAATAAGGGAGCGCCGAAAGCTTTAGCGAAATCGTGAGTCGATTCATCATCGAGATTGGCGCGTATTTGGGGCATATTTATCCGGGGTAGACCCGCTGTATGAAGATCGATACCATGAGTACTATGTTTGACCACTTCTTCCATAAACAGGTGTGCTAATCTAGAAGCTAGTGACCCGTTAGGCGAGCCAGGAAAAGAACGATTTAAGTCTCTTCGATCGGGCAGATAGCGGGATTGTTCGATAAAGCCGAAAACATTCACCACCGGCACAGCGATAATCGTCCCTTTCAGGTATTTAGTCCGCACCCGGGCCAATACCTGCCGGATAATCTCTACACCGTTAATCTCATCGCCGTGAATCGCCGCGCTTAACCACAATTTCGGCCCAGCACTTTGACCGTTAACCACGATAACCGGGAGATTAATCGGGGTTTGGGTGGCTAAATGTCCGACGGGAATATCTAAGCGTTTCCTTTTCCCGGAAGTTATCATCTCTCCGGCGATTTCTACACCATGCTCCACTCTCTTGCCGATAACCTCTAGTTAGAACTGATTACGATCGCGCGTTACTCCTAAGATAGCGTTTTTTTCTACGAAATCGATAATCTTAGCCGCTACATCCACGCCTGTCGCGGCTTCAATTCCTTCTAACCCTGGGGAAGAATTCACCTCAATAACTACGGGGCCGTGATTCGAGCGCAATAAATCCACGCCCGCTACCCGTAAACCCATCGCTTTTGCCGCTCTTAAGGCGGTGCTGCGCTCCTCTGGTGTCAACTTTACCTTATGAGCCTTACCGCCGCGATGGAGGTTAGAGCGAAAATCCCCCTCCGCCCCCTGACGCTTCATCGCGGCGATTACTTTGCCATCAACGACGAAACAGCGTATATCCGCCCCGTCTGCCTCTTTAATAAACTCCTGTACTAGAATATTCGCTTCCAACTGTCGGAAAGCCTCGATAACCGATTTCGCCGCCTGATGGGTTTCCGCCAATACTACCCCTATGCCTTGGGTGCCTTCCAAAAGTTTAATTACCACCGGCGCACCCCCGACGGTTTCGATTAAACCGTCAATATCTTGGGTGGCGTGGGCGAATCCCGTCACAGGTAAACCTATCCCCTCCCGCGCCAATATCTGCAGACAACGCAACTTATCCCGGGAGCGAGAAATTGCCTGGGATTCATTACTACTGAATACTCCCATCACTTCAAACTGTCTCACTACCGCAGTGCCGTAGAAGGTTTTCGACGCGGCTATTCTGGGAATGATAGCATCGAAACTTTCTAAGGTTTTGCCGTTGTAAACTACGCTCGGTTTATGGGAGGTAATATTCATATAACAGCGCAGGTAATTAATCACCCGCATTTCATGCCCTCTCGCTTCTCCTGCCTCCTTCAGCCTTTTGGTGGAATACAGAGAAGCATCTTGAGACAAAATTGCGATTTTCATGCTTCTTCGGTCGAGAAATACTATGGAAACAAACTTAAGACGATCGTGGTGGAGAGGAAAAGGAGATTAGGACATATAATTTATCACTCGATACAGCATCAGTATACTAGGAATCGGCACCCCCAAACCCACCGGTGTAGAATGGTAAGAGTAATTTCCACTCACCGGCTATGACTGAAACTGTGGCACGAATTTGTATCCTCGGGGGCGGTTTTGGTGGTCTATATACTGCTCTACGTCTGAGTCAATTATCTTGGGATAACGGCTCTCAACCCGAAATCATTTTAATCGATAAGAACGATCGCTTTCTTTTCTCCCCTCTATTATACGAATTAGTCACTGAGGAAATGCAGTCATGGGAAGTCGCCCCTCCTTTTTCCGAGTTACTGACTAACACTAATATCCGTTTCCTTCAAGGCACAGTTACAGGCATCGATGTAGATTCTTCCTCCGTTAGTCTCGACAATCATGAATCTATAAATTTTGACCGGTTAGTAATCGCTATGGGCGGGAAATCTTCCCTACATTTTGTCACTGGTGCCCCAGAATACGCTATCCCTTTTCGCACTTTAGAGGATGCCTACCGTCTCAATACCCGTCTACGGGAATTAGAAAACTCCCAGAGGGAAAAAATCCGGGTTGCTGTAATCGGAGGGGGTTACAGTGGTGTAGAATTAGCCTGTAAGGTGGCAGATAGATTGGGAGAAAAGGGGCGTATCCGGTTGATAGAAAAAACTGATACCATACTGGCTAATTCTCCTAAATTTAATCGACAAACCGCAGAGAAAGCTTTAGAAAAACGCAAGGTTTGGCTCGATTTAGAAACGACGGTAGAAGAAATTACAACCGATAGTATGTCCCTCAATTATAAGGGGCAGGTAGATAATATTCCGGTAGATATAGTTCTCTGGGCCGTTAGTCCGATCGTATCCGATTTGATCAAAGATTTACCTCTCAAACACGGGGCGAGAAATTTGTTAACCGTCAATGAATACCTACAGGCGATCGATCGGCCTAATATCTATGTAGTGGGTGATATTGCCGACTGTCAGGATGAAAACGGCAAAACCATCCCCTCTACAGCTCAAGTAGCTATTCAACAGGCCGATTACTGCGCTTGGAATATATGGGCTGGCTTAAGGGATAAACCCCGATTAGCTTTCCGCTATCAACCTCTAGGGGAAATGTTAACTTTAGGAGTTGATGATGCCGCGATTACGAGCGCTGGCATTCAGTTAGGAGGCAGTTTGGCTTATCTAACCCGTCGTCTGGTTTATCTCTATCGTTTACCCACCTTAAAACATCAATTGAATGTGGGTTTAAACTGGATTACCGGGCCGCTTTTAAATTTCGCTCTTAAATGACCTACCTGGAAAACTTGACTCGATCGAATTCTGGTAGATAAAATAGCGATCGCGTCCCGAATTTTTGGCTTGATAGAGCGCCCTATCAGCCTGATTGATCAGATCCAGAGGTTGAGCGTGGGGATTGGGTATCATAGTGGCAACTCCCATACTTAGAGTTACATGAGAAGAAACCCTCGATGCTCGATGCTCGATTCTCAGAGAATAAATTTCATCCCTTAATCTATTGACCACCGTTATCACATCTTCAGACGATGTATTAGGTAGGAGTAGCACGAATTCTTCACCTCCGTAGCGGAATACTAAATCGCTAGAGCGTTTAGCGGCTCGACGGATGGCTTTAGCTACTTTCTTCAAGCATTCATCCCCCAGGGTGTGCCCGTAGGTATCGTTATACTGTTTGAAAAAGTCAAGATCGCATAGAATCAGAGATAGGGGTCGATTCCCCCTCATTAAACGCTCCCACTCGATTTGTAGATTACGCTCGAAACAGTAACGATTATTAATTTCCGTCAACCCGTCGAGAAGGGCTAAATTTTTGATTTCTTCGTGAAGTTCGGATTGCTTGATAGCAATGCTTAATTGATTGGATAATTGACTCAGCAACTCTTCTTCTATGCTTTCCCAATGACGGATACCGCGACAGTGATGGGCGATTAATAAACCCCAAACCCTCCTATCGATGACTATGGGAACTATCAATAATGCTCTTACTTCTAAAGCTTGCAATAAAGCCAAACATGATTGACTATAATTCGCCCGATAAATATCTCTAACATTAATAATTTTATATTGTTCATTTTCTATTTGTTTAGTTTTCTTGAAATAGCGATCATCTAATTCTATATTTAGTAAGGATAGCGACTGAGATAAACATGATTCTGCCACGACAATACCGCTATTATCATCATTGAATTGATAAATAATTACTCGATCGGTATTTAAAAAATCTCGCACCTGACTGACTGTTGTTTGTAAAATTTCTTGCAAGGCTAAAGATTGACGAATATTTTGACTTATTTCATACATCAATCTTTCTTTTTCATTTCTATATTGAAGCGATTCTTCCAATTTTTTCCGTTCAGAAATATTCATGGAAACCCCTAAGCCATATTGTAAATTTCCCCGTTGATCGTACACAGGGGAAAGAGTTAAGCTAACCCAAACGATCGAACCCTGTTTATGGAGATAACGCTTCTCGATAGAGATGCCAGATTTCTCCGCTGACATAATTTGCTCGTAATACTCTTCACTTATTCCCCTATCCTCGGGATGGGTAATATCCATGAATGTTAATCCCTGTAACTCTTCTTCGCTATAACCCACCATTTCCATAAATTTTTGATTCACCTTAAAAAATTTACCCGTCTCCGTAACTATGGTAATCCCCGTACTCGCCTGTTCAAAAATCCCTCTGAATAAAGCTTCACTTTGCTGTAACGCTAATTCTAGAGATTTCTTTTCTGTAATATCCTGAAACGATACAACTACACCGTAGGGGAGATCGCTACCATGAGCTAATAAGGGTTGCGAGTTAATAGAAATCCAGACAAAATCTCCATCTGGTTTATGTACTCCCATGATCACATCGGTTTGGGGATTACCAGTTTTTAAACTCAACATCGCGGGGTGATTTTCCCCTACAAAAGGAGTACCATCTTCATAAATCGCCCGCCAATGCGGATCTAAAGATGTGCGTCCCATAATTTCATCTCTGGTGAGTCCTAGTATCTTTTCGGCGCTCCCATTACAATTAATTATCCGTCCTTCCCGATCGTGAAAAACTATCCCCTCCGTCATCGTTTTAATCAGAGATAGATACAGTTCTTCATCATTAAATAGCGGTACTATATTACAAAAACTATATCCACTCGTATAATCACTCTCTTGCAGGTATATTTTTGGTAATACTATACCTAACTGAATCGCAATATTTTTCAGAACTTGTATTTCTAATTCCTGCCATTGATGCGAGAAAAGGCATTGATGAACGATTATTAGCCCCCAGAAACAATTAATCTCAGTAACATCGGTGATAATCGGTACAACTAGCTTAGCTTGTACGCCCGGAGTTTCTAATTCCGTCAGGTAATCTTCGTCAATGCGGTTGTTGTTAACATTTTCTACTTTGATAATCTCTCCCCGTCTGTATTTTTCCCACCCTTGAGAAGTGAAGATCGAGCCGAGGGATAACTCTTTAATCGGGGTGATTCCATTATTCGTAATTTGCGCTATTATTCCATCCTGAACGTAATTATAAATAAGAATACGATCGTAATTAAATATATTATGTATCTTCTCAACTGTAAATTTTAATACCTCCTCCATCTCGTTAAAATAATGAAGTTGGCGGGTAAAATCCGTCATTTGCTCAACCCATCTGCTTATCTGCGCCTCTGCCGTTGTTATTTCAGGAGAATCCATGAACAAATTTACCCTTGATAATTATTACAAATCGACCACTCTACTTAATAAAAATAGTTTTTTATACTCTGACGAATCCGAAATTATTTAATTCTCAATATTTGTATTAATATATATTAATACAAATAATTTTAATTTAACTAAAAATTTTTTCGATAAAAACGGCTTGTAAGACTAGGTTTGATCGCTACGATAAGTACGGGGGAGGTGATGGTATCGGTGAATATTTGCAGGGATGGGAGACGAATTACGGGGCGGATACGAGAGATTGTTGGCATTGAGATAGGATGAGGATGAAATTAGAGATAACCTTAATATTACTTTACCATCCTCATCTATCCTTAGATTAATTTTCCCAAGGCAATATCTCTTGAGATATAAATATTATTTCTTGCCGCCGAAGATGCGATCGACCACGCGGCCAATATCATCGATGACGTTACCATCGTCATTCGCATCAATACGCTCTAAAAAGCCCATTAACCCGGGGGATAAGGTTTTCATAAAACCAGACTGGTCATTAAAGAACTTACCCAAATCAGCCGCGCCCAAACCTTGGCCTTTAATTACCTTATTCGCCGCACCAATCACTAAAGGAGTCAGGATAGGTAAGAGGCGGCTTGTGGCATCACCGCCCAATCCGCTAGCTTTAGCGATTTTAGTAATAACGTCGCTGGTGTTTCCGCCTAAAAAATGCTGTAGTAACTCAGCACCTTTGGCGGCGGCGGGATTTTGTAAATAACCCGCTACATTATCAATAATACCGGGGTCGATACCGGACATTAACTGTTGAAGACCGAGGGCACCGGGAGTAGTAGAAGCGATTTGAGCTAAGGAGGACATCAAAGCGGAGGAACCGGTAACGATTCCTTTTTTGGTCGCGTCTTCGCTGCCCGCACCGATTAAAGTAGTTAGAGTGGAAAGGGTATTTCCCTTCATTAATCCACCGATGGTATCGAGTAATAAGTTCTCCATGTTTTATTTATTCGGCTAAATACTTGATAATTAACCAAATCATAGCAATTATTTAGCCGGACGAAAATGTTATAAGTTTAAGAAAATAATAAGAAATGAATAGCTTTTACTATTTCTCAAAAATATTCTTTATTAGCTGTTACTAGGCGGTGCGCTAAATTATTTCCCAAAAATATTAAATGTATTGATTTTAATCAAAGTTAACAGCTCGGATGTTCATCTATGTGGTTTTTATGGTAGAGAGAGAATCGGCGGTAAGCAGGCTTAAATGGTTTTAAAGAAAACTTCTCGAGCGGCTCGATGGAGCAGGGAGTGCCGGTATACCAGAGCATTAATATCATCGCCGTAACCGCCGCCGATTACTCCCGCGACGGGATAACCCTCCGCCAGACAAGTACTTAATACCATCATTTCCCGACGATATAATCCGGTGTTGGTGAGGCATAATTTACCCAAGCGATCGTCCACATGGGGATCGACTCCGGCATCGTACAATATTAAATCTGGTTTTGTGCCCGTGAGTAAATCTGGTAAATAAGAGGCTAATATTTGTAAGTAACCGTCATCGTCGAGGCCTACGGGTAAAGATACGTCTAAATCGCTTTTCTGTTTCGTCCCGGGAAAGTTCGCCTCACAATGCATGGAAAAGGTGAATACATCCGGCTCCGATGCGAAGATAAAGGCGGTACCATCTCCTTGATGCACATCTAGATCGATGATGAGGATTTTTCTGGCTAAACCCAGTTTCTGTAATACTCTAGAAACTACGGCTAAATCGTTAAAGATACAAAATCCCGAACCATAGTTAGGAAAGGCGTGATGTGTACCTCCCGCTGTATTACACGCTATACCGTGTTGTAGTGCTAATTTTGCGGTTAAGATCGAGCCGCCGAGAGCTGTACAGGTGCGCTTTACTAAACCCTCGCTCCAAGGTAGGCCGATTCTCCTTTGGGCTTTCGGCTCTAATGTACCTTCACAGAAAGCCTCTACATATTCTCTTGTGTGAACTAAACTAAGGCTTTCAAAAGAGGCGATTTCAGGGGCGTAAATACTGCTTTCATCGGTTATCCCGTCTTTGATTAAAAGGTCGCGCAGTAGCCTGAATTTGGGCATAGGGAACCGGTGTCCATCGGGGAGAAGAGTTACATAATCGGGGTGATAGACTACCGGCAAGGACATTAAAATTTACCGAGAAAATAGTAAATTATGGAGTTAACGATACCGAGAGCGATCGAGCCGATAAAAGCGCTCATTACTCCCCATCTTAACCGGAATCCTTCTACTAGTTTGGCCGCTAGACCGAACATAATGGCGTTAATCACCAGGGCGAATAAACCAAATGTAAGAAAGGTAATCGGGAAGGCGAAGAAGCTAACGATCGGCCTTAAGAAAGCGTTGAGAAGCCCGAAAACTAAAGCGGAGAACAAGGCTTTGTTAAATGTATCTATTTCTACACCCGTAGGCAGTTTAGACACTATGATTAAACTAATAGCCGTTATTAACAGGGAAATTAGAATTCCTATAAAACCGCTCATGCTAGTTTGTCCCTCCCAAAAAAGTATTTATCTATGAAAATATCTTAAATGTTACACCTTCCCTTCACCAAAGTTAGATATTAAGCTAGTGTTAATTTTTAAGCTAAGGCTTACTAATTTCTCTGCTTTCTTATAATACTAATGTGCTATTCATATGGAGCTAAGCGGATTCGAACCGCTGACCCCTTCAATGCCATTGAAGTGCTCTACCAACTGAGCTATAACCCCTTAGATTTAAGACCATTTTTAACTATATATTATAAATTTTTATTTGTCAATAGCAAATGGTTAAAAATTTTCTTGTCTTAAACATGATAAGGGATTTGGGTTAGATAGGTCAGACAGTTACCCATGAGGAAATAGACCACCATCATCGCCGCTGCCGCCAGAGCCACCAAAGTGCCAGCCAGCATCAGGGAAAACTCCTGACTCTTAAACGCTTCCTGCATCAGATGTAATGACCAGGCAACTAAGGCCACGTCAAATATGAGAATCGGTATCAACATATTTTAAAATTTGTTAACTTTTCTCTATTCTAATATATATTTATGAAGCGGGAAGATTATTTATTTAGGCACAATCGACGATTGTAAAAGAGTTTGCCCAACAGAGTCAGTAAACTTAATTACATCGTTTAACAAAACTAATAGATTTGTCTAATTCCCACCCCATGAGTTTTTAAATATTGCTTGACTTCAGAGATCGTCAACTGTCCGTAGTGTAGGAGCGATGCTAGTAAAGCGGCTTCGGCTCTGCCCTCGGTGAGAGCCTCGTAGATATGGTGACAGTTACCGGCCCCCCCAGAAGCGATCACGGGTATTTCTACCAATTCAGCGATCGTTCTCGTCAATTCCAAATCGTAGCCAGCCTGAGTACCGTCCGCGTCCATGCTAGTTACCAATAGCTCACCCGCGCCCCGCTTTTCCACCTCCAGCGCCCAGGCGATCGCATCGAGTCCTGTATTCTCCCTACCCCCCCTGACGTACACATCCCAACCGGGGTTATCGGGATTATTACGCCTTCTCGCGTCGATAGCCACGACGATACATTGTTTACCGAAGCGATCAGCCGCCGCATCTATTAAATCTGGATTTCTCACCGCCGCCGAATTGAGACTCACCTTATCCGCTCCGGCTCTTAACAAATTTTTAATATTTTCTAAGGATTGAATACCACCGCCCACCGTCAAAGGAATAAAAACCTGTTCCGCCGTGCGATAGACTACATCTATAATGGTGTCCCGATCTTCATGGGTGGCGGTAATATCTAAAAACACCAACTCGTCAGCCCCCGCCTCGTTATAAACACGAGCCAGCTCTACGGGATCGCCCGCATCCTGAAGATTGACGAAATTGACACCCTTAACAACTCTGCCGCCCTTAACGTCCAAACAGGGTAGAATCCGTTTCGCTAACATATACCGACACTCACTATCATAATGGCACTCAATCGATCGAACTCCTCCACTCCAGATCAAGACGACTCTCAGGCCGAAAACATTTTAGATGCCAAACGGGTCGAAGCGGAAACAGAAAGCGCGGAAGACTCGATCCGTCCGCAATCCCTTGATGATTATATCGGACAGGAAGACTTGAAAGACACGCTCAAAATCACCATCGCCGCAGCCAAAGCCAGAGGAGAAGCGTTAGACCATCTGTTATTATACGGCCCCCCCGGGTTGGGAAAAACCACCATGTCTTTAATTCTCGCAGCAGAGATGGGGGTTAAGTGTAAAATTACCGCCGCTCCGGCTTTAGAGCGTCCCAGGGACATCACTGGTCTATTGATAAGTTTACAACCGGGGGATATTCTCTTCATCGATGAGATACACCGGCTCAATCGTATGACAGAGGAGTTACTCTATCCAGCGATGGAGGATTACCGGCTCGATGTTACGATCGGCAAAGGACAAAGCGCCAAGATTCGCAGTATTTCCCTCCCGAAATTTACTTTAATCGGAGCTACCACTAAGGTAGGAGCGCTTACATCTCCTTTGCGCGATCGATTCGGGATTATTCAGAGATTACGTTTTTACACTCCGGAGGAATTGAGCCGGATTATCTTCCGGACGGCGAAGATTATCAATGTCAATATCGACGCGGAGGGCTGTGAGGAAATCGCCAAACGATCGCGGGGTACGCCGAGAATCGCCAATCGGCTTTTAAAGAGGGTGCGTGATTATATGCAGGTTAAGGGCGGGGAGATAATAACCCGCGGTATAGCCGATTCTGCTCTCGATAAGTTGAACGTCGATAAGATGGGTTTAGATTGGACGGATAGACTGGTACTAGGTACTATCATCCGACAGTTTAAAGGCGGCCCTGTGGGGATAGAATCGATCGCTGCTGCTACGGGAGAGGATAGTAAGACGATCGAAGATGTCTATGAACCGTATCTTTTACAGATAGGTTTTCTCAATCGCACTTCTCGGGGTAGGGTGGCGACGGATTTGGCTTATCAACATTTGGGAATCGGGGCAAAAAATTATCAGGGGCAGTTAGCCTTAGATAATTTTTGAATCATAGTTTACTGGCTCGCCCAATCGATAATAGCTTGCGTAAGTCCTTCTAGGGTATATTCGGGCGCTTCTATATCAACGCGCCCGAATAACTCGTAACAGGTTTTAGAAGTTTGAGGGCCGATCGATCCTATCGCCACTCCCGTTAATATAAACTCCGGGTCTTCTCGCCGCAGTAAAGTAAAAAAATTATGTACGGTTTTGGAAGAGGCGAAGGTGATAATATCCACCTCTTTTCCCTGCAACGCCGCCCAAGCATCCGGGTTAATCCTCTTCGGACATCCCGATTCATAGGCTGGAACTTCTACCACTTCCGCCCCCCGGCTCGTCAATTCTTTGACTAATACCTCCCTCCCGCCCGTTTCCACCCGGGGAAAAAGGATTCTCTTCCCCTCGATCGCACCGGGAAAATTACTCACTAAAGCATCGGCTATATAATCGGGGGGGATGAAATCCGGTTTCAGCCCGTACCTGTGTAAAGTCGCCGCCGTTTTCTTGCCCACCACCGCTATTTTCAAACTTTGAAAGCTTTTCCCGACTTCTCTCAGTCGCTCGTGAAAAGCAGAGACACCGTTAGCGGAAGTTAGCACCAGCCAGTCAAAAGAATCAATCTCCCTAATCGCCCTATCTAAAGGTTGCCAACTCGAAGGGGGTTGAATTTCCAGAGCCGGTAACTCTATTACCTTCGCTCCCTGTTCTTGTAGTAGAGATGTAAACTGACTCGATTGCTCCGCAGCCCGAGTGACTATGATGGTGTATTTTTCGAGGGGTAATCCGGAGGGCATAAACTCACAACTTGACCGATGACGATGACGCAGGGAGATAGGGAAATTTGAGCGGTCTTTTCCACTATATCCTCTAATGTACCTCTCCATACCTCTTGCTGGGGACGACCACAATGACGGATGATAGCGATCGACTCTCCCCCATTGCGCCCGTAATATTTTAAGCGATCGACTATTATCGATAATGATTGTCCTCCCATGAGAATCACCAGGGTATCCATCTTAGCCAGAGTTTCCCAATCTAATAATTCTGGTTCGTGAGCAGTAATAACGGTAAAACCCCTACTTATATCCTTCTCCGTCAAAGGAATCCCTGTGAGTAAAGGAGCAGCGAGGGCGGAGGATACCCCTGGCACCAACTCGTAATCACAATTTGCCTCGTCTAAAGCCCGCATTTCCGGGTATACACGCCCAAACACACCAGGATCACCGCTTTTCAGCCTAACCACAGTTCTACCTTCCCGGCAGTGACTGACTATGAGTTTATCGATCAACTCTTGCGGGGTACTGGGTACACCTCCCCTCTTACCCACGTATATCCGTAGGCAATGAGGAGACACCAGACTTAAAAGTTGCTCGTCCACCAAAGCATCATAGATTAATACCTCGGCTTGAGAGAGGATTTTACTGGCTCCTACGGTCAAGAAATCTACCGGCCCGATACCGGCACCTAAAAGATAAACTTTTCCGGGTTTCATAAATTAAAGATGGGCCCGACGGGTACGATTCCACTGGGATTGATTTGCGGGTGACTTCTATAGTAATGGTGTTTAATATGTTCGAGATTACAGGTGTCTTTAATATTGCCGTGGTCGTAGATGTTTTTTAAATAAGCTTGTAAGTATTCGTAATCCCAAAGGTGGCGGATATTGCATTTAAAAAATACGTAATAAACCGGGTCGAATCTTAACAGGGTGGTGAATAAACATATATCCGCCTCCGTCAGTTCTTCTCCACAAATATAATTTTGATGGCTTAGGACTTCGTTCCAAGCGTCGAGAGCCTCAAATACTTCTTTTACCGCTTCCTCGTAAGCGGATTGAGAGCGGGCGAACCCGGCCCGATAGACTCCATTGTTAATGGGCTGATAAATTTTATCGATCGTTCGATCTATAGTTTCTCGCAGATGTTCGGGACAATAATCGGTTTTATTTTCGGCAAAGTCGTTAAATTCGTGGTCTAACATCCGGATGATCTCACGGGATTCATTATTAACTATCGTCCCCGTTTTTTTATCCCAGAGGATCGGCACCGTCACCCTACCGGTGTATTTATTATCGGCTTTGAAGTAAATATCTCGCAAGTAGGTAACATTATTAATACTATCGGGTATCATCCCTGGAAACGGTTCAAAATTCCAGCCTTCATTTAACATTAAAGGGCTAACTACCGAAATAGAAATGGCTTTTTCCAAACCCTTCAAAGACCGCATTATTAAAGTACGGTGGGCCCAGGGGCAAGCATAGGAGACGTATAGATGATACCGATCGAACTCCGGGATAAATTCTGTACTACCATCGGCGGCGACACGATTCCGGAAAGTGGTAGGAGTACGCATAAAACGCCCCTTCTCATCGAGTTTATAGGTTTCATTCGTCCATTTGCCATCGATCATCATCCCTGTAGCCATCGTTTTTATCTCCTAAAATAGAGCGGTTAATAAAATTTTAGAATATAAAAAATGGCAATTACTAACTTTTATTCCTTTCGGCTAGAGGTTGTTCTTTCTTAAGAAAGTTTGATTCTATCTCGGCCGCCGGTAAAGGGGGAGAAAATAAATAACCCTGCGCGAACTGACAGCCAATTTTTTGCAACCACTCCATCTGTTCGCTCGTTTCTACCCCCTCGGCGATCACTAATAAACCTAGACGATGACTCAGGGCGACGATCGTATCTAAAACGTGATGCCCTCCTTTTTGATTACCCACCTTAATAACGAAAGAACGATCGATCTTTAAATTATTCACTGGCAGAGATTCTAGAGAACCTAAAGAAGAATATCCCGTCCCGAAATCATCGATAGAAATCTGAATTAGCTCCTTTTGTAACTCTTGGGTTATCGAGATTACGGTTTCTTTATTTTCCATCAACATACTCTCAGTTATTTCTAGTTTCAGATTAGCTGGATTGATGTCGGTTTCTCGCAGTATTTGTTTTATATCGCTTACTAAAGTAGAACAAGAGAACTGGCGTAAGGAGAGATTAACGCTCATGGTTAAATGAGTCCAGCCTTGCTTTTGCCAGAGCCAGAGTTGCTCGCAGGCCTGCTTCAGTACCATCATACCGACGGGTACGATCGCCCCGGTGGTTTCCAGACAAGGGATGAATTCTGCCGGAGAAACTAAACCCCGTGTCGGATGTTGCCAGCGGATCAGGGCCTCGAAACCTACTATATTACCAGTTACCAGATTGACGATCGGTTGATAATAAGTAATAAATTCCTTTTCCTCTAAAGCTCTTTGTAGATCGTTCTCTAATGTGAGGCGGTTCAATATATCTAAATGTATTTGACGGTCGAAAAGCTGATAACTCCCCCTGCCGCGAGACTTAGCCTGATACATAGCCGTATCTGCATCCTGTAAAGGTTCTTCCGCTTTGCGATAATTTTTATCTCCTAAAGTCGCTCCTATGGAGACTGTTAAAAAAATATCCCGATTGGCGATCGAAAAAGGTACGGTAAAACAGTCCTGTAACTCTTCTATAAAAGAGTCTAAACTATTTTTAACGTCTATCCCCCGATATAAAAAACAGAACTCATCTTCCCCCACCCGAGCGAGTAAATCCCCCGGGCGTAAATGCTGTTGTAAACGCTGCGCTACCGCAGATAGTAACTTATCGCCCACCTCGTGACCGAATGAACCGTTGATCAATTTAAACTGATCGCAATCGAGATAAATTAAAGCGAAAGAAAAATTACCGAGGCGTATAGCCGTAGCCAACTTATGTAATAGAAATGCGCGACTCGGTAAATTAGTTAAACCATCCTGAAAGATCATCGTTCTTAATCGTGCTGTTCTCTGCTGAACCATCGTCTCTAGCTTGGTGTTAAAGTTTGCCAGTTCTAAATACTGTTGACGGATTCTCAACATCGATCGCACCCTCGCCCTTAATTCGAGACGGTTGACTGGTTTGCTGATAAAGTCATCGGCACCGGCGCTTAAACATCGAGCCAGGGATTCTTTCGTCGCTAATGCGGTAACTGCGATGATCGGCACTGCCTGCCATTTAGGTAGAGCCTTGATTTTCTGACAGGTGACAATTCCATCCATGCCCGGCATCATAACATCGAGCAAAATCAGATCGGGCTTGAACACATCTAACTGAGAAATGGCTTCTTGACCGCTAGCAACGTAATGTAATTGGTAATCTTCATGGGTTAAAAAATTTTCGATTACATCAAAATTATAGGGTTCGTCATCAATAACAAGAATAGACAACATCTTTTACAGGATAAATTATCAGTACTTTAGTCCCAGACAAAAAGTAAATATATAAATTTTTAGAAACTATCTATAGGATACAACATATTTTTAACACTCGGATTAGTTATGTTTTTTAATTATTTTTTAGTTAGCCTCCCTACAATTAGATCTTTGATGGTGATAATCGTCTCCCCCTTTAATATCCGGTGGGCTATATTAGAGCAATTTTCGTATCGGTGAAGTACATATTAGGCGGTGGGATGGGAGGACCGGAGTTGGGAGGACCGGAGTTGGGAGTTGGGTTAATCGCCTAATTCCTAGCCCCTAATTCCTAATTCCGTTCCTCCCCGTACCTCATTGATTTGAAAAGTGTTATAAGTTAAAGGGTAAGTATTTTAAGGAAAAAATTAACAATTATAGTCTTAGTATAATTACGGATATTTTTTGTATCTTATAATTTTAAGATATGAGTGTAGAAAAACCAATATTCTAGAGAGCGAGCCGCTGCAAAGCTCAGATAAATATCTTATAAGTCCGCAAACGATAACATCTTCAACATAATCCCCCGCTAGGATTTTCTACAGGCGTGAATCTTTCGCCTACCCCCTACTTTCTCCTCCCATGTTCTTAAAGGTGCGCTCGATCACCTCTAATAGATTTTTCAATCGGATCGGCTTGCTGAGGAATTCGTTAGCTCCATTGTTCAAACAGCGCTCACGATCGCCTGGCATGACGAGGGCTGAAAGGACGATAATGGGGATGGAGGCGAAACGAGAATCAGAACGGATCTGCTTGATAGCCTCTAAGCCGTTCATTTCCGGCATCTGAACATCCATGATAATCAGATCTGGCTCTCGGGATTTCGCCATCTTCACCGCATCTTTTCCGTTTCTGGCGACTACTAAAGTATAGTTCTGCGCTATCAAGTAATTACTGAAAGTGGCGATGTTAGCTTCATTATCCTCCGCCAGAAGAATGACGGGCCCTTGGCAAGAGCGATCGATAACTGCTGGCGGTGTCGAGTTTGAAGTGTTCGCTTTCGGGGAGGGGCGGGATAGGAGAGATGGCTTATAAGGTAGAATTACGGTAAAGATACTACCTTGTCCAGCCTGGCTTTCTACTATCACCTCTCCCTCGTGTAATTCGATAATTCGTTTCACCAGAGCTAAACCCAGCCCCGTGCCACTTTGCTGACGGTTTAAACTACTATCTATCTGCACGAATGGCTGAAATAGTTTTTGCTGGTCTTCTGGTTTTATGCCGATTCCCGTATCGGCAACCTGAAGTAAGATCAGGGGTGATGAGCTGTTTTTCAGTTTATCGGGAGGCTTAACCGAGCCTTGCCATGTGCCATTTTCCCTAACCCCTACCCTGAGGTTAACCTGTCCACCCTCCGCAGTAAATTTGATGGCGTTGGTGAGCAGATTAATCAGCACCTGCCGTATCTGCCTCTCATCGACGATGATCGAGGGTAGTCCCAGGAGAATATCACTATCCAAGTTTACCCCTTTCTGAAGTGCTTGTTGTCTCACCATCAGTAAACTAGAATTACAGAGATTTTCTACAGGCACGGCAGATAGATTGAGTTCCATCTTGCCCGAAGAGATTTTCGCTAGGTCGAGAATATCGTTGATCAATTCGAGGAGATGTTTGCCGCTCTCCTCGATCGTGTTGATCGATTTACGTTGTCGTTCGTTGAGAGGGCCGAGGATGTCCTCTTGTAACGCCTCTGACAAACCTAAAATAGCGTTTAGGGGGGTTCTTAGTTCGTGGCTCATATTGGCTAAGAATTCATCCTTGAGACGGGTAGCCCGAGCGAGTTCTTCATTGGTTTTATGCAGTTGCGCTTCATAACGTTTATTATTGGTAACGTCTCTGGATACGAACAGGATCTGATAAACTTCGCCCTCTTCATCGAAGATGGGACTCACCGCTATATCCCACCATTTGGGAATACCTTTGACTGTCGGGCAGGAGTTTTGAAAACGGTTCGGCTGTCCTCTTAAAGCTAGAAATATCGCTTCTTCTACCTCTGCCGCTCCCTCTGGCGGATAGATGGCCGACCATTTCTTATCAAGATAGTTTTCTATCTTATCGATCTGCATCAACTGTTTACCACCTTCGTTAATATATATCAGTCTACCTTGACGATCGAGGACTATAATACAGTCGCTACTGCTCTCCAAAAGGCGCTGTTTGAATTCCTCGCTCTGACGCAGGGCTAACTCGGCTCGTTTGCGAGCGCTAATATCGAAATTAATACCGATCATGCTTAGGGGATTACCTTTAGCATCGCGTATCACCATCCCGTAAGCCTGAATGAAGCGGATCTCTCCGTCTGGTTGCAGGACGCGGAAAACTTCATCATAATCGATGTATCCAGGGAGGACTTGCTCTCTCAAAGTGACTACCACGCCGCGATCATCGGGATGAATAGAGTTAAGCCAAACGTCATAAAGTAGCTCCGGGGAAACAGGGTTTTCAAAACCGAACATTTCGTACATCCGATCGTCCCAGATCAGATTATTACTCTTGATATCCCAATCCCAACAACCGATCGCTCCCGATTTTAATGCCAGAGATAATTTTTCCGACAGCCTCTGTAATTGAGCGGTGCGCTTTTCGACTATCCCCTCCAGTTCTTGATTTAATTTTTGTAGTTCCACCTCTGCTTTCTGACGGGCTGCTTCCAGTTCTTTCCTGTCGCTAATATCTATGGAAGCCCCCCTGATGCGAACCGGTTGACCGAACTCATTCCGACTCAGCCCGCCGCGTGAATAGAGCCAGCGGATGCTCTTGTCTGGGAGTTTAATCCTGAATTCCACATTAAAGGGATCGTTGCTTTCGATCGTTCGCTTTATGGCTGCTTTGAACACCGGTACATCTTCGGGGATTATCGAGCCTTGCCACTGTTCCATAGATACTTTCGTCTGCTCAGAGGAATAGCCCATTAAGCTAGCCATCCCAGAAGAGATGATACAGGTTTTGGCGGGTAAAATGAGATCCCAAGTTCCTATACGGCTGGCTTCTACCGCCAGACGGTTAAATTCTTCGCTCCGCCTCAAAGCAGCTTCACTGTTACGTAGGGCCACTTCCGCCTGTTTGCGTTGGGTGATGTCGTTGGCGCAACCGATCAGCCAGGCAATTTCTCCCCGCTCATCGAGCATGGTTGAGAGGCGCAAACTCACATATATGAGGTGTCCAGTTTTGGAACGCGCCCGCAATTCTACCTCGTGACTTCCCTTCTCTAATAATGGGTTTAACAAGAGAGTCTCTAAGTCGGCAGGCTCGTCGAAGATGATCGACACGCTCTGACCTAGAGTTTCTTCCGCCTTATAACCGTATAACTTTTCTGCCCCCTGGTTCCAGCTACAGATTATCCCCCGGGCATCGGTAGAGATGACACCATCGCTAATCTGATCTAGAATTTGGGCTTGAAACCTCAGCGTTGCCTCATTCTGTTTTGTGACCCTAATATCCCGCCCTTCCGCGATTACCATTAGTATCTGCCCGAATTCATCTCTTAAAGGACGCAGGGAAAAATCTAGGGGAACTATTTCTTTTCTTGCATCGAGTACCTCTATCTCGTAACGGAGCGATTTACCTGCTGCGGCTTGAGCGATCTTATCCCTGAGATCGTCGCGCACTGTTCGGGAAATATCCCACCAGGGTGTTTCAGGGAAAGGTAAGCCGATCACTTGCTCTAATTTTAATCCCTTGAAAGTTAATGCGGTTTGATTGATCTCGAGTAATTCACCGTCGAGGTCTAACACGGCGGTAAGGACAATCGCGTTATTAAAAATTGCCCGGAATTTGCGCTCGTTCGCTGCCAGGGCGCTAGTACGCTCCTGTACCTGCCTCTCTAGAGTGCTATTGAGGTTCTGTAAATCTTGATAAAGTTTCGCCTGTTGGATGGCGATGGCGGATTGTACCGCTAACTCGCTTAACAGTTGAGTATCGGCTTCTTTCCACTGACGGGGTGACTCCCCGCAATGATGGGCGATGAGCAAACCCCAGAGTACATTAGCGGAGCAATAAGAGAGAAGGATGGGCACCACTAAATTCGCCCGCACTTGAAACTGTTCCAATAATTCCAGGTGACATTGACTGAGACCGGCTGTATAAATATCATCGGCGATGAAGATTCTGCCGTTGCAATATTCGCCCCCTAGGTTCTCCTGAAAACAAGTATCGACAATCTCGGTATTCAGGCAAGATGTCCAGGGAGCCGCTACCGATTCCGCTACCACCAGGCCCGACATATCGGGGTTAAATTGATATACTATGACTCTATCAGTCTGGAGAAATTGTCTCACCTCATCCACTATCGCCGTCAGCACCTCATCTAAATTGAGAGATTGACGTATTCTCAAGGCTATTTCCCCCACTAGAGAAGCCTGTTGGCGGGAGCGCACTAGTTGTTGACCCAGGACACTACGTTCTACGGCCTGTCTTATACTGGTGGGGAGGGATACTCTCGTTATATCTTCTTTAACTTGATAATCTGCCGCGCCCATCTTCATCGCCCGTACCGCATCCCTTTCGTCTCCGTGTCCCGTAATAACGATTACGGGTAGTTGTTCGCCTGGATAATCCTCGCGGATGGCTTCTAAAAAGTTTAAGCCGTTACCGTCGGGTAAGCACAAATCTAATAAAACTACGTCTGGTTTTTCACTTTGCCATAGGGCCAGCCCTTTTTTGATTGAGTCCGCTTCCAGGATCTGAACTCTCATATCCTCACTTTTTAAATAACGGCAATAAAGAGCGCGATCGAGCGTGGAATCATCCACGATTAGCAATTTAATCTCGGGCTTGACAGAGCCGAGCAAATTCGGTGCTGATACTAAATAGGACATGGTTAGAGAACGAGTGGAAGGGTAGTGAAGATCGTAGGTTGTTCAAGACTTTATATAAACAATAACCTTATCTACCAGTTTCTAGCAAAGGTAAAACATTAACAAATTTTAAACTTCGGGTAATATTAACTTTCTGCAAGCAATTTCGAGCAATAGCGATCAATAGAACTCTTATTTATTAGGTTTGGCGCGATGAAATATCTCTCTTCTGTCAATCTAGGCGGAAGACCAGAAAAAGTCATCCCAACAATAAACCAAATATCGTAAACAATCAAATTTATAAAAATAGGGAAATAAACCTTAAAAAAACCAAAGATAGTTGATGGATAGGAAAAACTTTCAGTCATCAGTAGTATCTTCTAAGTAATGAATTAAGTAGTTTTTAATACAATTAACTCATTATAATGATGGATAAAATAAAGAATCGCACCTTCATAATTAAAGTACTTCTTAGAAAATGATAAAGATTTTCTGACCAGACGAGAACATCTTTGCCTTAAAGTGTTGTTAAACCTTTCCAGGTGATCGGATTTTTGACATCTCCTTTTATCTTTTAGAGTATTTCTATTAGCTTGCTCTGATAAATTAGGCTTTCACTACATGGAAAACACTACCCTGTAAGCTAACTTTATATTTTTAATTAGGGGAATTATGCCCTAAGAAATCCGCTATTTTCCCGACAGCTTCTTCGAGGGTTTCTGGGGGATGGACGAGGGCAAAACGCACGTAGCCCTCTCCACACTTACCGAAACCCGCGCCAGGGGATAGTGCCACTCCAGTTTCTGCCACCAATCGGGTACAGAATTCTACCGATTTATCGCGCCAGGGCAGAGGCAATCGGGCCCAAACGTACATAGTCGCTTCGGGTGCCGGTACCTGCCAGCCGATTTTATTTAAGGCCCCGATAAATCTATCCCGACGGATTTTAAAAGTATTTACCGTCTCTTGAATCGAATCTTGAGGCCCTTCTAAAGCTTCGATCGCACCCTCTAAAATCCCTAAATACTGATTGAAATCCACGGTAGCTTTAATTTTCGCCAACGCTCTAATTAACTCCGGATTACCTATAGCGAAGCCGACGCGGAATCCTCCCATATTGTAGGACTTAGAGAAACTGAAGAACTCGATACTCCTGCTTTTCTCCCTATCGGCCTCAAAAACCGAGGGCGGCGGCTCGGAGGTAAAAAACATATCCACATAGGGGAAATCGTGGACGAGTACGATATTATGAGCCTCGCAGAAGCTCAGGGCTTCCTCGAAGAAACTCAGGGGGGCGACGGCGGCGGTGGGATTATGGGGATAACTCAACACCATCATCCGCGATTGTTCTAAAACCTGCGTCGGTATATCCGGGAAGCGCGGGAGAAAATGATTCTCTTCTAAAAGGGGCATGGGATAGATTTGGCCCCCAGCTAAATAAACGCCCCCGACGTGAGAGGGATAACCTGGATCGAGGAGTAGGGCGAAATCACCCGGATTGAGAAGGGCGAGCGGTAGGTGGGCGGTGCCTTCCTGGGAGCCTATCAGGGGTAATACTTCCGTCTCCGCGTCTACAGGGATGCCGAAGCGATTGCTATACCATTTCGATACTGCTTCCCTGTATTCCTCCGTGCCCCGATGTAACAGATAGCCGTGAGTAGATGGGTTATGTAAAGCTCGCTCTATCGCTTCAATAACGTGTTTAGAGACGGGTAAATCCGATGAACCGAGGGAAAGATCGATAATTTTTTTCCCCCCTCTTTTTGCCGCCGTTTTCGCTCGATCCATATCGGCGAAAACATTACCTTCTAATAGCGCTAATCTCCGGGCGAATTCGATCGTACTCATGGGTTTAATTTAAGTGAGGACTGAGTAAGCTTTCTAGTTGTTGTTTACCGATCGCTCCTTCGTGAGACAGGATTATCTCGTTATCTTTAAACAGTCTCAGCGCCGGTACTCCTTCTACCTTACATTTCGATACCGCATCTGGATTGGGGTCTACCTCTAATTTTAACACTTTCAATCGCTCGCCGTAGGTTTGTGCCAGGGAGTTGATCGAAGGTGATACCAGACGACAGGGCCCGCACCATGAGGCCCAGAAATACACGAGAACTAATTTTTCTGATTCGCTTATTTCTTTTTCAAAATCGTTATCCGTAATCTCTAACACCTTGTTCATATCTCCTCCTTTGCTTCACATTGATAAACAGTGATCGCAGTTCGATCACTGTTCTCCTGAGAATTTAGATTTTAACTTACATACCGTCGAGTTTTTTGCGTAAATCCTCCAATTCCGCATCGACTACGGAATCGGTCGATGTTTTCGGGCTTGAAGTTCCAGAGGAAGGTAAGGCCGTTTGAGTAGGAGACGCGCCGCTCAATTGCATTTTCAGGGCCTCTAATTCGTCATCCACATCGCTACCGGCTTCGAGTTTGGCGAATTCATTCTCGATGCCCATGCCGCCCAATTCGCTGTAAGCCTGGCTACGGGCTTCCAATTGTACAACTTTTTCTTCCATGCGCTCGAAGGCAGCCATAGAGCCACCAGTGTTGATGCCGCCAAGAGTTTTTTGTAAATCCTCGTTGGCTTTTGCCGCTTTAACCCTGGCTTGGAGCATATTTTTCTTAGTCTTAGCTTCAGAAATTTTGCTCTCTAAAGCCATGAGATTTTTTCTCAGGCTTTCTACCTGTGTGCCTTGCTGGTCTAGTTGTTGTTTGAGAATAGTGGCGGTTTCAGTGAGATCTTTTTTGCGTTTTAGGGCTTCCCGAGCTAAATTTTCATCGCCTTTAGTTAGGGCTAATTTAGCTCTCTGCTCCCATTTACTCGCTTCTGATTGTTCTTTACTGTATCTCTGTTCCGTTTGTCTTTGTTCCGCGATCGCTCTGGCCACCGCCTGACGTAACTGAACGAGGTCTTCTTGCATATCTGTGACGGCCTGTTCCAGAATTTTTTCTGGATCTTCCGCTTTGCTTACCATATCATTGAGGTTAGCTCGAACTACTCGGCTAAGGCGATCAAATAGTCCCATGACTCTCTTTATCCTCTAGGCTTGTACTAAATGGTTCTCAAAATATTTTGACTTAATGCCCTGGGGCTTATACTTCTCTAGTCTAAACCACGATCGAAACTTTCTTATAGTTCTTGATTTTTTATCTTACCTAATTCTGCTTCGAGTTGTTTCTGTCGCTCCAATCTTCTAAATTCGCTCTCGATCGGATCGCCTTCTAACAGTTCGCTTTCCGCCTCCATCGCCAATACTTTCGCCTCTATTTTCTCGAACACTCCTCCCGCGTTTACCCCTTCTATTTCCCCGATGATCTCCCTCGCTTTCTGTGACGCGCTGGCCGATTGTAATCGCGCCACGTATAAACTCTTCTGCGCTCTTATATCTACATATTTACGCTCTATTGTCAATAGTTCTCCCTTAAGTTTTTTAATGACTTCTTGATGTTGTTTGAAACTGCTCTGTAAAGGTTCGAGATGGCTTTGATGGGATTGCCAATTAGTCAGGGCCTCTCTGGCTAGAGTTTCATTGTCGTTACTAATCGCTAAACGCGCCCGCTCGTGCCAGGTTTCGCTCAATTTTTCCTGTTGCCGGATCTGTCTCTCAGTACGTTTTTGATTGGCGATCGCTTCTGCGAGAGCCTGACGCATACCGATTAAATGCTGCTCCATCTCACTAATCGCCTGTTCTAAAACTTTTTCCGGGTCTTCCGACGAGCCGACGAGGTTATTCACCCCAGCCCGGATCACCTGTCCTATTCGATCGAACAATCCCATCGCTACATCTCCTTACTTGGCTACAACACCGCTCCTATCGATAATGATAGAACTAGGAATCTTTTCTGGTGGCTGAGGCGGTTCGGCTTGAGGCGGTACAGGTTGATTATTCTGCGGTGCCTTCAACTCTAATAATTGCTGTTTTCTCCTCTGATAGAGGGGTTGAAGCGGCACCTCGGTACGCTCCCGCCATTCTTCCATCAACCGCTCGTTAATCACCGCTGGCGAGGGGGAAGGTTGGGGAGAAACTTCCGGCTCTGGTTTTCTGGCTATCTTCGGGCTTGAAGTAGGTGCCTTAACCTTCGGCGCTACCGGAGTGGTTGCCGGGGCTGGATAGGTGGGCATTAATTGCTGTTGGGGGCTTTGGCTAACTTGAGGGGCTATGACAAATTGAGGTAATAAGGCTCTGGTGAGGGTGCCGGGCGCGGGGGCGGCGGAAACGGCTTTCATCTGAGGGCTGGGTGCGGGCGGTACTTTAACCGCTAAGACGGGTGGGGGCGGGGGTGCAGGCATGATACTAACCGTATCCGGGGCTAAAATTCTTCCCCCTGCAGCCAGATTTAAGGCTGCCGGTACGCGCAGGGGATGCTCGACAACTACTTGAGTAGCGTTGTTGACTTGTTTCTGCTCTTTCTTGAGCTGATTCCAACTCAGGAGGGAATTAGCCACCAGCAGAATCACTATCGCCCCCACGCTCCAGGGAGTCAGTAAAGGATTAACTGCCGGGGATTCTATATCCGCCAGGGATGCTTCTAAATATTCCGTATCCTGATACGCATCGAGAGCCGAGGATTGGTGAATGATAGCGGTATCTTGCGAACTTTCCGGCGGGGGCTGAGGATTCATATCTGCTTATGTTATCTTGGGCGAAGAAAAGTTTTTTGTCCAATATAACTTAAGATACCCATGAGCTTTGAGGGAATTGATAAGATCCTAAACGCTCTTACCCAACAACCCGGCTGGGAGGAGTATCATCATTACCGTCAGATTCTCCTCGCTTGGGAGCGATCGATCTCCCCCCGTCTCCGCGATAAAACTAGAGTCGTATCCCTATCCAGGGGCGTTGTTTTTATCGCTACCTCCAGCGCTGCCCTCGCTCAGGATTTGACCCTACAACGCTCCAATTTAATCAAACTTCTCAACGCTACCCTCGACCAACCCGTTACCGATATTCGCTTCTCTTCCGCCGCGTGGCAGGAAAAAAGTAACTCGAAACACTCCTCAACCCTCGATTCCCGACTCCCGACTCCCGACTCCCCAAGCTCCGAGTCAGGATTTTCTCACAGCTTTGGTCAACGTTCCCTAACTTGGACGACTTGCCCTATTTGTGCCGCTCCCACCCCGGAAAAGGAATTAAGACGCTGGAATTGCTGTGCTTTTTGTTGGTCTCGATCGCCAGAACCCTAAAATAATTTATCTTCTCCCCTAGTGTCCCTACTTGACTTACCGCCCCGCCGTTTCCTTTCCTCTTTTTCTGTCTTGATCATCTTGTTTTTTCTTATTCTTTCTCCTAACTTCTTGATCCCCATCTAGTTTATGCCCAATATTCTTAAATATAAAATTGTAGTTTTTAATACACTAAACGTATCTTCAGTCAATATTTATTTTTGTAAAGTAACTGTTAAAAGATTCTGAAAGAGATTTTTCGGATGGGGATCACCGAAAACTAGACAGGATCGAAATCAGAGACAACAACGGAGGGCAAAAGCCTTCGAGCTTCAAGGAGGAAAATATTAACAGAACTGAATTGAAGCATTGTAGTCGCTAGCCCCGCGAGAGAGAAACTCATGAAACCCGCACATTTTTTAACCTCATCATGTAGATATTGCCGATACTATCAGAGCGAAGGACGACGCGGGGGAATGTGTCAGCAGTTAGGTGTACCGGTACAGTCTCAGTGGAAAGCTTGTGCATTGGCCGCGGGGCCCTTCACCCCTGATTGGGATAATTTAGAAGATGTGGCTTGTTTGGAGCAATCTTTAAGTATCAGTTGCTCTACTAGCGAAGAAGTACTGATTAGCGCTTAATCGAGAGTGGCTAGTGGCTAGTAGTGGCAAAAATAATAAGCCCGGTTTGATGACAAACCGGGCTTATTGCTTCTTAAAGCTTTTTCTTATACTTGAGCTGCGACTTCTTTACTGACGGGGGAGTTAACTAATTTCTCGTAGGTTTCACGCATTTTCAAACCTACTAACACTTGGAATAAGCCGGTGCCGTTAGTAGAACCGGGATAGTCTTTGTGTTTGAGGAGTAATTCGGTCATTTCACCGTAATATTTAGTACCAGTTTTGCTCAAATGACTTTCTATATAGATCATTTCCTCTAAGTTATCGAATTGACCATCGATTTCTAAAATAGAAACTTCGTTACCGAGGAAATTATCCGGGCCGTAATAAAGCTTGATACCGGGGAAGGCGCAGGTTAATTTACGACCGCAGGGCCGCCAATCGATCGTCGAACCTTCATCGAATAAGTAAGAAGGCTCGAAGTTAGATACTCCCTCTTTTTGAATTAAACGGACTCGTAAAAGTTTGCTTTCGTTATCTTCGATTAATTGGGTCGGTAAAACTTGGATGACCACATCAGCGTATTGACGTTGAGGATCGATATAGGCGGTGAAATCGGGTTTTCTAGAATTGATGGCAGCGATTACGTCATCGTAGGTGTGACCTCTTTCAGCCATATCGCGCTGTATTTTCCAGTTAATTTTAACTTCTTCGCTAATATCGAGATAAACGCTGAAATCTAAGAGAGAGCGTACTCGTTCGTCATACATCGGGTGAAGACCTTCGATCACGATTACCTTATTAGGTTCGATGATTTCTGGAGGGTCGATCATCCCAGTTTCATGATTATAGATCGGTTTATTGATCGCTTTGCCTTCTTTGAGAGCTTTGATTTGCTCGTACATCAGGTCAAAGTTGTTGGCTTTAGGATTGAGGGCGGTTACACCCACTTCTTTCCTTTGTTTACGATCGAGACAGTGATAGTCATCGAGACAGATTACTGTCATGAATTCTTCCCCGAATAAATCGGTCAGACGACGTAAGAAAGTTGATTTTCCACAACCGGAATCTCCGGCTACACCAATTAAAACCACGCGATCTAGCTCAGTGGTCATAGCTTCCCTCTAAATGCAGTACTAAATTTTTCACGGTTACTATGTAATTAAATCAGACTCTGGCTACAACACATAATTTTTGCGCTTATCACCGAGAATCCATAAGTATTTAATCCTAGTGATAGTGATCGGATCATACCAGAAAAGGGTTTCTTAATAAACTATTAAAGTGCGACCTGTGTGACAGTTCTAGCGGGGAAGTTTCGTTATGCTCTATATCATCCTGTGGTTATTCTGGAGTAGTTCCCATTTTAAGTAGGTTAGCCGACTAATGTTAGGCTAAACTATGAAACTATTATCATGACTTGATTTGGGATCTATAAAATTATGTACAGTCCAGGTGCATTTGCTGGAAAGCGTTTATATGTTTACGAGGTGGCAGGTTTAAGCCAGAATGGCAACACCGATGGTTTAGATTATTCCATCCGCAAAAGCGGGAGCGTATTTTTTACGGTGCCCTACGAGCGGATGAATCAAGAAATGCGGCGGATAACCCGTCTCGGCGGCAAAATCCTCAGCATCAAACCGTTAAACGGGGAAGCTCCCCTACAGGTAAACAACACCCATCCAGCGCAACCACAGCCTGATTCTCAATTAGCACCTATTAAAGAGGAACCAAAGAGCAAGGCTATGACTCAAGCCAAAGAAAAAGCGACGGATATACCCGTTAATATTTATCGACCATCACAGCCTTTTATCGGTAAATGTATCGAAAATTATTCTCTAGTCGGTGAAGGCGGCATCGGCATTGTACAACACCTAACCTTTGACCTTTCGGGGGGTGATTTACGTTATATCGAAGGGCAGAGTATCGGGATCATACCCCCCGGCACCGACGCTAACGGCAAACCCCATAAGCTAAGATTGTATTCGATCGCTTCTACCCGTCACGGCGATAAACTCGACGATAAAACCGTCTCCCTCTGTGTACGTCAATTAGAATACCAGCACCCGGAAACTGGTGAAACCGTTTACGGTGTCTGCTCTACTTACCTCTGTCATTTAAACGTAGGCGATGACGTAGCTATCACCGGGCCGGTAGGTAAAGAAATGCTCCTACCCCCCGACGAAGACGCTAACATCATTATGATGGCAACTGGTACGGGTATCGCCCCTTTCCGCGCTTACCTCTGGCGGATGTTTAAAGAGCAACACGAAGATTATAAATTTAAAGGACTCGCCTGGTTGATCTTCGGTATTCCCAAAACTCCTAATATCCTCTACAAAGAGGAATTAGAGCAGTTAGCCGCCGAATTCCCCGATAATTTCCGTCTCACCTACGCCATCAGCAGAGAACAGCAAAACTCCGAAGGCGGTAGAATGTATATTCAGCACCGGGTAGCGGAACACGCTGACGAGATTTGGAATCTTTTACAAAATCCCAAAACTCACGCCTATATGTGTGGTCTTAAAGGGATGGAAGATGGTATCGATGAAGCCCTCAGCGGTGCCGCTTCTAAAAATGATGTAGACTGGTCTACCTATCAGAAACAACTGAAGAAAGAACATCGCTGGCACGTAGAAACCTATTAATGAGAAGTGAGTGAAGAGCGGTGAGAAGTGAGTGGAGATTTTTATAAATTTCTCAACTCTTTTCTCTCTTATCTTTTCTCACTACTATTGCCCGGGCAGGTTTTTAACCTTCCCAATAAGTTGATGATGTCATCGATTCCCTGTCTTATTGTCCCTGGTGTTTCCCCACTATTATTAACGATCGTGCTGAATACCAGAGTGCCGTAAGTGGGTGTATCTACATATCCCGATAAAGCAATCACGCCGGTTAAAGTACCTGTTTTTGCCCGCACCGCGATCGAACTATCTTTAAATCTCGCCGCCAAAGTACCATCTTTTCCCCCTACGGCTAAAGAATCCCTATACAATCGCCCGTTGGAGTTGCGATTCATTGCCTGTAAAATCGTCACGAAAGACGCGGGGCTAACGAAATTCTGCCGCGATAATCCTGATCCGTCTTTAAGGCTGTAGGTTTGCGGGTTTAAACCTAATCGGGCCAATTGCTCCTTCACGGCTCTTAATCCCTCTCCTCTTCCACCCACTAACACTAATAAAGTTTCCGCTACGAGATTGTCGCTATCTTTATTGACTTTTTGCAAAAAATATGGTAAATAAGGGGATTTAATTTCCGTGAGGATTTGACCAGCAGGAGGGGCATCATTAGTAATAGAAACGGATTTAACGGTGATACCCGATTTTTGTAGGGATAGGCGCAGGCTATCGAGAAAGTATCGCTCGGAATTGGGAATAGCTATATCAAAAGAACTATCGGCAGTCGAGGCGGGTAATCCTCCAGAGACTATCAAAGTAGAATCCCCTAAAACGGCTTCGATTTTAATAGGGGGCGCAGTTTTTTCGCCGCTCGTGAATGTACGATTGACCAAACGCCATTGACTACCAGCAAGCTCATCAGACCAAGTTAGCTTTAAAGGTTGTCCAGGCGACTGCGGGGAAGCTTTAAGGGTGACACTATTGCGATTTAAAACGAAACCGGAGGCGGGCACTCCGTAATCGAAGAGAATATCTTCCCATTCCCAAGTGGGATTAATCCCAGATGAGATATAGCCGTCAGCGAGGATAAGATTATCGATAATAGTAACCCCCCTCGATCGTAACCCTTGCGCTAGATTTTGCAATGTCTCTACCGTCATCGTCGGATCACCCTTACCCACTACGGTGAGGCTAGTCAATCGCGCCCCCTCCCCTTGAGCGTAAACGGGAGTAAGGATAGTAAAGTCGGGGGGCAGGCTTAATAAAGCGGCAGCAGAGGTCAATAACTTAACATTAGAGGCGGGTATGAATAATTTATCGGCAGAAAGACTGTAGAGAGATTGATTAGAGCCGAGAGGTTGAATCAGAATGCCCCAGAGGGACGTTCTCAATTCCGGGCGCGTCAGGATAGAATCGATATAACTTGGTAAATCGGCGGGGCAGATTGGGGAGTCGGGAGTTGGGAGTCGGGAGTCGGCTGGAGATGGCGGGGCGAGACCGGTTACAATAAGAGCTAGAGAGAATGATAGAAAAGATTTTAGCATCGAGTAAGAGAGGAAAAAGATTGAATTCAATTTACCAGAGGAATCGCCTAATATGACCTATGATTTTGATTTATTCGTAATCGGCGGCGGCTCGGGAGGAATCGCCACTGCCAGACGCGCCGCCGAATACGGAGCTAAAGTAGCAGTGGCGGAATACGATCGTTTAGGTGGCACCTGTGTTAATCGTGGTTGTATACCTAAAAAACTGATGGTCTATTCTTCCCGATTCCCGCAATACTTTAAAGACGCAACCGGCTACGGCTGGAGTCCGGTGGAGAGCCATCTTGACTGGGGCAAATTAACACGCGCCGTCAACGATGAAGTCAAGAGACTTAACGGAGTCTACCAAAGGATGTTAGATAATTCCAAAGTCGAAGTATTTCCCCACCATGCCAAGTTCATCGATAACCACACCGTAGAAGTGGGAGATAAAAAAATCACTGCCGATAAAATCCTCATCGCCGTCGGTGGTTATCCCGTCAAGCCTCATATTCCCGGCATAGAATACACCATCACTTCAGATGATATGTTCACGTTGCCGGAGCAACCGAAACGAATCCTAGTTTTAGGAGGCGGTTATATCGGCGTTGAATTTGCCTGTATTATGAATGGTTTGGGTACGGAAGTCATCCAGATGATCCGGCGTGATAAGATTCTCAAGGGTTTCGATGAGGATATTAGGGACGAGATTCAAGAAGGGATGAAGGCCGCCGGGATTACAATCATGAGTAATAGCTTTCCGGTTGCTATAGAAAAAACCCCAAATGGCTTGAAAGCTCATCTTAACAGAGAGGGTAATTCAGAAATCGTTTTAGTCGATGCTATCGGGCTGGCTGCCACCGGTAGGATTCCCAAAACTGATAATTTGGGTTTGGAGAATGTAGCGGTTAAGGTACGTCAAGGCAGTATTGTGGTAGACGAATACGGTCAAACTTCGGTAGACAATATCTATGCCGTAGGGGATTGCACCAATGACATCAACCTCACCCCGGTAGCTATTAATGAGGGGCGGGCGTTTGCCGATACGGTATTCGGCGGTAAATCCCGCGTCATGAGTTACCAGAATGTCCCTTCCGCCGTATTTAGCACACCAGAGGCGGCTACGGTAGGGTTAACCCAGAGGCAAGCCGAGGATAAATTCGGAGCGGATAATATCAAAATCTATCGCTCTAAATTCCGCTCTAGTTACAATGTACTACCTGGTAGGGAAGATAAAACCCTGATGAAATTGGTAGTACATCAAGAGACACAGAAAGTATTGGGGGCGCATATGGTGGGAGAATACGCCGCCGAGATTATTCAAGGTGTAGCTATAGCCGTCAAGATGGGAGCGACTAAAGCCGATTTCGATGCTACGGTGGGAATTCACCCCAGCGCCGCTGAGGAATTCGTGACTATGCGTTAGGGCAAATCGATTTCTGAGAGGGCACGAGTTGCCCGCTCGCACAAATCTTCGTGACAAGTGCCGTTAGAGGCGATGAATCCCCCCCACTGACTCACATCTCCCCGGTTGTAACGGGGGGATTCCCCGGCGAAATCGGTGAATTTTCCCCCAGCTTCGGTTAAGACTATTTCCGGTGCGGCAAAATCCCAATCCTTCGGGGCTGACTTGCCCGAGAGGGAGATATACACATCCGCATCTTGATTCAGAATCGTGGCTATCTTACAGCCGACGCTGCCGACGGATTTTTCACCTTTAAAAGGAATACTCTTGATGATAGCGTTTAAACGATCGCCCCGATGACTACGACTGGCGACTAAATATTGTTCTTCCGGGCGCTGACGGGCCGAAACCATCACGGGTGTCACCCTCCCGTCTGCGGTTTCTAGAAAAGTGCCCTTTCCTTTACCGGCGAAATATAATTTTTCTGCCTCCGGAATCACCACCACTCCCAGATAGGGAGTATGATCTTTAATAAGGGCGATATGAATCGCGTACTCCCCCTTTTTTTCGATGAATTCTCTCGTCCCATCTAAAGGGTCGATAATCCAAACCCATTCTTGAGGATAAGGCTCGTTGCCCTTGTGGGTTTCTTCGCTCAAATATCCGAATTTATCGGAGGGGAATACGGCTTGCAAGTTTTCTAATATGTAATGATTGGCAGCTTTATCCGCCGCTGTTACCGGGCTATCGTATTTTTCTTGATTGATTTCGAGGTCGTATTTGCCCCGGTAATAGTCCCGCAGTATGTTGGATGCCCCCCAAGCTACGGAGCGGGTTACGGTAAGAATATCCGTGATATTTTCTTCCAATTTCGTCACCTAGTCTCGCTACAAATTATCACATTCTAACCCGTCCTACTTCGATTAATTAGCGTCGATTTTTTTTATGAACCACTTGAATTGATCTACTAAAACCGGATTCCGCCATCTCCTCTCTTTTTCCGCCTCCAGAATGTCTAGAGCTTTTGCCGAGTCGTAAGGTTCTTTATGGGGCCGTTTACTGGTTAGAGCCACGTATATATCTAATATTTGAAATACTTGTGCCAGCCAGGGGATTTCATTACCTATCAATGCGTCTGGGTAGCCACTACCATCCCAACGCTCGTGATGATGGCGCACTATCGGTAAAACCCCGGAAGCGTTGGGTAAGGGTTGGCAGATATCTACACCTATCAAAACGTGACGTTGAATTATGGATCTCTCTTCCGAGGTTAATTCTCCTTCTTTGAGTAGGATTTCATCTGGGATGCCGATCGTCCCTATATCATGGAGGTAGGCGGCACATCTTAAACTTTGAATGTCCGACGTTGGCAATTGTAGGTACTCGCCGAAACTTTGCGCTAGGGCGGCCAGACGGGTACAATTATTACCATTATCCGGATAACGATTTTCGATCGCTCTGGCGATGGCGAATAGTACCTGCTCTATCTGGTCTAATCCTTCGCTGAGACGTTTTTGGTCGATTAAGGACTTGACTCGATTCGATAATTCCAGACGTTTTAAAGGTTTTAGTAATAAATCGTCCCCGCCTACCTGATTACAACGTTGACGTAAACTGGACTCATCCCCCACTGTAGTTAGTATGATCGGTATCATCTTAGTTCTTTCGTCTTTCTTGAGTCCCTGACACACCTCAAACCCTGTCATGTAAGGTTGCATCACGTCTAAGAGGATTAAATCTGGCTGTACGGTGGTAACCGCATCCTTTAGATTAAAAGTCTCATCTGCCTCGATTACATCATATCCCTCTAAAGCTAAAAGATCTCTAGCAGCCATCCGACTGTGGGGATGGTTATCAACTACTAAAACTCTAGCTCGCTCTAAGTTAATTAATGTGGGCATCTTAAAAAGAAAACATAAAAATAGTTAGGTTTTACTCTCCTGATTATCAGTATCCTCAAATCCCTTTTTCCTTGAAAACCGTAATCATACTGAATTTACTTTTATTTTTTAGTTCATACTGATGTTTAAAGAATCGCCAATTCTGAAGTATCCACTTTTTTTTGGGTAAATTTACCCGTTTAAACACTATCTAATTTATGTAAAGTTATCTTAATAATCGTGACCCTATAGGTATAATTTTTAAAAGATAAAGAGTGTAAATAGATTAAATCGCACTTTCTATCATTATAGAGATAACTTTTATCTATTGACGCTGTTAAGTTGTTCAATTAGATTGGAATTAAACCAACGCGAATCTTCTAGTTCTATGCTTACATCCTCTAGATTAAGAACATTTATAATAGCCGGAACATCGATAATAGTCAGCCTGTGTATGGGTAATGCTCAGTCCGCAAATCTGACAACAGAATCTAATTTTATTCAAAGCTACGGCAGTTATTTATTAACGGGAAGTTTTACTGGTTTTGATACCGATGGGGATGGTTTGATAACAAAAAATGAACTCTCAAACTTCAGTTTATTTTTCAATCATGGTGAAAAGCCCATATTTCAAGAACTGAGTAATTTAAAGGAATTTAGCTATACCCTCGACTCGGATAGCGTGACCAAAATTGTTTCTAATTCCACAGAGACGATCTACGACGGTACGATTAACAGCATCGACTACGAGATTAACGCGCTCACTCCATCTTTACTGGCGGAACAGTCCTCGATCGCTCTCATCACCCGTTATAGTGACGGTAGGATAGAAGAATCGGCTTTCCTGAGTGAATCGCCTATCAGTGTAGCGCAGGTTATCCCCTTGAATACGATACCAGAAGGAAGTAACGTAATCGCTCTCTTAGTATTGGGCGTTACGATAGTAAGTCTTAAAGGGTTAAAAAAATAATAGCCTTTAAGCTCCGCCCTTAACCGACTATGGTAATAACGCCTAATTACGACCGAACCGGGTAAACTGCCTGGTTTATTAGTTTTAGACTGATAATATTCAATATGAGGTTAATGCCTTCAACTCTTCTCTAGAATCGAGGCTCAATATCACCACATATTTAAGCGATGGCACGGAAACAAATAGCTATTTTCTCAGTAACTCTCCTATAAATGTGACTACCATCCCCGTAGATCCGAGTCTCTTATTCGGAATCAATGACGGTTCGAGCGATAATATTTTATATTCGGTCAGCGCCGTTAACAATCCCAATCCAGAATCGGTAATTGCCATGACCACAAATTTCGCCGACGGAACCATTACTGTTAGTGAGAACGTCACTAATCCTGCGCTCGAGATTGAAGACCCGATCGTGATTATATCCACACCCGAACCGGGCACCCTTAACAGTTTATTGGTTTTAGGCTGTGCGGTTACGGGTTGGAAACGTCTGCGGAAAAAATAATCGCCCTCTCCCTCGTCGCCCTTAACTGCCACTCTTCCACTCCTGGTGGCGACGTTCTAGGTTTGTCGAGGCGCTTTAATTTAAAATATCCAGACAAAATTAGAACAATTTCGATAAAAGAGATACAATAAAGCCAGTTTTTTCAATTACAATTTACAAATATTGACGATGTTAGCTTTAAAACAGTTGATCCATATCGGATTACCTCTAGCGAGTGTCTTGTCCGTCGGTCTTGCCCAAGCGAATCCCCTATTCGTAGACTATTCCCAACCCTATGACAATGGCCTTCTCTCGGGAATGTTTACAGGTTTCGATAATAATACAGACGGAATCATCACGTCAGACGAATTAATAAGCTTCTCTCAAGAGTTTAAAGACAATGGTTCTAATTTATTATTTTCCCAGTTCATAACTGATTTAAACAACTTCGTCTATGATATAGGCTCGAACACGATAGAACAAATAGCCTCCAGTTCCACACAGGAGATAAATGACGGCACGACTAATAGTATTCAATACGATGTTAATGCCTTCGGTTCCTCCCAACAATCAAGCGTGAATATCATCACTAATTTGAGCGATGGAACGACGACGAGCATTGATTTTCTCAGTAATTCCCCTATAGAGTCTACCGTAGACAAGAGAATAATCTACGATTTCTCTCAAGATTATAACGGTTCCTTGTTAATTGGTATGTTTGAAGGTGAAGACGTTAATGGCAATGGCTTTTTGACATTGAACGAGTTAACTAGATTCGGTCTCTCGTTTGAAGATACGATCATCAATAGTGTTTTCAAGCAAGATCTTGAAGATCTGTTGGATTTTAATTTCAATATAGGGGCTAAAGATATAGAGTATTTTGTTTCCGAGTCTACAGAAGAAATCAACGACGGTGTGATCGATAATATTCTATATTCGGTCAATGCTGTTAACGATCCGAATTTAGACTCTCTAGTTTCTATAACCACCAACTTCGCCGACGGAACCAGTGACGTTAGCGAAAATTTCACCAATTCTCCGATCGAGGTGCAAGACCCAATAGGCCCCATATCCACGCCTGAACCGAATACGCTTAGCAGTTTATTAATTGTAGGCGGTGCGGTTGCGAGTTGGAAACGTCTGCGGAAATAATCACCCCCAGCGTCGTCGCCATTGGCTACTAGTTTCCAAGTCGCTTTCGTTTTGCTCCCGACGGCGACGCTGTACGATCGCATCTGGGTTATCCTGTAAAGAGGCGTCTCTATAGGGAATCGCGGCGCGAGTCTGTAAATGTTCCCTTTCCTGTAAAGAGAGAGATTGTAAACCCTGATCCAGATGACGGGCTAGGGTGCCGGGCGACCTTCGTCCCACATTTTCCGTCCTACCAATCTTCAGCCCCGCTAATTGTAACCCTTTACGCACCGCCGCCGCGCAGGAATAAGTACCTAGATAACCTTTTGGTTGTAAACATTGCGCCACGAGAGAGAGAAATTCCACAGACCATAATTGAGGACATTTATTAGGAGAGAAGGGGTCGAGAAAAATTACATCCGCCTGCCACTGTTTATCTTTTACTATTTGAATAGTTCGTCGGGCATCTCCTAACAATAATTGCGCCTTAATATAGGGTAGATCCAAGCTGTATTCCGTTACTAATACTTTTAAAATTTCATTGATAGATGAACCCCACTCCCCTAGAAGATTATTTTCTAAAGCTAAACGTCCAATATTTTCGTCTAATTCGAGAGCAATTAATTCAACCTGGCAAAAAGGATTAACTCTCTGAACTTCTGCCAGAGCCGCCGCCGTATTATAGCCCAGTCCATAACATACATCGAGGATACGCAACCGTTCATGTTTTGCAGCAATCTCGGCTACTTTGCAAGACTTAACGAATTTCTTTTCTGCCTCTTCTTTCGCCCCCGATTGCGAGTGATAAGACTCGCCGAAATTAGGGGAGAAAAAGGTATAGGAACCATCATCAGTAAGGGTTAGATTATATTGAAACACGAGTTATAATGAAAAGATATTGAGTTAATAGCAGTTTCATCGAGCGACACTTTTATATAGTAATCGTTGATGATGAACGCCTGTAAAAGGTGTCTAATATCGTCGGGGATAGGGGAGGAAAGTAAAAGAGAAACTGATCACATTGATTTTAACTTAAAATTGATGTTAAGTTTGCGCTAACAATTACTAGCAGAACATCAGGTCACGGACGATCGATAGATCCTATTAGCCAATAACTTTATAAAAAAATGCTGGCACTACTCGAACCCTTGATATGAATAGTACATTAATCCAGAGCAATATAATCGTCGTAGATGATATTCCCGCTAATTTACATTTATTAACACAAATATTAACGGAGCAAGGGCATCTAGTGCGGCCATCTCCTAACGGATTATTGGCTCTGCGAGCGATCGAACTCAATCCCCCTGATTTAATCATACTAGACATCAAAATGCCCGAGATAGATGGCTACGAAGTCTGTCGGCGTTTGAAAGAAAACTTGGCCACCCGAGACATACCGGTGATATTTGTCACCGCCTTAGGAGAAATATTTGATAAAGTTAAAGCTTTTTCTTGCGGTGCGGCCGATTATATTATCAAACCCTTCCACCCCGAGGAAATTATCGCCCGCGTCAATAACCAGCTCAACATCATCAACTTACAAAAGCAATTAATCACTCAAAATGAAAGACTATTAGCAGAAATTGAAGCTAAAAATAAGACAGAAAAAGCTTTACAAGAGTCGGAAAAATTATTTAAGAAAGCTTTCAATAGTAACCCCAGTGCTGTATCTATCAGTTGCCTGAGTAACGGGAGATGTTTAAAAGTCAATCGGGGCTTTCAAGAATTCACTGGTTTAAGTGCAGGAGAAATAATCGGAAGGAATATTCAAGAATTAGATATATTGGCAAACATAAAAGCATACGAACAGATGCTTAAAACCGTTGTTTCTGAAGGATATATACATAATCAGGAAATAGATTTTCGGATTAGGGGAGGAAAGCTTAAAACAGCCCTGGTATCCTGTGAAAAAATATTTCTCGGGGATATGCCATGTTTATTGTTAATCGCTAACGATATTAGCGATCGCAAACAGAAAGAAGAAGCGCTGAGATTGATAGTAGAGGGAACCGCCGACAGTACAGATGATGAGTTTTTCGATGTTTGTTCCCACTATATAAGCAGAATTCTCAAGGTTAAATATGCCTTTGTAACGGTGTGGAGTAATACCGAGAAAACAAGGATTCGTACTTTAGGACAGAATTACGGAGAAAATATAGAATATTCGATCGATCATACTCCCTGCGAGCTGGTATTAAGGAATAACATAATTCATTATGAAGATAACCTACAGGAGAGTTTTCCGAGAAATTTATTCTTAAAAGCAATAAGAGCGATTAGTTACTTTGGTCTGCCCCTACATAATAAGAAGGGAGAAGTTATCGGTGATATTTGTATTATAGATACAGCACCTTTAATATATGAGCCGAAAATAGAGCTGATATTACAAATTTTTGCCGCTAGAATTGCGGCAGAAATAGAGCGAGTAAATGCCAGACAAAAGTTACAGCAAACTTCCCTAACCTTAGAAAAATTCACCGATAATTTAAAAGAGCTGCACCGTATCAGTCTGGCTTCTTTTTTAGAACCCCAGAGTTTATTAGAAGAATATCTAATAACTGGGTGTAAGATTTTAAATTTTCCCGCTGGTGCTGTAGCCAAGATGCAAAATGATAAATATGTTTTCATAGGCACTTACACCACGCTCGACGAGTTAACCAACATTAAACCCGGTTTGATGATTGATTGTGTCGATTCTTATTGTGGGCTGGTGGTGAAGGATCAAAAAACCCTATGTATAAGTCAGGCTAATTGTAGACCAGAACTACTCTCTATGTCCGCTTATATAAATTTTAACATCGAGTCCTATATAGGTACACCTATTTGGCTAAATGGAAAAATATACGCCGTATTATGCTTTTACTCTCCCGATAAACGTGGTCAAAAATATAATAATTACGAGCAAGAAATAATCGAGTTAATGGCAGAAACTATCTCTAAACTATTCGGACGTTGGCAGAGCGAAGAACTTATTAAAAGCAGGGAGATATTTCTTTCTACATTGGTAGATATTCAATCAGATTTATTAAATACACAAGAACTAAATACTCTTTACCCTAATATTTTAGGTGCACTAGGAGAAGTATCAAAAGCATCAAGAGTTTATGTTTTTAAGAATTATTATAATAAAGCAGGAAAGTTAAGCATGGTTCAAGAAGATGAATGGTGTAGTGCGGGGATTTCTTCTTATAAAGAGGCTGCCTACTGCCAAAAGCTTACCTATGAAGAGTGCGGTTTATCTCGATGGGAAAAAATTCTATCGGAGGGGGGTATCATCACAGGCATGACCATTCACTTTCCCTCAGCAGAGAGGGAAATTTTAGAAAAATATGGAATCCAATCGATATTAATATTACCCATATCTTGTCAGGATCAATTTATCGGTTATATAGGGTTTGATAACTGCCTCGAGGCTAGAGAGTGGAATACAGCAGAGATAGCCTTATTGAAAGCAGCTACAAAATCTCTATCTTTGTGGCACGAGCAGAAAGCTAGTAATCTGGCCTTAACCGAAAGCGAGCAACGTTTCCGGCAATTAGCGGAAAATATAGATAGTGTGTTTTGGTTAACGGACATCGAAGGGCACCAGCATCCGGAAACCCATAATAATATTTATATCTCTCCTGTTTTTGAAAAAATTTGGGGCTATTCTCCTGACTCAGATAATCAAGGTCAACTATTTTTAAGCTATGTCCATCCGGAAGATAGACAAGAATTAATGAAAAGATTTTCAGAACCTGTACTGGGAAAAGATTGCATAGAATATAGAATATTTCGTAAGGACGGAGACTTACGCTGGATTAAAGAGCGAGTCTTCCCCATCTATAACGACAAAGGAAAAATCTATCGCATCGCGGGGATTGCCGACGATATAACCGAAAGTAAGGAATTAGAAATAAACCTCGCTCAAGCCAAAGAAGCTGCCGAGGTAGCCAATAGAGCCAAAAGCCAATTCTTAGCCAGTATGAGTCACGAATTACGCACCCCTCTGAATGCGATTTTAGGTTTTGCCCAATTGCTCAGTTACGAACCAGGACTAACGGGAAAAGCGAGCGAGTATGTCGAGATTATCGGCAGGGCGGGAGAACACTTATTAAACTTAATCAACGACATACTAGATATGTCAAAAATCGAAGCTGGAAAAGTAAATTTAGAACCCGTCAGTTTCGACTTACTGAAATTCGTCAAAACTCTGGAAGCGATGTTTTCTCTCAAAGCCATCTCAAAAAACCTCTCTTTGAAAACCTTCCTCGGCGTGGATTTACCGCAATACGTTAATACAGATGAGAGGAAACTACGCCAAGTATTGATCAATCTCCTCAACAACGCGATTAAATTCACTGAGGGCGGGGAAGTGATATTGAGGGTGAGCAAAACATCTTCAGCGCCTTGTCAGCTCGATTTTGTTGTAGAAGATACGGGGCCAGGGATAGGGGATGAAGAGTTAGAGTATTTATTTGAACCCTTCGTGCAAACTACACAAGGTCAAAAAATTCAAGAAGGTACCGGCTTAGGTTTACCAATAAGTCAACAATTCGTTCGTTTATTGGGAGGGGAAATAAGAGTAGATAGCGAAGTCGGCAGGGGTAGTAAATTTTACTTTAACATTCCTGTAACTCTAGCCCGAGCCGAGGATGTTAGTAACCCTTCTTGCACTAAAATTATCGGACTGGTTGAAGAGCAACCCCAATATCGCATTTTAATAGTAGAAGATCAATTGACGAACCGGTTATTATTGAAAAATTTATTAGAGCCGCTCGGCTTTGAAACCAGAGAAGCCGAGGATGGAGAGGAAGCCCTGAAAGTCTGGCAGGATTGGCAACCCCATCTCATCTGGATGGACATCAGGATGCCCAAGATGGACGGCTGGGAAACGATCGAGCAGATCCGCAAAAGAGAAAATCCCGACTCGCCCCGGACTAAAATCATCGTTCTCACCGCTAGTAACTTTCAAGAAAGTTTACCATCTTTGACAGATTATGATGATTTCGTCACAAAACCATTTAGAGCCGAAATCCTCCTAGAAAAACTAGCTCAACACTTGGGACTCAGCTATCGCTATCAAGTTGAGGATTCTACTGCGCCCCCTGAAACTCTACCAATGACTGAGATAAACTATGATAGCATCCGTCAAATTATGTCGCGGGAATGGGTAGAAAATCTGGCCGATGCAGCCCTAATCGGGCTTGATACCCGTATTAGCGATTTACTTACAGAAATTCCCCGCGAACATTTCCATCTGCTCCGACAATTACAAGATTGGCTTAATAATTATCGTTTCGACCAACTGCTCAGGGTAAGCCAACCTCCTGAATGATTCCGAAAAGATCAGGAAATTATTTAATAAAACCTTAATAGGTAGACTATAACTAATAGCGTGATCGTATATCCTGACCAAGAAAATTTCATGATAGAAAAAACCTACACGCCTCAAGAAAACTCATTAACAGCCCCCAATTGTCCCGTTACCATCGAGGACGATCGCACCGGGATAAGTCCGGAAACCCTCAAACGAGCCTTCCTCGATAACCTATTCTATCTTCAGGGTGTCAATCGAACCAATGCCACGCCTTATAATTACTACATCGCTCTAGCTTACACGGTGCGCGATCGTCTCTTACATCGCTTCCTGAAAACCTTAGACACCTACAAAGAAAAAAAGGTTAGATTAGTCTGCTACCTATCTGCCGAGTTCCTCATGGGTCGTTATCTAGGCAATAATATGACCAACCTGGGAATCTACGAGCCGTTACGTAAAGCGATGGAAGAAATGGGGCTCGACATCGATGAAATTCTCGAACAGGAACCAGACCCAGGCTTAGGAAACGGTGGTTTAGGTAGATTAGCCGCCTGTTTCCTCGATTCTCTGGCAACTTTAGAGATTCCCGCCATCGGCTACGGAATCCGCTATGAATTCGGCATCTTTTACCAGATCATCAAAGACGGTTGGCAGGTAGAGATTCCCGACAACTGGCTGCGCTTCGGTAATCCCTGGGAGTTACCCCGCCCCGATGAAGCCGTAGAGATAAAACTGGGTGGCTACACCGAAATCTATCACGACGATAAGGGTAATGAGCGGGTGCAATGGGTGCCGGCCCGACGCATCCTGGCCATCCCCCACGATACCCCGGTACCTGGATACAATACCAACACGGTTAACCCTTTACGTCTTTGGAAGGCAGAAGCGAGCGAATCGTTTAACTTTGAAGCTTTCAACGCCGGTTTATACGATCAGGCGGTAGCAGAGAAGATGGACGCGGAAACCATTTCTAAAGTTCTCTATCCCAACGATAACACCCCCGCCGGTCGTGAATTGCGTCTGGCGCAACAATATTTCTTCGTCTCCGCCTCCCTGCAGGATTTAATCCGTATCCACCTACGTAACCATAAGAGTCTGGATAATTTCAACGAAACCGCAGCCATACAACTCAATGATACTCACCCGGCGATCGCTATTGCTGAACTAATGCGCCTGCTGATCGACGAACACGGCTTAGACTGGAATAAGGCTTGGAGCATCACTCAAAAAACCTTCTCCTACACCAATCATACCCTGATGCCGGAAGCTCTGGAACGCTGGGCAGTAGAGCTATTCGCCACCCTTCTGCCCCGTCACCTGGAGATTATCTATCTGATTAATCATTACTTCCTCACCGACGTAAAAACCTGGTTCCCAGATAATGAGGAGTTACTGGCAAAGCTATCTATCATCGAGGAACACGGTTGGGGCAGTAAATTGATCCGCATGGCTAATTTAGCCTGTATCGGTAGCCACTCGATCAACGGTGTCGCCGCACTGCATACGGAATTACTGAAAAAAGACACGCTACGGGAAATCGCCATGCTCTGGCCCCATAAGTTCTATAACAAAACTAACGGGGTAACGCCGAGACGTTGGATTTTATTGAGTAACCCCGAGTTATCGGCTTTAATTACCAGTAAGATCGGTGATGGTTGGCTCAAAGACCTGAACGAGATGCGAAGGTTAGAAGAGTTCATCGATGATCCCGAATTCCGCACCCGGTGGCGGGAAATCAAACAGGATAATAAACGCAATCTCGCCGCCTACGTTCTCAAAACCCGTAATATCGAGCTAGACATCAACTCTATTTTCGATGTGCAGGTAAAACGGATTCACGAGTACAAGCGTCAGCACTTAGCGGTATTGCATATCATCACTCTTTATAACCGCCTCAAACAGAATCCTGGTTTGGATATTACGCCGAAAACTTTCATCTTCGGTGGTAAAGCCGCCCCCGGCTATTTTATGGCGAAGTTGATCATCAAACTCATTAACGCCGTCGCCGAGGTGGTTAATAAAGATCCAGATGTGAGGGGCCGTCTGAAAGTGGTGTTCTTGCCTAACTTTAACGTCTCCCTCGGTCAGAGGATCTATCCAGCAGCCGATTTATCGGAACAGATTTCCACTGCTGGTAAAGAGGCTTCTGGTACCGGTAATATGAAATTCGCTATGAACGGTGCTTTAACTATCGGTACTCTCGACGGTGCTAATATCGAAATCCGCGAAGAAGCCGGTGCTGAAAATTTCTTTCTCTTTGGCTTGACAGCAGAAGAAGTTTATGCTATTAAAGCACAGGGTTACAATCCGAAGACCTACTATCAAGAGAATCGGGAATTGAAAGGGGTGATCGATCGCATCAAGAGCGGTTATTTCAGCTACGGCGATACCCAGTTATTCGCGCCGATTGTGGAATCGCTCCTGGCTCAAGATCCCTATATGTTACTCGCCGATTATCAAGCCTATATAGACTGCCAGGATCAGGTAAGCCTCGCGTATCGGGATCAGGATAAATGGACGAGGATGTCGATCCTCAATTCTACGAGGATGGGTAAATTCTCTAGCGATCGTACCATTCGGGAATACTGCCAGGAAATCTGGAAAGTGGAACCGGTGGAGATTACCTTCAATGATTAAATAGGAAAAAACCGGCGCTGCGCCGGTTTTTTCAGATACATCATTAGGTTGTAACGAAATCTATACCGACCAGGAACTGAAATCCTGACCGGTTAGCTGACGTAATTTACTCACGTCATCGCTGAAAAATTCTCTCAAACGTTCTTTTAACTCATCGCTCAAGACTACTTTGCCGACTGGTGCGGAGAAGGGGTAATAAATAACTTTATCTATAACCCGTCTCCATCTGAGGGGGATAGCGTTCAATGTTTGCATTGGCGGAAGTTTAGAGATTGCCACCCCCAATTCATTTTTTCTCCTTTTTAAACTAGATTGGTGGGTTTTTTTATTAAAATTAATGAGAGAAGTATCCTCAGAAACATCCAGGTATTTTAATATTACTTTAAGAGTGGCTTCACCATTTTTATATAAATCTTCACTACTAACGATTAAAATATCATTTAAAGAAAAATATTCTAAATATCGTTCAAGTTGAAGATAATAGAGGCTTCGGGATAAATAAAGATTATTATGATCTTTTTCAAAATTACCTAAAGCTTCTTCAAAAGTTCTATTTTCTATATTTCTAGTGTAGATGTGAAGGTAGTGAGAGATGGCTCTTTGTATAGGATCTCGTACCAAGTAAATCAATTTAACATTCGGTAAAGTTTCGTGAATTAATTTTGGTACTTGTGCGTTATCGGGGAAGAAAGTATAACTCGGCGATGCTTCTCCATAAATTTTAGCTTCGCCTTTAAATTGATTTTTATACCATTCTATCCCTTGATTTAAATGTTTCGGATGAGAGAAATAATTTAATTCTTTAGCCCTAGACATCAATATTTCAGGATGGCTTTTCAAATAAAAATATAAACTTGTAGTTCCGCCTTTCATAGCACCAATAATGATGAAGGTAGGCAAGTTTCCTTTTCGGTTTAGGTCAAACATTTATGTTTTTAATTTTATGAATTAGTACGAATTTAAGAGAGAATAATATCACGCCTATTTTTTTTTGTCAATGAATATACTAAATTTTTGTCAATGAATATACTAAATTTTTGTCAATGAATATACTAAATTGTGGTTCTACGAACCTGTGAGGTAAGAAATCGCTCTTACCCTTGCTGTAACTGGATTACGCATTCATGTTGTTCAATAAGCGATCACATGGAAGGGTATCGCTTATACAGTAAGGCTTTGAGAAGCTGAAGAGACTACGCTTAGTATCCTAAGGTCAGTTCGGGTTAAGCAATTGTTCGCTCATCTTAGGCATTGGGAGGACCGGAGTTAGGAATTGGGGATTAAAAGTTATACCAAATCCGCTTATCATACCCTTCTTTAGAGAGAAGTGACCAGTGGCTAGTGAGTAGTGGCCACTCGCCACTGGCCACTAACCACTCTCTCTATAAGTGGTCTTTGAAAACAGGATTTAGTATCAAATAGTTCTACAGCCAATTCCTAAACCCTAACCCCTAATTCCTAACTCTCTTCAAATCTAACAATTTCTTAACCCGAACAGACGTTAAAGACTCAAAGCGATTTCGTAAAGACGGCGGCGAGGTAATTTAGTCAGATGGGCTAACTGTTTACTCGCCTGCGATCGACTCACCCCAGCCGCCATAATCTTCGTCAACTCTGACCTAATTTCCTCATCGGATAAATCAATCACCTGCTTGCTAGCGTCGCCCTCTACCACTAGAGTATATTCTCCTTTCGGTTGCCTCTGGTTTTCGTATAACTCAAGAGCTTGACTCAAAGTACCCCGCCATATTTCCTCGTGCAGTTTAGTCAGCTCTCTACCTAAAACAATTAACCTATCTCCTCCTAAATATTTGGCTAAATCCCTGAGAGTATCTAATAGTTTGTGAGGAGCTTCATAAAATACGATCGTCCTCCTTTCATTTTGTAACTCTTGTAATTTTTCCTTCCTATATTTATCCTTCGTACTTAAAAACCCTTCAAAGATAAATTTATCCGTTGCTAACCCCGACACCGATAAAGCGGTAATAACGGCAGTCACTCCAGGTATAGGAATAATCTCTATATTGGCATCCAAACAATTCCTAATTAACTCATATCCAGGGTCAGAAATTCCTGGTGTACCAGCATCACTAACTAAGGCTATATCTTTACCGCCTAAGAGCATTTCTAATAACTCATTTTGTCGAGAGAGACGATTGTGATGGTGATAGCTTATCTGAGATGTGCCTATATCGAAATGCTGTAATAACTTACCGGTGTGTCGCGTATCTTCAGCGGCGATTAAATCGACTCTCTTAAGAGTTTCTACCGCTCTGAATGTCATATCCCCTAAATTACCGATGGGTGTACCAACTATATAAAGTTTCCCTGTTTGTACCATATTATTTCTATCCAAAAATGCTTTTTAAACCCGTTACTAAGCGGTTAATTCCATCGGCGGCGGTTTCTGGTTGTAGGGCACCGTAGGCGACTCGCAGATAACACCCGTCGCTCATACCGAATGAGTCGCCAGGTAAAACTGCTACACGGTATTTCTCGATTAACTGTCTCACCAACTCGAAATCGTTCATTTTATCCGGTAGTTTGAGGAAAAAGTAAAACGCCCCCTCGCTTTTAACTATCTCCGATAGGTGGCTGATTTTACTCAAAGCAGATAGACAAATTTCTCTCACTTCCCTCACCGTTTTCAGATGTTGTAGACAGTAATCTTTGCCTGCTTTTAAGGCTCCAATGGCGGCATATTGAGAGATAACTGGGGGACAGATGACGATCGTATCCTGTATCTTATTAATATCGGTGAAAAGATGGGGCGGTATGAGCATATAACCGATACGCCAACTGGCGAATCCGTAAGCTTTCGATAAACTGTAGAGTCCGATCGTATAATCCCTACTACGCTCTATAGAATTGGGCGAGAAGCTTTTCGCACCATCATAAGTAAAGTATTCATAAGCCCCATCGTGGATGTGATATATCCCTCTCTCCTGACACAAGCGATTTACTTCTCTCAATGCGCTTTCAGGATAAACAACCCCAGTGGGATTATTGGGGGAGATAGTTACCACAGCTCTCGTTTTCGGGGTAATCGCCGCCGAGATGGCATCCGGGCGGAGTTGATAGTTTTCATCGGTGGGCACTAATACCGGCTGACAATCCGCCATCCTGATTCCCATTTCGTGATTGAAGTAATAGGGAGTGTTGAGGATAATTTCATCTCCAGCCGAGGTGATGGCGAGAAGGGCGTTTATAAATCCCATATTACTACCAGGGGTGACGACGATCGTACCTTGTTCTTTCTGATTCACCCCGTTATCAAAATCTAGTTTCTCAGCGATGATTTCTACTAAGGGCGCAATCCCACCCACCGCTTTGTATTTGTGATTATTCGGTTGAGATAGGAAATTACTTATCTCATCGATTGCCGATTGAGGGGGATTCCAGTAGACTACTCCTTGACCGAGAGAAATCGTCCCAGGGTTATCGAGTATGAGTTGTCCTACAATAGGAATGACCGGAGACTGTACCATCTCCATGCGAGAAACGGGGGGAGTCGGGAGTGGGGAGTCGGGAGTCGCGTCTAAAACCATCGCCGCCTAAGAATTATGTAATTGCTATCAAAAGGAATCGAATATCCCTGCTCCTAGTTTAGGGAAGAAAAGAGCAAGTAGAAAAGAGGATTGAGTTGTAACTAATATTTACTCACCCCTCACTTCTCTATTCTCTTTTCTTCTTTAGACGCTCTCAGCCCATCTCCCACTTTTATCGTCCCTGTCTGCTGGGGTATCATATTCTCACCAAACATAATCCCTTCTTTCCCCTTACGGAAAGTTTGCAGGGTTTTCAGAGGCTCTTGGTTTATATTCCTCTCTCCCGTATCCTGGTTAGTAGTGGTGATGATACAGCGGGTGCAGGGTTTCACTAGAGAGAATCTTACATCGCCGATAATAATCTCCCTCCATTGGCTCTCGATGAAAGGTTTATCAGTCTCGATAACGATGTTAGGGCGGAAACGATTCATCGGCACTCTATCCCCCTCATCTGGGATTTTGCGGTTTAATTCCTCTAAAGAGGCCGTATTGGTGATTAGGTAAGGATAACCATCAGCGAAACTGACGGGCGAGTTGCTATTACCCGCATAATTTGGATCTATAGGTCTAATATGATACTCGGATTGTTTCACCAGACGGCAGGGGAATCCTAAAAAGTTTTCCAGCCAGTCTGCTACTTCATCCCCCTGATCGATCGCTTCTGTAGAATCGCGCCATACTTGTACTAGAGTAGTCTTTCCTTCGGTAATGGGCCGCAATCGAAAATAATCTTTTCTTCCCGACTCCTTAACTCCGACTTCGGTAAACAAACATAAATAATCCCCCTCAATCTCTACTGCGAGGGTGGCTAATTGAGGATGTTGTCGCTGGGTAAGAAATTTTCCCGCGCTATTAACGATCATATACTCTCGATCATTTTTAAAACCTTTCGGCGTTACCTCCGATTCTGATAGAGAGATACCCCGACAGGATTTTATCGGATAGATATGTAAACTCTTAACCCGCATTTTTATCCGCTTCCTCCAATAGACTTAAATATTTCCTAGCTACATCATTCCACGTCCAAAGTTCCATTTTTCGGGCTACTTCCGCTGGAGATAACCTCGGTACGGGATGGGTGATAAACTGCTCCATACAGATAACCAACTCTTCTACATCGCCGGGTTTATAGAATTGTACCCTGTCCTCGGATATATATAATCGAACTTGCTCTTTATAAACTTCTAATTCGGAGGCGATTACTGGTATTCCCCACATTAATGCCTCGGAGACGGCAAGGCCAAAACCCTCGTATTTAGAAGGCATTAACACACAGGAACAGGTTTTATAACCATCCTCTACTTCTTCGTAATCACGATAACCTAAACCTTCTATATAAGTGGACATAATATCTTTATAAGTCTCGTACATCTCATTACATTCTCGTAAATATTCTTGATATTCTTGAGTAAATGACTGTTGAGTTAGTTTGAGTTGACCGTTGACTAAACTATCTGTTTCTTTACCAATAAAAATTACTTTAAAATCTAGATTTTTACCCGCTAACTTGATGACGGCTTTTATAACCGTTAAATGATCTTTATAAATACCAAAAGACGAGGGAAAATAAAATATGACTTTATCTTGATACTTTTCACTTGACAGAGTATCTCGGGCTGGCAACCCCGCCAGGAGTACAGGTTTTAATTTTCTTTCAAATTCTGGAGCTGGAAAAATTTTCAATATATCGTCTTTAGTTTTCTGAGAAATAGTGAATATGACCTGGGCTTTTTCAAGCCAAATTCGCAAAGGTATATCGTAGGTAGCTATAAATTCTGGTGAGTAAGTAAGAGGTGAAAAATGCCAGAATATATCATAGACTATACCGCTTAATGGTAGATTTACTTTTGGTGGTCTGAGACGGTTAATTAGGGGGTATAAGCAATGATCGGCTTGATAATATTCGGCGAGCTGGTTTAGCCGCATTCCTATTTTATATCTTTCGATAATACTAAAGATAAACAAAGATAACTGTTTGTTGTTAAATTTGCTGATAAATTTTTGTATGATACCTAATGCGTTATATATTTTCGATTCTAGAGTATCCGGATTTAAAGCGAAATTTTCGTATACCAGTTTATCCGATGAGGGCAGAAGCGAGCGAAAATAATGTGTTTGCTCTGGAGATGTAACGATGATGATAAGGTCTACATAATTGAGTAACTCGGGTATGAGAGAAATAATAACTCTCTCCACGCCTCCTTTTCTGTAAAACTCGATGGGCATCAATATTTTCATGCTCTTTCCCCGAAGTATTCTTCTAGTACTGTTTGAATTTCTTTCATAAATTTCTCAGTTGAGAATAGATATTTTTGACGCTCTAATGAATGCAATAAATATTTTTGCCTCTCTTGATCCTTCAACACGCCAACGATTTTCTCGATCGCTTCCCCATCGTTGCTAAACAGTAAGTCTTGATGATGACTGCCGATAATTTCTACTTGTCCGCCTTGAGAGCGGCTGAAGGTAATCATCCCCGCCTTAACCATTTCCGCCACTGAAATCCCGAAAGGCTCTTGTTTAAAATGTATACCGTATTTGCAACTATAAAGTAATTTACAATAATTCTCATAGGGAAGATTTTCCATAACTTTAACCCAGTCTGAGTTCTCGGCTACCATTTTATTTAAAAACCTTCTATATTTCTTCTCGTAAGTTCCGCCCCCACCCCCGGTGATATAAAGCTTTACCTCTAATCCCTGTTCTCGTACCGCCTTTAAAACTTTAATAACCCGGTGAGGTTGCTTGGCTTGTACGAGCCTACCACTACAAACAAAAGCATTCTCTCTGCTCTCCCAAGGGATGTCAAAAGATTGAATCACGACTGGAGGATAAACTAAACGGGAACCTATACCGTAAGCTTGCTTTACTGCATCCGCTACTAATTGCGAGTTAACTAATGTGTAATTACTTTTGAGGTTATCTAAAGAGAAATTAGAGATTTTATTAAAATAATCATCTGGTCGATTATCTCCTTCTAGTACCTTAATCCAGTGAATATATTGCATTCCCGATTTAGCTAAATCAGCTCCATTATAGGTAGAAAAAACTAAATCATAATCCTGACTATATTTTTTCATGAAAGCCAAGGTTTGATGAATGGCCAACTGTCTAAACTGTTTGAAATTTGAGATGAAAAAATTACAGGGTTTTAATCCCCAACAGGGAAATAAAGAACGAACCTTGACGGAATCCTTATTTAAGGAAGTGCCGTACATTAAATTGAGATTTTCCCAATCTAAATCTGCATAAGTAAATAAAGTTATATCGTATTGCTCCTTCAGTGCTTCCAATATCCATAACGCTACAGTCTCGGCACCGCCTCCTAAAAAATAAGGATGATAAATCCCTATAGATTTCACTCTAGATTGCTTAACCTCAACCATAATAATTATTTCTCGCGCCTAAAGACATCTTTCTAATACTCTCGCCACTCTAAGAATCAACTCTTCTCGATAGGGTGCCGCGATAATTTGTACTCCTACTGATAAACCATTTGCGACTTTGATGGGATAGGATAACACGGGTAAACCGATAAAAGATAGTGGTTGGGTAAAACGTCCTAAATATGGTCGGATTAATATCTCCTCACCTGCAATATTCATGGTTTGGGCCCCTAAAGGGGGAGCTGGACAGGGAACAGTCGGGGCGAGAATAATATCAACTTTATTAAATATATCTCGTAACTGTTGACGATACCAAGCGCGAAACCTTTGGGCCCCTATATACCAGTTACCAGGAATTAACGCCCCGGCTAACAGTCTATCGCGGGTGGCGGGGTCAAAATCATTGAGCCTGTGTTTTAGTCGCCCTAAATGTAGATTACCCGCCTCTACTGCCGTAATTATAAACGCGGCGGCACGCGCTCGATCGCTCTCGGGAATATTGACGCTTTCCGTCGCGCCTAATCTCTCCCCTACTCTTACCACCGCTTCTAAAGCCGAGTCTTCCGCGCCGGATGCGAAATAACTATCGGCGATGGCGATTCTCAATCCATCTATACCTTTTTCCAGGGCGGGTAGTGTCATCGCTACTGGTTTTTGAGTACAGACGGGGTCATTTTCATCGTAACCCTGAAGACGATCGAAAGCTAGTGCCGTATCGTAAACATTATCAGCGAATAAGCCCACATGATCGAAACTGCTACAGAATAAAAACACCCCCCCTCTCGATAACCGCCCGTAGGTGGGTTTAAATCCTATGACACCGCAGCAAGCGGCGGGAACACGTACCGAGCCATTCGTGTCCGAGCCGAGAGTAAGGGGTAATATTGTCGCTCCCACCGCCGCCGCCGAACCTCCGGACGATCCCCCGGCGATTCGGGTAGGATCGAGAGGGTTTAAAGTAGAGCCGTAGTGACTGTTTTCAGTAACGAAGCCATAGGCGTACTCGTCCATATTCAAGGCACCGATTAAAATTGCCCCCGCCTTTTCGAGTTGTCTCACCGCGAAAGCAGATTCGCCGGCGGGGGGATTATCTTGATTGATTTTCGCCCCCGCTAAAGTTATCACCCCTGAAATGTCGAAGAGATTTTTCACCGCGAAAGGCACCCCAGTTAAAGGGCCGACTTCTTCCCCCCGAGTAATTTTTTCGTCTATAGTCGCCGCTTCTTGTAAAGCCTTCTCACGAAAAACTTCCGTAAAGCAGTTGAGATGTTTTTGTCTCTCTATCTCTTGCAGGGTGTTTTCGATAATCTCTACCGCTGTAGTGTCTCGATTCACAATCGCTTCTGCTATGGCACTCGCTGAAGTGGCTTTCATGGCTCGAATATCGGGGCGATTTCTATGGTGTCGTCTAGCTCGAATTCCATTACCAATCTCGCCAGACTCTCGATTCTCTCCAGGTTGGCAACCACCCCCTCTAGGTTTTCTGCGGGAATCGGTAAATCTATCAACTCCGACATTAGGCGCAAGTATAGGGTAAGGTCAGAATAATTCATTGCTATTGCCAAAAGAATTTCGATCGCTCCCGGGAAAATAGCCCCACTGTAAAGGATAACTAATTTTAATCCCTTCTTCCCTATATCGCCGATGCAATTTTTTGATGAATTCGTGTTTTACTTCTATGTGTTGGAAAAACGCCTCTTCCTGGATTTGCAGATAGACGGTGAGGATTATACTCGAGTAATCGAACCTTTGATAACGGATGAAGGGCTGATTCGATACCTTGGTTTCCTCCTTCGCCACAATGCCTCCAGCACGCGAAGCTACCTCGCGGGCTACTTCTAAGGTAACTCGCTCTACCTGTTCTAAGTCACTATCATAGGTCACTCCCGTATCGATCGGTATTAGTAGAGTTTTATCCGGTAGGCTATAATTTCTGAAACTGGAGGATATTATCTGCGTGTTAGGGATGACTAGAAGGTTATCGGTTATTTCTTGGACTACGGTATATTTTAAATCCACATCGATGACATAGCCTGATTCACCGCTCCTGAGTTGAATGTAATCACCTGGCCTGACTTTTTTGGAAGTGATGATGTTAATACCAGACATCAGGTTAGAGAGAGTATTTTGTAAGGCTAAACCGATGGATACACCACCGATACCGAAGGCCGTGAGCAAAGGAGTGATTGAAATACCGATCGATTGTAGGATGATTAAAAAGCCGATGGTGAAGATTAAGACTTTGGCTAAAAACTCGAATAGGGAGGTTAAAGGGGAAATCCCATCGTCTCTCGTGGTGTACAATCTCAGTAATCCCACTGAGAAAAGCGCGATAACCCAGGTGGCCGAGCCTAAAAAGGCCACCGTTAATACCTTATCGATGATGCTGGCCAAACCGGGGAAAATCGGAAAATTCGGCCAGGATAAAGCGATACTGAAACCCAAGATAAGAAACCATATCACGCTGAAGCCCCGAATCGATTGCAGTAGTATCTCCGATAGCCTCAAGTTCTTTTCCTGAGAGGTTTTTAGTAATCTAGTAATGACTCTGTGCTCGAACAGTAAGCCGATGAGCAAAGACCCGATGATGATTAAAATTGGTATTACTATCGAGGGCAAATCTTCCAATCTCGCGGTTAGGTTCATAAATCTTCCCTGTTTATTGATTTTCAAAAATTGGTATAAATTTTAACAAGTTATTCATTCATGGTTAATAATTAATATAAGCGAACATAAATATTTATGTATTTATGTTTATTAATGCTTCGTTTAGTTATCGATGGCTTTATCAAGAAATAGTTACATAAACCGCAAAAATATTTCAGTATAAATACGGCGATAACAATCAAGTTGTATCTGTATCTATACTTAAAAATGAGTTTTTAATAGAAGACTCGTCAACGAATATCTCGGCGAGGGAGCAAAAAGCATTTCAATGAACCCGCAAAATAGTCTAAAGATAAAATAATTATAAATCAGTATAAATGCGGTTATATATCATAGGGATAAATTCAATAGAATAAAAACAAAACGAACCAAGCATTCAAGGTCGAGCTAGAAAAACTTAAAAAATAAAATAATAATTAAATTTTAGGTAAAATAGCGGACATTTAGGTAAGTAAGAAGAAATTAAAACCAGACAGATTAGGAGTTTTTATGAATTTAAACCCTCAAGAATTTCTAGCGAAACTAGAATCAAGAACGGCTTTTAATGGTGAAGACAAAAGTATCTTAAAAGAAAATGCTGATTGGGGAAAAACGATAGCGCCAGAAATGGCAGATATATTTTATGACTATCTTGGCAAGGATTCGGAAATGAACGCTATACTCAATGAATCTGAGGGAAGAATTCACCGTTTAAGAGAAACCTTCATTCAATGGTTTGAGGAAATGTTCACGGGAATGGATAGCTGGGGGCCAGAGTACGCTGATCGTCGTTGGCGCATTGGTTTAATCCACGTTAGAGTGGGCATAGGCCCGCAACATGTAGTACCGGCGATGGCGACGGTAGTGAGGGCGACAGGACAAAAATTAAAAGATAAAGAAAATGGTGAAAAACTAAGAGATGCACTTGGTAAGAGTTGTATGATCGATCTAGCTTTTATCGAGCAAGCTTACGTGGAAGTTTCATCGAGATCGGTTTTAAGAGAAACCGGTTGGACTGAAGGCTTATTCCGCCGTCTGATCGCGACAGGAGCCAATACTCTGTAAAAACAGATTGTTCCTGAAGTTAGTTTGCTCATTTCTCTAAACAGATGTTTTTCTGTCTACAGCTATCTCCTGAAGTAACCTGGCGATTCAAATAAAAATTTACTCTCTAAAGTGCAACACAAAAAGGACTAATTATGTCTATCAATGTCAGTAAACTCACTCATGTTTTACAAGAATTCGTATCTAGCACCAATGATGTTCAGGGGGCCGCTTTAGTTACTCCCGATGGTTTATCTCTGGCGGCGGCTTTACCCCCAGGAATGGATGAAGAAAGAGTCTCAGCCATGTCGGCGGCGATGTTGTCGCTCGGGGAAAGAATCGGCAGCGAATTGGCAAGAGGAGGAATCGATCGAATTTATGTAGAAGGTAATGAAGGTTACGGCGTGTTAACCAGTTGCGGTGCAGATGCCGTTTTCCTCGTCTTAGCCAGTAAAGCAGTCAAACAGGGTATTTTAATGTTAGAGATCAAACGGGCATTAGAAGAATTAAAACCCTTAGTAGCATAAAAATTTAGTTATCGATGTCCAATATTCACAGACATCGATGACTGTAATAGGGGAAGAAAATAGGGGCTGTATATGGAAATAATGAAGCTAGTGATTACCGGTCCTGTAGGCGCGGGTAAATCGACTTTTATTCGTTCTGTAAGTGAAATTGAAGTAGTGGATACCGATCGCGCGGCTACCGATGAAACCAAAGAGTTAAAAGCGAAAACCACCGTAGCTTTTGACTTCGGGCGATTGCAATTTAATCCGCAAATGGCTTTACATTTATACGGTACACCAGGACAATCGCGCTTCGATTTTATGTGGGATATTTTAATTAAAAAAGCCCACGCTTATATGGTTTTAGTGCCGGCTAATCGACCGGGTGAATTCCGTTATACAAGACGGATTATTAATTTTATGAATCAACGCGCCGATATTCCTATGGTTATCGGGTTGACTCATACCGATTGTGCGGGGGCATGGTTTCCCGAAAATATGGTAATCGCGTTAGGATATACTAACGATAATCATCCACCGATCATTGCGGTCAATGCTACTCAATCTAATTCTGTAGCGGGAGCAGTAATCGTACTAGTCCAAGAATTCGTTAAGAAACAAGCTTGTTTAGTTTAAGTCAAGGATCGAGCCATGACTATTACGGGATTTCTCTCAGATTTTTCACTACCGGAATTATTCCAATTTTTGGAACAGGGGCAGAAGACCGGACTGCTCTCCCTCAAGGCTACCGATAAGAATCACTATATCTGGTTCAGGATGGGGCGGATAGTGGCTGCTGGTAATCGCCTCGATAAGGGGGGGCTATTAGGAATGGTACAGCAGAGGGGCTGGTTTAAATCATCGGTGACGGAGGAAGAACTAGAAAATTTACCCCTGGGGCTGTACCTGAAAGCCAAGGCTGGATTGCAGGCTGAACAACTGAAAATGTTGTTCTATATGCAGGTGATGCAACAGGTATGCGCTCTATTTCAATTGCCCGATGCTCAATTCGACTTTAATAACAACGCGCTTGTACCCAATGTAGAAATGACGGGTTTGAGTAGCCCCCCGGTAGAAGTAACTTTAGCAGGTTTACGGGCGCTCAAAGATTGGACGGCCTTAAAGAGTAAATTACCCGATGTGACTTCCTCTCTTACCAGTCGTATCGAGGGGAAACCGAGTTTACACCTCAACCCCCTAGAGTGGAAGGTGTGGGAATTTACCGACAGCACCGTACCTCTTAATACTATCGCCGCACGACTAGAAACGCCGATCGAACAGATACAACAGGTAGCTTTCCGTCTTATTGTTGTTAACGTAGCGGAAGAATTGCCGATGATTCTGGGGAGTTCTAAAGAAGTGCCCGAAACTGAATTAGCCAGTGCCCCGCAGTTAAAAAATCCCGTCGCCAATAGCGGTATCAGTCAGGCTTTCTTAGAAAACCTGATGGGTTTCCTACAGGGGAAAACCTAATATCCCAGCACCAACCCATCGGCTCGCGGCTCGGAAGCGCCGATAAGTAACTCATCTTGTCGGAAAATCATTTGTCCCTTACCGAATTGGTAAGAGGGCGCGATTTTCACGTTATGCCCGCGCCGGATTAAATCCTCGATTATTTCAGACTTGGTACCCTCTTCGATTAACACCTCGTTACCCTGCAAGAATCGCCATCTGGGAGCATCTAAAACAGCCTGCGGATTGAGTTCATAATCTAACAGATTGACCACCGTTTGCACGTGCCCCTGGGGTTGCATGGGTGCCCCCATCACGCCGAAAGGACCGATCGCTTTTCCCTCCCTCGTGAGAAATCCCGGTATGATCGTATGAAATGGCCGTTTAGCTGGCCTGAAGCGATTGGGATGCCCCGCCTCAAGAGTAAATCCCGCGCCCCGGTTATGTAGGGCGATACCCGTTTCTGGAACTAACAAACCACTACCGAACCCTTCATAATTAGACTGAATAAAAGATACCATCAAATCTCGATCTGCCGCACATAGATATACCGTACCGCCCCGGGCTAAACCGGAAATCCCCGCCTCTATCGCCCCATCACCGATTAAATCCCGGCGGCTCTGGGCATAATCTTTATCAAGTAAGTGCGGCACCTCCACCTCCATCCAATCAGCATCGGCGACGTGATGATAAACATCGGCGAAAGCCAATTTCATCGCCTCTATCTGCCGGTGATAAGTCAGCCCGTAGTCTCGGGGATATGCTTTCAAATCGTAGCCCTCAAGAATATTCAAAGCCATGAGAGCCGCGATACCCTGCCCATTAGGGGGAATTTCCCACACATCCAAACCCCGGTAATTAGTAGAGATAGGTTCAACGTAGAGACAACGGTGAGAGGCCAAATCATCTTTACTTAAAAAGCCCCCAGTGGTTGCGGCGAAGTCGATAATTTTCCTGGCTAATTCCCCGCGATAAAAACTTTCTCCCCCACTAGCTGCTATCTCTTTTAAAGTGCGGGCGTGAAGGGGGCTGCCCCATATTTCCCCAGCTTGCGGTGCGCGATTATTGGGGAAGAAGACTTTTTGAAAGGGTTGAAAACGAGACGCGGTTAGGGGCAGGAAAACGCTTTCCGCTCTCCCCCAAGCATCTGCGGTGACGGGGGAAACAGGAAAGCCTTCTTCCGCGTAACGGATGGCGGGGGCGAATAGGGCTTCAAAGGGGAGCCTGCCCCATCTTTCCCATAACTCCCGCCAGAGGCAAACAGCACCTGGCACCGTAACCGTTAGCCAATCCCTCTCAGGCATGACTTCATACTCACTAAAAGCGTTAATTGTCAAGTTATTTGGGCTTTTCCCCGAGCCGTTGAAGCCGTGTAATTTCCCATCCCAGACGAGGGCGAAAGCATCGCCGCCGATACCGTTAGAAGTAGGCTCGACTACGGTTAGGGCTATCGCCGTCGCTATCGCCGCATCGACGGCATTACCCCCGGCGTTAAAGATTTCCATCCCCGCTAAAGTGGCCAGGTGCTGGCTCGTAGCTACGGCGCAACGCCCGGCTAATAAAACTTGTCTCCGAGAAGCATAAGGATAAGAGTTGACGGTAGCTTTTATATTATTGAGGTACATTAACTTGTCTGTAAGCCTTATATGGTAACAGTTTTTTCCCCGACTCCCGACTCCCAACTCCCAATTCCCGCCCTAAGTTCATCGGCTCGGCAGAGTCCCGGATATAGAATGATAATGGTTTATTGAGAACAGGCTCGGGAAATTATGACAGAATTCCGTATAGAAAAAGATAGTATGGGCGAGGTGCGGGTACCGGTAGATAAATTGTGGGGGGCGCAGACACAACGATCGCTTCACTACTTTAACATCGGTGACGACCCCATGCCAGGGGAAATGATTCCGGCTTATGCCATCTTAAAAAAAGCCTGCGCGATCGTCAATAATCGTGGCGGCAGGCTCACCGACGAACAAAAAGACTTAATCTGTCGGGTATGCGATGAATTATTAGAGGGGCAACACCGCGAGCAATTCCCCTTAAAAGTGTGGATGACGGGAAGCGGCACCCAATTTAACATGAATATGAACGAAGTAATCGCTAATCGTTGCTCTCAACTGGCGGGGCAAGCGCTCGGTAGTAAAAAACCCGTCCATCCTAACGACCATGTTAATATGTGTCAGTCCACGAACGATTCTTTCCCCGCTGCCATGTGTATCGCTACGGTTTTAGCGGTGACGGATGAGTTAATTCCGAGTGTCAGGGACTTACGAGATGCGATATATACTAAAGCGCTGGCCTGGGAAGATATAGTTAAAATCGGCCGTACTCACATGCAGGATGCCACGCCTTTAACCCTCGGTCAAGAGTTTTCCGGTTATGTGGGGATGTTAGACGATGCTCTCGGTTGGATTGAGAAGAATTTAGAGAGTGTTTACCGTCTCGCCCTCGGTGGCACCGCAGTGGGCACCGGTATCAACGCGGCTCCTGGTTTCGATAGGGAATCGGCGGAGGAAATAGCCAAACTGACGAGGTTGCCCTTTGTCACTGCCCCTAATAAGTTTACCGTTCAAGGCTCCCATGATGCTTTAGTTATGTTCAGCGGTAGTTTAAAGACTCTCGCCACCGCCCTATATAAAATCGCCAACGATATAAGGCTACTTAGTTGCGGCCCCCGTTGTGGTTTTTACGAGTTACACATTCCCGAAAACGAACCGGGTTCATCGATTATGCCCGGGAAAGTCAATCCCACTCAATGCGAGGCCCTATCGATGTTAGCGGTGCAGGTGATGGCTAACGATACGGCGGTGACTTTCGGCGGCGGTAGCGGTTATCTGGAGATGAATGTTTATAAACCGTTGATGATTTTTAATATCTTAAAGTCAACCCGTTTACTTACCGATGGTTGCCGCAATTTTCGGGAGTTTTTAATCGAGGGTATGGAGCCGAATCGCGGCCAGATTCAAAAGTTTTTAGATAGCTCTCTGATGTTAGTTACCGCTTTGAGTCCGGTTATCGGTTACGATAAGGCTTCTCATGTAGCCCATTACGCCCTAGAAAAAGATTTAACTCTAAAAGAAGCAGCTCTAGAATTAGGATGGGTTATAGAAGAAGATTACGATCGTATTGTAGACCCGGCTAAGATGGTTAATCCTTATATCGCGGAGAATTAATAGTAAATCCTGTTTTCAAGGACTACTTACAGAGAGAGTTGTTAGTGGCGAGTGAGCAACTACTGCCCACTAGCCACTTCTCTCTAAAGAAGGGTATCATAAGCGGATTTGGTATCTTCGCCAAACGACTCGAACCCGTCACCAATCGTTTAATCGCTATCGAGATAGGTATTCAGAATGGCACATTAGCGATCGCCCTCACCGCCGGTTTACTCAATAATCTCGATATGGCTATCCCCGCCCTTGTTTACAGCCTCTGGATGTACCTGAGCGCTTTTACCGCCGTCTATTACGGGCGTAAATTAGCTTGATGAATCGAGGTAGCTTCGCGTGTCTCCGGCATCGGTAGCTTCGCGTGTCTCCGGCATCGAACCCCGATAACCAGTAATCAGCCGGGTGCCATCTTTAAGAATATGAACCTCCATTTGATCGCTCGCCCAGGTTAAACGATTCTCGAATTCGGGATTTAAAACCTGCACCCGTTGATTGCGGGAAGACACGAGGGAATCGGGAGAATGTATCGCCAAAGATTGAATGTAAGGGCCGTCTACTAAAATATCCAATTGGGCTAATAATTCTTGACTGCCCTCGGGTGCCTCCGCCCCCCGCAGTTGTTCTAGGGTGAATCCCGAGAAAGACATCACGTTAAGCCCATGTTCTTTTACCTTACGAGCCAGTTTAGCCAATTCCCTCGCCTGCCAGAAAGGTTCTCCTCCTGAAAAAGTTACCCCTTCATTCTTAGGATTACTTATAATTCTCTCCAGTAAATCATCTATAGTTACGAGTTGATTAATTTCAAAGGGCCAAGAAGCTTCATTAAAACAGCCCGGACATTCCCGCGAGCAACCCTGCACCCAGATTACAGCCCGACAACCAGGGCCGTTAACCTCCGATTCGTTGACGTAACCCATGATATTCACATAACCGGGTGGAATGTCTTCTAATCTCCTGGGGGTGTCTTGAGGGGCTTTGACCATAATTTTTATCCCTAGAAAGTTTACTTTTACTATTGAGTCACTAACTCTTGGGGATAACAGGCTCGAATACCTAACTCCCTTTGAATACGACGGCTAAACTCTCTCAGTACTTCTGAACTGACAGGCTTTAGGGTTCTCGTCTCATAGGGACGATCGTTTAAACTGTGATTACCCCGAGCATCAATTTCGTGACGTACCGGTTTAGGGCGGGTTGGTGTATTAAGTTGAATCTCGTCCGGCCCGAGTTGTTGCATCATCGCCATATAATACGCTTGTTGTTCTTCACTCCAGGGTGAGAGTAACATCGTCTGAACCGAGAGATTGCCCCTATATTGCTGGCGGAATTGCCACAAGCCCGCCCAGAATCGCCCCATATTGAAATCAGCTAATGGTCTGTTGATGCGTTGTAGCGCATCCGATAGGATACTATCCACTTTAACCGAGACTACATCGGCTTGCTCTAATTGACAGCGGACTGTATGATCGCTTAACAGGGTACCATTGGTTAAAACCGCCACCGGTTTAGCAGTTATCATTTTCGTCATTATCAATAACTCGCCTAAATTTTCGGCTAAAGTCGGTTCACCGCTACCGCTAAAGGTAACGATGTCCACGCGATAGGGAGAAAATTGCTCCAAGTCTTCCCTGACTCTTTCGGTAGGGATAAAAATTCGTCTCTTCATCGTTTGCGATTCGATGTCACCGAGTTGACAGTATACGCAATCGAATGAACAGGTAGAAGTCGGGCCGATGGGATCGATTCCCAACGATTTGCCAAATCGCCAAGATTGTACGGGCCCGTATACGGATTTGAAGGGGTTATTATCATTCCACATAATTTACTATCTTAAAAGGGACTAAAAATTAGTGGAACTTATCGCAAAATTTTGATACAGAACCTAAATATTACTTAACAAATTTTTAACCCGGGTCAACTTGTTTTAGTTTTTCTTCTAAACGTTGCTCGGATGCCAATCTTTCTAGCGAATAATCGTTTAAGTCAACGAAGCTCATTTTACTGACTAAATTGGGATGTATTTCTTTTATTTGCCTGTAAATTTCTTGAGCGATGAATCGATAAGATGGATGACCCTGTCTGGCACTACGTAATTCTACTAGATGATATATCTCCCTCAAATTTAATTTAATCCGCCAGCGTACTTTATAAGCGAAGGGGACAACATATTGAGCCGCAAAGGGTAAGGATTGATATATCTTCTCTGTCACTTCTGCCGCCCGATTTAAAGCGGACTCATAATTTTGATGTAAGTTAGCCTCTATTAATTCTAGAGGTGTATCATAACCGTGACGCACTGTATATAATTGACGCTCTTGAGTCATAACCCGGTGACGGTGTAAGTCCCGATACGCGCCTATATCGGCCAGTATATCAAAGGTGTAATAGGTTTCTTCAAATGCCCTGCCCGGTCGATGAAATCTCGATGCTCTATCTCCTATATAGGTATCGATAATTTTCTGTTTTTCTGTCGCAGATAAATTTTCTACCTGCGCTTGAATTTGCTCTAAATCTAATTCTGTGTGCGGATAGAGAATGGCGACAATAATTTTATTCTCCGCTAGGTGATCGTATTCGATTAGCTTGACACTAGCCCCCTTTAATGGTTTTTCTGGTTTAATTAATTCTCTGGTTAAGGCTCGGGTTCGATCGTAATTATCGCTCAAGTAATTCCTGTATTCTTTCCCTCTTTCTGACTTAGCTCTTTTGACAAAAGAAGGGATCATTTTATCTAATTGGCCCTGCATCATCTGCCCCACTTCTCTTACTTCTTCATGGGGGGAAGCGGCGAGTTTAACTAATAGGTATTCAAAAGCTCTGCCGTTACCGAATAAGCCCACATTAGTTAACGTAGCCATCGGTAATAAACCCCTCAATAAGTCTAAGGTTTTGGCACGGGTAGCGTTATTGTAAGCCCTGATACCCGTATTATCATCTTTGGGGGTTTGCCCTCTCACCCACTCTAACAGAGGTTCGATAAGATGGCTGTAGGTGTCGAAAAGATTATCTAAAGTGTCTTCATAAAGTTGCCCATAACCGCTATTTATAATCGAGGTTTCCCGACAGTAAGCGTAACGCCCGTTTTTTTTCCGGTTAAAGGCTACATAGCGGGTAGATTTTTCCAGAGGTGATATACCGAGTCGGCTATCTTCTAGAGCTTTCGCCGCTATATTACTGATACCCTCACAGGCGAGGTGAGCGCCGCCCAATTCGGCCACGGAATCATCACCATAACCAATTAAAACACGATCGTAAAACGCTTCTGCCTGTTCGATCGCTATCATTTGATTTTCCGCTTGACTCACGCCCGCTATCTGCGAAAAATTCGCTTCGGGGGCGTTAATAAATTCATCGAGTAAGATACGGCGAAGACTTTTCTCACTCCTGCTGTAACGGGAGAATAAAGCCCCTTTCACCACTTCCGGGAGATTGCGTAAGCCGAAGATAGAGCTATCTAAATCGGTAACGAAGGGTTGCAGTAATTCCCTCTCTTGGGGCTTTAAAGATTCCAACTCTCGCTCAGACATTCTTTTCCTCTTTATAAACCGTACCAGTAGAGCCGAAACCGCCCGTATCCCTATTAGATGGGCTTAATTCTTCTACTTCCTCAAATTGCCCGAAGATAACGGGGGCGATTACTAATTGAGCGATTTTCTGCCCCGGAGTAACGGTAAAAGGTTGACTCCCCAAATTGAGTAAGATGACGATAATTTCGCCGCGATACCCCGCGTCAATAGTTCCAGGAGTATTGAGAACGGTGATACCATGTTTGATAGCCAGTCCGCTGCGAGGCCTTACCTGTAATTCGTATCCTGGGGATACTTCTGCGGCTATGCCTGTCGGTATGCCCTGCCACTGCCCCGGCTCGATAACTGCCGAGATAACGGACACCAAATCAGCCCCCGAGTCACCATAATGCTCGTATCTGGGTATTTGTGTCTCGCTATGGAGTCGTTTGATTTTCACGACGACATTATTCATCTTTTCTAAAGGCACCAGACGACATGATCGATCGTACCGGCAAAAGTCAAGGTAATAACGCCATCGTATCGGCAATTTCTTGAGAATAAAATTCTACTCCCTGCCCATCACCGTTAGGAATCAAACTCTGTTGCAGAAACTGTTCACAACGATTCTCGCTATCGGCTACTATTACCTTAGCTACATGACCGTTTTTTAAAACTTCCCCTCGATCGCAGTCCTCATAAGCGTAGATAATTAATATATCCCCCGGCTCGCACAATAGGGCTGCCCCTCCATTAGGACACACCTGCCCCGAATCTCTCTCGCCTGGAAAAACGTAGGTAGAGAAGCGATTGCCGTTGCTGATATTGACTATATCCACCTCTTCTAAGGGCAGAATACCCACCTTTTCGATCAAAGAGCGATCGATCGTAATGCTACCGATATAATTAACATTAGCCTCCGTCACGCTCACTCTATGTAACTTGGCGTGCATTAATCTTACTGTCCCCATTACCTTAATAATTTCCTCATGCTTTCACAATGGGAATGCCTTCTCAAAAATTGCGGTCACTGGCACGGCTCTTTTACACGCTTCTCACCGACCGGAGAATTATTAGAAGACACACCGACACTGGTATCTTTAGACCCTATTAACAATAATAAAACTATTTCTCAGCTTGTGCGTAGGTTTTACCCAGACAAGCCGCCGCAAGATTTAGTTCTCGAATATAGCAGTCTCAATAAAAGTATCCTCTTCTGCGAGAATGGCGCTTTCTCTCAAGGCTCCATTCAATGGGCACCCTATTCGGAATTCGGCGCTGAATTAGGTTTAATAGATAACGAGCGCCGGCTCCGCATTGTGCAGATGTTCGACAAGGAGAGTAAATTAAATTATGTTACCCTCATCCGCGAAAAGTTAGCCGACAGTAACGCCCCCGAAAGGCCGCCCCTTACCGTAGAGCAACTATTAGGGCAATGGCAGGGGGAAGCTGTGACTTACAATCTTGACGGTTGGAAGCCTTCTATCTATCAAACCGATTTGCGGATAGAGCGCCGAGAAGATGACTACCTCACTCAAGAGCTGCGCTTCGCCGATAAATGTATCTCCAGTAAAGCGAAAATCGAGGGCAACCGTCTCCTCTTCCTCGACAATACCCTCAACGTGCAAATTCTCCTCCTACCCGATGGCGCTTCTTCTAACACCCCCCTATCGATTACTGCCCCTCAGGCTTTCGTTTTAGAAGCTGGTTGGTTACTATCCCCAGATTTGAGACAGAGGTTGATTCGTAGTTACGACTCTACGGGTAAATGGACAGGTTTAACTTTAGTCACCGAATCTAAATTAAAATAAGGTAAACAAGTGTAAAGAAAATGAGATAAAGTTTACATAAGTTTAAAAAATACCATTGATAAGGTAATACCATGCGTAATCCTTGTTTCAGACGGGTGATAATCGTCTTAAGCATCAGTATAGTAAGTTTGTTAACCTGGGTGGTTTCACCTAATCCGGCGCTCGCGGTGAATAATCCAGAATTATTACCGAAGGAAGAAACCCCCATAGTAGATTTAGCCAACTATCTACCCAAACAGCAGGAAGAGACTCTGATAAAAGATATAGAAAATTTTCAGCAAGAAACCGGCTGGAAACTGAGAATATTGACTCAGTACGATCGTAGTCCGGGGCGAGCGGTAATTAAATTCTGGGGGCTAGATGATAAGAGTATACTTATCGTAGCCGACGGCAGGGGGGGCAACCTACTCGCCTTCAGTATCGGTGACGCGGTATATGAATTATTACCCCGCACATTCTGGATCGAATTACAAGCCCGTTTCGGTAATATGTACTTCGTGAGGGAGAATGGGGAGAATAATTCGATCGTCCAGTCTCTCGATACGGTCAAAAACTGTTTAATTGGGGGAGGTTGCGCCGTAGTTCCGGGATTACCGAAAGAACAATGGATATTAACCCTGGTAACATCTATAGTCGGCGGTTTGGTCTTCGGTTTCGCTGGTATTCCCAGAAAAGAGGGGCAGGTATTCGCTTGGCAGTGGGTATTAATCTTCTCCCCCTTATGGTTTATATTATTTATCGCCTTCGGTATCGGCCCGGTAGTGACGAGAACATCTGATTTATTACCTTTGTTTCGTAATGTCTTGGGATTTATCTTAGGCGCGATCGTAGCTTACTTATCACCTCGTTTCAACTCCATGACTACATCCAATTCCAAAACCTGAAGCCGGTATCTATGGTATTCAACTTTTTTCAAGCCCAAAGTTTAGCGATTATCGATCAAGAAATCGAGGCCCCTCGCTTCGGTGCGGCACAAATGGAGATATTACGGAGGATAATCTACGAAACCGCCGATTTCGAGTATCAATCCCTGTTAAGATTTTCTGAACGCGCTCTACCGTCTGGCGCAGCCGCTCTAGCCGCTCGCTCTACTATTATCGTCGATGTGCCGATGGTGCAGGCGGGTATCATCAACGAATTACAAAGAACTTTCGCCAACCCCGTATATTGTGCCACGGAAACCATAACCAGACCTCAGAAGGGCAAAACTAAAGCGGAGTGGGGTATTCAAACCCTAGCTCGTCGTTATCCCGAAGCAATTTTTGTTATCGGGCAATCTCCGAGCGCTCTCAACGGCCTGATCGAATTAATCGAAGAGAAAGAGATAAATCCGGCGCTGGTAATCGGTACCCCCGCTAGTTTCATCGAGCCTGATGTACTTAAAGAAAGACTCTATGAGACAGAAGTGCCCCATATCACCATAGAAGGCAGGAAAGGCAACCCCATCGTCGCCGTAGCCATACTTAACGCCCTAGTCTCTCTCGCTTCTCAAGCTTACGGACAACAGATGTCCTATTAACCTCAATCGTTAGCCGAGGCGGGAAATACTCCGGGGGTTACCGTGATAGATTGTTTTTCACCGTCTCGATCGATGTTTACTTCTAACTTCTCTCCGATCCTACTATCTTCCACCTGTTCTTGTACATCGGTAGCGGTTTTCACAGGTTTTCCCCCTACCATTTCGATAATATCTCCTGGTTTCAATCCGGCCTGTCCTGCGGGAGAATTATCCACTACTCTTAAAATCAACACCCCTTCATTTTTGCTCACTTGAAAATTCAGCTCTTTATTTTGATTGAGTTGCTCTTTCAAATCCTCGCTCAATGTCACCATATGAATACCTAAATAGGGATGCTCCGCTTTACCCTTAGTAAATAACTGGCTCGCTATACGCTCGGCGGTTTCGATGGGGATGGCGAATCCCAAGCCCTGAGCGTCGGCGCGGATTGCCGTATTGATACCGATAACTTCTCCTTTGGCGTTAAGTAAGGGGCCGCCCGAATTACCCGGATTGATGGCCGCGTCGGTTTGAATGAAGCGCACCCGTTTTTCCGGTACTCCCACCTCGCTGCTAGTTCTGCCGAGGGCGCTGATGATGCCCACTGTCACCGTATTATCTAAACCGAGGGGATTACCTATAGCTATGGCCCACTCTCCCGGTATTAAATCTTCGGCCCGCCCTATACTCACCGTAGGCAGATTCTCAGCGTCGATTTTCACCACTGCCACATCCGTCATCCGATCAACGCCGATGACTTTTCCCTTATAGGTTTGACCGTTTTTTAACGTTACTTTGACCGTATTCACACCGTCAACTACATGGGCGTTGGTTAATAACCTGCCATCTTGGCTAATAATAAAGCCTGAACCGGTGCCCCTCTCTAAATGTTCTTTGGGTATCGGCATTCCCCCTTTACCGAAAAGCCTCCCCAAGGGGTTATTTTCATCGTTTACACCGCTATCGGCCACCTCTTTGGTGGAATCTATCCTGACGACGGCGGGCCCTACTCTCTGCACCGCCTCAGCGATAAAGTTAATATTCTCCTGGGCGGCAGCCCTCATCAGAGGGCTTTTCATCGTAGCGGGTACTAACTGCGGTTGAGTTGGTGATGTGAAAACTCGCGGTGATGATTTTTCTGTGTAGCGATTAGCCATTATCCCTAGTGCGCCACCTAGCGCCAATAATCCTAATGAGAATCCAAGCTTGCCAAACGATAAACCCATAACATCCAATCCATTTATGAAGTGAGATTAACGGACTAACCCTATCTTTTCTAATTATATGGCTTACTCCTCTGATGAGGTAATCAGAAAGATTGAGGAACCTCCGAGTTAATCCTTTAATCCTTTACCTATACAATCACTAAACAGATGTTAACTTTAGATATATTCATGAAATTATTCGATCGATTGCGTTTAGCGATTGCGGTGGCTACGGCTAAATCCGTGACTGCAGTGGTGCGCGGCTTCGGTTTGGGCGCTGCCAGTGTTTTACCCGGGGAAATTTCCCGCCGCATACATCCGCGCCTATTACCTCTGTTATTTGAACAAGTCTCTAAAGGGGTAATTCTCGTAGTCGGCACTAATGGGAAAACGACCACTTCTTTACTCCTCCGGGGTATTTTGGAAAATGAAGGGGCGAAAATTACCCATAATTCTACCGGTGCTAATTTAATTAACGGCTTAATTACTACTTTTTTAAACTCTGCTAATCTCTTCGGTCAATTGAATTCTGATTACGCAATTTTAGAAGTAGATGAAAATATAGTTCCTCTGTTATTAAAAGATTGTCAACCTCGTGTTATTTTAGCTCTAAATTTATTCCGCGACCAGTTAGATCGTTATGGAGAAGTAGATACGATCAGCCGACGTTGGCGGGACGCGATCGCCCCCCTTCCCCAAGATACTCTAGTCATCGTTAACGCCGATGACCCGACTCTCTGCCATCTCGGTCAGCAGTTACCCCAAAAAGTCCTTTACTTCGGCTTGAACGAACCCCGATTATACCTCGATGAAATCCCTCACGCCGTTGATTCCATCTATTGTCCTTCCTGCGGTGCTGGTTTGGATTATCGCGGTGTTTATCTTTCCCATTTGGGTGATTATTCCTGCCCGAGTTGTGATTTTACTAAGAGTTTTTTAGATGTTAACAGTGAAGAATGGCCGCAGATATTAATCGGCGTTTATAACAAATATAATACCCTCGCCGCTGGGTTGACAGCTCAACAATTAGGGGTTACTAGAGGAGCTATTTTTAATACGGTAACAAATTTTAAAGCCGCTTTTGGTAGGGCGGAAGAACTGGAATATAAGAACAAGAAAATTAGGATTCTCCTCTCTAAAAATCCAGTGGGTATGAATGAAACTATCCGAGCTGTCAGCGATCGCTCTCTACAGGAACCATCTTCGGTAACATTATTAGTATTAAACGATCGCATTCCTGACGGTACGGATGTATCTTGGATTTGGGACGTGGATACGGAAAAATTGACCAGTTTAGGTACGACTCTAGTGGTGACGGGTGATCGCGTGTATGATATGGCCTTACGTCTGCAATATAGTAAAGATACTCACCAAGATAGCTCTAAACTAATTGTGGAGGAAGATCTTAACCAAGCGCTAGATAAAGCCTTAGAGCATACCGGGGAGGGGGAGATACTGCACATACTGCCCACCTATTCCGCGATGTTGGAAGTCCGAGAAATATTAACGGGGAGAAAGATACTATGAGTCAAGAAATAAGAATCGGTTGGTTATATCCTACCCTGATGAGTACCTACGGCGATCGCGGTAACGTCATCTGTATTCAAAGGCGTTGTCAGTGGCGAGATATTCCCGTTTCGATCATTCCCCTCGATCAAAGCAGTAGCGCGGGGGATTTTTACGGAGTGGATTTAATCGTCGGCGGCGGTGCCCAGGATAGACAGCAGGAAATCGTCATGCGCGATTTACAGGGAGCGAAGGCGGAGGCGATGAAGTCTCAGATTGAGGTGGGAATTCCGGGGGTGTTTACCTGCGGCTCTCCCCAATTACTGGGCCACTATTATGAACCTGCCCTAGGACAGAGGATTGAGGGGCTGGGGATACTGGATATGGTGAGTAAGCATCCCGGCCCCTCTGCACCTCGCTGTATCGGTAATGTGGTGTTTGAACCCCTGCCCGAATCCCTGAAGCGCGAATTACAAGAGTATGCAGGGGGTGAGGCGATGATTATTGGATTCGAGAATCACGGCGGTAGAACCTATCTTCAGAATGTTCAGCCTTTAGGTAAGGTGATTAAGGGTTATGGTAATAATGGAGAGGATGGATTGGAGGGCGCGTTTTACCGCCATGCGATCGCCACTTACGCCCACGGCCCCTTACTACCGAAGAATCCCTTCGTCGCCGATTGGCTCATCGTCAAAGCTTTAGAACATAAGTACGGAGAGAAAGTTTTCTTAACAAAACTTGATGATTCTTTAGCAAAACAGGCGAGAGAAGCCATGTTCAGACGATTGGGAGTAACGGCAGTGGTCAATAACCCCTAAACTGTTCTTTATGACCACATGGCGAAGATTATTTAAACTTGCCACTGATCTCAAATTTGGCAACAAATTATTATGACAGGAAAAATTATCGATCGTGAAACCAATGGGTTTCTTTTACTTATTATTCCTTTAGCCGCCGCTGTCGTTCTCCTCTTTTCAGCGTGGCAATGGATTATCCTATTGATTATTGTTAGTCTGGGCTTGAAGGTATGGCAAGATTATCGATGGTCGAAGTTATCAGCGCGTATTAACCCGATGTTTGCTCAGTTGATGCAGGAGCATCAAGGTTGTCTCACGCCTCTGGATATATCTTTAAAAACCGGTTTAAAACAAAAAACGGCGACGGAATTCTTAGAGAGGAAAGCCAGCGAATTCGGGGCCCAGAAAAAAACCCTCGCCGATAAGGGTACTGTCTATTACTTCATCACTGCCAGTACCTTAGGGCTGATTTTAGATGACAGTGAACCGGAAACCGAAGAAACCGAGGTTAAGTCTCTTCCTTCTTCTTCGGCGGTATCTTTTGCTAAAGAGGAAATCCCGACGCCGGTGAGTGAAACTGAAACGGTTGCGATAGAAGCAAAAACTGAACCGGAGGTAAAAGAAGAGGTACAAGAGGAAGCAGTCACGCCCGTTGCCGAGTTACAAGAGGTGGAAATAGAAGTTTCCGCCCCCGAAACGGATGCAGAAGTTTCTAGTAGTAACTTGCCCCCAGGAGAAAGTAAACTGGAAGTAGAGGAAAAGGAAGATAAATCTACCCCCACCACTAATTTAGGGCAATTATTAAAAGAAGCCGAAAGCGATACGGTTGATAGCGTTGAAACAGACTTACCTTCAGAAACTGCTGATGTGGTCGCTTCTCTCGGTGAGCTTAATCAAGCTGACTTAGCGAAAAGGTTAGAAGTTAGTACCTCGACAATCGGTAAGAGAAAGAAAGGAATGGATTTTACCGAATGGAGCCGGATTAAAGACCCCGATGGGATAGCCTGGAAATATAACTCGAAAACGGATAATTTTACCCCGATTCAGGATAAATAATTGGGAGTCGGGAGTCGGGAATCGGGAATCATAAACTCGAATTTCTACTCCCTACTCACTACTCCCTACTCAGGAAAACGCCAATTACATCTATTCCATTGATATATAGCTGGTATCTCCAATTCGGTGCCGTCATCAAAGCACACGGTACAATTCGTCTCCGATAAGCTTACCACCTGGCAGGGATACCATTCTCTAGCACAAGGCCCCTCATCTTGTACCCACTCCCATAAACCGTTAGAAACTTCTATCACGTCACCGAGTTGTAGTTTTTCCCTCATCAGACGGATAGCTCTTAAATATTCCTGCCAGTGAACCGGCTGAACCCTATTTAACCAGGAAAAGCCGTAATTTTCTCTGATAAACTGTACATTACCAGATGGGCGATCGTTGAGCCAATCGTTTAATAAGGCCGCTTTCCAATCTAAATCTTCAGCTTCCCGTTCGTTGATGTAGAGCAATAAAGATTGTCTTTCCTCTAAAGTCAATTCGTCTAGGGGATTACCCCCAGATTCGGCGATTTGATTCGATGCCGAGAGGAGATTCTGTAAGATAATCTGTTTTTGCCTCTCCGTTAACGGGCATGAAGACTGTTCGCACTCGATAAAAGCGGCTTTTAGGGCGAGTTCTATAAAGAGCGGCTCCATTGCTAAAACTTAAAACCTAAACTTAACATTAATCAACGTTTCAAGGTAAGCTGAAGATCGGTAATTATATTATCTCTCAATCTATGAAATCTAAACTTATTAAAGTATGGGTTATAAGCCTGCTATTTTGTTTAGCCAGTTGGCTAATAAGTCCATCATCAGAAGCTTTAACCCCGATTAAACTCACAGACATATCTTATAAAGATTGCCCCCCAGAAATCGCTAAAGGTAGTGTTACCAGTGGTGGCACCAGTTCACCTGCTAACTGTTTTTTAATCACGGGTAAGGCTAAAAATAGCTCGGGAAAAACTGTTTATGACGCTGATGTTTTTGGCAGGATTAAAGACGCTAACGGCGAACCAGTTCTGCAAAATCGCAGCCGGGTAGGGTCGATTCCGGAAGTACCGCCTGGAGTTAGTGATTTTGAAATCAGGATCTCCGTTTCTGAAAATCAGCCAACTCCTCTTAAATTAGAGCAGTTTAAAGCTTCCGGATTCAGTGGGAAAGTTAGTCCGTCTATTTAGAAGCTAGCAGAGGCGCTAAGGCTAGCTGCACCTACGGTTAACAGGTTTTGTAAAAGCTGTAGAGCGAGAAAAGCGAGGATGGGAGAAAAGTCCATGCCGCCTAAAGGGGGTATGAGAGATCGAAATATATTTAGGTAGGGGTCGGTAATAGGGCTGAGAAAGGACATGATCTGTTCGGCCCAACCCGATCCTTGAAACCAACTCAGTAAAACCCTAACGATCAGTAACACCGTGTATATATTGAGAAAGTTAATCAGAATCGTCAAGATAAAGTCAACAGCGCCCATAGAAAAATTTCCTTATTTGTTTCTCGAATGTTCTTTGTCTTACTCTAGCGTATTTTCAACTCATCACAAAGAACTGAAATCAGCGATCGCATGGTGATAGGAAAAAAATGCTATTACCATTATGTCAAGAAAAAGATTAATTTTGTTAAAAATTTTTACATTTACTGACAGCCATTGAGTAAATAAATATCAAAACTTTTTAAACTGTTCTTATTTTTTTCTTAATTTAAGTTTTGGATGAGACAAAAAAAATTATCTTCATATTTTTACCACATTTACGACAATTATTAAATAAATCTTAAAAGCCAAGGCTTTAAATTAGATTTATCCATTTCTTAAAGTTAATTGTTTAATTTTTAACGGTAAGAGCAAAAATTAGATCATTAACAATAGTCATGCCATTAAAGTACGATAATTCCTTTGCTATTTTTAAAAGAGTAGCCCTAGTTGTGGTAGGTTGTAGCACAACGTTCATAATTTCTGGCAACGCCTCGGCTTCGATTGTAAACGGTCGCACAACGGCACCACCATATACAACCTCTAAAAATCCTAATTTAACGACAGTGCCTCTACTCACGGTAGGGGATGAAGTACCCTGGTTAGATGGTTCTTTCGGTAACTACACCCCTAATTCTAATCGGAAGTTTGCCATGTCGGGGATTCCGGATGGTTTGGGAGTATATGAAACCCCTACTCGTAATTACGTGTTCATGAATCACGAGATAGGTGTTACTAAATCTAGACAACCTAATACTCCAGATAATTATATTTTCACCTACTTCAATAAAACTGATAACGATAAAATCAGAGGGACGAGAGTATCGGTATTCGAGTTCGACAAAGATTGGAAAGTTATCGGCGGAAGAAACTTAATCGATACGGCGATTGATAACTCGGTCAACGCTCAAGGTACGGTTTATAACCTGAACACTCTCTCTGGTTTTTACGAAAATCCCAAAAATTCTAACGACACCTTAAACTCTACCAATAACAGCGACGGTTTTATCGGAGCCATGTCGCGTTTCTGTTCTGGATTCCTGGCGAAAATGGGTTTCATCGATCCATCCAATAAACAGGGAGTTCCTTTCTGGTTCGCTCCTGAAGAGGATAGCTCACCCACTAATAGAGGTTGGGCTGTAACTGCTAATGGAGTAGCTAGTTCACTCGATGGACTGGGAAGATACCAAAAGGAAAATGTCGTCGCGGCTCAACAATATCGTCCGATGTCTCTGGGCAATACTAGCGGCAAAACCGTTTTACTCTCCACCGAAGATTTTAGAGATGGAGAATTGTATATGTGGGTGGGAAATCAAACCGCCGAAGATCCTAACGGGCTTAAAGATGGACAACTGTATGTATTACAAGTCTCAAACCCCGTTACGGGGGAAGTCTACGCCTACGAAAGCATCCCAGAAGATGTACCCGTCACCGCGAAATGGACACCTGTGCCGGGAGATATAGCGGCGGGAACCGTAGGGCAATCACCAACGGAAATCACTAATCAACTTTCGGATTACGTTAATGCCGATGGGGCCGATGGTAAACCTCGATCGACTAACTTCCGGCGCTTAGAAGATATTGCCGAAGATCCTACTAACTTGGGAACTTTTTACTTCGCCGTTACTGGGACAACCGATAAACCCCCAGGGGAGACGGTTGCAGATAACCCTAGCGGTACAATTTACCGTCTCAGCCTCAATCCCGATAATCCTGAAGGTGATGGAGTTTTAACCCTAGTTCATACGGGCGGCTTCGGTAAGGGTGTTAGTTTTGATAATTTGGATGTTCTGACTAATGGGAAGGTTTACATACAAGAAGATGCCGCATACGATCCGGTTATTTTAGGCGGCGATCCTCTAGGAGATGAAGATCGTCAAGCCTATATTTGGGAATTCGATCCTAACGCTGATGGTGGCAAAGGTGCTATCACCCCCGTTGCCGAAATGCTCGAAGATGCTTATCCAGATCTCGGTAACGATCCCGATAAATTCGGCGAGTGGGAATCTTCGGGAATAGTTCAAATAGGTAATCTAGAACCCGGAAGCCCCTGGATGTTATTCGACATTCAGGCACACACTGACCTTCGTGAGAACCTACGTTTCTCCGAAGGTGGTCAATTGTTGATAATAACCGACTCATCAGTTACCCCTCAATCCACCCCGGAACCGGGAACTCTTATCGGTTCAGCGGTGTTTGGACTATCCGCTCTAGTTTTAAAGCGCAAAGGGAAGGATAAATAATTTCTCTTCGGGCGACGCTAATCAATATCGATTATCGATCGCCCTATATTTTGCTCAAGTATAAAAATACTGTTTAGGAGTCAAAAGAAATGCAACCCGTTTCAAAGGTTTCTGTGTTGGGGTTAGGTTTAGGCTTGCTAGTCTCTTTAACTCCTTTTTCTCCCGTTTTAGCCGCGTCTAACTTCCGCATCGCGACTTTTAACACTTCTCTCAGCCCAAATCAGCAAAATGGTTTGATCGAAGCCTTATCTAAAACTTCCAGTGACGCAGAGTATAATACACCCGGGACTCTCACCTATCAAGCACGTCAGATAGCGGAGGTAATCCAGAGAGTAAACCCCGATATTATCCTACTCAACGAGTTCAACTATGACCCCGCCAATCCCACCGGTGCGGCCACTCTTTTTCAGCAAAACTTTCTCTCCATAGGTCAAAATGTTTCCGGTGATCCCAACGGCCCTGCTAACCCGATTAACTTTAACGAATTCTTCGTCAGACCGGGCGACACTACCGATCCTTTCAACACAGGTGTATTTTCTGGCTATGCCCTGAACGTGGAACAGGGAGGCCCGATCGCTCAACCACCGATCGAAACACCTCAATACGCCAATACCTCTTGGGGTTTTGGTTTCTATCCTGGTCAATACGGTATGGCGGTTTTCTCCAAATATCCCATCTTGGAGGAACAGTCCCGTACTTTCCAGAATTTTCTCTGGAAAGATATGCCAGGTAATTTACTCCCTACGGATTGGTACAGTCCAGAATCTGCTGCTAAGTTTCCTCTTTCTTCCAAAAGTCATTGGGATCTACCGATCGATGTTAACGGCGAAATCGTTCACGTTCTAGCTAGTCATCCCACTCCCCCGGTTTTTGACGGGCAAGAAGACCGTAACGGTAGACGTAATCACGATGAGATCCGTCTTTGGAATGACTACATAACACCCGGACAAGGTAGTTATATCTATGACGATAAGGGAAATTTTGGCGGACTCGCCCCTAATTCCCGTTTCGTGATCATGGGAGATCAAAACGCCGATCCTTACGACGGTGACAGTAGAGACGGGGCGATCAACCAACTCTTAGATAATCCCCTAGTAAACACTAGTTTAACCCCGGGCAGTTTAGGGGGTGTTCAGTACGCCGATCGCAACCTCAACCACATCGGCAACCCGGCCTACGACACCGCCGCTTTTACGGGTGGGCTGAGAGTGGATTATGTCTTACCCTCCAGCAATTTAAGTATCGAAGGGGGAGAAGTTTTCTGGCCTGTCGATAGTAATCCCCTCTCCTCTCTAAACTCGGCTTCCGATCATCACGCGGTAGTTTTAAATCTCAGCACCTCTGTTGTAGGGCCTACTTCCGTTCCGGAACCTGGTAGCCTTCTAGGAATATTGGCCGCGACTTTGAGCGGTTTATTCGGTTTCAGAAAAAACAAATCTAATTAAGTGGGAAATATGCTGACTAAATCTAATTTTTTCTTGGGTTTACTAGGTAGCTTAACTGTTATTACCGTAACCACTCCATCGGTAAAAGCTTCTTCGATTAATTTACAATATCTAGGGCAATCTATTATCACTACGGGCACCACTTTTGACGGCACTGAAGTAGGTGGCTTATCCGGCATCACTTATGATCTTGACACCGAAAACTTTTATATTATTGCCGACGATCGTAGTCAGATAAATCCAGCTCGTTTTTATACCGCTAGTATCAATCCTTCCCTATTTAACGCCAGCGGCAATAATAACGGGGTTACTTTTCAGGCAGTCACCACTATATTAGATTCCAATGGACAGCCCTTCCAACCTTTTAACTTAGATCCTGAAGGTATTGCTGTTGTCGGTTCTGACCTGTATATTTCTTCTGAGGGAGAAGTATCTAGTAATCGAATTATCGATCCTTTTATCAATCAATTTTCTCTCTCAACTGGTCAACAAACATCGACCTTACCGATTCCGACTCAATTCATTCCCGAACCTAAATCTATTCCTACTACTAATGGGGTTCGTAATAACTTGTCATTGGAAAGTGTTGCCGTTACACCCGATAAAAGATTTTTGTTTTCTGCTTCCGAGAATGCCTTAGTTCAGGATGGGCCAATAGCGACGCTCTCTAACGGCAGTCCTTCCAGAATTCTTCAGTATGATCTAACTACGGGACAGGCGATCGCTCAATTCCTCTACGAAACCGATCCAGTTGCCCTACCTCCTAATCCGAGCAATGCTTTTAACACTACCGGACTGGTGGAGCTACTCGCCTTAGATAATACGGGTAAACATTTTCTCTCTTTAGAACGCTCTTTTTCAACGGGTGCGGTAGGTACTCCGGGAAATACCGGAAATACGGTGAAAATTTATGAGGTGTCTTTAGACGGAGCCACCGATATTAGCGGTTTAGCAAGTATTGACGGGGTTTCGGGCATAGTAGGAGCGAGTAAAACCCTACTATTGGATCTGACTTCTTTAGGCATTCCGATCGATAATGTGGAAGGCATCTCGTTCGGGCCAAATTTGCCTAGCGGAGAACGCTCTCTCATCCTCGTCAGTGACAATAATTTTAGCCCCACTCAATTCACTCAATTCCTCGCCTTTCGTGTTGGCGGGGCTACACCTCAATCCGTCCCCGAGCCGTCCGTATTGGGAGGTTTATTAGTGATCGGTTGTAGTGCTATTTTCACTAAGAAAAAACCCTAGGTTCAGTAAATTTTAATTTCTCATCGCAATTCTACTTGTCGAGGATACCGATTGATTCTCTTCGGCAAGTAGGACTATGGCTAAAGCCGATAATCCGGCAGAGTAAAGATACTTAAATTCCCCGATCCAAGCGCTTACAAACATCCGAGTTTTTATCTTGCTGGTTCGCTATCGGACTACTACAGGTGAGCCAGCGCATGAAATCTATATCAAAAATCAGGACGATCGCGGTGAAACCAAACAAGACGGCAATTATAGATAAAATGACGATTTTTGCATTAGTCATAAGAGACATAGTTATAGCGAGCCTGTCCTAGCTTAAGTCATAAAAAGGAATTTTTCAAAATATAAATTCTTAAAATCTTACAAATTTATATGAATTTATTACTTTCAACACTCGAATCGTTTTCCCTTTCGGGTTAATGTTGAAATGGTACGGTATAAAGGGTAAAGGCGATAACATCGAAGAAAAAGCTTAATACATCATGGCTACTGACAAGGACTTTAAAGATTATTACTCCATTTTAGGGGTAGATAAAACCGCGACTCAAGAGGAAATCAAGAAGGCCTATCGTAAACTGGCCCGTAAACTTCACCCCGATTTGAATCCGGACGCTCCGACGGCGGAGGAGAAGTTTAAGGAACTTAACGAAGCTAATGAGGTTCTTTCCGATGACGAGAGCCGGAAGAAATACGATCGCTACGGCCAATATTGGAAACAGGTACAGGAAGGACGCGCCCCCCAAGACTACGCCGGGGGTGAAACCTATGGCGAAAAGGATTTCAGTAATTACGGTGGTTTCCAAGACTTCATCGATGAATTACTCAATCAATACGCCCGGGGCGGCCGTGGGGGGGGGAAAAACTACCATTATACTACGAGCTACGGTAGCCCCGATGTAGAGCCAGAGTTCGATCGCGGTTATCAAAGGTCTTATCGTGATTACGCCCCCCATCCCGATACAGAGGCGGCTTTTGTGCTGACAATGAATGAGGCTTTCAACGGCGTGACCAAAGAATTACAACTCGAAGGGGAGGGGCCTTTTAAGGTGAGGATTCCCCCTGGGGCGAAACCTGGGAGCCGTATCCGTATTAAGGGCAAGGGCAGGGCTAACCCGATGACGGGGCAGAGGGGCGATTTATACCTCAATATCGATATTGCACCCCATAGCTTTTTTACCTTGGGCGAGGATCTCAATCTAACCTGTGAAATTAAAATCGCTCCCGATGACGCGGTTTTAGGGACGGAAATCGATGTGCCCACGCCCGATGGCCTGGTTCAATTGAAAATTCCGGCGGGTGTGAATTCGGGGCAAACTCTCCGCCTGCGGGGGAAGGGTTGGAAGAGTCCCAAAGGTGATAGCACCGATTTACTCGTTAAGATCAAGATTGTCACGCCTAGTAGTCAAGAGCTTACCCCCGAGGAGCGCACCTGTTATGAAGAGATTCGGGCGAAGCGCACTTTTAACCCTCACGCTGATTTGGAGAGTATCACCCTATGAACACACCTGATTTTGAATTTTTGCACGTAAGCACCGAGGAATATTGTTATAGCTACGAGCAGGTAGCAGATATGACGGCTATCTCAGTGACTTTGATCGAGCGTTTCGTATCGATGAATTTAGTGGAGGCGCAAGAAGCTAAGTTAAGAGAGGCGGATGTGGCCCGCATCGCTCAAATGCTGCGCCTGCGTCGGGATTTGGGTTTAAATTGGGTCGGGACTTCTATGGTTTTAGACCTGACCCGGGAAATAACTCGTCTGAAAGCCCGTATCAAGGCTTATGAGGGGCTGTAAATGGGAGATGAAGGTTTTTAACAATCTATCATATTCGTGGCGATCGCTGGAATAGTTTATTGGGTGACACGACCACGATCGCTTTAAAATTAATATCCATAACTCCCGGTTTGAGGGTAGCGGATACTGGGGGGCAAGATTTATTTACTTCGGGCGACACTCATATATTAGGAACCGGAGATTACTTCGAGTTCAAACCCGTTTTTTACGTTTCCGAATCGGCTCCCGAACAAGTGTATTCGGCAACTTTTCAGTTAGTAGACGTTACTAGTGATGCGAGTCATACTCATTTCGGTGATTCGGGCCTGTTTACTTTGAATTTTCAACCGTCATCAGCCGCCATACCCGAACCTTTTAGTATTTTGGGGGCGATAACCAGTGTTAGCTTCGGAGCCGCGTTCAAACATAAGTTAAATAGACGCTAGGAGCTTCATCGGAGGTAACAATTAGGGTGAAGAATTAACTATCAAAAATAATACCTTCATAAAGGGTTTCTAAAGGTAGCTCAAAGTTAATACTATTCACCCTCATATTTTCTTCTGCGGTATAGGCACGATAAAGCCAGGTTTTTTCTTGACCCCGATGGTAGATTTCCACTGACATTTCTTCCGAGTCGATTAATATGTATTCCTGTAAGCTTTCAAACTGACGGTAGTATTTAAGTTTTTGAGAGCGATCGTAACCGGCCGTACTTGGCGAGAGAACCTCTACAATTACCTTGGGTGACTGTACGAAATCACGGGCGCGTAAATCTTCTGGAGCGCAAGTTACTACTAAATCGGGATAAAAATAACGATTATTCTTCTGGTCTTTAACCTTGACATCCGACACGTAAGCTTTACAGCCCATATGCCTTAAGTGAAGTCTTAAAGCAGTGTATAGGTTCAGATAAATTTCCGTATGGGGGATAGAGCCACCAGTCATGGCTAAAATTTCACCGTCAATATATTCATGGCGCAATTCTTGCTGAGATTCCCATTCTAAATATTCTTCGGGGGTCATCCGGCGGGGGTATTGGGGTTCTGCGACCATAAGCCCATCTCTAGAATAAGTGTACTGATAATCATTGTAATCGATTCCTTTTTTGGTGAAGGGCGGTAGAACTGACGGAGAAAATACCCCTCGGTTTTTCTGGCTTTAAGATAGATATATTATCTATACGATCGATCATCTATGGCAATTGCTCAGAGCGAATACCGGCAACGGCGGGAAAAAATCATGGAAAAAATCGGCAACGGCACCGCTATCATCGCGGCGGCACCGATGGCGGTAATGCACAACGATGTAGAGTACACCTACCGCCAGGAAAGCGACTTCTATTATGTAACGGGATTCAATGAACCCTCAGCGGTAGCCGTATTAGCCCCGCACCACCCCGAACATAAATATATCCTCTTTGTACAACCGAAAGACCCAGAAAAGGAAACCTGGACAGGATACCGCTACGGTGTCGAGGGAGCGAAAGAATATTTCGGTGCCGATGAAGCCTATACCATCGACCAACTAGACGAAAAATTACCCCAATATCTCGATAAGAGCGATCACATTTACTACCATTTCGGACGCGATAAACATCTCAATAACACCATCCTGACTCATTATCAGAAACAGGTAGCCGGATACGCCCGCAAAGGTTACGGCCCCACCGGGATAGAAGATACTAACTTCATCCTCCATCCCTTGCGTTTAATCAAGAGTGAGACGGAGTTAGAGCTAATCCGTAAAGCTACCGCCATCTCTGCCGAGGCTCACAACCGCGCCCGGGAATTCACCCGCCCTGGACTCTACGAATATGAAATCGAGGCAGAAATAGCGCATACATTCCGGATGGCGGGGGGAATGGGGCCAGCTTATCCCTCGATCGTCGCCGGGGGAGCCAACGCCTGTATACTGCACTATGTTAATAACGATCGACAATTGCAAGACGGCGACTTACTGCTCATCGATGCCGGTTGTGCCTACGAATATTACAACGGCGATATTACCCGTACCTTTCCGATTAACGGCAAATTTACCCCGGAGCAGAAAACGATTTACCAATTAGTTTTAGACGCACAGTTAAAAGCCATAGAAGCGGTGAAAGCCGGTAATCCCTATAACCAGATTCACGATACCGCTGTTAGAGTTTTAGTAGAGGGTTTAATCGATTTAAAACTATTGGCGGGGGATATAGAAGAAATCATCAAGGAAGAAAAATATAAACCCTTCTATATGCACCGTACCGGGCACTGGCTTGGTTTAGACGTACACGACGCGGGCGCTTATAAGTGCGGGGAAGAATCATGGCAAACCTTGCAACCCGGACAGGTGTTGACGGTTGAACCGGGTATTTACATCGCACCCGATATAAAACCGGCCGAAGGACAGCCGGAAGTGCCAGAACATTGGCGGGGTATAGGTGTGCGTATCGAAGATGACGTATTAGTAACGGGCGAGGGTAATGACGTGCTTACTTCGGCGGTGCCCAAGTTCGTCGGCGAGATAGAAAGGTAAGATGGATTAAGCCTCTGCGTCTCGGCTACCTCCAGACAGGGCCGTATCTAATTTTATAGAATAGGTATAACGGATGGGAGCGAGACTCGGAGAATGAGAACCGACAGTATTTTCTATCAACTGTTCCAACAATTCCCACAATGCTTTTTTGAATTGTTGAATTTACCGCCGGACACGGCCACCCGATACAGATTCACATCAGAAGAGGTAAAACAATCAGCCTTCCGGCTCGATGGGGTTTTCCTACCTGAGGAGCCGGAGCAACCTCTTTATTTCGTGGAGGTACAATTTCAAAGGGATAACCGATTCTACGCCAGATTGTTCGCCGAGATATTCTTGTATCTCTATCAGAATGAAGGCGTGAAAGATTGGCAGGCGGTAGTCATTTATCCTGGGAGAAGAGTAGAAGGGGAAGACAACTCACGTTACCCGGAACTATTGAACTCCTCCAGGGTGCGGAGATTCTACCTCGAGGAAATCGAAAATTTAGAATCCCCAGGGGTAGCCACATTAAAATTAATCATTAGTCCGCCAGAAAACGCCCTCGCAGAAGGCAGGAAATTGATCGAGAAAGTTAGGGCGGATGGAGACCAAATAAGAGGAAGCCGAGAACTTCTAGAATTAATAGAGACTATTTTGGTGTATAAATTGCCGCAGTTGAGTCGTCAGGAGATAGAAGCCATGTTTAGTATAAATGACCTCAAACAAACCAGAGTTTATCAAGAGGCACTAGAGGAAGGTAGGCAACAGGGCGTACAGGAGGGTAGGCAACAGGGTGTACAGGAGGGTAGGCAACAGGGTGTACAGGAGGGTAGGCAACAGGGTGTACAGG
>CAZUVR010000008.1:0-7577 GCA_964623815.1 uncultured bacterium | reverse complement strand
AGGGTAGGCAACAGGCGAAAATCGACTCAGTTCCCCGTCTTATCGCTTTGGGATTAAACTTAGAGCAGATTAGCACAGCTTTAGAACTTGACCTCGAACAAGTTAGACAAATCGCCAATGAATCACGGGAACAATAAAATCTCATCAAGGCTCCTACAGAGGATAATGTGTTAATAGTCGCGGTGGTTCGGGAGTTTTCCACGAGATAAAAAAGTGAAATCAGTTTCCTCTATAGTTAGCATTTTCGGTAGTCGGAAAATGGCATCTCTGCTGATGTTGGGTTTCGCCTCCGGACTTCCTTTATTTCTTACCAGTCGTACTTTACAGGCTTGGATGACTACAGAAGGTGTGGATTTGGCTTCGATAGGTTCTTTTAGTCTAGTAGCGATTCCCTACTCTCTCAAGTTCCTCTGGTCTCCTTTTTTAGATCGTTTTATACCTCCCTTTCTCGGTCGCCGTCGGGGGTGGTTACTGATCGCCCAGATATTGCTGATTATATCGATCGCGGCGATGGCCTGGCAAGAACCGAAACAGTCTTTACAGTTACTCGCCATTAACGCTTTTCTTATCGCTTTCTTCAGCGCCACTCAAGATATTGCTTATGACGCTTATCGTACAGATGTATTAGAAGAAAGAGAGATGGGTGCAGGGGCAGCTACCGGGGTACTAGGTTATAGGATAGCGCTAATAGTAACGGGATCGATCGCTCTTATCTTAGCCGATCGTATCACCTGGCCCACCGTCTATTTATTACTGGCGGGGCTAATGTTGTTAATCTCGCTCACTACTTTTTTCGCCCCGGAGCCAGAGAAACAAACATCTCCACCTCAAACCCTAGTAGAGGCGGTTTGGTTGCCGTTTCAAGAGTTTTTTCAAAGGTCAGGTATCCGTCGGGCTATCGCTATACTAGCCTTTATCGTTCTCTATAAATTAGGGGATGCTCTGGTTAATAATATGGTCACGCCCTTCCTGATTAAAATCGGTTTCAGCCAAACCGATATAGGTGCGATTCAAGGGGGTTTGGGAATGGTGGCTACCATAATCGGAGTATTGAGCGGAGGTGCTTTATTGAGTCGCTGGGGTATTAATCGCTCCTTGTGGATATTCGGCGGCATACAGGCGGTGAGTAACCTGGTTTATCTGGCCCTATCACTGGTGGGGAAAGATTACCCCCTGATGATTCTCGCCATCAATATAGAAAACTTCTGCGCCGGGTTGGGTACAGCAGCTTTCGTCGCCTTCCTGATGAGTTTATGTAATCCGCGCTTTAGTGCCACTCAATTCGCCCTTTTATCGAGTTTGATGGCGGTCAGTAGAGATATACTAGTGGCACCAGCGGGACAGATGGCGAAGGTTTTAGGCTGGCCCCTGTTTTTTGCGATAACTGTATTAGCTGCTTTACCAGGGTTGATGTTGTTGCCCTGGTTCGCACCCTGGGGGAAAAACGAAGGTTAATTCTGGAATAGGTAAACGGTTCAAAATGTCAAAGTTTTCAAGGGCGAATAGATAAATTAGAAGCTAATTTCGATTAACTTTTCTAAGTGTTGTCGCTCGTGAGTCGTCATCAATGAAACACGGATTCTGCTAGTAGGCACCGTAGGGGGGCGAATCGCGGGCGCGTATATACCCGCCTCTTTCAATTTCTGCGACAAGCTTAGAGCCTCCCCTGCATTAGCCACCCCTAAACAAATAATCGCTGACGTGGAGGGTAATAAATTCTTATCTTTGAATCCGGCTTTCAAATAAGCCACGTTATCCCATAATCTGTCTCGCCGCCAAGGCTCACGCTCGATAATCTCTATCGCAGTTATCGCAGCGGCGGTGTCGGCGGGAGATAAACCTGTTGTATATATCCATGTGGGGGCACGATTGCGGAGATAGTCTATCAGTTTGACTGCCCCAGCTACATAACCGCCTAAACTGCCAATGGCTTTACTGAGGGTACCTATCTGTATCAAGGGCAAGCCGGTACAGCCGTAATACTCCACCGCCCCCGCTCCCGTTTCTCCTAATACTCCAGTGGCGTGAGCTTCATCTATCAATAACATAGAGTCATAAGTTTCGGCTAATTTTATCATCTCGGGTAGGGGGCATAAATCTCCATCCATACTGAAGACGCTATCGGTGATGATGAGACAATGACGGTATTCACTTCTATGTGACTGCAATAACCCTTCTAATTCTTGTAAATTACAGTGAGGGTATTCGTAGACTTTAGCGCCGCTCAGCTTGGCTCCGTTTTTCAGACTAGAATGATTATATCGATCGCTCAATATTAAATCCCTACTCCCCACCAAAGCCGTTATCGTCCCTAAATTGGCTAAATATCCGGAACTAAATACTAAAGCATCCTCTGTCTTTTTCAATTTAGCAATAGCTAACTCTAACCCTCGGTGAATATCTCTATGCCCACTCAATAATCTTGAACCTGTGGCACCGGTGCCATACTCGCGCGTGGCTCTGGTGGCTGCGGCGATTAATCTCTTATCAGCGGCTAACCCTAAATAATCGTTGCTAGAGAAATTAATCAGGGATTGCCCTTCTATGGTGATAATCGGCCCTGGTAGCCCCTGCAAAGTCTTCGTCTCTCGATACCAGTTAGCGCGTTTGATGGTGATGAGAGCGTCATCTATCCAGGCGTAAGCGTCATTCATGTATCAAACCTAATAACCAATTAGCGGCCGTTGCCCGGCGCGTCATTCTCGGATTGAATTCCCCCACCTTATAGCCCTTGAATCCTAACTTCTCTTTTAATAATTGCTTATTTTCTGGTGCGATCGATCTCGTTAATTTCACCGTCGGGGGCCGATTCTCGATAAAATCGGGAGGTAGAGGATATTCTTCGCGCCAACTTTCCTCGACTCCGCTATTATCCCATTGTCCCTTTGTTTCATCGTAACGATAACCGAGATAGTACCACAGCAGTCTATTCACGGTAGCGTCATCGATTTCGTCGTGGATAATCGCCCAGATAGTATCGTTGGTTAGGGGAGGTAAGGGAGACATAAGGCGGGAGTTTGCGGGAATAGCCCACAACAATATAAATGTACTATAATGCTATTCTGCTACCATTTACAATTGTACGATCGAACCCCCTAGCGTGTCTCCCTCACCCTTAAAAATCACCGTCATCCTCGTTATCGGCGTTATTTCCGTCTCTACCGCTTCTATATTCATCCGTCTGGCGATGGGGGCGGCGGGGATGTCGGGGGCTGGTTTCAGCTTATTTCTGGCGGCTTCCCGGTTGATCTTAGCATCGATCGTTCTCTTACCTAATTGGCGCAATCTACTGGGCGAAAAAATCTCATCGAGAGCCTACATACTAGCCGTTGCCGCCGGGGTTTCTCTATCCCTGCATTTCGGCACCTGGATTACTTCCCTTTCCTATACTTCCGTCACCGCTTCTACCGTTATCGCTACGACTAACCCGATTTGGGTATCCCTACTCTCCTGGTTAATCTGGCGAGAAACTATCTCGCGCCTCACCTTATCGGGTATAGTTATCGCTCTCGCCGGGGGTTTGGTTATCGCTTGGGGTGGTTTCGGCAATGGTGCATACAGTAATCAATTGTTGGGGGATTTTCTCGCTTTGATTGGGGGCATCATGGCGAGCGTTTATTTTCTTCTGGGGCGCTCAGCACAGAGGGCGGGATTGTCTACTAATAACTACGTTACTGTTGCCTATACGACTTCCGCGATTGTTCTTCTTCCCTTTCCCTTCTTCTTTAGGGTTAGCTACTGGGGTTATCCGTCTCTGGTTTACCTGTATGTAATCCTGATGGCTCTATTCGCTCAGGTAATTGGGCATACGAGTTTTAATTGGGCCCTACGTTGGGTGTCTCCGGTTATAGTTACCCTGGTAATTCTGTTTGAACCTTTGGGGGCGAGTATTTTAGCGATTATTCTTTTCGGGGAAATACCTTCTCCTCGGGTAATCTACGGCAGTATCCTACTATTGCTCGGTGTCGCGTCTGCGGTTATTGGCACCGCTAAATCTCACACCGTAACAATTAAGGCCCCCAGCGATTCCACTGAGTCGGAGAATTGAGGGGGAATTAGATAGGTAGTATTCCCGATAACTAGAAAAATGTTCTATCTTAATCTATTTGTAATATTCAACTTTCCAGAAAAACCAGCACGTATAAATCAATAATAATCTTTTTGTTGTCTAAAAAAGGATTAATTATTATGCCTAAAATTATCTTCGTTTCCGCCGAAAATTTTTTGCCCACTTTATCCTCTCAAATACCAACAAGAAAAGAGATTTTTTTTGTAGTCTGGCTAAAACGTAATAATGATGGAATAATCGAGCAGATGTGTCAATTATTAGCAAAAAATCACAAATTTGTTCGCACTACCTACAACCACAGTCGGAAAACTAATTTTTATCATGATATAGCTGGACAGTTAAAAATATCTCTGTTTAACGACCAAGGTCAGGCTTTAAATACAAATGAATTAAGAGAAGCCATTAATAATAGTATCGATGAAAGGAATATTTTTTTCTTCCCTGAAGGCTCTAGGCTTTTTGAATTATCCTCTCTCAATTCATGGCTAAACGATTTGATAGGTCAAGGGGCACTTTTAATTACATCTGAGTATAAATCAATAAACAAAGTTTTAAGCTTTTTATACATCCATATTAGATCAAATTGTGATGAAGATAAGGAAGATTTAGAAATTGTATTTATAGAAACGGAAGTAAATAAAAAAACAGAATCTCTAGTGCGATCGTTTCTATATCCAAGGAAATTACTAGGGGCGATCGAGAAAAATACTATGAAATCTCCGCCTATGCTCGCGCTGTTTTTCGGCGTGGGTTTAATGATCAGTTTATTACCTCCCTTCGGTTCGGCTCTTAACGGTATAGTGCTATATGTAATAGCTAGTTGTGCCTTGGTGTGGCTCATCGTTTGGCGGTAAAGTTTTCTGATAGAAGCTTGGGATTACGTGACTATTCACAGATTGATAGGATGTAGCCGCCTATCAATCATCTATTTCAATCAGCTTCTGACGCGAAACAGCCCCTGTCTTAATATGTATGGCACTTTTGCTAACTTTAAATTCTCCTGCTAAAAGTTCGATTAGTTCCTGATTGGCTTTGCCATCGACTGGCGGCGATTTTAAATGAACGATTAAGCTACCATCTTCGGCGTAGATAACTTTCTGCTGTTTGGAATTAGGTTTTACTTTTACTAATTTTCTCATTTCTACAAGCTCTGCGATCGCTTCGTGTGCCTACGGCATCTCAAGATATAGGCATTATGAATATATCTTTTATAATTAAGCATAAATAGGTTTTTCCCCGAAATCTTCCATGAGTCTCTGTCTCAACCCCGATTGCTCTCACAGAAACGCGCTTACAGATCAATTTTGTCAGAAGTGTCGCTCGAAACTGCTCCTGAGAGAAAGGTATCGCGCTATCAACGGCATCGGACAGGGAGGATTCGGCAAGACTTTTCAAGCAGTGGACGAGGATAAACCATCGAAACCTTACTGCGTGATTAAACAATTCTTCCCCTCAGCTCAGGGTACGGCAACTCTAGAGAAAGCGGCAGAATTATTTAAAGAGGAAGCAACTCGCCTCGATAGTCTCGGCAAGCACCCACAAATACCCGAATTGTACGCCTACTTTACCGGCCCGGATAATCGACAGTATCTAGTACAGGAATACGTAGAGGGGCAGAATCTAGAAAAGGAGTTAAAAGAGCAGGGAATCTTTAACGAGGAGAAAATCCGGCATTTATTAGAGGAGCTTTTACCAGTTCTGGAATTCATTCACGGTAAGCAGGTTATCCATCGGGATATTAAACCGGAAAATATTATTCGCAGGAAGAGTGATAATAAGCTGGTTCTAGTCGATTTCGGTGCGGCCAAGTTAGTAACCCCTCTCAATCGTTCGGTGACGGGGACAATTATCGGTTCTGCGGAGTACGTTGCACCGGAACAGAGTAACGGCAAGGCGGTTAATGGAAGTGATTTATATAGCTTGGGGGTAACTTGTCTGTATTTGCTGACGGGGGTTTCACCATTCGATTTGTTCGATGTGGGGGAACACGAATGGATATGGCGGCAGTTTTTGGTAAATAATCCCGTTAGCGACGATTTAGGGAATGTTCTCGATAAGTTAGTGGAGTTCGGAACGAAAAAACGCTATCAATCGGCAGAGGAAGTGCTACTATCGCTTAATCTGCGATCGCTTTGCGTGCCTACCGCATCACAGGTAGTAGGGAACATTATTCAAACTTCCCTGCAATCCTTCGATTTTGAAACTGTCACCGTCGATAGTCGAGGCAGAGAAATCAGGAGGGAGAAAAGGCGTGCCGACTATTTCACGGAAAACCTAGGTAAGGCGATTACCCTAGAAATGGTGGCAATACCGGCAGGAACGTTTATGATGGGTTCACCTGCGGGAGAAGGACATTACAATGAAAAACCTCAACACTCGGTAACTGTGTCCGCTTTCTTCATGGGCAAATATCCCATTACTCAAGCGCAGTGGAGAGTGGTGGCTTCCCTTCCTAAAATTGAGTGGGATTTGAATTTAAGCCCTTCCGGTTTTTCCGGTGATAATCGCCCAGTCGAACGAGTGTCCTGGGAGGAAGCAGTAGAATTCTGTAAAAGACTCTCGAAAGAAACAGGAAAAGAGTATCGTTTACCTTCGGAAGCCCAGTGGGAATACGCATGTAGAGCGGGAACTACTACACCCTTTCATTTTGGGGAAACTATTACACCTGATTTAGCCAATTATAATGGCAATCGTAGTACTTATGCTAATGGGCCCAAAGGTATTTATCGCGTAACTACCACCCCTGTGGGTCAATTTCTCCCCAATGCCTTCGGACTATACGATATGCACGGGAATGTGTGGGAGTGGTGCGAAGACGATTGGCATAGAAATTATCGGGATAATCCACCCAGCGATGGAAGTGCATGGAAAGGAAGCAATGGTAGTTCAAAAGTACTTCGTGGCGGTTCTTGGAGCACCTATCCGGAGTATTGCCCCTCCCCCAGCCGCGACGACAATAACCGCGCCCTCCGCTACTTCAATAACGGTTTTCGGGTTATATGGGTTGCCAGGAGGACTCTATAGGGCTTTATTCTTTTTCCCTTTTGTGATTTATGCCGTATTCCTTTTTCCTTTAAAAAGTAGCCTGAAGACGAGTCGATCGATTTTTGTAAAATGGCGTTATGTTAATTTTTGTAAATTTTAATTTACGGTAGCCATAGTAGTGAAAAAAGAAAACCTACTTGGGATTGGGAAGATATTATGGAGTTAAATGGTAAAAGGCTAAGACTATAGCTATGACACCGGCATCTAATGGACAAACAGCTATAATCCGCACAGAGCGAGGACTTACAATTGCGGATACTCGTATCACTTTATATGACGTGATGGATTACGTAACAGCTAAGTATCCACCAAAGTTTATCCGCGCCATGCTCAGCCTCACAGATGAGCAAGTGAATGTTGCACTCTCTTACATTGAGGCACATCGTGCAGAGGTTGAAGAAGAGTATCTGGTTGTGCATTAAAAGATTGTGGGATAGCAAACTAAATCATTCCAACTCCAACA
>CAZUVR010000007.1:0-109510 GCA_964623815.1 uncultured bacterium | reverse complement strand
CTATATATAGCTTCTAGCTATTCTGTTCTCTTCTCAGTATAGACTATTTTTCGGAGAGTGACAAAAGAGGGATATCTCACTGAAAACGTTACCACCCCGAGCGGTTTCGATTCTGTCGTTAGAAAGTATATCGAAGGATAGATGAAATTTACTATCGAGTTCATCCTGCCACTGCACCGCCAGACTACCGGGGCAGACGATCAAACAGCGCTGTAAATCTCCTCGCATCAGCAGTTCACGGATTAGTAACCCCGCCATGATGGTTTTGCCGGCGCCGGGGTCATCGGCTAGGAGGAAGCGCAGGGGTTGACGGATCAACATCTCCCCGTACACTGCGGTTATCTGGTGGGGTAGGGGCTGGACGAGGGAAGTATGCACCGCCATGAGAGGATCGAATAGGTAGGCGAGGCGGATACGGTGGGCTTCTAATACCAGTCTCAATTTATCCCCGTCGCCGTCGAAAGCCCAGGGTTTACCCTCGGTGACGAGTTGTAGATCTGGCTCTCGATCGCGGAATAATAATTCTGTATAGGGTTGCCGGGCATTATCCTTATAGATATCAATTCCACCACATCGCCGCCGTACCATTTCGCCTCGATTACCGTGACGCTCTGACCGGGTAAAATTCCCTTAACCACCGCACCGCTTTTTAATTCCTCTAGTTTCACCTTTTCGATCCCTTCAATGTCTATCTAGAGTATTCCCGGAAGGGAATTAATTAAAAGCAGGGCTAGATAATTATAGTCCGGCAATGAATGAATTCACTGCCTCATAGCTCAAGTCGGTTTTCAACCGACTAAAAACCTTGAAAATTCAATCGGTTTCAACCTATTTCTGCTATTAGACCGTGAATTCATTCACGGTCGGGTTATGTCGCCTACGGGCAGGTTCAGTGTAAGCTGATGACGAGTCGGGTTTTCAGGCTTATTGACATTGGTGCAAGATTTCAGTTAAACCTACTTGAGGCGATTGGTTCCGATCGTTTCGTGCCATCTAAAACGGATACAACACACTTACTAGGGCGATGGTAGCCAGCATGGTGAGTATTAGCATAGGCAGACCGACTTTAACGTAGTCCATAAAGGCATAATTACCCGGTTCCATCACCAGCATATTCGCCGTTGAGGATACGGGAGTTACATAGGAAGCGCAACAGGCGATCGCCACCGTCATCGCAAAGGCTTGAGGTGAAGCCTTTAAAGCCTGGGCCGCCTCGATCGCAATCGGTGCGATCAATACCGCCGTTGCCGAATTAGAAATGAACAGCCCCACCACCGCCGTTACCAGAAAAATTATTCCCAGCATCACCGCCGGGCCCAAATGCCCCAAACCCTTCACCAGCGAATTCGCCATCAGAGTTGTCGCCCCGGTTTTTGTCAGGGCCGTCGCCAGGGGTAAGGTGCCGGCGATCAGAACCAATGTAGTCCAACTGATGACTCTGTAGATACTATCGAGACGAACGCAACCACTAGCCACCATCGCTAGGGCGGCGATCATCGCGGCGGCGGAATTAGGTAAGGCTTGAAACACCATGATCGCCACCATCGCCACCAGAATACCTACTGCGATCGGTGCTTTTGCCCTCGCCGGTAATCTTTCCTCGTATTCAGCCGGCAAAGTCAGTAACACGAAATTCTCCCGGTCATCCCTCAGCTTCATGATCTCATTCCAATCCCCTGCTACTAGTAAAGTATCGCCAAAGTCGAGCGTTTCCGTTGCCAGCTCTTTAGTGATATGTTCCCCCCGGCGGCGGATACCGAGCGCGACCAAGCCGTAAAGAGATTTTTTGATAATTTCTGCCAGAGTATTACCGATTAACTTCGATTCGGGGGCTAACATAACTTCGGCTACGCCTATATTTTGCAAAGCTTCTTGGCGGGAGCGATCGTCTAAAGGAGGAGCAAAATCGCACTTCATTCGCCCGGTAAAATCCGCCACAAATTCCGGTTCAGTAATCATGAAAATAACATCTCCCTCTTCAAAAGTTATCTCGGGTTTCGCTGAGAGAAATAGAGGTTTACCATTAAGATGCTTTTCAAAACCGATCACGATCGCCCTGAAATCCAGATATAAATTTTTCCGCACCTGAGCCACCGCCCGGCCGACTAATGGGGAATCTGGTAACACCCGGACTCGATACCAACGATTTTCGAGATCGTATGAAGTTAATAGATCTCGTGTATTAGGGCTTTTACTATCGTCTTCTTCGGCGGTAAGCTTTTTGCTCAATAGGTCACGCCCGATCCATAACATAAAAAATATGCTGATGACGAGGATTACCACACCTATCGGGGCCCAACTGAAAAACCCTAAAGGTGTCAACTTCCGGCCTCGTAAAATATCCTCGATGATTATATTGGAAGTAGAAGCAATCAAGGTCATCATACCGCTAATCGTCACGGCCACACATAGGGGCATTAACAAACGCTTGGGATTTAAGCCCGTCTTATTGGCTACCCGCAAGACCACGGGAATGAGCATGGCAGCGAGTGCCGAAGAACTCATCACCGAACCGATTAACCCAGCCAGTAACATGATCAGACTTACCAGCTTGGTTTCATTGCCCTTACCGATTCTGACTACCGCATCGCCGAGGCGTTGTGCCACCCCCGTATTAACTAAACCCTCACCGACGATAAAAACGGCGGCGACTAGTATGACTATGGGAGAGCCGAACCCAGCGAGAGCTTCCCCAGGTGTAAGGATGCCGGTACACATCAAGCCTAATACAATTAATAAACCGACTATATCAGCCCTCGGTTTCCCCCAGGCGAATAATCCTACCGCTACGGCTAGAATGGCGAACACTATAAGCATTTTTTCGGTCATTTTTCTTGACCTCTAGACTCCCACCTGAAACTGTGTTGCCTTCTGAACTGCTCCAGTGTCTCCGCCAGAGAGTCGGAAGATTCAGCGCTGATGAAATCTAGCTTGAACTCTTCCCCCTGACTGAGATACTCGGCGTAGGCGGATTGGAGGAAGGGGCGGAAACTGTCATTGTTATTGATATAAATCTCAAAAAAAGCGGTGAGCAGAGCATCAGAATAACTGCCGATTAGATTCTCACTAGGTAAAGCCAGATTCTGGACAGAATCTAGAGTTTTTTTCATGCCCCCGTCTAATTTGTTGAAATTAACGTGAGCCTGACCTTCTACCATCGCTAAATATTTATCGGGTGTTTTCAACCAGGTGAAAGAGGCAGCCTCCTCGAAAATCGGATTCGCTGCCGGGTCATAACTTCCCGCCCCGAGAACGATCGGTATTTGAATTTTTGCCAGTCCCTTCTCGCCGAATATACTACGATTGACCGGATTGGCGGCGAATACGGCTTTAACCCGCTCATCTCGGAAACGATAATTAGCCTGGGGTAGCTCTAGGGCGCGACATTCTAGAAGTATGGATAGATCTAGACCCGAGTACATCATCTGGCAATTATCCCGCAGATGCTCGAAATCTATCTCCGCCCCGGCGACGGCTATGGCGGTATAACCCCCGAAGGAATGACCAGCCAATCCTACATTCTGGAGATCAAGCCGGTTTTGAAACTCAGTTGGGTTTCGTCTCTCTAATTCATCAATAACAAAGCTAATATCTTTTGGTCTATTAAAGAATTCGTCAACGTCGAAAATATTACGATGATAACCCTGTAACATCCCTTCCATGTAGAGGAGATCGCTGCCTGGGTGTTGGGGAGCGATAATAAAATAGCCGTAAGATGCAAGATGTTCGAGTCTGTCGCTGAAGTCTTCCGGGCGGGAAGCTAACCCGTGAGAGAAGACGATAACGGGGATTTTACCTGGGCGCGGAGATTGGGGTATGTAAACATCGGCGTAGAGGCTGCGATTTCTACTGCTGTCCGTCAATTGCCAAACTTCTTTCTTGAACTCGTAATTTCCTTTCTTACGAATATCGGGTAAGTTCGCGTAATTAACAGGGTTCTGAACCGCTTTCGCCTCCGCTGCTGTCCAATCCCGCATCTTTTGGGTAAATAGTTCCGAACCGGCTACCAAAATATCAATCTCTCTGACCAATCCTAAAATTAGCGGCCCTTGTATTTGGATGTTAGTGGGAAATTTCTTCAGCACGTTCAACAGTGTTAACCCGTCCTTATCTAAGGCCGCGCTGATTATGGCCCCTCTCAGCGCGTATTTGCCGTTAATTCCCCCCTCAATAGTTATCCCCTTCCCCAAGCGATAGAGCATATCCGACCCCATCGCCGTGTTAAAAAATCTGGATACGAAAATAGGATTAACGTCAACCTTTTTTAACAAAGCTTCACGAAACTTCTCTTTTTCCACCGGGGTAGCCCTCCCCAGATAGTCTCGTAGATATTTATCAACAGTGCCGTCTTCGGCGAATTTCTCTAGAGAACTCACTGGCAGGGAAATTACCAGAGGAGTATAAACGAACTTAATCTTCTCGGCCGCTTTTAAAGGAAGGGAAGTTAACCCTACGGATACAAACCCTATTGAGCACAGAGCGATTTTAGAGGCGAGACGGTTCAGGGAATAATTCATGTAATTAGGTCTTGATAAAATGATCAGAAACGGAAAGTAGCGGCTAGATAAGGCCCGTTAAAATTTTCTTGAAAGCGGAAAGCATTATCACCAGTCCCGTTACCATAATTAATCTCATAAAAACGGTAGGCAAACTGTAAAGAAACTTGACGCGCTACCCACCAATCTAAACCAAAAATTGCGTTCCAGCTCATGTCAGTTTCCCCCGCGAGGCCGAATCCGGAAGCATCCCCCCTAACCCAGAGAGTTATTGGTTCGGATACTTGTACACTCAATCTACCCCCAACTAATGGTTCAAACCAAGTTCTACCTTGTCTAAAGGTAGCTTCACGCACCCGCTCACGACGAGGAAAAGTTAAAGTATTCTCGATCGTGCTGTTAATATCGTTAAGACGCGTACCAACGTAGGGAGCGAAAGATATACGGGGAAAAATAGCACTCGATGGCTGAGTGGGATTGTAAGGAACTGGTTTTTCTCCGATATGATAGCTAGCGGCAAAATCGTAAATTCCCTGGTTAAAGGTAAGAACCGATTGTAAAGTGGCTTCGCCTTCAGGACGACGCGGCCCCTTAATTCCTGTGCCTTGTAAACTGGCATAATAGCCGTCTACAATCAAGCCGAAATTACCGTTCCAGGCTTCGACTCGACCGCTAACCGCCACCTGAAGAACTTCTAATAATTGTCCCAAACCAAGACTATAGTTGACGGTTCTGCCCTTTACCGTTACCTGTCCGTAGGTACTAACAGGAATCGTGGCATAGGGTTGAAAATATATCTGCCAACCTTCCGATTCTTTGACGCTAGGAGTTGTTTCTGCGGGTGTCTCCTCCTGCGTCTCCTCCTGCGTTTCCTCCGGTGACGATGTTTGGGCGAAAGAGCGATCGATTTCTCCTAAATCCTTGGCACAGGCACTGGTAGGTAAATCCGTAGATTCTAATTTTCCTTCGGGTACTGTCGGCGAGATGGTATTCGTCAGCGCCGTGAAACTAGAGCAGTCCGTGTTCAGGCGGGGGAAAGCTTCAGGGGTAGAGGCGATCGCAGAGGGAGCAATACCGAAGGCAGGCGAAGCTACCAAACTCCATAATACTAACCGGCTGAAAGACAGCGGAAAATTTTTTAATAAAGACACAATTTCTCACTCCTCACTCTTATGTTTTATCGATAACAACCGATAACGGAAGCAGTATAGGTATTTCCCATATGATTCAAACCGCCGATAAAAAGATTCACCTGATAAGGCACATCGTCGGGTCTGTTATCGGCTTTAATAATTAAGGGCTTGTCTGGTGCGATACTGACACTATCGGTATTGAAAAATTCTCCCGTAGTCTGATCGCTGTATTTAAGAAACATCTTGATGTCAAAAGAGCCTCCATTAGGAGAAGAAATCGTGGCTACGAAACGATGAAAAGGTCTATCGCTCGGTACCGCCCAATCCGTATTCCAGTTATTCCTGGTAATATCAATACCACCGATGGGGCTTTTAATAGTGGGTTGAGAAACGGTTTTCGTTACTTTATCACCTTGACCACCCACAAGAGAGAGCGGAATACAGGTTTCGGCTTTTGCTGGTAAGTTGATTGCGAATAGGCCCAGAAAACTCGATAAAATTAATTGGCGGGTTAAATTCATGCTCTTGTTTGATAACTTTTATACAGGGAATTGGTCAGAAGGGAAATTAACGACAAAATCAGGATTTTCCTGCACCTTACGACGAAATTGAGCGGGTGAAAGTCCCGTCCAACGTTTGAAGGCACGAGAGAAGTGAGGGTGAGCGCTGTATCCTAACTCTACAGCTATATCTACTATTTGAGTTGTAGGATCTTGTAGCCAGAGGAGCGCTTGAGAGAAACGCGCTTTCTCTACGAGGCGGGAGTAAGTTAACCCGTGTGCGTTTAGTCTTCTCTGTAGGGTACGGATGCTCATCCCAGTGATTTCCGCTGCTATATTAATATCTGGATATCCTTCCCGCAGTAGAGGAACGATCGCTTTTTCGAGACTATCGGGTAAATTATCTGGCGGGGCCGATGAACGTAAATTCTGCCAGGCTGTTTGATTATCGATTTTTTTCGCCACCGCCGTTGTTAAGAGAGGTAAGCTTAAAAAACGATCGGGAAAACAGATCCCCGTGAAACCGACTCCCGTTTCTAGTTTGCTCCCACGGAAGATTTCTGACTGTTTCACAGCTTTGGTTTGGCGCGTCTGTAAACATATTTTCTCTGGTTGCCATTCTTTACCCGCAACCAAACTCAATAGGTATAACATTTGTGTAAAAGTGAATTGAGCGCTATAGGGGCAAAGAATGCTCCTACTGCCAATATGTTGCATACAGAGCCAAGTTCTTTCTTGACTCCCTTCTTCGGCTTGAAAGTCTGACTCCCCCTCGAACCAGTAAACCACTCCAGAAGCATTTAGTGGGAAAATTTTTTGCAAAGTGTTTAAAGCATCGTAAAGAGTTAGGGATTGACAGAGCAACTGTCCAAAATTTCCTAGCTCACTTAAAGAAGTTTGCTGTCCGACCAATAAACCCAAATTTTCCAAGTCTTCTCGCTTTGCCGCTTTTTCCAAGAATGAGAAACCCAGATGGCGCGGTATGAGGGTTTCTGGCTGCTCTAAGATAAAAGGCGATAATCTCGTCTCCTCTAACCACTTTTCTACAGGCGAACCGAGACGTTCGAGAAAAGCGGTATAGGGTAAAATCATGTTAGCCCGGACTAGGGGAATGGAATTCATGGTCGCTTAAGTAGCTCGAATCTGGCTAGTGATATTTTCCCCTGTGCGGATAATGGTGGTTGTATTTCCCCCTTTATCCGGAGACAATAATTAGTTCACTCTTACACTCTGACGAAGCACGAGGTATGAAAAGATAAAATCTCCTCCCCGCGATCCCATCAGAGCTATCTCAAGTACCTGAAGTAATTTTTATCCTAGTTGTCAGATCTTTTCTTACCATTAGGTGCCAGATAGGCGATTTTTTTCCCAGCTCTTAAACTCTTACAATAACCCCACTAAATGTAGAGGGCCGTGACCAGTAATCAGCTCGATTAACAATCCCAAGAAACCGATCATAGCCAGACGACCATTCCAGACCTCGGCAGCAGTGGTTAAGCCCCATTCCCAACGCTCTTGAGGATACATCTTCATATTCTCTTTAGGGTGAGTCACTTGGTCGAAGGTAACGGGTTCTTTCTTAAGGGAATTAACTACTAAATCCGAGAGGGAATTGATAAATACTGGATGGGAATTCAAAGCCGGTACGCGCTGAAAGTGAGTTATCCCTGCTTCTTCCGCCACTTCCCGATACTCTATATCTATCTCCTGTAAAGTCTCTATATGTTCCGATACGAAGCTGATGGGCACCACGAGCAGCCGTTTCACTCCCTGTTGTCCCAGTTCTTGTAAGGCTTCCTCGGTGTAGGGTTTGAGCCATTCTACCGGGCCCACCCGACTTTGATAGGCTAGGGTGTAATCGTTGGGTCGATCGAGCGTCTTCATGATCATCCGCGTACACTCCTCTATCTCCTTCTGATAGGGATCACCAGCTTCATCGACGTAGCTCTGCGGGACACCATGAGCCGAGAAAAATATATGCACCTCATCTGGCTTATCCGATTGCTCTAACTCCTGAGCGATTAGAGTTGCCATCGCCCTTAAATAGCCAGGGTTGTTATACCAGGACGGGATCAGGGTATATTCTATCAGTCTTAAGCTAGGGTCTTGCGCCCACATCTCTTCTAGAACACGGAAACTAGAACCACTTGTTGAAATCGAGAATTGGGGGTACAGGGGGAGGATTACTAGATGGCGGACGTGATCTTTTTTGATGCGATCGATCGCCTCTTCCGTAAAAGGATGCCAGTAGCGCATTCCTATGTATACCTTAGCGTCTTGACCGCTCTCGGCTAATTGCTTTTGCAGTGCCTCCGCTTGCGCTTCTGTAATCTTTCTCAGGGGGGAACCGCCACCGATCTGCTTATAGTTCTCTTGAGATTTTTTAGCTCTCAGGGTGGAGATCATCCACGCCAGGGGTTTTTGTAAGCTTTTTATCGGTAGACGTATGATCTCGGGGTCTGAAAACAGGTTAAATAGAAAAGGACGTACATCCTCTAACCGATCCGGCCCACCTAAGTTTAGTAACAGAACCCCAACACGACCCATAACGCTAATACTTTTATTAATAAATTTTCAGATTCTTTACCAAGTTTAACAATATATTAGTTTAATCGTTAAAACAAGTTGCAAATTTTTTTAAATTTATACCCGGAGGATTACGCTTGACTACAATTCTGAGAACATTGAGTTACCGCTATCAGTGGTTATACGATGGCATTTCTCGATCGTCTGCTTTAGCGGTGGGGGGTGAAAGCCGTTTCCGACAATTAGCGCTGAAAAATCTATCTATTAATGAAAATACCTCAATTCTAGACCTCTGTTGCGGCGCTGGGCAAACTACCCGTTATCTAGCCCGATTATCAAATTACTGTACCGGTTTGGATGTTTCTCCGGTAGCCCTGAGCCGGGCGCAAAAATCTCTACCCGGTGTGACTTTTATAGAAGGAGAGGCGGAAGATATGCCGTTTGATGATAATAAGTTCGAGCTGGTTCATACCAGTGTGGCACTGCACGAGATGGAAAGTCAACAGTTAGAGCAAATTATCGGGGAAGTCTATCGAGTTTTGAAACCAGGCGGGATCTTCTCTTTTATCGATTTCCATCGACCCCATAACCCTCTCTTCTGGCCGGGCCTCTCCCTATTCCTCTGGATATTTGAAACCCATACGGCGTGGCAACTCATCGACACGGATTTGGTTAAAATGCTAAAAGATGCGGGTTTTTCCGATTGCCGTCAGAGTCTGTACGCGGGTGGTAGTTTACAGGTAGTACAAGGAACGAAAATCAATGACTAGAGCGAAAATTTTACAGCCCGATCTAATCTTGGGCGATACGATCGTCACCCTCAGCCCCGATATTCTCAAATTCTACAACTTGAGCGGTTTGATCCTCGATGTGGATGAAACTCTCGTCCCCCTACAGGAAAAAGAGGCTTCTCCACAACTGCGCGACTGGATAGACAGTATCCGCCCCTTGGTTTCTATATGGTTGGTGAGTAATAACGTCAGCGATAACCGTATCGGTACGATCGCCCGCAGTCTCGATTTACCCTATATCATCGGTGCCGTCAAGCCCTCTCGTCGCAAATTACGGCAGGCTTTGGCGGCGATGAATTTACCCCCCGAAAAAGTGGCTATGGTGGGGGATAGATTGTTCACCGATGTTTTAGCCGGCAATCGCCTCGGTATGGTAACGATTCTCGTAGAGCCGATGGTCGATCCTGGTGTCGCCACTTCTCATTATCCGATCCGTAATTTCGAGGTGTGGATTTCTCAAAAACTGGGGGTGTCCTTAGCCAAGACGCAACATAACTTCATGAATCCTGACAAACAATAACGAAACTAAATATAAAGAAATAGTTAAAAAAAAGCCCTATTGAGGATAGATGAGTAATTCTAGAGGTAGATTAAATGAGGTCAGCTTATATAAAGACCTTAAACATAATGAAAGCGAGATAAAGAGGTGCTAGACGATGTAAATCGGTTAGCACTCAAAATTTTGGGTAAGATTAATAACGGTTAATCTTACAGCCTGGATTATGAATCAGACGATCGTAGTAAAAATAGGTACATCGAGTCTCACTGGGGGCGGCGCGGGAGATTTAGCCCTATCGACGATCTCTTCTCTAGTAGAAGTCCTCACCAGATTACGTCAGGCGGGTAATCGCGTCGTTTTAGTCTCTTCTGGGGCTGTGGGAGTGGGTTGTCGTCGTCTGCAATTGGCGGAAAGACCGAAGAAAATGGCGATTAAGCAGGCTGTAGCGGCTGTAGGTCAAGGGCGATTGATGCGGATTTACGATGACCTATTCACTACTTTAGGGCAACCGATCGCGCAAATACTCCTGACGCGCCCCGAATTGATGGAACGTACCTGCTACGTCAACGCTTCTAACACTTTCAGCGCTCTTTTCGATCTCGGTGTCATCCCCGTAGTCAATGAGAACGATACGGTAGCCATAGACGAGCTGAAATTCGGCGATAACGATACCCTTAGCGCCTTAGTCGCCAGTTTGATCGAAGCCGATTGGTTATTCATCCTCACCGATGTGGATCAACTCTATTCAGCCGATCCTCGCGTCGATCCTTCCGCCTATCCTATAGATATACTCACACCTCAACAATTAGCCCTATTACAGGTAGATACCGGTAATACTGGCAGTCAGTGGGGCACCGGTGGCATGGCGACGAAATTGGCAGCGGCTCGGATTGCCACCAGTGCAGGGGTGAAGATGGCTATTACCCGGGGCAGGCACCCGGAGAATATATTGAAAATTTTAGGGGGAGAGGCGATAGGTACTCAATTTCTCCCGCAAGAGCGCACGGGAAACGCCCGAAAACGTTGGATAGCTTACGGACTTCTGCCGATGGGTAAATTGTATCTCGATGGAGGAGCGATCAAGGCTATCTGTCAGGGTGGTAAATCTTTACTACCTGCGGGTGTCACCAAGGTAGATGGTGAATTTTCCGCCACCGACGCGGTGCAATTATACGATCATCAAGGCGTAGAAGTTGCCCGAGGAATAGTTAATTATAGCAGTAACGAAATTGACCAAATCAAAGGTCATCACTCGGATGAAATTATCAATTTACTCGGTTATGTTGAGTCAGAAACAGTAATTCATAGGGATAATTTAGTACTGTTGAGCTAATTGTCAATCTAGCATACTAGCTGAAACAGAAATATTTTTATTTCAAACAAATTAAAGATATTTTAAATATCATGTCATATCTAAGATTATATTTATACTTTTATTGTATTACAGTATTTTGCAAATCATTTCAATACATTAACACTATTCAAACTTTTATCCGACTACGAACTCCGGCTGTATGGAAAAGTTTTAATATAAAAAAATGTCTTAAAATCATCACATATAAAATTATAGTAAAAAAAATGAAGAGTTCGCTATCATAGTATAAGTAAGTGGCAAATACAGGAACAATTTATGTAAATCTGTTTTCCTAGAGTAAATTTGCAGTAAAACAACAAGATATGAAACATAGACATAATCTAAAATTGCTAATTACTAGAGCTTGTGCATTTTGTATAGCTTTATTTCTGTTTACTAGCCAGTTACAAGGACAGACACACACGAATAAAACTCATCCTGATAATACTTTAATCTCTTCCCGACTAGCTCAGGCTACAACGACAACAAGTGAAAGCGATAGCGATAAGGCAAATTCTGAGTCAAAACCTGTAGAGTTCAAAAATCCATCTAGAACCATTGAAATCGGTGCCCACATCGAGAATATTTACTCCCTTTCTCTTCGTGATAAATCTTACTGGATGGAGGGATGGTATTGGCTGAAATGGCCTGAAGCAATACAAAACATCATAAATGTGAATAAAATTCCTGTCGAAAATATCACTGAATTTACCAACGCTATTGAAACTGGCAATCTAGTTGTGCAAACAGATAGCGCTGAACCTATCAACCTTCCCGATGGGCGTAAATACCAATTGTTCAGATATTCAGGAAAATTTTACGTAGATTACCTCGACCTGCGAAAAGTTCCTTTTCACACGGTTACATTACCCCTCACGATCGAACTCCGACAAGATGAACTTTCTTGTTATGAGGGTGGGCCTGAATGCGTATACCTAAAACCAGAGGCTAACAACGAGAAAACATTAATTGGTGAATTCGCTGCCATCAACGGCTACCATATAAAAGAAACAGAAATAAAGCCATCCATCCATCAGTACAGGACGAATTTCGGTATTGGCAAGCCTTCAGCATTCGGTCAAGTAAGTTTTAACACAATTTACTCTTCAGATTTTTGGACTGCTTTCAATCAGTATCTTCTTCCTCTCCTTGTAATAATAGGCATCGTACTTGCTTCTCCTAGCTTACCTGCTGAGTTATGGGACGTAAGATTGGCAATTCCCACTACTGCTCTTCTCACCTTGATTTTTCTCCAGCAAGCTTACCGCGCCGATTTTCCCCCACTTTCCTACTTAACATTTATCGATTGGATCTACTCCTATGCCTATCTTCTTTCGATCGCATTCTTCGCCCTTTTCTCTTGGGCTGCTTATGTTGTATTTAATGCCTCCGAATCTGCAAAGGTAGCAGAAACGGTAAGAGTTGATAAGGTGGATAATATTTTTCAAATAGTCGGAATTATCGGACTGATACTTACATTGATCGTTTTCTGGAATTTGAGTTGAAATTGAAGTCGATAAACAAAAAAGCCAGATTAACTGGCTTTTTTCTCTTGATATTCCTCAGCTAGAGTGCTGTTTGCTACCATAGTCAGGGTGAAAATGGCGATTCCCAAGAATCGAAATCTTTACTATTAGGAGCTAAATTATCAATTTATTGAGTTATTTTCATGCAAAAATTGAAATTTAGTTTATATTTAAGTATAGTTAAGCTAATTATAAATGTGACTTTCTTGACGACGTTTAATCATTTTTTTACCCTGGCAAACTGGACAAATTATGAGCTTATTTTCCTGATTAGACACCTTGCCTGTACCGTGACAGAGACGACAGACAACCTTTTCTTCTAGCCAATAATTAGACAAAAACTTTTCATCTGTTATGTAAGTAAAGTCTTCAAACATTTATTTTCCTCAATTATTAAATTGTATTTTTTGCTACTATAAAATTTATCTATTTATTAGTCTCACCTTAATCGTAAAAACTATTTCATTAAAAATATCAAATATTTACAATATTAAATAAATATAAATATAATTTAATAATATTTGAGTATCGACTTTAAATGATGAGATTGATAAATAGAGAGAAAATGAACTAAAATGACTCGCGGTTATTATTTATATACTTAATTTATGGATTTTATTCAAGTCAGCGGTATACGGGCTTATGGTTATACGGGATACCTAAAGGAAGAACAGGTTTTAGGACAATGGTTTGAAGTAAATATAACTCTAGGGGTGGATCTACTAGAGAGCGGTATCAGTGATGATATAGATGACACTCTAGATTACCGTAATGTTATCGAGAAGACCAAATTTCATATAGAAAACAGCAGGTTTGCACTAGTAGAAAAGCTAGCTCATGTAATCGCTACAGATATTTTAACATTAGAAAAAGCTGAACAGGTACGGGTGGAATTATCAAAATTAGCTCCTCCTATTCCGGGGTTTGCGGGGAAGATAACCATTGATATTACCCGTGATAAACAAGCTCGATAGGTGCTGGTTCAAATATTTAGGAGGTAGCAGGAGAAAATAGTAGTCAAAATTAAGATTTTATCGACGACACAAAGGCTTCCGTTAATAGCCATAAGGATCTTCAGGAGTCGGGATAGGCTTGATATTCTCCGCCTGAATTACTAATTGGCGGCGGTTAGCACCATAAAGGCTCATTTGTTGCGGTTCAACAGGAAGAGTTTCCGTGATCATTTCTCCCTCTATTTCTAGCCAGCTATCGGCGGGATAATTCTGTCGGCTTTTAGGTAGTTTTACGGGTAAACCTACGGGGTAAGCATCGACGGCGCAACAGGTAAGGATAAAACGACTGATTAAAAGGTAATTATCCGGTAATCCGGGTAAATGGACGACAAAGCCGGTTACTTTGGCTTTCTGCCCCTTATAGGCATCGGGTTCGGGGTAGGCGTTTAAGGTTCTCACCCATTGGATCAAGGTTTTCTCCTCTGGTTTAACCGTAGCACCGAAGGATTGGGCTTGTATGCGGGTAAGGGGTAGGGATTCACTTATTCCTCTCTGTAGGGCCATCTGACTCGTTAGAGGGCTGGGAGTGATAATAATCCCCGCTAAAGCGGCTAGAATTAAGAGGCCGCTACTGACTGCGGGGGGGACTAGGCTGATATGTTGTAAAGAGCCTGAATAGCTTTTTTGCCTTATGGTATTGAGCCAAGTCCAAATTTTGAACGTGCCTAGCAAAACTAAACATATACCAGTGATGGTAACTAACAGGAAGTAGTTCGGATGGATTAACAGTCTTAGTTGTCCGTTGAATGAATATTTTAGGAGTAGCGCCCCCCAGCCAATCAATGCCAGAATATCAAGGCTCGGATAGATATATTTTTGGGTTAGGATTTTGCCATTCATCAAAAGAAGTAACTATGAGTTAAGGTGAACAGGAAGGTTAATTGTGTGGCCAAGGCAAAGATATAAATTAACATTCTCGGCTTGAAGATGGTGAGCATCAGACCGATCGCTTTTAAGTCTATCATCGGCCCGAACACTAAAAATGCGAGCAGAGAGCTACTGGTAAATGTGGAGGCGAAAGACAGGGCAAAAAAAGAATCCACCGTAGAGCAGATCGATACTACCCCAGCTAGGATCATCATAGCCGCGATCGATGTGATCGGATCTTGTCCTAAATTTAGAATTACTTCCCTGGGCACGAAGGTTTGTAAACAAGCTGCCACCGCACTACCGAAAACCAACATCGCCCCCAATTCTCTTAATTCGGCCACCACGTTATCGAGAAAACCTTGAGCGCGACTATGTAAAGGCAAGGAGGCGGTAGAGGGGAGAGTGGCCGTAGCTAAATTTTCATCGAGACGAATCGGTGAGCCGGGTTGTCCGATAATAAACGTACCGCTCTGTAATAGAGTTGGGGTGTTGGCGAAATTTTCTTGTAGCCTCAAACTCTTGAGACGATTGGCTAAAGGGGTTTGTAATAGGGGTAAGGGATCGGATTGAATACTGAATATCCAGGCGATAAGAATAGCTATAATTAGGGAGAAGATAACTCGAAATACCACTATTTCGGGTTGATCGCGGAAAGCCGTCCATGTTGACCAGATCACGATCGGGTTAATCGTCGGTGCAGCCAGAAGAAAACCTAGGGCGACGGATGTGGGTAAGCCTTGCACTAAAAACCTTCTCGCTACTGGCACGTTACCACATTCACACACCGGGAACAGGAAGCCGATACAACTGCCCATAATCGCCCCGAGTAGAGGGTTTTTGGGGATGATTTTTATAAGCTTCTTTTCATCGATGAAAAAGAGCAACGCACTAGAGAGAAGTACCCCTAGAAGCAGAAAGGGGATAGCTTCCACTAGCAAGCTGAGGAATAAAGTGAAGGCATTTTGTAATTGAGTCATAATTGAAGAAGTGCCTTCAAAGAGCGACTTTACAGATTAGGACGGCAGATAAACCTCTGAAGGTTCATTGCTGACCCCGCGTTTTTATTAATTTAATATATCTCAATCTGTGATTTATCGGTTTCTTATCATTAATATCTATTGATTCCTCGCTAGTACACCGTTAAGCTTGCCGCTACGATAGCCTTTTAGGTCTGGGATGACGTAATTAAATCCTAACTCATGAAAAGTTTTCACTATTGAACTGAAGTTATTGTTAATAATAAATTTCTGCATTTATGTGGGGGCAATTCGATGCCGCAGGCACGCAAAACGAACCAAGCCTTGTTATACTCAGACCGTACCCGCAATTTCTCTAGTCTAATTTTCGCAGGTACATTTCCGCCCTGCCTATACTTTGCAATTTCTCGTTCGTAATCTCCTCGCCGTAGGGCAATGCCCCTCTCTTTGCATCCCCGGTTTTAGGGCGATAATCTTACCAAAGAATACATTCACTCTAGTAAAAACGCAATGGCATCTAATCGGTATAGATATTTTAGCCTTAGATAAAGTTGAGCAAGTACGTGTAGAATTATAAAAATTGTCTATTGATATTCCTGGGTTTGCTTGGGCTATTAGTATGGCTATTACAGTTGATAAACTGACCTAGACAATTTGCATAAAACTGTTAAGAATAAATTAAGTGTAGTTTAAAAATAATTTATAAACGTTGATAAATTGATTGACTTTAGTATCGGTATTGTAATAGCATTTATGAGCATCGAGACGCTATACTAAAGTCGTTAAAATGATAAAACTAAAAATATTTTTCACTGACTTAATTTTTTAAAGTAGTGATAATTATTCTCTCTAACTGATTTGGAGACTAGCTTTGCTCTGTTTTAAGTTATAGTTTCATAACCATTATTTCTTTATCCATTACCTCCACCATGTCATTACCAGTATTACCAGGAAAAGAAAGTTTTCTGATCAAAATGTGGAATAGCTTTGAGAAAGCTTATACCTACACATTTCGTTCTCAAGTATACGCAGCCAAGTTAATGGCTCAAACACAAAAGGAAAATACAGTAAAAGCTATAGAATATCAAAAAAAAAGGGACGAGATCAATCAAGAATTGCAGAAAGCGCAAATAATCACCCATTCATTACAAGCCCAAGCAAATATTGATTTACAAAAGCAAGAAGGAGAACTTAATAGAGAACTTCAGACATCTTTAGCTAGAATAGCTCAAGAAACGATTATAGAGAATACCAAGATTGATCGAGATCTGCGTTTAAAAATAGCTCAATTAAACGAAGAATTTCAGAGAGAGGAAGGAAAGTTAAACAGGGAACACGCCGAGAAATTAGAGTCATTGAGAAGTCAATTACAGAAGTGGGCGTTGGATGAACAAAAAAAATTACAGTTAAAGCTTAAGGAGATAGATGGACAATTGGCGAGAGAGTTGCGACTGTTCGATCGGCAAACTTCCCTAGAAGTAATTAAAGAGCAAAAACGAGAACAGAACTCACCTTTAGTATTTGTCACGGAAGACCTGATCGAAACCAATCCCGACGAAGTAAGATTATTAGTCTTATTCTCACCACCAAAAATAAAACAGGATAACCAAAGTCAAAGCTTGGCTACTCAAAATTTTCCCGACATAGAACATTCATTATCTAGCCATTTGAGAGACTTTTTTCACCAATATATCAGCAGAAATAGACAGATAGAATTTTTGCCTGGAGCTTGGACGAGTAAAGCTTTTCATAGCGAATCAGCGACTAAAGCGTTATTTAGAAGTTTGAAAACCGAACCAACATTGATTTTAGAAGATTTAATTGAAGGTAATGACTTATTTTTAAACATGGCTTTCTGGGGAATGAATTTTTCTCAGTATCGCTATCAAACGGCATTAAAATTATCTTGGTTAGAAACTCTATTTGATATAGTCAAAGTCAGAACTTTAGATTGGTTGGAGAAAAGACAAGCCTACGAAAAGAGTGGAAAAGATCCCGAACAATTCGATCGGATGTTAGGGCATAAAGCGATCGAGGGGTTGAGAAATAACTTGAGCATCATCGAACTAGAACAAGAATGTATAGCTCACGATTACGACCCGACCGAGATCGATCGACCTTATTCGATCAATGATAAAGACTACAAAGCTCTAACTAAATTTATATCTAACTGTCATTGCTTGTTCGCAGGCATATTAATAGATGAATTCTTTCTATTGCATGTTGCTCCGAGACATCGTCAACGTCCCTTATTACCAGAACTGATACCAGAATTAATTCAAGATATTCCAGAAAAACAACAAAAGCAATTGCAAGAGATTATAGTTTCATCTTATCAAGCCATGTATCAAGCTTTAGGTCTTGAAGAATCAGCATGGTTGCCAGAATTAACTCTAGATTTAGCCGATAGTTTTAGCTATCTTGAGGATAAATCACCTGCGATAGCTACCATAGAAAACTCTATCAAAGCTTGGTTAACACTGAGAGGGGTTAATTCTCAAGGGGAAGTATTAGTTCTTTTAGACTTAATGAAACCGTTAGTTACAAGCAATGATACGATTTACATCCAAGGCTTAAAAAAAATTTGGCAAGTAGTAGGGACTAGCTTACCAAATTATGAACTTTTTTCCGATAAACTATCTGAGCTAGAATTTCTCAGCAAACAGGAAGAGGAAGCCGAAAAGATCAATGAGGAAAAGCGTAAACAAGAGATAGAAAGGCAGAAATGGGAAGAAGAAAAACGCCGCCGCGAAATCCTCGCTCAACGTAAACAACAAGAAGAAGAAAAGAAAAAGCTACGTCTGAGGAATGATTTAGGAGACGGCATAATTTTAGAATTGGCAGAAATTCCCGGTGGTAGCTACCTGATGGGCAATGAAGTCAAAATAAACTTAAAAGGTTTTCTCATGAGTAAATACCCCATAACTCAAGCTCAATGGCGGGTGATTATGGGTAATAATCCCTCCTATTTCAAAGGGGATTCTCGCCCAGTAGAGACGGTGAGTTGGATTGAGGCGAATGATTTTTGCCACAAGTTATCTCAACTTACTGGGAGAGCTTACAGGCTACCTACGGAAGCCGAGTGGGAGTATGCCTGTAGGGCTGGCACTGATACAAAGTATTTTTGGGGCGATAGAACTGAAGAACTGAATAAATACGCTTGGTATTGCGATAATAGCGGTAGGGGTAGTCATCCTGTAGGTTTGAAACAACCTAACGCCTGGGGATTATACGATATGTTAGGTAATGTGTGGGAGTGGTGCGCCGACAGCTATGAAAACAATTTAAGCAAGTATCCTAGTAATGGAACTGCTTATACAATCGGTACTGCTAAATCTCTTCGCGGTGGCTCCTGGTCAAGTTTCGACTCGGGTTGTAATCCTTATTATCGCTATTATTTGGAGTCCAATCATCGGGATTTAAGTTATGGCTTTCGGGTAGTTTGCCCCGAATAGGTCTTATAAGTGGAATCGGGAGTAGGGGAACTTTTATGAATGTTTTACTAATTCTTGATTGAGTTTTCCACTTCGATACCCTTCTAGATCGAGGGTGACGTAAATAAAGCCTAATTCCTGAAAAGTTTTTACTATTGCCTGTAAATTATTATTAACAATAAATTTATGAATTTGTTCGGGTGGTAATTCGATCCGAGCTGTGTTATTTTCTGAACGTACTCGCAAATTCCTGTAACCCAACCTTCTCAGATACATTTCCGCCCTGCCTACCCTTTGCAATTTCTCCCTAGTAATCTCTTCTCCGTAGGGAAACCTCGAACTCAAACAGGGTTGTGCCGGTTTATCCCACCAGGGTAGATTCAACTCGCGGGATAATTGGCGCACTTCTAATTTCGTCAAGCCGACTTCCGCTAAGGGAGATAGAGCGCCCCTTTCTTTTGCCGCCGCAATCCCTGGCCGATAATCTCCCAAATCATCGGCGTTGACTCCATCGATAACGTAATGATAACCTCGATCGCTCGCCATCGGCTTTAAGGTATCGTGTAGCTCGCTCTTGCAGAAATAACAACGATTGACGGGATTGCTCGTATAATTCGGGTTACTCATTTCCTCCGTCTCTACCAATTCGTGCGCGATGCCGATATAATCCGCCTGTGCGATCGCCTCCTCTAATTCTTCCGGCAATAAAGAAGGAGAAACCGCCGTAATCGCTACGGTTTGCTCGCCCAAAACATCGTAAGCAATCTTAGCTACTAAAGCACTATCTACGCCCCCCGAATAAGCGATGAGGGCTTTTTCCATACCCTTAAATATATCTTGTAATCGTTGATATTTCTGCCTTAAATCTACGTCCATTTTCGGGTTTATTAATTACTATTCTTACTTAATTATATGCCTTTTACCATACTCTTGATTATCCCCTTTGAAAGAAGTGTGACTGGTCACGGAAATAGTCTAGAATCGTTAATATCTTCATTGCCGATTCTCGATATGACATCTACAGAAGTTAAATCCCCCACCCAACAAGATCAAGAACCTTTATTAGATGAGCTGCCGGATGATGTGGAAATGTCGATTTTTGACCACCTCGAAGAGTTGCGTCAGCGCATTTTCTATTCTTTAATCGCCGTCGCCCTGGGGATGGCTCTGTGTTTCGTCTTCGTTAAACCTCTCGTGCAATTGTTACAGGTGCCAGCTAAGGGAGTTAAGTTTTTACAGTTGGCTCCGGGTGAATTCTTTTTCGTCTCCCTGAAAGTGGCAGGTTATACGGGCTTGCTCGTGGCTAGCCCCTTTATTCTCTATCAAATTATCGCTTTCGTCGTACCCGGCTTAACCCGCAGGGAAAGACGCTTATTAGCCCCTGTGGTTTTGGGTTCGAGCGTCTTGTTTTTTGCGGGATTGGGTTTCGCCTATATCGCTCTCGTTCCCGCCGCCTTACAATTTTTTATCAGCTATGGTGCCGAGGTGGTGGAACAGGCCTGGTCGATCGATCGTTATTTTGAGTTCGTGCTACTGTTACTATTCAGTACCGGTTTGGCTTTTCAGATTCCAGTCATTCAATTGGTCTTGAGTTTCCTTGGTATACTCTCATCAAAACAAATGTTATCGGGATGGCGTTATGTTATTCTGGGGGCGGTGATACTGGGCGCGGTTCTTACCCCTTCTACCGACCCTCTCACTCAATCGCTTCTAGCTGGTGCGGTGTTGGGTTTATATTTCGGCGGTATCGGTGCCGTGAAATTAAGCGGGCGTTAGAGTTTGTGGAACCGGCCCGGGTGCCGGTTACATCGTGTTTATTTAGAATAATAAAAAGCTATTTCTTTATCTTTCAGAGGTGCGAAACCGGCATCGATTAACTTCTGATTTAACTCCTCTTGAGCGATATGTTTAGCTCCGATTCTGACGATACGGGAGCGCATGGTATTAGATACCCCGCTACGCTGACGGCCAGCTTCTAAACCCATGACGTGATTATATAAATCGAGTTTGGCGCTCGGAATTGGGGAGCCGTCAAAATCGATACCCTTGGCGATCGCTACATCGATCGCATCGGCACCAGTCGTGTTTAAATTAGTTTCAGTAGACATAATCGTTTTGTAAAATATTCCCCGTTATTGTATCAAGTAAGGGGATCGGTACCGGCATCGATCGCTATCATGGTGATCAGGAAACTAAATATACATCCAATATGACTCAATTGCCCCCCTATCAACCGAAACAACTATCTCTAGGCCCCCTAGAGAGCGAAATCCTAGAGATTATCTGGGAGAGGGGTACGGTTAGCGTCAAGGACGTACACGATCGTATTCTAGCCGACCCCGATCGAGAATTGGCCTACGCCTCCGTCACAACAGTTCTGCGCCGTCTCACTAACAAAGGCTGGTTAAGCTGTTATAAAGAGGGCCGGGTTTTTTATTGGCAACCCCTGGTAAGCAAAGAACAGGCGCAAGCCATTAAAGCTTATCATCAGTTACAGAACTTCCTCGCCATTAGTAACCCGGATGTAGTCGCCTCCTTCGCCGACAGTCTCGACACTACGAGCGTGGAGCAACTCAAAGCCATCACATCCCGCCTCGATATTATCCGCCGCCAAAGGGAGAAAAAATAATGCACGGTATTATCATCATTCTTGCTCTCGGTATCGCCAGTCATCTCCGCCTACTTTACCCCCGCCTCGCTGGTAACGGTGGCAGACGCTGGCAAGTCTCTTTGTTTTTCTTCCTCTTTCCGCCCCTACTTCTATTAACCACTGCCGTCGCCGTTATCTGTATGGGATACAGGGGTGAAATGTTCGGTTTACAGGCGACTATATTCAGTTACACTCTAGCAATCACTTTTACTAGCCTGACTGTTTTGACTTGGCTCAAACTTCTCTATCAAGGAATCCAAACCCGGAAATCTTTAGAGATTTACCCGCAAAAATCTATCAAGGGAAAACTAGCCCGAATTATCGATACCGATTTTCCCTACAGCGCTCAAATCGGGATTATCAAACCCGAATTAGTGATTACGACGGGATTACTAAAAACCCTGAATGAAGAACAGTTAGAAGCGGTACTGGCGCACGAACAAGCCCACTACGATTATCACGATACGGGTTGGTTCTTTTGCCTGGGTTGCCTGAAATCTATCACACCTTGGCTGCCCCATACGGATGATCTCTGGTTAGAACTACTCTTTTTAAGGGAAATTAGAGCCGATAAAAAAGCCTCGCAAAGCGTAGACATTCTATTACTCGCCGAATCCTTACTCTTAGTCGCATCTCAAATTACAACTACGTCAGATTGGCGATTTGGCAATAACTTCGGTGCCGCATTCGATAACTTACCCCATAATCGATTGATGGAAAGGGTTGACTGTCTCTTGGCGGAGTCAGAGGAGGCTTACGGATTTTATTGGCAGGGTTGGTTATTATTATCTCTATCATTGCTCCCTTTTATCCTCCTACCCTGGCACTCTTAATATGTTAGAAATCGGACAGCTCGCCCCTAATCTAATGTCAAAACTAAGGGACGCGCCTCAGCGGTATTATTACGACAATTAACTACTTTAGTTCGAGGCTGATTATTTCACAAGGTTGATGCAGTTTCGGCGGGAGATGTGCGATCGTATTACCAGTTAGTTTTTATTGAGGACGATCGTTGCATGACCGAACCTACGACCGATTTAGGTGCCCAAGCCATCAGTAAAGTTGCCGAGATTGGCATTACCGCCCAACTAGACGAAGTAGAGGAGTTAAAAGTAGAGGTACAGACCGATTCTTTGAAAGCTATGCAGGGAAAGGTTGAATCTCTTTCGGTAGAAGGGACGGGGATGGTGATAAAAGAGGAATTAAGAGTAGAAAAAATGCAAATACAAACCGAGGCAGTTTCGATCAATCCTCTTAAACTTGCCTTTGGACAAGTAGAATTACTACATCCGACAACAGCGATAACCGAGGTAGTTTTAACTGAGAATGACTTAAACCGGGCTTTTAACTCTGATTATATTCGGGATAAACTGCAAGATAAATTATCTTTATCCCTCGATGAAAGCACGGGAATTTTAGAAGCTCAAGAAATTAATTTTTGCTTACCAGAAGAAGATAAAATATTCATCAGCAGTAAGTTTTCATCATCTAAAACAGACGCGATCTACCCAGTAAGTTTTACCGCAGTTCCCCGAATCACCGAAGATAAACAACAGGTCACTTTAGAAAAAGTCGAGTATGGTTCTGAAGAAGATGCTCATCCAGAATTAACGCAAATGTTGTTAGATCAAGCTCATGAATTACTCAATTTAGCTAACTTTGAATTAGAGGGAATGGAGCTTTACATAAACGATTTAAAGATTAAATTCCAAAAAATAATGTTAATTTGCGAAGCAAAAATAGAACAATTTGCTACTTAAGTTTTAAAAGGTATTCTTCTTTAGGAAGATGAGCTAATTGAATAAAATAAACACAATATAGATAAAGTAATAACGGAGGAATAATTATGACAACAACTGCACAACCTGCTGTTAGTAATTTAGAATTTGACTTACTGAGTGTTTTAAAAAACAAAGCCGAAGCTGTACAAGCTTATAACCGGTATATTGAAGATGCACGGCAAGCAGATTCTCAACCCTGTGCCGAACTTCTACAAAAATTACAGCAGGAAGAAATTAGACAGGTAGAAGAAATTCGTCAGCACCTACAAAGGGTAATGCAAAACGGCAAAATGTAAATTTTATAGGATAGAGGCAAGTACTGAAAGAGACGTAGTGAATACGTCTCTTTTTTATTACGGCGGGGATGGGAGTCGCAATACTAATACTAACGTCAGTTCGGGTTAAGCAATTGGTATACAGATGGGGGGTTTGGGGGTTAGGAGCTAGGAATTGGGGGTTTATCGAGTGCGCAGCGGCCAAATTTATCAACTCCCAATTCCGGTCTTCCCAATTCCCATCCTCGCAACTAAATCTTATCCCGAACTCTGGTTAATATTGATAATACTAGATGAGCTTAGAGCAATTTTCGTATCGGTGAAGTACATATTAGGCGGTGGGATGGGAGGACCGGAGTTGGGAGTGCGCCGCCGGGTTGGGAGTTGGGTTAATCGCCTAATTCCTAGCCCCTAATTCCGGGCTTCCGTTCCTCCCCGTACCTCATTGATTTGAAAAGTGCTATATGATACCAAATGCTTTTATCAAAAAGTATTTATGGGTATGGGAGTCAGGAGTCGGGAATCGTGAGGAGGTAATTGATTCGACTCCCTACTCCCGATTCTGTAAGGCATGGTTTTATAAACCGATTTGGATGATAACCTCTTTTACTAGTCACTAGCTCTTATACAGCACTTTTCAATCCAGTTAAATACTCTACTAAAATGAAAACCTTTGCCAGTATCCATCCTAGCCGATAATATGTGTTTTCCTAACAAGAGAAGTGCTGTAAGTAGTTTTTTACCACAGGATTTAGTATAATTATCCTAGGCATGGAAATCAAGCTTTTGAAAGCAGTTTTTAGGCAATAAACCAAGAAACATAGTAAAAAAAAGGCTAAAAACGCCAAAAAAGAAAATAATTTTTAGTTGCTCATAAATTAAGGGAACCTGGTTCAAAATCGTTTTTAAAACTCCAGCCTGCTTTCAATCTGTTTTGATTTTATCATCTTTCTTGATCAATAAAAAAGGCTAAAATCTAATAATAATTGATACCCGAGACAAAGATTAATACAAAACATCAGTACTATAGTAAGCCCACTATCAATCATCAAGCAAAAGGTATTTACCTAATTAATAAAATGGATATAGAGCAACTGCTTGAACAAATACAGACAAATTATGATAAATTCAGCGAATTCCAGCGTTTAAACTCTCTAGAAGTTGAAATAGCCCCGGATATATTACCTACATCTTTGGAAGAACTAGGTGTTTCTTTAGAAGAGTTAATGGTAGCTCAAGAGGAACTTATACAACAAAATCAAGAGTTAGAAGCATCCCGCGAGCAAATAGAAAGAGAGCGCCAACGCTATCGGCAACTATTCGACAGGGCACCAGAAGCTTATGTTGTCACCGATACGGTGGGAATAATCAAAGAAATCAATCATCCTGCCTGTCAACTTTTAGGGGTAGTCAGCCTTTATTCACTCGGCAAGCCTATAATAAGCTTCATCCCCTTCGACGCTCGATTTAACTTTCGCCACAAACTCAATCAACTCTCGCAAACATTGAGTATCAATGATTGGGAGATGGAACTAGTTCCGCGTAACGGAGAGCCAGTACAAGTATCCGTAAGTGTTAGCTACCAATTCATAGAAGATAATGAAGAACCCTCCGTGCTTTGGCTGATCCGCAATATCAGCGATCGTTACCGCGCCGAAGTGGCAACGAAAAGGGCGATAGCCGCCGAAACTAGTAACCAGTTACTAAAGCACCAGATGGAAGCGCGTCGGTGCCTAGAAAAAGCCCTGAGGGAGAGTGAAGCCCGCTACCGTTATATTTTTGAATCTGTGGGTGTTGCCATTTGGGAAGCAGATTTTTCAGCGGTAAAACAAGAAATCACAGCTCTAAAAGCTGTAGGAGTAGAAGACTTTTCAGGATACCTGCGAGAAAAGCCTTCCTTTATCGAAAGAGCGCTCGATAAAATCATAGTGCTGAACTTTAACAACACCGCCCGGCTATTATGTCGCGCTCAAAACAAAATAGAATTGCTAGGCTCCTTAAGAACCATCTTCTCTCCAGAAACTAGGAACGGTTTCGAGCGAATCCTACTGGCTATAGCTTCTGGCGAAACATATATTTCGGGAGAAACGGTATTAAAAACCTTAGACGGAAACCTGATTAATGTTCTGTTCACCTCTCACCTGCCGGAAGAGGGAAAATCCCCCGCTAGAGTTTTGATAACGGTGATCGATATTAGCGATCGTAAACGGGTAGAAGAGACACTGCAGCAACAAGCAGAGGAATTATATGTACTGAATAAGTCTTTATTAGAAACTACTGAGCTTGTCGTCAATAGCAATCAAGATCTGAACAGTTTCGTTCATCGCGTTGCCCACGCTATCCAAGCCCCCCTTAGAGGTATCTCTCATTTAGTCACCTGGCTTGAAGAAGACCTAGATAAATATCTAAATAACGAAACCCGCCATAATATGAATCTTCTTTGCCGTAGAGTAGAGCGATTGGAAGACATGGTCCAGGTTCTATTACAATATTCCCGTGTCGAGGCAGAGGAAGAAGAAGCGGTGGAAATTAACCTGAAGGAATTAGTAGAATCGGCGATCGAATCCCTATCCTCATCCTCTGGCTTCCTCATCGAAAACCTCTTGCCCCCATCCTATAGTTTAATCGGCAAGAGATCGCTACTATTGTTGGTTTTGGTGCAACTTTTGAGCAACGCCATCACTCACCATCAGGGATCGGATGGCTCGATCGAGGTTGCCTGTAGGGAGGGGGAAAACTTTTATGAGTTCGCAGTAAAAGACGACGGGCCGGGAATCGCCGCCGAATATCACGAGAGAATTTTTGAGATTTTTCAAGTAGTACCCCCTTCGCAACCGATGGATAATCTCGGTATCGGTCTGGCGCTTATGAAAAGAATTATTAACAACGAAGGCGGCCGGATATGGCTGAATTCCGATTTAGGAAAAGGCGCAACCTTTTACTTTACCTGGCCCAAATAAATTTATCAGTAGGCATAAGAAAATGGCATCATCGGACGACAAGCACTTAGAAACTAGCAGGGGCAAACCTCTAAGCTCACTCGTGGTCGTAGGGGCTTCTGCCGGAGGAGTAGAAGCATTAAAAGAATTGATTGCTACCTTACCCGATCAGGTATCTTTCGCCCTCGCCATCGTTTTACATCTCCCCGCCAACGGTTTCAGCCAACTGCCCCGCATCCTCAATCGTTACGGCAAATTAAAAGCGACACACCCAGAATCTGGAGAATTAATTCAACCCGGTAATATTTATATTGCCCCACCCGACCATCATTTAGTTATTCGCAACGAGAAATTATATTTAACCAGGGGGCCAAAAGAGAATAATTCTCGCCCATCGATAGACGTTTTATTCCGTACCGCAGCCTACTCTTACGGCCCCAGGGTAATCGGGGCGGTTCTTTCTGGTACCCTCGACGACGGCACGGCTGGATTGATCGCCATTAAAGAACGTGGTGGAATTTGCATCGCACAAAATCCAGAGGAAGCCATGTTCGATGCCATGCCTAAAAACGCCATCGAGTACGATCACGTGGACTATATCCTGAATATTGCCGAGATAACCCCCCTGTTATTACAGCTAGCCGAGCGAATTTTTCCAGAGGAAGACCCCGTAAGTGAAGAATTAATAATCGAAGCTCGGATGAACCAATTAGAATCCGAGGTGCTAAAAGACCCGACTCGCCCAGGCGATCCCTCACCTTTTGCCTGTCCGCAATGTAGCGGCGTGTTGTGGGAACTAGGGAGAGAGAAACTGCTCCGCTTCCGTTGCCGGACGGGTCACGCCTACTCGGTGGGCAGTCTCTTAGCGGGTCAATCGGAGAGTTTAGAAAGTGCCCTATGGAGTGCGCTACGTGCTCTAGAAGAAAAAGCCGCCCTCTTTTTTCGGCTGGCTGAACGGGCGCGGACTGGCAATCGTATTCGTTCAGCCACTCGCTTTCAAGAACAAGGTCAGACGGCACAACAATCAGCCGATATCGTGCGACAATTATTAATGACCGAAGCAGGAGAAACACAGGGTATAATTATTGATGATGTGGGGGCGGAAAATTAGTATATGAGCCGTCCAGAACAAAATAGGGAATTTGAATCTTTACTAACTTATATTAAAACGGTTCGTGGTTTCGACTTTACGGGTTATAAACGCTCCAGCCTCACCCGTAGGGTTCATAAACGGATGCAGGTGCTAGGTATAGAAGAATTTAGTGACTATCAGGATTATTTACAGGTTCATCCCCAAGAATTTATCGATTTATTCAATACCATCTTGATCAATGTGACAGGTTTCTTTCGGGATCGGGATACCTGGGATTATCTCAGCCGCGAGATCATCCCCAAAATCGCCGAGGATGGCGAACAAACTATCCGTGTCTGGAGTGCGGGTTGCGCCTCGGGTCAAGAAGCTTATACTTTAGCGATCGTTCTGGCAGAGTTTCTAGACATCAATGTTTTTAAAGAGCGGGTGAAGATCTACGCCACCGATCTCGATGAAGAGGCGTTGAATCAAGCCCGACAAGGAGTTTATAGCAGTCGTGAAGTTAATACGATTCCTCCCGAACTACTCAAACGTTACTTCGATCACAGCGAAAATTCTTATGTTTTCCGTAAGGATCTACGTCGTAGCGTTATCTTCGGTCGTCACAATCTTATCGGGGATGCTCCCATCTCCCGTATCGATCTCCTCGTCTGCCGCAATACCCTAATGTATTTTAACGCCGAGGCTCAAGGTAAAATAATCTCGCGTTTTCACTTCGCCCTCAACGACAAGGGCTTTCTCCTTTTGGGCAAAGCGGAAATGTTACTTAATCACTCTAACTCTTTTACCGCCATCAATCTTAAAAAGAGGGTTTTCTGTCGTTCCGCTAGGGGGAGTCCACGCAATCGCATACCATTGGAGGCAACTTGGACAGAGAATAATCCCTCAGATTACTTAACCCGCCACTTCCGTCTCCGTGACGCTGCTTTTGATAGCAATCCCGTGGCCCATTTGGTCATCGAACGGGAAGGTAAATTATCTTTGGTCAATGAGCGAGCAAGGGAACTATTTGGCTTGACCTTAGAGGATTTGAATCGTCCCCTTCAGGATCTCGAACTTTCTTACCGTCCTTTAGAATTACGTTCTTGTATCGCTCAGAGTTATCAAGAGAGACGGACTATTATTATTAGTGAGGTAGAATGGACCCGGGAAAATAATGAATCCCTCTTCTTCGATGTGTCCATCTGCCCCTTGCTCGATCTCACTAGTACTTTACTCGGTACCTCGATCGTTTTCACCGATGTGACACGGGCAAAACAATTACAGAAGGAACTAGAACACGCCAATCAAGAGATAGAAATTGCCTACGAGGAGTTGCAATCTACTAATGAGGAACTAGAGACTACCAACGAGGAGTTACAGTCTTCTAATGAGGAATTAGAGACCACCAACGAGGAGTTACAGTCTACTAACGAAGAGTTAGAAACGATGAACGAAGAGCTACAATCCTCGAACGAAGAACTACAAACCCTTAACGAAGAGTTGCATATTCGCACGGAAGAGTTAAACTCGGTCAATACTTTTCTGGCTTCAATCCTCGCTAGTTTACGGTTTGGAGTGGTGGTAGTGGATAGAGATCTGCGGGTGCTGGTATGGAATGACAAGGCAGAGGATATGTGGGGACTGCGGGGTTCGGAAACCCGGAATCAGTATCTTTTAAATCTAGACATCGGCTTACCAGTAGAACAACTGTTACAGCCTTTACGCACCTGTTTACTAGCAGGGGCTTTTGAAACGGTACAAATCACTCTTCCTGCTGTTAATCGCCGTGGACGATCGATTAATTGTCAAATCAATTGTACTCCTTTGCTAGACCCCCTACAAATGATTCAAGGGGCGATTGTTTTTATGGAGGAGCAGGAACGAGAAACGGCTGACAATCTATAATTTCGGGGTGGGCTATATTGTGAATAAAACAACTGTAACGAAGGGGCAGATTATGACTACGGTGGGAGAATATCTATTTCAACGCTTGAAAAGTCTCGGCGTGGATCATGTTTTCGGTGTCCCTGGCGATTATGTCCTCTCCCTGATGGATGTAATGATCGAAAGTCCAGTGGAGTTAGTTTGTACCTGTAACGAATTGAACGCCGGTTACGCCGCCGATGCTTACGCGAGAGTCAAGGGTTTAGGTGCCGTCTGCGTCACTTACGGGGTAGGCGGATTCAGTCTTGTTAACGCCGTAGTCGGAGCCTATGCCGAGCGGGTTCCCCTAATAGTCATCAGCGGTGCCCCCAATAGTTCGGTAAAACGGCAGGATTTATTACTACACCACACGACGGGCGATTATAACCTGCAGTTTTCCATCATGGAAAAAGCCACCGTATCGGCTGCTATTCTCAACAATCCCGCTCAGGCCGCCGTACAGATAGATCAGATTCTCGCCGCCTGTATCCATCATAAACGTCCCGTCTATCTAGAAATTCCCTGCGACATCGTCAACCAAACCTGTATAGTGCCAGAAACCTGCACTTACATCTCGGAGAAATTAACCGATAAAGACGCATTAAAAGAAGCCGTAGAGGAAGCAGTAAACCTACTCAATAAAAGCTCCTGCCCCGTTATACTCGCTGGGATAGAGTTCCACCGTTTCAATCTACAGGATAAATTACTCAAACTCTTAGAAGTAACAGGCTATCCAGTAGCAACTACTCTTTTAGGTAAATCCTGTTTATCGGAAATGCACCCTCAATTCATCGGCACCTATGTGGGGGCCCTCAGTCGTGAGTACGTAAGTCATCGTTTAGAAACTGCCGATTGTGTTCTTTGTCTCGGGGCGATTATGTCCGATATGAATCTCGGCGGCTTTACTGCTAAATTGGATAATAACAAGTTAATTAATGCTAATTCTGAAAAAGTTAAGGTAAAACATCACTTCTATCAACCCGTTTATTTAGGAGATTTTATCGATGGGTTGATTGAAAGTTTAGAGAAGAAAAACCCAGAAAATTTAAACATCAAACCCGCTTCCGAACTATTAGCTCGTCCCTATAAGATACAACCAGAAGCTAAATTATCTAATGCGAGGTTTTACGAAAGAATGAATCATTTCATCGCGCAAAAGTCTTTCGTGATCTCCGATACGGGTGATGCTATAGTAGCGACGATCGATCTCCTCATGCCCAAGCGAACTGACTTTATCGGTCAGGCTTTTTACCTTTCGATCGGCTACTCCATCCCTGCCTGTTTAGGCGTATGTTTTGCCTCTCCCGAAACCCGTCAGATAGTCTTCGTCGGTGACGGCGCTTTTCAAATGACCGCACAAGAGCTATCAACTATCATCCGGCATAAATTTAACCCAGTGATATTTTTAATTAATAATGACGGCTATACGATCGAGCGCGTTATTAACGATAACCTATACAATGACTTACAACCCTGGAAATATCATCAACTACCCGCCATCTTCGGGGATAGTTGGAGCTGTCAGGTTCGCACCGAAGCAGATCTAGAGGAGGCTTTGGAGAAAGCGAGCGCGATCGAAGATAGAATATGTTTTATAGAAGTAATGCTCGATCGTTTTGATTGCTCCGAAGGTTTAACCCGTTTAGGTCGCGCCCTCAAATCAGCTAATACAACCCCATCATGACCGATGCCCGTCAATACGCCCCTGCTACCGATCGCAATCGAGAAGCCATATTAGAGGTTTTACTGCGCGTATTACCTCCTGAAGGCGATATTTTAGAAATTTCTAGCGGTACGGGCCAGCACGCCCTTTATTTTGCCCCCCACGTCTACCCTAGACCCTGGATTCCTTCCGATTGTAATGAACTAGCCCTAGAAAGTATCAAAGCCTGGGCTGGTTATTGCCCTACCGATAATCTCGCTCCCCCCCTCTTTATAGATGTAGAGATACCTCAATGGAGCGATAAAATAGTGTTTGACAACATCAAAGCCATAGTTAACATTAACATGATCCATATCGCGCCCTTTTCAGCCTGTCAAGGTTTAATGGCCGGGGCGGCGCGAATATTATCGCCCCGTGATATTCTCTATCTTTACGGCCCTTATAAGATTGGTGGTAAACATACCTCCGAGAGTAACGAAATCTTCCACCATTCCCTACAGGTACAGAGTCGCCTCTGGGGGGTGAGGGATTTAGAAGAGGTGGTGGCATTAGCGGAGAAAGAAGGCTTTTCCCTACAAGAAACCATCCCCATGCCCGCTAACAATTTTTCCGTAATTTTTCAGAAGAAAGATTAGTTCGATGCCGAAGGCACGCGAAGCTACCGCCCTATAAATTTCTACTGCTCCCACCGGTAAAAGGTATATAGGGCGGGGGAAGATGACGCTGCGGATCTTCATTACTAACCCAGGCTGCTAAGATTTCATCCTTAGTAGAATAGGGACGGGGAGGATAGGGAAAGCGGAAGATAAGATACTCTTGATCATCAATATCTACATTTTCAAAAGATGCTAAATAGCTACCCCAATCGACGATGATGAGAATTTTAATCCCTAGTATCTCTTCGAGATCGATGCCCTTTTTCTCTTTTATTAAATCTAAAATAGGCCGGGTTTTCCCCTCGTTAAAAATTTCCTGTATCTCCTCGTTACCTGGCAACCAAGATTGTGCGATTAATTGAGATATTTTTTTGAAACAATTGCTAAGCGTCTGTCTGTGTTCTTCGATACTACCCTCTTGATTTTGATTGATTAAGAGAGGGGTAAGCTGAAAATATAGATTCTTTAAGGCTCGCTCGTGTTGAGCGGACGGCTTGAAGTCGGAAGGGTTACTCATTTAGATATGATCCTGACGAAAATAGCTAATTTACAGAATATCGTTGAATAATTGAATTATCAATTATTTTTAGAAAAACTATATTTTTTAATATTTATTTGTCTTTATCGTCTTAAAAATTTTCCTAACACCATGAGATACACCTTACCCATACCGCATCTACGAGAGAAAAAAACATTTTTCCAGGGATGCCACCGGACACATTCCCCCGATATTACCCTAAAACTCATCGAGCCTTACTTGGCGGTAGCGGGGATAACCCGTATCAGTAATATTACTCATTTGGATCGCTTGGGTATTCCGGTGACGCAAGCCATCAGGCCAAATAGTTCTTCTTTAACGGTAGCTTCGGGAAAAGGAACGAGTCTAGAGTCGGCGATCGTATCCGCAGCGATGGAAGCCCTAGAATATTACTGTGCGGAGACGGCAGATTTAGACTTTTTCACCCTCACCTATAAAGAATTAGCCCTTAACTACCCCTGCCTCCCCCCAGAAGACTTACCCCTATGTCAACACTCCTTATTTCAAATAGAGCAACCAGAAAGATGGTGCTGGGGCTGGGATTTATTACGAGGTGAAAAGATAGCCCTACCCTGGCAATCCGTAATCCTCAATTACGCCCTCTGCAAGCCATCAACCGGGCAACTGCTCAATTTCACCATGAATTCTAATGGTTTGGCTTCGGGTAATAACTTATTAGAAGCTTTAACCTCGGGAATTTATGAATTGATAGAAAGAGATGCCCTCACCTGTTACACTCAAGCGCGATTGAAGCTAAACTATCGCAAACCCAAAGTTATCCTAGAAACGATCGTCTCTCCTTTAATTGAGAATCTATTAGAAAGATTCCGCGTCGCCGGATTAACACCCGTAGTATTCGACTGTACGATCGATACTGATATACCTGTTTATGAAGCCCTCTGTTACGCCCCCACTGGGGAACCCATCTCCATGAGCTATGGTTACGGTGCCCATCTCGATCCAGAAATTGCCATGATCAGAGCCTTGACGGAAGTGGCCCAGGCGCGGGCGGGAGTGATAGCGGGAGCGAGAGACGATTTTTTCCGCCCCTACTACACTAGTTTCTGGCTACAGGATAATCGGGCCGAAATCGCTTTTATTGAATCCTACCCCGCCACGATCGATGCAGGGCAGCGCCGCTCACAAGCTACGCCGGATTTCACCTCTGACTTGGATGTAATTCTCGAAAAATTAGAAAAGATAGGTTGTCAGAGGGTGATTTATGTCGAACTAAGTCCCACCGATTGGCCGGTTCAAGTGGTGCGAGTTATGATACCTCATCTAGAAGGATATAACTCGCGTGATTATCTGCCTGGGGGCAGGGCTTCAGCTTTTATCAAGGCTAAGCTCAAAGACAAAATCAATAATTGATCGAGGTGAAGTAATAACCATTAGGGTCTTTGTACTCCCCCACCGTCATCAAAGTCAAGGGCTTAACCATACGGAATTTATTCTGTAGGAACCAGTAAAAAAGATTAGCCTGTCGGTTAGGTAGGAGGAAATTTAACGGCCCCTCGTATTGCTGCCCGATACCCAGCACTAGGGCTTTTAGATCCTCCTCCTCGCGGGCGATGGCGTAGTTCTGCCACCAGACATCGACGGCAGAAGTATAGGCGACGATGCGCCCGTGACGGATGGCGACGAAAGGTTTAAAGTAGGCGATAACCTCCGGTAATTCGGCGGTGCGATCGAATCCGTAAACCATCATCGAGAGCGCTCTACAGGCTTCTATATCTCCTTCTTCCATCGGGCGAATCGTATAATCTTTAGGCGGTGTGTCTCCTGGTTCACCCTGTACCCAGGCTATCGGTTCTTTTACCTCAAAACCGACTTTAGCATAGAGAGACATGGAACAAGTATTGTAGGGATGTTGCAGTAATCGCACACCCGCAGCATCCCGACTTCTCTCTAAAATCGCCTCTAACATCCGATAGCCTACGCGCCGGCCCTGGAATTCTGGCTCAACCGCCACCATCCCCACGCCGCGAATCGGGCTTCTCTCCTCTAGATAGCAAGCGCCGATGATTTTATCCTCCGCCTGCGCTAGAACACAATAATAATAAGGATGACCGATGCAGTATTGAGCGTATTTGATGCCGAATTCTTCCGAAGGAATATCGTTGAGGAATCCGTGTTCTTGATTGATCTTAGAAAACGCTCGGTAGCAAACTACGCCACAAGCCTCAATATCGCCAGATGTAGCCTGTCTGACTTTAATCTCCATTTTTTTTTATGCTTCAAGCTGTTGAGTGTTAGTCTAAATTATAAATAAACGGTCTATTTATGGGGAAAATTATCGTATTTCTGGGGCCGAGTTTGCCCCAAGTCGAAGCCCGGAGCCTTCTAAATGCCCTATATTTACCACCCGCAGCCGGAGCCGATCTGATTTCGGCGGTTGATAATTACCAGCCGGATGCGATCGCTCTTATCGATGGTGTATTCTTCGGTAGTTCCTCTGTCTGGCACAAAGAAATTCTCTACGCTCTCAGTCGCGGTATCGCCGTCTACGGGGCGAGCAGTATGGGGGCTATCAGAGCTGCCGAGACCGATGTTTTCGGTATGATAGGCGTGGGCGAGATTTATCGGATGTATAAGAGCGGCGAGTTGATCGATGACGATGAAGTTGTTTTAGTCTACGATTCCGATTACCGGCCTCTGTCCGAACCGATGATCAACGTCCGGGCGACTCTGCAACAGGCTCACGAAGAGGGGATTATCGATCGAGCTGTATACGAGCGAATACTCGACATCGCTAAAAATATTTATTTCCTCGATCGTACCTTCGCCGCTATTTTCCATCTCTGCCTTCAAGCGGGAATCGATCCATTTACCGTCAACAATCTGCGGAAATTTACAGAAAATCACTACATCGATCTTAAGGCCCAAGATGCCCGGTTATTGTTAACCATGTTGGCGGATGAACCGATAAAGAATTCTAGACTATGTGATTTTACTCCTACTCATTTGTACGGGGCTTTAAGGGAAGCGGAGAGGAAAGTCAGAAGGCGCGATGCGGAGATTTCCCTGCGAGATATTGCCGAATATACCGCTTTACATAGAGCCGATTTTGAAGAACTCAATTTTCACAGTCTCAATCGTCAGTTAGTCGGAGTGTTAGCTTCCTTATTGGGTGTGGAGGCGGATTCGGGCGGGAGCGAACGAGAAAAACAACGTTTCTGTCGCAAGCGGGGGTTAGATTCGGAACCAGCCCTGAGCGGTTGGTTATCTGATAATGATATTACTCTAGAAGAGTTTATGGAATTGATGGAAGAAATCGCTATCTGTAGGCGTTTACAATATTGGTTCCTGCAGCGTCAGGCTTATCAAGGTAATGTCAGGGGCTTACTCGATCAATTGCGTTTAGAAAATGATTACGCCTTCTTAGCCGATGCTGTCGCCTCCGGGGAACGTCTTCTACAAGATGCTCGCTTCGATGCCGAAGGCACGCGGAGCTATCCTTCTCATACCCCTCCTCAATCGTTACAGACTCTCATCGACGAACATTTAAGCCAGAGTGAATGTAAGATTTTTACTGATTTACAGACATGGTTGTTAGAAACAGGCTTTTTTAATACAGTATGCTTACACGATCGATTAATAAAAGAACAATATATACGACGGGTAAATCAAAATAATAGTTGATAGGCTTTATGTTAAATATTCCTAAATTTAAGAACAATTTAATCACAAAAGTTTTGCCAGAGGGCAAAATATTGTTTATTTATAACAACGGATATATGGTAGATGATCATCCTCTTTCCTTATCTTTGTTACCGTTAATTAACGGAGAGAGAAGTATAGATGAAATAATTGATAGTTTGTCAAACTCAAGCGAAGAAGGAAAAGAAATTATAAATTTCTCAGAAATATATTATCAAATCATGCTCTGGGAGCAACAAGGATTGATAATAGAAGCAAAAAATTATGACATAAAAACAGAGTTAATTAATCTACTAGAAAATCTTAACATTAATTTGAAAGAAGCAATTAAAAAACTAAAACTTTTTTCTTTATCCATAAAAGCTTTAGGTAATACTAATAAAGATGATTTGAGTTTTAAAATCAAATCTTTAGGAATTAACTTAGTAAGCGAAGATTTATCAGCCGATTTACAAATAGTCTTGACCGACGATTATCTAGCCGATGATTTAAGCGAATATAATCGGCAGGCATTAGCAAGAAACCGCCCCTGGTTGATAGTCAAAACCGCCGACGATCGCATCTGGTTGGGGCCGTTATTTATACCCGATAAAACCGGTTGCTGGGAGTGCCTCGCCCATCGTTTACGCGCTCATTTACCCATTGAAACTTATCTTAAAAATCAGAAAGAAAAGATTACCCGCCCCCCCATAACTAGTATCGGTCAGGATATGGCGGCGAATCTAACTATCGTGGAAATAATTAAATGGCTGCTGCAAAAAGAGAATGAAAATATAGAAGGGAAGATTCTGACTTTTGATATGCTGAAAATGCAATGCCAGAGCCATCAATTGTGTAAGAGGCCCCAGTGTAGAGAGTGCGGTCAACCGGAGCTAAGCCAGAATCTATCACCATTGCAATTATCCCCTCGCCTGAAAACCTTTACTAACGACGGCGGACATCGTTGCCTTACTCCAGAGGAAACCTTACGAAACTACCAGCATCACATCAGCGAACTCACCGGTATCATCAAAGAAGTCAAGCCGATCGATCTTTACCACAATCCCCTCGTTCATACCTATCTAGCCGCCTACGCTTCACCGATGCCTGAGCCGGATCTCAAAGACATAGAGGACAATCTGATTAATCGAACGGCGGGTAAGGGAAAAACCGAGCAACAGGCCAGAGCAAGTGCTTTCGCGGAAGCGATCGAAAGATACTCTTTAACATTTCAAGGCGACGAACCTCGTATCAGCAAAAGTTGGCGGGAATTGGGAGACAGAGCTATCCACCCCAATCTCTGCTGGAATTTTAGCAAAGCCCAATATCGAAACCGCGATCGATGGAATCAATCCTGTCCGGTTCTCTCTCAGAGAGTGCCCGCCCCCTTCGACGAAAATCAAGTTATTGAATGGACAGCGGTTTATTCTTTGAGCGAGGAGAGGTTTAAATATTTACCTAGCGCCTATTGCTATCTCGGCTATCCCAAAACTTCTCACCCGGATTTATGGTGGGCTACCTCTACAAACGGTTGTGCTGCCGGGAATACGATCGAGGAAGCCATCTTTCAGGGATTGATGGAACTGATAGAGAGAGATAGTATTGCCATCTGGTGGTACAACCGACTATCGAGGCCAGGGGTGGACATAACAACTTTTGATGAATCTTACTTTCAGCAATTGCTCGATTATTATAAGAGTCTCGATCGACAATTGTGGGTAATAGACGTAACCAGCGACTTAAATATCCCGAGTTTCGCCGCCATCAGCCGCCGTCTGCATCATGGCACAGAGGACATCGTTTTAGGTTTCGGAACTCATGTAGATGCTAAGATAGCCATTTCCAGAGCCTTAACCGAAGTCAATCAAATACTCTGGTCTGTATTGACAAGCAAAAAAGACGGAAAAACTCAATATCCCCCTCTTTGCGATCCCCTAGCCCTGCAATGGTGGCAGACAGCGACTATCTCCACCCACCCCTATCTCTGCCCCGATACTCAAATAAAACTTAAAACCGCGTCAGACTATCCGGGACAATGGAGCCTTAACCTACTCGAAGATATAATCTCGTGCCGGAAGACAATCGAGAGTAAAGGGTTGGAAATGTTGGTTTTAGATGCTACCCGTCCGGATATAGGATTGAATACGGTGAGGGTAATCGTCCCGGGTTTAAGACATTTTTGGAATCGTCTGGGCCCGGGTAGACTCTACGATGTGCCGGTAAGAATGGGTTGGTTCAAAGAAGCGCTAACGGAAGATCGATTGAATCCCTTTCCTCTTTGGATGTAAATTTCGTCTGTCTGCGCTTAATAATTCTTAGTACGAGAGACGGATAAGAACGAGAATTTATTATAATTTGTAATCTGAGCTAGTAGATAGAGGAAGAAAAATGGAGGTTTTAGGCTATCGAATTAGAGATTTAATATTTAAAAGTGATAAATCTTTAATTTATTCTGCTTATGAGTCAAAAACGCAAAAGCCGGTTATCCTAAAGATTCTGCAACAGTACTATCTCTCTCCCCAGAAAATTGCCGCGTTTAAACGAGAATACGAGATAACCAGCAGTCTACATCTACCGGGCGTAGTGGAAGCCTACGCGCTCAAAACTTGGCAACAACGACCCTCGATCGTCCTCGAAGACTTTAACGGCGTATCTCTAAATAAATTATCTCTAGAGGGAAAACTCGACTGGCCCGAATTCCTATCTTTCGCCATTAAAATTACCGATAGCCTAGGTCAGGTACACGAACAGAATGTAATTCATAAAGATATTAACCCCTCGAATATCGTTTGGAATAGAAGCAATAATATAATTAAAATCATAGATTTCGGAATTTCTACGAAACTTTCCCGAGAAATTACCTCATTTGGTAATCCAGAAAAAATAGAGGGTACATTAGCTTATATTTCTCCCGAACAAACGGGGAGAATGAACCGATTCATCGATTATCGGACAGATTTTTATTCTCTCGGAGTCAGTTTTTATGAGTTAGTAACTGGTCAATTACCCTTTCTTAGTAATGACCCTTTAGAGTTAGTTCACTGTCACATCGCTAAAGCGCCCCTCCCCCCTCATGTCCTACGTCCAGATACACCCCCGGCGCTCGAACAGATCATACTCAAACTCATGGCTAAAAACGCCGAGGAGCGTTATCAATCCGCTTTTGGACTGAAAGCCGATCTAGAACGATGTCAGAGGCTATTAACTGAGAACGAACCTTTAATACTCCCATTCATCGGCGAAGACGATCGCTCCGCTAGATTTCAAATCTCTCAAAAACTGTACGGGCGCGAGCGGGAGATAATAACTTTAGTATCCGCTTTTGAAAGAGCCAGCGAAGGTAAAAGTCAAATAATCCTCATCTCCGGATATTCTGGTATCGGTAAATCGGCTCTCGTCAGGGAAGTCTATAAACCGATTACGCAAAGAAATGGATATTTCATCACCGGGAAATTCGAGCAGTATCAGAGGGATATTCCCTATATGGCGATCGCCGATGCCTGTTCCGCCCTGATCAGGCAACTACTAGGCGAAAGTCGAGAACAGATAGAGGCGTGGCGGGAAAAAATTCTCTCTACCATCGGTAACGGTGGACGAGCTTTAATAGAAATCATCCCCGAAATAGCCTTGATCATCGGCGAACAACCGCCCCTAGATCCTTTAAGTGCGGCGGATTCGCAAAATCAATTCAATAAAGTTTTTCTAAGATTCATTTCTATTTTCACCAGACCCGAACATCCCCTCACCCTATTCTTAGACGATTTACAGTGGGCGGATAGGGCTTCTCTGCAATTACTGGAATTATTGATCACCTCGGGCGATACTCATCACCTCTTAATCATTGGTGCCTATCGAGATAATGAAGTGAGTCACATCCATCCCCTCAGTCTCACCATCGAAGAGATGAAAAAGCAGGGGGTTGAAATAGGGGAAATTCTGCTTTCTCCTCTGGCTCTAGAGGATTTAACCTTACTCTTCGTTGATACCCTCAAATGTGAGCCAGAAATAGCCCGGCCCCTGGCTCAATTAGTTCTCTTAAAAACCGATGGTAATCCCTTTTTCAGTCTTGAATTTCTTAAGTCTCTCTACAAGGAAGAACTATTGAGTTTCGATTTTACCTCTGGCGCTTGGCGGTGGGATTTAGAGCGCATCCGTCAGAGAAACATCACCGATAACGTGGTGGAATTAATGATGACCAAATTGGGTTATCTGGCCGAAAATACCCGACGGGTTTTGAGGTTGGCTGCCTGTATAGGTAATCAATTCGATGTACGCACCTTACTGGCGGTGAGTGAAAGAAGCGTAACCTCTCTAGCTCAATCTTTGGCTGAAGCGATCGAGGCGGGACTAGTGCAACCTCTAGACAAAGATTATGCTTTGTTAGAGGTGGATGTGGATAATCTTACCGATGAGATGACGGTAGAATATAAATTCGTCCACGATCGCATCCAACAGGCTGCCTATTTATTAATTCCCGACTCGGAAAAACCCATCTTACACCTACATATAGGGCAGCTCCTTCTCCGGACGATTCCCCCTGAAGAACGTCAACAGAAAATTTTCGATATTGTTAACCATCTCAATCAAGGGCGTAATTGTCTGCAAGGGCGGCAGGAAATAGATGAGTTAGCTCAACTCAATTTTACCGCCGGGATGAAAGCGAAAACATCGGCGGCTTATCAATCGGCTTTTTATTATTTAGGGATAGCAATCGAGCTACTTTCCCAGAGCGAAGAGAATAAAACCTGGACGCGTAACTACGACTTTAACCTCTCCCTTTATCTAGAAGCTACAGAATCGGCTAGCTTGAGCGGCAACTTACAGGAACTCGAACTCTGGAGCGATACGATAATAGCTCAAGCCAAAGAAGAACATAATCGGTTGAAAGCCTACTATACGATGATCCGGGCCTATATAAGTCAACAACAACCAGCCCGGGCGAGCCAGTGCGGTTTTTCAGCGTTAAAACTATTAGGGGTTCATCTACCTTCCGATCCCACATTAGATGATTTAATTCCCCGTCTAGAGCATACTAGATCCCTGTGGGCGAACGGTAGTATTCAATCATTGATCGACTTACCTCTCATCACTGATCCCACCATCCTAGAAACCTTGTTACTGTTACACATAACTATGGTTTTTAGCTTGTTCGGTGGCTTCTCAGAAGAATTGTACTTTCCTCTGCTGGCGGTGGAATTAGTAGACAGGCTATTCCAACACGGTAACGCGCCGATCGCCAGTGTTATATATATTACCTACGGTTGGATCGTTTGTGCCGTCGAGGGGGATATAAGTTCCGGCTACAGATTCGGTTGTTTGGGATTGGCCCTGGCCCAACGTTTCGGGATCAGATACCATCAAGTTACCTCCCTACACGTTTTTAATATCTATATCCGACACTGGAAACACCATCTCAACCAGTCTCTAGAGCCGTTTATCGATGTATATAATCAGGGAGTCGAGACGGGAGAATTGTTAGTAGGTTGTATCGCCCTCTACGAGAACGTTTTACATAAGTTCTGGCTCGGTTACGAACTTTCTCCCCTACACGAAACGATTTTAGAGTTTCATCAATTAGTCACTGGACATCAACACGAATTGCAAGCCCGCTGGCTTCTATTCGTGCGTCAGCTTACCCTATGTCTTCTAGGGGAAACAGATAACCCCTGGTGTCTAAACAATGACACTTATGATGAGACGGGAATGTTGCAATTCTATCAGATGATTAACGATCGTCTGCTGTTACTCGACTACTATGTGTCTAAACTCTATCTCTGTTACCTGTTCGGACGATACGAGGAAGCTTTGAGCTACGCCGAGAAAACGAAAGACTTTACCTATTCTGGGGCGGGGCGTTATATCGTGCCGGTTAGCAACTTCTTTCAATCTCTCACCCTCCTAGCTATAGCAGGAGAAGCAGAAGACAGGGGCGACATTCTCGCCACTGTAAACCGTAATCAAACCGAATTAAAGAACTGGGCTGATCACGCGCCGATGAATTTCTTACATAAATTCTATTTGGTGGAAGCGGAAAAGGCTCGCATCACTGGCGATGATGCGGCGGCACGGGATTACTACGATCGCGCCATCAGTCTCGCCGGCACCTATAGTTATCCTAACGAAGAGGCTCTGGCTTACGAATTGGCTGGGCGATTTTACCTGCAAGGGGAACGCTCTCATCTGGCGGCTTATTATCTACAAGATGCTTATTATGCTTATCAGCAATGGGGGGCAGTAGCTAAAACCAAGAGTCTAGAAGCCGAATACTCTTATTTATTAACCCGGGGGGAAAAACAACGGAGGAATATTAAGACGACGGAAGATTCCATCGAAACTGTCTCCGAAACTCTTGACTTCGCCAGTATCGTTAAGGCTTCTCAAACCGTATCCCGGGAAATTTTACTCGATCGATTGTTAGAGCAATTGATGAAAATCGTTCTCGAAAATGCGGGGGCGGAAAGGGGTTTTCTCCTACTGAACAGTTTGCGACAAGAGGATAACAGGCGGGATATTTGGACGGTGGCGGCTGAGGGCAGTATTGATGAAGAGCTCGTGAATGTGAGGCTGACGAAAACTGACGCTAGCTATAGCGAGCGATCGGATTTATGCGTCAGCGTGATCAACTACGTTATCAACAGCCTGGAAAGTATCGTTTTAGACGATGCTACCGCTAGCGATCAATTCGGCCAGGATGGTTATTTGATTAACAACGCTATCAAGTCGGTTTTATGTCTCCCCCTACTCAATCAAAATCAAATTATCGGCTTGCTTTATCTGGAGAATAATTTAGTAGAGGGAGCTTTTACCTCGCAACGTATCGAAGTCCTAAATATACTCTCTTCTCAAGCCGCAATCTCTCTACAAAACGCCCAACTCTACGAACGTACTTCAAGCCTCAATCAAAATTTACTGGCGGAAATTCGAGAGCGCCTGTTAGCGGAAGAAGCTCTGAAAGAGAGTAATATCGCTTTAGAATCGGCCCGCGATCAATTATCCGAATATAGTAAAAACCTGGAATTGAAGGTACAAGAACGGACTCAAGAACTCTCCCAGTTGTTGGAAGTTCTCAAAGCGACTCAAGCAGAGTTGATATTTGAAAATGCTCTCCTGCGGGAGGCGGAAGATTTTTCCGGGTTCAATTATCAAGTGGGGGGCAGTTTGCCGATGGATTCCCGCACCTACGTGGTACGGGCGGCCGATCGCTATCTCTATAAAGCCCTCAAGCGTCAAGACTTTGCCTATGTACTGAATGCCCGACAGATGGGTAAGTCGAGCTTGATGGTACGTATGATGCAACAACTTCAGGGGGAAGGTTATAACTGTATCGCCATCGATATGACTCGTATCGGTAGCGATGAGGTTACTCTTGAGCAATGGTACAAAGGTATCGCGGTGGAATTATGGCAGGGGTTCGGGTTGTTAGGGGCGGTGAGTCTTAAGAATTGGTGGAATGAGCGATCGGATCTGTCGGCGGTACAGCGTTTGAGTAGATTTATCGAAGATGTTCTACTCGTGGAGCTGGCTCCTCAACCTCTGGTCATTTTTATCGATGAGATCGATAATATCCTAGCCCTGAATTTTTCCGTCCACGATTTTTTCGCTATGATCCGCTCTTGTTACAATCAGCGCAGTTTTAAACCTGAATACCGGCGGCTCAATTTCGCCTTTTTCGGGGCGGCTTCTCCTTCTAATTTGATGAGCGACATTCAAAGAACACCTTTTAATATCGGTAAGGGGATAGAATTACAGGGTTTTAAAGAACATGAGGCTCAACCTCTGGTGCAGGGCTTATCCGATAAAGTTACTAATCCTCAAACCTTACTGAAGTCTATTTTAGGATGGACTAACGGCCAACCTTTCCTGACACAAAAACTTTGTCAGCTCATTCATCATTCCCCGGTGTCAATTCCCATTAATCAAGAGGAAGTCTGGTTAGAGCAATTTATCGAGGAGAAAATTCTCATCGATTGGGAGATTCAAGATGAACCGGAACACCTACGCACGATCCGCGATCGTTTGCTGAAACATCCTCAAGCCCCCCTATTATTGACGATGTACCAGGATATTCTCATTCAAGGTTCTATCCCTATCACCGATAGTATTCTGGCTCAAGAGTTATTATTGTCCGGAATCGTCATCCAGGAACACCGAGAATTAAAGCTTCATAATCGTATTTATGGAGAAATTTTTAATCGGGAGTGGGTAGAATCCCATCTTCACACGGCCCTTATGGGAGAATAAAAAAAATTATTCGTGAACAAATGAGCGAACTTAAAAATCAATTGGCGGAAGAATTGGCGGCGGTAGAATGGCGCGATTTAATCCCTCACGCCCAGAGAGATGCTTTGATCATCGTCAGCGAGTCCTTAAATTTATTGGAGGTGGGAAACGCGATCGCCCTCGATCAGGTGCCTACCGTAGAAAGTTGGATCGCTCTGAAGTTGATCTTCAAACCCACCCCGACAGATCTTAGTAACTGGAATCTAACACCAGATAAACTTTTTAATACCTTAATAGTACAGCCCTTCGTTTTAATCCAAGGCTTGAGTTAGATATAGTACATAATTCCCTGTTGTAAATAGGCGGCTCTTTTCTGGCAGAGGTAGGCTAATGTATATTTTTGCAAGACATCTTGAGCGGATAGGTTAGCCTCCTGCCAAGTAGAGCGGATTAATTTCATCTCCATAGTTAAATCTTGCCCGGTATCCTCCGAGCGTCGATCGCCTTCTATCAAAGTCACTATATCCAATAAGGTGATCTGCTCGGCATCTTTTGCCAGAATATAACCCCCCCTGGCCCCGCGCTGGCTTTTTAAAATACCTCCGCGCCTGAGATTGGCGAGGATCTGTTCTAAATAACGTTCGGGTATCGGATGCTTGGCCGTAATTTCCGCTACGGTTACGGGCGCGGTGGCTACCCCCTGACTAGCGATTTCTAATAGGGCTAGTAGAGCGTATTCCACCTTCGAGGGAAGTTCCAAAAGTACGTAGTTTAGTCCTGTCAAGTTCTTTTCCTATAACTACAATCGCTTTTAATCACTTTATCCTGTTTTTAGACTCCGCAAGTCATCTAAAAGTTAGGTTTAAAAGTGCATTTAATCGATAAACTTATCGTATTATTAGGATAGCTCCTTTTCAAGCCCTAAAAAAGCGGTCACAACTTTTCTACGGGAGTATCGGGATTTCAATCATCAGCAGGAGAGAAAATGCAGTTACTACAGCAAAATAAACCCCAACAGGCCTGGATATTCGAGAATCGAGCCACCTTACCCCTGAGAGAACAATATGTCTGGCGAATAGAATCGGGGGTAGCGCGAGCGATTACCTGGTTGGAAGATGGAACCATGATCATCCTCGGTTTGTGGGGGCCAGGCGAGAAAGTGGGAAAATTGGTAGCTCATATCGATCCCTATCAAATCGAGTGCATCGGCCAGGTGAAAGCCGTTTCCATCCCCTTAACCAATCCTCAACAGGTGACGGAAATCTTATCCCTCAATCTCAAACAAATACAGGAGTTAACCACTATACGCAGTTACCGCCGGGTAGATACTATGGTATTAAAGTTACTGGAATGGTTGGGAAATAAATTCGGGCAAACAACGGAAACGGGGCAGTTGATCGATATACGTCTTACCCATCAGGATATAGCGGAATTACTGGGCACCACGAGGGTAACTATCACCCGTAATTTAGGGCAATTAGAGAAGGAGGGAGTCATACAACGTCTACCCTTACACCGCCTCCTCCTGAAAGAGTACGATACTTGGCATTATGAGATCTAATATGACGGGAATCGGGAATCGGGAGTCAGGTTAATATTTATTTTTATATAAACCTACTCCCTATTCCCTACTAAGCTGGTTGTAAGGTGTCTTGAATCGTCTTATTGTAGATGACTCGCCCTGGGGTAGTTTGAATGTACTGACATAGCACTTCGCCCTCGGCGTTCTCTCTAATTTTACGTTCTCGATAATATTTCCAGACGCTACCGTCTTCTAGAGTTTCTGTTTCTAAGATTTCATTATCCGGTTTATCGGTTTTCACCTCGCCTTCGTAACGTAGCCAAATTTTAGCGTGTAAATCGACTAACTTCTGATCGTATGCCCTTAAGACATCGTTCATACTGCCGAAGTAACGCCCTTCTCCTTTAATAGCATTCGGATTATTAGCGGTCAGATAGTAACACCCTAACACCATATCTTGAGAGGGGGCTACTATCGGGCGACCGGTAGCGGGGGAGAGGATATTGTGACAGGCTAACATCAATAAACGAGCTTCCGCTTGCGATTCCAGAGATAGGGGTACGTGTACCGCCATCTGATCCCCGTCGAAGTCGGCGTTAAAAGCCGGACATACGAGCGGGTGCAATTGAATCGCCCGCCCTTCTACCAGGATCGGCTCGAAAGCTTGAATACCCAGACGGTGTAGTGTGGGTGCGCGGTTGAGTAATACCGGGTGCCCGCTGATCACTTCTTCCAGTACGCCCCAGATCTGCGGATCGCCCCGCTGGATCATCTTCTTGGCGGCTTTGATATTATTGACGATATTGAGCTTGATCAGCCGGTGGATGACGAAGGGTTGGAATAATTCGATCGCCATCTCCCGGGGTAAGCCGCACTGATAGATCTTCAGTTTTGGCCCCACCACGATAACAGAACGACCGGAGTAGTCTACCCGTTTACCCAATAAGTTCTGACGGAAACGCCCCTGTTTACCTTCGATAATATCCGATAGGGATTTGAGGGCGCGGTTATTGGCTCCCACGACGGTGCGCCCGCGTCTACCGTTGTCGATCAATGCGTCTACCGCTTCCTGTAACATCCTTTTCTCGTTACGCACGATGATTTCAGGGGCGAGGATTTCTTGCAAGCGCGATAAACGGTTATTCCGGTTGATCACCCGCCGGTAGAGATCGTTCAAGTCACTAGTGGCGAAACGGCCGCCGTCTAGTTGCACCATCGGTCGTAAATCGGGGGGGATAACGGGGATCACGCTTAGTACCATCCACTCGGCTTTCGATCCCGTAGCGATGAAATTATCTATTACCCGGAGGCGTTTGATTAATTTAGCCCGTTTTTGCCCTTTACTCTCGATGATTTCGGCACGTAGTTTCTCGGCTTCTTCTTCTAGATTGATTTCTTCGAGGATACGCTGGATCGCTTCCGCCCCGATGCCAACTTCTATACCAGATAATTCCGAATCTTCAGCGTAGATTTGTTCTTCTATCTCTAGCCATTGGTCTTCTGTCAGGAGTTGTTTATAGGAGAGATTCCCCGCGTTGCCGGGATTGAGAACTACATAGGCGTTGAAGTATACTATCTGCTCCACGTCCCTCAGCGCCATATCGAGGAGGATACTCAGATAGCTGGGTATTCCTTTTAAATACCATACGTGGGTGACGGGTGCCGCCAGTTTGATGAATCCCATGCGGTGGCGACGTACCCGAGATTCGGTTACTTCTACCCCGCAACGTTCGCAGACTATACCCCTGTGACGTACCCGCTTATATTTACCGCACCAACATTCCCAATCTTTGGAAGGGCCGAATATCCGCTCACAAAACAGCCCGTCCATTTCCGGTTTTAGGGTACGATAATTAATCGTTTCTGGTTTCGTTACTTCCCCTACTACAATCCCGTTCGGTAAAGTTCTCTCTCCCCAGACCCGAATTCTTTCGGGAGAGGCTAACCCTATTTTGACGTAATCAAATCGATTATCTGCTACTGGTTTCATGCTTATCTATAAAATGCGGTGTTGGTCTTTGAGCATCAAGGATGGTTGAGCTACGATGCCGAAGGCACGCGGAGCTATCGGCTCTCCAATTGTTATATCATCGGTTTAACTGTCTCAGCCTAATAAGGCTCAGAAAGAATCTTTCTGAACCTAGGACATAACATTATATCATTTCTAACCCACTTTGGCGGTGAGATAACTGTCTATGACTTGACGGAATTCACTTTTTTGTTTCACGCCGCGCATTTCTTTGACGAGTTCCTTATCTTGGAAAAATTGCACGGTAGGGGTACCCGTTACTTGACCCATCTTGGCGATTTCGGGATCGGCTTCGATATCTATCTCGACGAAGTAAATCTTCCCCTCGTATTCGTCTACGACTTTATCGAGGATGGGTTTGAGGGTTTTACAGGGGCCGCAGGTGGGGGAGACGTATTTGACCACTAACAGGCGATCGCCCTCGTGGAACAGTCTTCTCAAGGCATAACCGCCGTAATGACGAGTTTTGTTAATATCGAAGCTTTCGGCGGTATCAGCGATAACTTCGTTTTCGTTTTTCACTTCGTAGTGTTGAGATTCAGCGCTCTGTTTGAATTCTTGAATTAGGTTCTTTTCGGATAACCATCTTTCCGCGAGTAGGGCGGCCATACAACCGGTACCGGCTGCCGTGATAGCCTGTCTGTACTCGTGATCCTGTACGTCTCCGGCGGCGAATACTCCCTCGACGCTGGTGGCTACTGTACCGGCTTTAACCTTGATGTAACCCAGTTCATCGAGCTGTAATTGTCCCTGAAATAATTCGGTGTTGGGGTGATGACCGATCGCGTAAAATAAACCTCTTACGGCTAAATCGCTTTCCTCTCCTGTTTTCCGATTACGAATCCTCAACCCTTCCATTTTGCCGCCACTACCGAAAGCGTCCACAGCTTCAGTATTAAAGTGTACGGTAATTTTCGGGTTATTTAAAACCCGATCCTGCATTGCTTTCGAGGCCCGCATCTGTTCGCCTCTGATCAGAAGGTTAACGTGAGAACCGTATTTAGTTAAATAAACCGCTTCTTCTGCAGCCGAATCGCCGCCGCCGATGACGGCTAAATTTTCATCTCTAAATAGAGGAGTCGCGCCGTCGCAGATGGCACAGGCGGAAATACCGTTACTCCAAAAATGACCCTCACTAGGCAATCCTAAGCGTTTGGCGGTGGCTCCTGTAGCGATGATGATACTGTGTGCTTGTACTTCTCTGTCTGTAGATTTAATGATGAAGGGGCGCTGACTTAAATCCACCGCTACCACATCTTCCGTATGACACTCGGCTCCCCAGCGTTCGGCCTGTGCTTTCATTCCAGCCATAAGTTTCGGGCCGGTTATCCCTTCGGGGAATCCGGGAAAGTTTTCTACTTCGGTAGTAGTCATTAACTGCCCGCCCGGTATACCCCCTTTTTGGAATCCTTCAAACACCAGGGGCTTGAGATTCGCCCTCGCCGCGTATATGGCTGCTGTATATCCCGCAGGCCCCGAACCGATGATCACTACATTCTCTACCATGACTTAAATAAACTCATAATGACTACGTGTTTACTAGTATAGCAAAAGATAGACGCGACGCTCAGAGAAAATTAAGAATCGAGGAGAACTTCTGAAAAGAGCCGTTCGTAACGATCGAGGGCAGTTTCAAAACTATAGTTCTCTTCGGCGTAGCGGCGGCCTTTGGTAGCGAGTTCTTGAATGAGAGATGGGTTGGAGTATAATTGTAGGATAGCCTGAGATAGTAATTTAGGGTTTTCGGGGGGAACGACGATGCCGCCCCCGCTCGATTGGATCACCTCTGCTGCAGTGCCGTTGAGAGGCACAGAGGCGATTATCGGGCGGCCGCTGGCCAGGAGAACCTGTATTTTTGATGGCATATTGATAGAGATAATGTTGTGTTTCTGTAACACCATAGATACATCAGCCGCCGCTAACATCTCGGGTAACTTCTCTCGTGGTTGGAACGGCAGTAAGAGAACGTTATCTGCTCCCCGCTTCTGACGATATTTTTCTAAGCGTTTGATGGCATCGTCTTTACCGACGATGACGATGGCGAGATCCGGAATATGGTTTAAGAGAGCGCCCGCATCGATCAGAGTTTCCAGGGGTTGGGTTAAGGCTATATTGCCCGAATAAAGGACGACGAACTTATCCTCAAGGCCGTTTTCTCGAATAAAATAACTATCTTTTTTAGGTAGGGGTTTGACGAAATTGACATCTACCCAATTGGAGATTTCTACGATCTTTTTCTGGGAAACGCCTTTAGCGAGGAGATTTTTGGTGAAACCCTCGCTGATGACGCTGATTTTAGTCGCCATACTGTAAGCGAAAGCTTCTAATTGGGAAAATATGCGGATGATCTTTTTATTCTTCAATAACCCTACCTGAACGGCGGCATCGGGCAGAATATCCTGTAGATTAAGAATAATCGGAGAGCGATAAATCGACCCAATTAAAGCGGCTGGAACGGCTACCGGTAGCCCGGGCACTGTGAGGAATATTATATCGGGGCGAGGCCCCCGTAGAGCCTGGAAAAAACTCAGGAGAACGAAGCTAAGCTCGAATAAAACCCTGTTCCTTAAACTTCTCTGCCCGTTTATCCAAACAAAACAACGTTGAATGTTAACCCCGTTACGGGTTTCTTTGTAGTAAAGTTTTCCCTGGTATTCGGGGAAGATTTGATTGGCGGGGTACCAAGGCACCGCCGTAACTACCCTAACTTGATGACCTCGCTTCACCAATCCTTCCGCCAGCTCCGTCATCAAGGGAGCTATGCCGATCGGTTCGGGATGGTAGTTATAAGAATACAAAAGTATTTTCATGTTTATTTTATTATGTTAAAACTGATAATAGTAAATTTCCCTAAATATAATATTTAGGTTAAAACGGAGATTAAACCTGTTTAGTTTATTAAAATTTTTCTTTTTATTCATCATCGGTAGTCCTAGTTAAGATTGAGATAAGCTAATTATAGAAGTAATATAGGACTTTAAGGTTGTTAGGGAATCAAAACTGACATTAGTAAATCAAGTTTAAACAGAATTAGCTATTTTGGCAAACTTCCCGCCACAGTTTAAGTAAATCACCAGCATAAAGAATAATCATGAGGCTGTTTTGGGAAAGGCGCGGTTAAAATAATGAAAATTTTAGGTTAGAGTAAAAATAGGTGAACTACCTTATCGATAGAAAAAAGATGATTAACGTAATCTGGCCCCGCTTTATAAGAAAAGCTTATCGAACAGAACCGGTATCGGCATTCATCCTGACGGTAGGAGCTGTGGATGCGGCGATCGGTGGCATAGGCCAGCGCTGGAGTCTATTATCGGTGGGGATAACAGTCGTGGTTGTCACCGGTCTTCTACGGTGGTTACAGATAGAGAGAGCTAAAGCCGTAGCGGTAGAAGAAAAACCCCGTTATTATTTACCCCCGAGTTCTTCCCGCACTCCCCTACCGATGTTGATGAACAAAAAGAATCAACGCTAGAAATCGGAGTAAAGGATAGAATCTAGGGCAGGATCAAAGTTCAAGCTAATATATGACATTGAGCAAAAAAAACGGTGTGAGAGACTCGATCGCCCTGATCGGTGGCGCGATGATCCCCCTATTTATTTATATGCCGCTAACGGCGGCGCAACTACCTCCTGTTCCCGCGAAGCCGAACCCAGCAACGCCGGAGAATATCATATTGGGTGCCGATTCCTGGAATCAGGCTCATATAGTACGCAGTTTTAAAGGTCAGGCTTCTACGCCCAACTCATTGATTTTCAGCCCAGACGGGCGCTATCTCATCAGTGGTGGTAGCTTGACCGATCCCAATATGAGAATCTGGTTAGTAAACAATGAAAATCCCATCGCCACGATTCGCGCCCAGAGAACGACTATACAGGCTTTATTAATCAGTCCCGATGGTAAGACATTAGTGAGTAGTGGCGACGATGGCTCTATAAATGGTTGGGACTGGACTACGGGAGAATATTTAGGGCTTTCGATGATTCACGGCAGTAAGGTTCTCTCCCTAACTTCTAGCCCTGACGGCCAGGTGTTGATCAGTGGGGGATTAGACGGCATCAGGGTTTGGGATCTCAATACTCGCCGACCGATTTACCGATTGGCATGGATAGGTAATCCAGTATATTCTTTAGCACTCAACCCCGATGGTGTGACTTTAGCCTCTGGAGAAGAAAGCGGTAAGGTGAAATACTGGAATATCCGTCAGGGCAAATTTTTATCAGAGTTTTCGCCCCATAAGGAAGCCGTGACGGCGGTTGTCTATACCCAAGATGGGAAAAGATTGATTACTGGGAGTGTCGATCGCACGATTAAAATCTGGGATGCGGATACTAACAAACTCATATACACGATGGTGGGTCACTCCGCGAGAATCCGAGCGATGGCGCTCAACCCAGACGATCAAACTCTGGCGAGTTCGAGCGATGACGGTATCCGCATTTGGAATATCAACACTGGCAAGTTAATCAATCACTTAGAGAACTTGGGCGATTGGGTAGAGTCTTTAAGTTTCAGTCCCGACGGTCAATATTTAGCCACCGGGGGCTTTAATACCAGCGTTCTGCTCTGGCAGTACGGCCCCGGCCCACAAACTCCAGGTGAGTCGGGAGTAGGCAGTAGTGACTCGGAAAAGTAATTTCCGATAGCCGCTCCCGACTCCGGTTATTAATCGCCGAAATGATTGATGATTGCGGTGGCGAATTCGGAACATTTTAGGGGGGGTTCGACCGGGGGTTCGAGGAGACGGGCTAGATCGTAGGTCACTTCTCGATTTGCGATCGCCGCTCCGATCCCTTTTTTGATCAGGTCGGCTGCTTCTTGCCACCCCATAAATTCGAGCATCATCACCCCCGAGAGAATTACGGAACCGGGATTGATCTTATCCAATCCTGCGTGTTTGGGTGCAGTGCCGTGAGTCGCCTCGAAGATGGCGCAGGTGTCCCCGATATTGGCACCCGGGCCCATGCCCAAACCGCCGACGATAGCTGCGGCAGCGTCGGAGAGATAGTCACCGTTGAGGTTCATGGTGGCGAGGATAGAATACTCGTCGGGGCGGGTTTGAATCTGTTGGAAGATACTGTCGGCGATCCGATCGTTGACCATCACTTTATCTTTCCATCTGCCATTTCCGTGAGTTTCCCAGATAGAATCGAGTACGGCTTTGACTTGCTCACAAACCTTAGCTTGTTTTTCGGCGGTGAGGGCATCATAACCTGGCTCGATCATGCGGGCATTTTCCTCGATCGTTATCTCGGGTTTTCTCTCCTTGTTACTCAAGATCCAGGATTCTACTTCGGTGACGCAATCGTTACGAAATTCGCTGGTAGCCAGTTCGTAGCCCCAATCTCTAAAGGCACCCTCGGTATACTTCATGATGTTTCCCTTGTGTACCAGGGTGACTTGATTCTTCGGTTTCGGCAGACGCAGGGCGTGAGCGATCGCGCGTCGCACTAAACGCTGAGATCCCTTTTTACTGATAGGTTTGATCCCGATACCAGAATCGAGGGGTATACGTTTACTACCGTGTTCGGCAGTGGCTGGGATCAAATCGCTATTTAGGTAGTTAATCAACTTATCGGCGATTTCGCTACCCTGCTTCCATTCGATACCGAGATAAATATCTTCCGTATTTTCCCGATAAACGATCACATCTAATTTTTCGGGATTTTTATGGGGTGAGGGAGTACCAGCGTAATAGCGACAGGGACGAACGCAAGCGTACAGATCGAATATCTGCCTTAAAGCGACGTTGAGAGAGCGGATACCGCCGCCGATCGGAGTTGTCAGAGGGCCTTTGATTGCGATTCCATACTCTTTAATTGCAGTCAATGTATCTTCAGGTAGATACTGATAGGTGCCGTAAACTTCACAGGCTTCATCACCGGCGTAAACTTTAAACCAATGGATCTGGCGTTTACCGCCATAAGCCTGTTTAACCGCAGCGTCGATAACTTTTTCGGTGGCTGGCCAGATGTCAACGCCTGTACCATCACCGCGAATGAAGGGCACGATGGGATCGTCGGGTACTAGGGGTTTACCGTCAACGAAGGTTATTTTCGAGCCTATGGAGGGGGGGGTAATTTTTTCGTACATAAATAAGCAATAGACGAAGGGATAGTTGCTATTAAACAATAGGTTGTTAGGGAAGTTTATCGCACGGCCTACGGATAGTTAAAAGGTTTTAAGTAATTTCTTAACGATTCCTCCCTGTTTGATTCAGTATAAATGGGGTTGTCAAATAGGACAGACTTCTCGATCGGTAAACGACGCTCGTTAAAATGCCTGCCAGATAAAAATTTTGTTACAGATTGTGGATCGTATTGCAAATTTGGGAATTTTAGGGATAGTAAAGCAGAAGAGAGTTATCGGGTGAAATTGCTTAGTTTCGGTTTTCTCGGATAACCAATCTTCGATCAATGAGACTGAGAGAAGTTCGTGATTCAACCACACGCAGACAATTCAGGGGTAAGGAATGATATGCCAAATTATAGCAATCGAATTTTTTGCCGTTTAGATGGACTTACCCCGGCTGTACGAGAACAACAGCGAGTCAATACTCTACAAAAGCTGGGGTTATTAGATACAGAGTCTGTGCCGGTTTTCGACGAGGCTACCCAAACCGCCGCCAGATTATTAGAAACCCCTATCTGTATTCTGGGCTTAATGGTACAACAGCAACTATTTTTGAAATCGGCAGTAGGTTTATCGCGTCTCGGCTTGATGAACGATTTGGCCGCTTCACGAAAACTTCCCCGGAGCGAATCTTATTGTACTTACGTGGTGGATAGTCAACAAACAATCGTTATCGAGGATTGTTTCGTCTCTCCTGTTTTCGCCGCGAGCATCTTGGCGCAACATTACGGTATCCGCTCCTATCTGGGCACACCGCTGATCACTAACGATGGTTGGTGTATTGGCACTTTAGCTGTCATGGATTCCGTGCCGCGCCAGTTCACTCATAAAGATGTGGAATGCTTTTCTTTGATCGCTCGTTGGTGTTTGCGTGAATTTGAAAGGGACTATTTATTAAAACATCAATCTTACAAATCTGAACCATCGCTTATTCTACCGTCTTCTGCTGCGCCCAATCCTGGTTTTGATGAAGTAAATAACTCTCATTACTCGCTCGGAGATATTAAATTAAAAATATTAGAGGGATTAACGGAAAAATTACGGAGACCATTAACCTCGATCATCGGTATGTCAAGCATCTTGAGAGGTGAAGTATTCGGTGCCCTGACACAAAAACAAAAAGAATACGTCAATATAATTCATAACAGCGGTCAAGAGATGAATCATCTGGTAGATGAAATTCTTAAGTTAGGTACGACGTTCGATAAAAATGTTCAAGAAGCAATTACTCCGGTTAATTTAGCAATAATCTGTCATCAAATAATTAAGGATCTGAGCAATGTCGCTCAACAAAAAGACATAGAGTTACATTTAACGATAGAACCTGGTTCTAGTATCTGGTTGATGAATAAGGAGAAAGTTCATCAATGTATTTATTATTTATTGACCTGCTTGATTAAATCCGCTGAACCGAAGGCGGAAATAAGAATTCATTTTTCTCATCGTCATAACGAGTTAAATTTAACCCTCTGGATAAATTATCTCTGCCAGAGAGATAATTTATCCTCCTTACCAGTCCCAGTTCTAGCCCTATCAGCAGACTATTTACCTGCCTCCATCAGCAATCATTGGCATTTAGAAGAGAATGGAAAGTCTTCTCTAGGGGTAGAAATTCTTAATACTACAGTTCTGGAAACGAACTTAGAAAAATTCGACGGTTTACCCTCTCAAGATAACAATACCTATCAAATTTTGCTCGGATTACTTTTAGCGTGCTATTTAGTCGAGGAGCTAAATGGTAAAATCGAGGTTCAAGGTTCGCCTGAGTCAGCTTATCGCTATATTCTCACGCTTCCAAAGATAACGGCTCCGGTAGAAGAATAAAAATTTTCTCTTTGAGGATAACGCTAAGTTAGGTACAATCTTTATCTAAACTATATTTGAGCGTTTATGAATGCTGTTTGGAAGCAATTTACTCTATTAAATTTCTCACCTTCTCGCTGGCGCGGAGGAAGTTATTTATATCGATTAGTCGGTTCTTTGAGTAGTTGGCGGCAAGGGAGCTGGCTCGCACCTTGGGCCGAACCCTTAGGGGCTTTTTTAATCGCCCTGATTCTCGGTACTGCTCCCTTTTTCTCTACCAATCAAATCGGAACTTTACTGGTGGCTATCGCCGGTTACTGGTTGCTATTAACGATTACCGATGAAGTTAAACAAGGTTTAACGGCAATACATTTGTTAGTTTTGCTCTATTGGTTTATCGCGGTTATAGCTACGGCTTTTTCTCCGGTAAAGTTGGCGGCGGTTGAGGGTTTGCTCAAACTAACCCTTAATCTGTTCTTCTTCGCTTTCACCTCGCGGATATTACGCTCTCCTAAATTAACAGGCCCGGTCATCACTACCTTACTGTTAACGGCTCTGGTGGTTAGTATTTACGGGATTAGACAGCAAATATTCGGAGCCGAACAATTAGCCACCTGGAACGATCCCACTTCTGATCTCGCCGGTGATACACGGGTTTATAGTTATTTGGGTAATCCTAATCTACTGGCGAGTTATCTATTACCTTCGATCGCTTTCGGGGCTTCGGCTTTCTTCGTCTGGCGTGGATTGGTGAGGAAATCTCTCGCCGTCGTTATCACTTTGGCTAATGCTGCCTGTTTGTTCTTTACAGAGAGTCGGGGCGGTTGGATAGGTTTGGTGGTACTTTTTATCACCTTCATGCTATTGCTCTATTTTTGGTTCCTGCCTACTTTTTCCCCTTTCTGGCAGAAGTGGTTATTACCTCTGGTTTTAGGTAGTTTTGCTCTGCTGGTTCTAGCGGCGATCGTCGTGGTGGCTCCTTTAAGAATTCGGGTACTGAGTATCTTTGCTGGAAGAGGAGATAGTAGTAATAATTTCCGAATGAATGTATGGGAGTCGGTGATTAATATGATCAAGGCCTATCCGATTTTAGGCATCGGCCCGGGTAATGATGCTTTTAAGAAGATTTATCCTCTGTTCATGCGCCCTAAATATTCGGCTTTGAGCGCTTATTCGGTTTATTTGGAAACTTTGGTAGAAACAGGGGTTATCGGGTTTACCTGTTTCATGTGGTTGATCGTTACTACTATCAGCCAGGGGGTTAATAAGTTAATTTATCTGCGGGATAGAAAGGATACCCAAGGTTTCTGGTTGATCGCGGCGATTGCCACTATGGCGGGTTTGATGTCTCACGGCTTCGTAGATACGGTTTGGTATCGCCCCCAAGTTAGTACTCTCTGGTGGTTCACCCTGGCTTTAATCGCTAGTCGCGTGACTCCAGAATCAGAACAGAGTATATAGCGAGGTATTTTACCGCGACTCCCGACTCCCGACTCCCGACTCCCTCCGTAATCCCCGGGCGAAATCGATCGCACTTTCAAAACTATCGATTTTTCCTTCAAGATAGGCTATCTGTACTTCCGTCAATAGTTTTCCGATCGCCGGGCCTGGGGAAATATGTAACTGTTTGATTAAATCCGTACCCGTGATTAGGGCTTGAGGGTGAGCGATATTATTGAGGGGATCTAAATAATATTCCCACAATTGCCTTAAAATTTCTTTGTTAACACCTAGTATTAATGCTAATAAAATTAAAATAGGGATAGTCTTTCCAGATTCTAAAAATAGAAAATATTGCTCTCTAACGCTAAAATTTTCGGCTAATTGTTCTTTCTTTAAAAGTAAGTTTAAATTCTTCACTACTGTGCTAACGGTTTTTATTTCGGCTTTTGAATATTTTAAATTGATTAATTGTTTCTGTGCCAATTCCGTATTCAAACCGACTAAAAGAGTTAATTTAGTTAGGTGTAATTGTTCGGGAGCGAATGTAAAATCTCTAGTTTCTAATATCTGAGCACAACTATCTACCAAAAATATTTTCGATAGATGATAGGGATCGAGCGCAGTTAACCAGGGAGACAGCACCCCATCTTCATGAGCATTTTTTAACCAATCGGTGCCGCCTGGATTGAGTAACAGATAATTCAATTCCGATTGCACTCTTTCGGCGGCTACACGAGCAATAAGCCCCGCATATTCATGAATGGTGTTGCGGGTAGTGTTATCGATGGTAAACCCTAACTGTGCCGCCTGACGATAGGCTCTCAATAATCTTAACGGATCGTCCTCTAGATTTTTGGCCGACACCATTGTTAAAGTTTTTCGCTCTAAATCGCTCAAACCGTTCAAAGGATCGATTAAAGTTTCCGTAAGAGGATGATACGCGATAGCGTTAACGCGGAAATCTCTACGGTTTAAGTCGATTTCTAAAGTTGCTCCTTCCTGTTCGGCAAAATCTAGAGTACCTTGAGGGAATACTACCCGGGCTATACCCCGAGAGCGATCGAGAACCACAAACCCGGCTTTATAATTATTGGCGATAGTCTTAGCGATTTCTACGGCACCACCGGGCATAACAAAATCTAAATCTAAATAATCTTTCCGACGCTGTAAGAGGGCATCCCGCACCGCCCCACCTACTAAACAGGCATCTTTCGGTAATTCCGCCAATTTAATCGGTAAATCTTCTAAAAACAGTCTTTTTAAAGGTTCGCGCCAATCCATCTAAGATTAATTTACAAAAATATATTATTCGATCGCCCCATCCCGTTTGAGTCTGAGCTAGATTAACAAAAAAGGGGTTAGTGAAAATTATGTGTATTTGCGTTAATTGTTATTTTGTCGATCGCTGTCTGACCTACCACGCCGTAGAAACACAACATCTTGAACCTCATCTAACGGATAACCCTGACTTTGAACCCCAGGAGCCTTCGATCAACGTCAACATCCGCACTCAAGATGACATAATCGAGATGGAATGGGATGTAGTCGGTTGTCTAAGCTTCTTACGGGAAAATGGTAAATGGGCAAGTCTTCGCCCCGGTGAACCGGTTCCCACCTAAAACAGCTTAACGCAGGGATCTATTATTTTACCGCCTAATTAGCCGGTTGCTCTGCTCCGTTATTATGCTCTTTTGCCCCGAGGTTTAAACCGCGATAAATCTGCTCGACGGAGAAACGGAGGTTAATACTTTTTAGTTCTACCGTGTCACCCGCTTGATAGTTAATGATAATCCACTCTCCTGCGTCGTTTTTGTGATACAAATCGATCTCCATACTGGTTGAGCTAACTAGCAAATAATCTCGCAACACTGGATTACGGCTATACATCCTAAACTTAGCCCCCCTGTCATAGGCTTCCGTGCTGTTGGATAGAACTTCGACGATTAAACAGGGATAGGTGATGTATTGAGTGGTAGTTTTATCTCGCTCATCACAGGTTACGCTCACATCAGGATAGGTATAATTATTAGTCTTGAAAATGTTAACCCTCATATCTGAGTTAACAGTTTCGCAGTCACTCCCTTCTAAATGATTAGAAAACATAGTAATACATCTTACGGCAAGCAAACTATGATTTTTACTCCTGCCGGTCATGGCGTATACTTGCCCGTCGATGTACTCGTGTTTTTCGAGTTGTTTTTCTTCCCAGACAAAATATTCTTCTGAGGTTAACAGTGGCGAATTGTCCTTAGCAGCTACCATAACCGACTTACCTAATTTTTAGAGCGCTCTAAGATCGATTGTATCATAAGATGCTAAACCATAGCTATTTTTAGCGTATACATGAACTAACTCAGGTGTAGACGGTGAGATAATATAATGAGCAAGAAATAGATTAATCGCATATCGTGCCTTTTAATTTACTAGTTGTAGATGATGATCCTATTTTCCGTCTCGGTGTCGCCGAGATGTTAAATCGCAATGAAAATTTTAGCGTCATAGGGCAGGAGAGTTTAGACAGTATTCTGTCAAGATCGATCGCTCCTGCGCCCGATCTAATTTTCATCGATCCAGTACCCTATTTGAGCATTGTTCCTGATTGGTCTTTAGTAGCCCAAATACAGAGGCTTTATCCTACAAGCAAGATCATTATCATCACCATGCCCCTCGATTCTAATACTAAGTTGATCGGTCAGAGAATGGGCTTGGCGGGTTACATTCCTAAAAAGACTTCTTTCGAGGAAATAGTTAGTATTTCTCTGTCTATCAGTAGAGGGGAATTTTACTGGCCGAGTTCAGCTCTCTTAGTACCCGTAAACTACCCGAATAAGAAAAAAACGCACTGGTTAATTCGTTCGGCTCGATCGGGTTTGAACCAGATCGATGATAATATCGAGATGATACGGGAGAGATTGAGTCAATCGCGTCTGAGTGAGTTTGATCGCTTTTATTGGCGAGGAAGAAAAAGAGAGTTATCTACTGCAGCTTGGCTGATCAAAAAACTTTTACCCGTAGAAGTTACACCTATAGAGGGGGCTGATAATGTCAATTACGCTTTACCAGAAAGCGTGATTTCTTCGGAAGAGTTACCGATTCTAAGTCGTTATCGTCCTCTAACTAGCTCGGTAGTTTTTGAGGATACCCTGGCTCAAATTCGATCACCCTTAACTAACGTCACGGAAATTCCTTTAGAGATAGAAGTTTTGCAGGCTAACGCACAAAAGGAACTACTGTATATCACTTTCACTCAAATCAGACAGACGATCGATGATTTAAGATTTCTGGAATTATCTGCTGATGAGATAGTCGTCAGGAAAAATCGGCTCTTAGGGGATATTTGGGAAAAATCTACTCGTAACTTTTTAGACAATTATTTCATTGATAAATTTGATACTCTCTTTTTGGAGCAAGATATAATTCAAAAAGAAATTTTAAACAAAATTCCTTTTGTCAATGATTTATTGAATTATTTAGTATTAGGTGATAATCTCTTAATTGATGGTGTCGAATACACCTACAACGAACCTGAAACTATTGAAAGGGCTAAGATATTACTGCAAAATTTAATTAATACCGTCGCCAATGCAGTGATGATAATCATCTTAAACAATTTCTATGATAATGAATATGTAAAAAATAAAATATTTAAACCAGATTTTAGAGTAGCTCGAAAACTAGCATTATTTCGGAATAATCTTTCCTGGAAATATACCCAAGATAAATATTTCCGTGAGCCTAAACTAATTTTTGAAAGTCAACAAAGACTGTTTTACTACGATCAATATAAGATTAAAAAACTGTTAATTTATACTCCGAGGGAAGAAGAATTGAAACAGTTGTCGGGGCTGAGATGGCTAGTGACGATCGCTCTAGAATTAAGAGACGCACTATCGCCGAGATTCCGGGTAATATTTTCCGTAGTAGGGAAAGGATTAGTATACTTTCTCATTCAAGTCATCGGTAGGGGAATCGGCTTAATAGGCAGGGGGATATTACAGGGAGTCGGCGACGGTTTCGGTAAAACTGTAGTCGAGAATCGTCCCCGGGGCGACAAGATGCCCTAGAGTCAGTGCGGTTATTTCATGAATCTGTCAGAATAGATACTAGGATAAATTGAATCTTCACTCACTATGCCCAAATCGTCTCAACACAAAGCAGAGCGTCATCGCCAAGCCATAAACAAGAATAGAAAAGGGTTGAGAAAATTCCTCACCAGCTTAATCATTTTACAGACAGTTTTTACAGTTACGCCTGCTTGGAGTAAAGGGGATAGTAATACATTGACCTACGGGGAATTCCTACAGAAAATCGAGCAGGGACAGATCAAAAAAGTTGACATCGACCAAACTCAGCAAGTAGCAACCGTCACTTTAAAGGGTGAGGGCGATCAAAATCAGACGAAACAGGTACAGTTATTAGAGCAGAATCCAGAATTGATCGACAGACTACGCACCAAAAATGTCGATTTTCAAATCAAGCAAACGCCAGATAACAGCACCTTAATCAATGTGCTAACTAATCTCTTCGTGGTGATTCTATTACTGGGATTGGTGGTAATGGTATTGAGACGCTCAGCTAACGTGTCCGGCCAGGCGATGAGTTTCGGGAAATCCCGCGCACGTTTCCAGATGGAAGCGAAAACAGGGATAAAATTCGATGACGTGGCGGGCATCGATGAGGCGAAAGAAGAATTACAAGAAGTCGTCACCTTCCTGAAACAGCCGGAAAAATTTACGGCTATCGGTGCCAAGATACCGAAGGGGCTGTTACTGATCGGGCCGCCGGGAACCGGTAAAACTTTACTTGCTAAAGCGATCGCAGGTGAGGCGGGCGTACCATTCTTCAGTATCTCGGGTTCGGAATTCGTGGAAATGTTCGTCGGTGTCGGTGCCTCCAGAGTAAGAGATTTATTCAAGAAGGCGAAGGAGAATTCGCCCTGTCTCATTTTCATCGATGAGATAGACGCGGTGGGCAGACAGAGGGGTGTTGGTTACGGTGGCGGTAACGATGAGCGGGAACAGACTTTAAACCAATTACTGACGGAGATGGACGGATTCGAGGGCAATAGCGGTATCATCGTGATAGCGGCCACTAACCGGCCCGATGTTCTCGATACGGCCCTGTTGCGCCCGGGCAGGTTCGATCGACAGGTAACGGTAGATTATCCGGATTTTAAAGGGCGTTTAGGGATTTTAGAAGTCCATTCCAGGGATAAGAAAGTCTCCCCCGAAGTGTCTTTAGAAGCCATAGCCAGAAGAACACCGGGCTTTACCGGCGCGGATTTAGCTAACCTGCTCAACGAGGCGGCTATATTTACCGCCAGGAGACGGAAAGAGGCGATCACAATGACGGAGATAAACGACGCGATCGATCGCATCGTGGCTGGCATGGAGGGTAAATCCCTCGTAGATAGTAAGGCGAAGCGTCTCATAGCCTATCACGAGATCGGTCACGCGATCGTGGGTACTCTATGTAAGGGACATGATCCAGTAGAGAAGGTGACTCTAATCCCTAGGGGACAGGCGCAGGGTTTAACCTGGTTCACTCCTGATGAGGAAAGAGGCTTAGTAACGCGCACACAGTTGAAGGCGATGATCACTGGCTTATTAGGGGGCAGAGTAGCGGAAGAGTGTATCTTCGGGGACGATGAGGTGACGACGGGCGCGGGTAACGACATCGAGAAGATTACGGATTTGGCGCGGCAGATGGTGACTAAATTCGGGATGTCTTCGATCGGAGCCTTCGCTCTCGAGGAGGAGCAAAATTCTTATCTCGGTAACGATTGGTCAAATCGTCGGGGCGATCATTCCGAGGTGATTTCCGCGAAGATAGATTCGGAAATCCGCGACATCGTCAGGGAGTGTCACGAATTAGCCAAAAAGATCGTTAGCGAGAATCGTGCCTCGGTCGATAAACTGGTGGATATTCTCATCGACCAGGAAACTATAGACGGGGAAACCTTCCGGAAATTATTACAGGAATTAGGGACTAGGTTCCCCATACCGGCGAGCGCGATAGTGTAATAGAAGTGATAAATGAGTGATGAGAAGAGAGTAGCTAGCTCACTTCTCACTACTCTTGAGTCACTCCTGTTACCCTTGAGGTTCGGAATTTTCTTGAGCCATCTGCATCCGTTGCACGAGGTTTTCCAGGGCATATTCTAAATGTACCCCCGCGTCTACTGCTACCCAACCCTGAGCGGTGTTATGTCTCCACTCGAAGTGTAAGTGGGGGCCGGTAGATAAGCCGGTACTGCCTACCTTCCCGATAACCTCGCCCTGTTCCACCCATTGACCGGGTTTGACGGTGATTTCCGATAGGTGTCCGTAGCGCGATTCTTGAGTCCCGTCCAAGTGGCGCAGGATGACAGTTAAACCGTAGCCACCTATCCAATCGGCGGCGGCTACTTCTCCTCTGTAAGCGGCTAATACGGGAGTACCTAGCGGTGCGCCGAGATCGGTTCCTTCGTGTCGGGATAGGTTGCCGGTAACGGGATGATTACGCCAGCCGAAAACCGAGGTAATCGGTGCCGGAAGGGCGAGGGGAAAGAGTAAATCGGTGCGGGCGGCGGCTACGGGTTTAGAAACACCCATAGTGGCGGCACGATCGTATCTAGCCGGTTCGTTACTGTTATCGGTGGTGGGCGCTACCGGTTGGAGGGCTAATCTGGCTCCGTTCCAACTTTGCGGGTTTAGCGCTACTACGCTGCTGGCGGCGACAGTCGGTGGTGTCAATCTCGTCACGTTATTGACTACGTTAGTGGCTACCGTGCCGATCATATTCTGGACTACTGGACGGCGTTGCACCACTACTGGCGCGGCGGCGATGGTTACGGGTTGACGGGTGACGCTGGGGCGGTTCTGACGGGCGACTAGATTAACCGGCGGTAGAGGGCGGCGGGCCATTTGGGGCGCGGCTTCCCTTGTTGCTGGGGCTGTTTGTCGGGCTACCGGTGCGGGTCTGACGTTACAGTTACCGTTGATCACCTGCCCGGATGTGGCGATCGTCTGACATCCTCTGGCTCTTTCGGTGACTACTACCGTAGCTGGCGGGGTATAAACTTTGTTATCGATAAAGTTGTTTTTGCCGCTGGCCGCTTGTTGGGGGGCGATCGTGGGTAAGGTGGTATTGTGATTTTTAGGGATTTCTAAAACGGGTTTTACTATCGGGGGTTTTACGGGGGTGGTGAGGCTGACGGCGGGCCTCTGTACGGGTACGCTGGGGGCGATTCTCACCGGCTCTACAGGTACGGGCTTTAAGGCATCTGGAACTACCGGGGCCGCTTGGGGGGCCGCATCGACGTTCTCGGAGGTGCTAGGAGCCTCCAAAGTATCTGTGTTGGCTATGGCTGATGTTTGTTGTCCAATGGCACTAAAAATTAGTGCTAAACTAGTAATAGCACTAATTTTTAGTTTGGCGCTACGGCTGTCGAATATTTTTAATAGGAAAGAGGGGTGATTCATAGGTTTCTCGCTACTCACACGCTACAGATAATCATCTTAACCGCAAAGTTAGAATCGATCCATCGCCATCTTTGATGAGAATGAGACGAAAGCTATAGGAGGCGTATTTTAAAGCTACTTCAGCCCCAAGGTTTTTTATTCGAGAATGTTTATGGAATTACGGGGGCTAACGGGGGGAAAGCGTGGCATGAATTTTTAAGCTTAAAAAAGTCGCAGTTTAAGAGTTTATTTTATGTTTAGAAAGTAACAATAATTAGGCTCGATCGCCGTTTGTGCAAATTTGTTCACAGCTAAACAGAAATAATGTACGGCTGTAAAGCGTACTGTGTTACAATCTGCTAAAAGCAAATAATTTCTAAAACATGAGTACGAAAGCAAGTACAAATTCAACCCAAGCGACTAAAATCCGCAAAAATGCTCGGTTAGAGGCTCGCGTAACGGAAGAGCAAAAGCAACTGATGGAGAGGGCTGCGTTTTTGCGGGGACAGAACTTGACTGAGTTTATGGTGTCGGTTTTAGCTGAGGCGGCTACGCGGACGATCAAAGATCGTGAATCGCTGGAATTAACCGAGCGCGATCGCGCCGCTTTTGCCGAGGCTTTGTTAAATCCCCCCGCTCCCTCCGAGCAGGCTCAGGCGGATGCCCAATGCTACAAGCAAATGATGAATAAATAGTTGCTAGATTCGTGTTAATCCCGGAATCCGTTGATTTTTGCCTAGAACCACTCGAAAGCCATCACAATCGGGCAACTTTTAGCTGTGGGAACGAAGCACTGGATCGTTACTTGCACGACCTCGCTACTCAAGATAAGAAGAGAAATATCGCCATTCCCTACGTTCTGGTTGACCGAGAACGCGAAAAAATCATTGGCTACTATACCCTATCCATGAGTAGCATTAATCTCGAATCGCTACCCCAAAGTCTGGCTAAAAAGCTGCCCAAATATCCCCTAGTTGGGGTGACTTTAATTGGGAGATTGGCGGTGGCTAGTGATTACAGGGGATATGGTTGGGGGAAGTTGTTGATTATGGATGCTTTATATAGAAGTCTGGGAGTCAGCCAAACGACTGGTTGTTTTGCAGTGGTGGTAGAGGCGATTGACGATGAAGCGGTGAGATTTTACCAAAGGTTTGAGTTTCAAACTTTTCCTGACCAGCCGTATAAGCTGTTTCGTACTATGACAAACATTGCTCAAACTTTTGGCAATTGATTTTCTAACCAATTAAAAATGACCCAAAATTTAACACGCAAGACATGATTGAATGCCCTCTATGTTGATTCTACTTGGAGCGAAACTACTCCCGTAATTCTGTCAAAATACTTATACCTCTTTTATCGGCTCCAATTGATATAAATGAAAGAAAAAGTCGAGAGTTGATTTTCCGACTCCCGACTCTTTATTCCCTACTTCTCTACCGCTCCGAATTGACGGATCAAAATATCTTTTAGTAGAGGTTTTAAATCATCACAGGGGATACCCTTCTGTATACAAGTACCTAAGTGAGCATCCTTTCCTACCTTGCCGCCCATATAAAGATCTACACCTTCGACAGTTTTACCATCTTTTCGAGTTTTCGTCCCCATTAAACCAATATCGGCAACTTGCGGTTGTCCGCAGGAATTAGGGCAACCAGTCCAATGAATCCGCACCGTATCTGGAATATCTAACTCTTGACTTAACTCTCTTATCAAACTCGTCGCCCGGTTTTTAGTTTCAATCAGGGCAAAATTACAAAACTGCGCCCCAGTACAGGATACTAGAGATTTTTCTAAAGGATGGGGATTGATAGAGAACTTTCTTAACAAGGGTTCTTCTAATAAAATTGATAATAACTCATCAGCTACGTTAGGAATAATAGCATTCTGCTCTACCGTCAGACGAATCTCTCCGCTTCCGTAGGTTTCCGCGATACGGGCTAGGTCGAACATATCTTGAGCATACAAACGTCCTACTGGAACTTGCAACCCGACGTAACTCATCCCAGGCTGTTTTTGCGGGTAGACACCGATGTGATTTCTCTTCTCCCAGTCTAACTCGTCCTTATCGGCGGCACTGCGGAGAGAATAGCCTAATTGAGATTCCACTTCAGTACGGAATTTATCTATTCCCCATTCATCGATGAGCCACATCAAACGGGCTTTCTGACGATTGGCTCTCAATCCATGATCCCTATATACTTCTAAAATCGCCCGGCATAAATTTACAACTTCGTCATCTGGCCGCACCCATACATTCATCGGTATAGCGGCTTCACAGCGTTTAGCGGAGAAAAAGCCCCCAACTACAACGTTAAAACCTAACTCACCATCTTTATAGGCGGGTACGAAAGCCACATCGTTGATTTCCGCGTGAACCGAGTTATCTCTACCGCCCTCGATCGCTATGTTAAACTTTCGGGGTAGATTGGTAAATTCCGCATTACCCTCTCCGTAACCCGTCACCATATCTTGAACTTTCTGCACTAGTATCCGGGTATCGATCAATTCGTCCCCATCGAGGCCCGCCATCGGTGAGCCAGTGATATTGCGCACGTTGTCCATCCCCGATTGTACCGAAGTTAGTCCCACCGATCGCAATTGTTCAAAAATAGCGGGAATATCTTCTAAACGAATCCCCCGCAATTGTATATTTTGCCTGGTGGTAATGTCGGCGCTACCGTCGTCTCCGTAACGCTGTATCACGTCGCCCAATACTCTCACTGCGGCGCTCGTTAGGATGCCGTTAGGTATACGCAAACGCATCATGAATTTACCTGGGGTTACGGGGCGATAGAATACACCTACCCATTTCAAGCGATGCTCTAAATCGGTTTTATCCATCGCTTCCCAACCAATGCGAGCGAAATAGTCTAATTCTTCTTTGATTTTTAGCCCATCTTTTTCCGCTTTCAATTTCTCAAATTTATTGACCGTTTCTTCTCTTTGCGGCGCTTGTACCACTGTCGTCCTCCTTCAGGTAGTTGGTTCGGGTTAATTCTATGAGTTCATTTAATGGCTAAATCCCTTAGTATTTAACGCAATTAAGCTTTTTGATACAGCCATTTAATTCTTTTTAACCCAGTGCATTTTGTAATTTTTGTAACAAAACTACCTAAGCTATGCGATTTCGACATTGTGGTAATGCGTTTAAATAGGGAGTGGGTTTAGGAAGTAGGGGTTAGGGGTTAAGAATTAGTGCTTATCCCAACTCCCGATTCCCAACTCCCGATTCTCAACTCTAAGCAGTAACCAATTGAGGACGTTTACTGTTGCGGATACCCTCGATGGCGGCGGCGTAATCGGGCGCGTTGAAGACAGCAGAACCCGCTACGATCGCATTCGCGCCAGCTTCGAGAACTTGCCAAGTATTAGCCGGTTTTAAACCGCCATCAACTTCAATCCAGGGATCTAAACCTTTCTCATCGCATATTTGTCTCAACTTGCGGATTTTGGGCACTACTTCGGGAATGAAGCTCTGGCCTCCGAAACCGGGGTTAACGCTCATAATCAGCACTAAATCACACAGATGTAAAACGTACTCGATCAACTCTAAAGGAGTGGAGGGATTGAGAACCACACCTGCCTGTTTGCCTAATTCCCGGATCTGGGCTAAGGTACGATGTAAGTGGGGAGATGCGTTATGCTCGGCGTGTACGGAGATAATATCGGCACCAGCTTTAGCAAAATCAGCCACGTACTTCTCAGGTTCAACGATCATCAAATGAACGTCTAAAGGCTTTTTAGTATAGGGACGAATGGCGGAAACGATCAGCGGGCCGATGGTAATATTAGGAACAAAACGACCATCCATCACATCGACGTGAATCCAATCGGCACCGGCTTTATCAACAGCTTCTATGTCGGCACCAAGACGGCTGAAATCGGCGGAAAGTATCGAGGGGGCTATAACTATGGGCTTAGTGCGATCGGGTTGAGTCATGGTTAAGTATTTGATTTTCAAGGGCTGGTTTTTCGTAACAATCTTAACAGAATTTGGCGAGAGATACATTTTTCCAACCTGACTTAGATAGATTAATATAGAAGTTGCCAAAAACTTCACCATTGCCTAAAATTGCCTCAAGCCTTGATAGTGAAATTTGCCCCTGTCTGGATATACTAGCCCCTAAATCAATTGAGAACAAATGGACAAAGTTTTAATTATTGTTAATGCCGATGTACGTAACGGGGGGAAAATCTCGAAATTATTACCCGTTACAGAAAGAATGGTTAACGCACTGAAAGAGGCTATTCCTTCATCCGTATCCATTGAGGTTATGTCTGCCGCTTGTCTGTGGTCGAAGGCTGATACTTTGAAAACAAGCAAACAAAACACTATCTGGTGCCCTCTAACTATACAATTACCCCACTGGCTCGATTTCCCAGCAAAAGACATCTATCAAAAGTGTAAAAATGTTGAAGAAAGACGGGTCTGGGTAGAGGAGAATTTAAAGTATAAAACTACTCTCGGTGAATCCTGGTTGGGAGATTTATGGTTGCCCATAGTGCTGACGAAAAAAGGGACTCTTTATGGCGAAGTCATCGGTGAGGGAATGATTCCCAATTCTTACGCCCAACCGGCAGAAATCAGCAACGATATAAAAGATACTCTTTATTATCTCGGTTATCAATTATTGGAGAATTTAGCAGCCCCACCTTCAGTATACTTACTTCAGTTCGGATTGGCGGGGAAAGAAATTATCTTCGATCGTCTCTGGCCTTTCCCCGCAACTCCAGCGATCGCTTCTTTAAGGGTACAGAAACCAGATTTATACGCCTGCTACTGGCGCTGTTTGACCAATCAGCCGATCGTGGATTTGATGCTCGCCGTCTGATTCTTAGGCTATGCTAAAACTAGGCTTTGATTATTTTAGACGGACAGAATGGATATTCGATCGATCGACACCTCATTGTTAGAATGGACGGGAGACACTTTAGCCCTCGGCTTATATGAAAACCAAGTAGAGATTACTGGAGAATTAGCTCAGCTCAATGAGAAACTCTCAGGCATAATACAAGAATTAATCACGGAATCCGAATTCACTGGAAAAGTCGGCGCGAGCGCAGTCACACGAGTTGGCGTTAATACACATGTACGAAAATTGATTTTAGTGGGTTTAGGCAAAGCGGAAGAGGTGAATCTAAACACCATCCGCACCGCAGCCGCCTCCATAGCTCGCTCGGCAAAAGCACAGAAAAGCCAAACTCTAGCTATATCCTTACCCGTTGTCGATACCTCCTCGGCTACGGCTGGAGTTATCACCGAAGCCGTGATTTTGACACTGCATCAAGATACGCGCTTCAAATCGGAGCCGGATAGTAATGGTATCAAACTGCAAAACGTAGAAATATTAGGGCTGGGCGAGGAAGCGCAAGCGATCAAAGTGGCGCAGACTATTTGTTCTGGCGTTATCCTCGCCCGAGAGTTAGTTAACTCCCCAGCGAATACCGTTACTCCTGTCACGATGGCGGAAAAGGCTAAAGAAATAGCCTCGGAATACGGGTTAGAAATAGAAGTTCTCGGACAGGAAGAATGCGAGGCTCACGGGATGGGAGCTTTTTTAGGCGTGGCTAAAGCTTCCGATTTACCCCCCCAATTCATCCACCTTACCTACAAACCAGAAGGCACACCAGCGAGAAAAGTGGCCATAGTGGGCAAGAGCCTGACATTTGATTCTGGCGGGTTAAATTTAAAGGTGGCCGGCGGTATCGAGACGATGAAGATGGATATGGGTGGGGGTGCGGCTACCCTCGGCGCGGCTAAGGTTATCGGACAGCTCAAGCCCAATGTAGAAGTACATTTTATCTGTGCCGCCACGGAAAATATGATCAGCGGGCGGGCCATGCACCCCGGTGATATTCTAGTTGCTTCCAACGGGAAAACGATCGAGATTAACAACACCGACGCGGAAGGCAGACTAACCCTCGCCGATGCTCTCGTATTCGCCGAAAAATTGGGGGTAGAAGCCATTGTAGATCTAGCCACCCTCACCGGAGCCTGTATAGTAGCTTTGGGCGACGATATAGCGGGTTTATGGAGCAATCACGAAACTCTCACCCATCAGATACAAAACGCCGCCGAGTTAGCCGGTGAGAAATTCTGGCCGATGCCGATGGAAGATAAATACTTCGACGGCTTAAAGTCTTCGATTGCGGATATGAAAAATACCGGCCCCCGCGCCGGAGGTTCTATCACCGCCGCCCTCTTCCTGAAACAGTTCATTAAGGATACTCCCTGGGCGCACTTAGATATAGCGGGCCCGGTATGGACGGAAAAAGAAGGGGGAATAAACAACACTGGTGCTACCGGTTTCCCAGTAAGAACTTTAGTCAATTGGATTACCAGTCAAGAAATCGTCTTTTAAAATTGGGAATAGGAATTAGGGATTGGGGGTTAGGAATTAGGGATTACTCCCGACTCCCAACTCCCAACTCCCGACTCCCAACTCTTAACTCCCAACTCCCCCGTATATGGTGAAAATCATCTCCAAAAAATCTTTAGGTAAAGGCAAAGTTTATGATCTCGGTGTCGCCGTAGATCATAATTTCCTTTTGGCTAATGGTTTAGTGGCTTCTAATTGTTTCAATAAATCCCACTCCACCGCCTACGCCTACGTTACCTATCAAACTGCTTATTTAAAAGCAAATTATCCAGTCGAGTACATGACAGCCTTACTCAGCGCTAGTAGCGACAATCAAGAGAAGGTAGAAAAGTATCGAGAAAACTGTCAGAAAATGGGTATACAAGTTCTCCCCCCTGACATCAATCGTTCTCAAAAACATTTTTCCCCTCTAAAAGAGACTATACTCTTCGGTTTGTCGGCGGTGAGGAACTTGGGAGAGAACGCGATCGATATTATCATTAAAGCCAGAGAAGAGGCTGGAGGTGCGTTTAAATCCCTAGGAGATTTTTGCTTGCGCGTTAATTTACGTACCGTCAATGAAAGGGCTTTAGAAACTTTGATTTATGCGGGGGCTTTCGATAGTATAGAACCGAATCGCCGTCAGCTCATCAATGACCTAAAATTAACTATAGCTTGGGCCCATAAACGGACTAAGGAAAAAGAAAGCGGCCAAATGAATCTTTTTGATTTCGTCGGCAATCATCTCAGCGGGGATTCAGATGAATCGGAGTTCGACCAAGAGCCTAAATCTCCTAAAGTTCCTGATTATTCCATACAGGAAAAACTTAAACTAGAGAAAGAACATTTGGGATTTTATGTGTCGGAACATCCATTAACAGCCGTTCATCGGGCAGCTAAATTACTTTCTCCTGTTAATATAGGGCAACTGGAAGAATATCTAAAAAAACAAGTCAGTGCCATAGTCGCCGTCACTGCCGTCAAGAAAATCGTCACTCAAGAAGGCAAACCGATGGCTTTTTTGTCTATAGAAGATGCTACCGGACAAGCTGAGGCGGTGGTTTTCAGCGATGTCTATCCGAAGATACAACCTCTGTTGATAGAAGAAGCACAGTTGATGGTTTGGGGTAGGGTGGATAAACGGAAAGATAGGGATGAGGGACAGTTGATCGTTAAAGATGCGGAATTAGTGGATAATCTTAAATTAATTATGATCGAGTTATCGGAGGAAGTAGCGATCGATCGTATTAAACAGAATAATCTCAGGGGCATCCTGCAAGAACATTCGGGCGAGAAAGTTCAATCTTTAGTGCCCGTCATCGCCGTAATTCATACGGGCAACACCCGCCAATTCGTGCGCCTCGGACAGAGTTACTGGGTACAGGATGCGGATTCGGCTACGGAATCTCTACAGAGTGCGGGCTTTAACGCTTATGTGAAGCCGGTTGTAGTTAATTAACAGATGATGGGGGGTTTCCGCAATATTTTAGTTCATGATTACTTGGGCGGAATTGATTTAGAGCGAGTTTGGACGGCTGTGGATATTTACTTGCCCGAACTCGAAATTTCGGTAAGGAAGTTAATAGAGGGGGAATAGCTGTCTAAGTCGGCCATATCAGTTAGCAACAGGCTTAGCAGCTATTACCCCGATTCAATGAGACAGATTCATAAAAATCTATCTGATTTAGCTGATAATCGTTAGATTAACCAACCACTTGTAATATGTCTTGGGCGTGGGTGGAAGTATTTACCGAGGCATCGACGTGGGTGATTTTACCTTCGCCGTCGATGATATAGGTAACGCGCTTGGCGTAACCGCCGCCTTCTACATCGTAGGCTTTGGTAATCGCGCCGCCCTTATCTACTAGAAGTTGGAAAGGTAAGCCGTATTTCTCTTTAAACATTTTGTGGGAAGCTTCGTCATCCATGCTCACCCCTAAGACCACCATATCCTTATTTTGATATTCCTGATAGTTGTCACGGAAACTTTGAGCCTGTTTCGTACAGCCCGGAGTGTCATCCTTGGGATAAAAGTACATAACGACTACTTTACCTTTAAAATCCGACAGAGAAACGGTTTTACCCTCATCATTCGTAGTAGTAAAGTCTGGGGCGGTTGTGCCAACTGCTAGAGCCATTTTGTTTATCCCTTTACATAAGTTAACAACTCCGATCTTACATCTTCCGAGTACATTCACTCGCTTGTAAATCTCGTCTATTAATAGTTTTTCCCCCGACTCCCGACTGCCGACTCCCGATTCCCGATGTAAACTGTTCGGTACGCACGCGCATAACAGAATTGTTAGCATGACAATAGTAGTAAAGATTATGCCGCTCTATGAAGTTGTTGAAAGTAAAGAGAAGTATTTATGCGCTCGTCCTCATCCTATCTTTGTGGATGAGCTGTGCTGTCTTACCCGCTTCGGCTGATATACAAGCAAAAGTACCAGTAAATATAACTGCAGATAGTTTTGTGGCGGCCGCAGTCAATAAAACTGGGCCCGCTGTAGTGAGAATCGACACGGAAGCGGTAATCAATCGGCGTTTTGATCCCTTATTCGATGATCCCTTCTTCCGCGATTTCTTCGGTAATCAATTCCGCTCCCAATTTCCCACCGAGCAGAGAGTGACGGGGCAGGGTTCTGGCTTTATTATCGATAAGAGTGGAGTGATTTTAACTAACGCTCACGTAGTTAGTAAAGCCGATAAAGTTACCATCACTCTTAAAGATGGGCGCGTCTTTAATGGAGAAGTTAGGGGTAGCGATGAAGTAACGGATTTAGCGGTAGTGAAAATCAATCCTCAAGGGGAAAACTTACCGGTTGCACTTCTGGGAGATTCCTCAGATATTCAAGTCGGTGATTGGGCGATCGCGGTAGGGAATCCGATCGGCCTCGATAATACGGTAACATTAGGTATAGTCAGCACGATCGGACGCTCGGCGGCGAAAGCTGGTATCCCTGATAAACGGATAGATTTCATTCAAACCGACGCGGCCATCAACCCAGGTAATTCTGGCGGCCCTCTGCTCAACGCCAGGGGTGAAGTTATCGGTATCAACACGGCCATCCGCGCTGACGCTATGGGTATCGGCTTCGCTATCCCCATCAATCGCGCCAAAGCCTTAGAAGACACTTTAGCCGCCGGTAAAAGAGTCGCCCATCCCTATATCGGGGTGCAGATGGTGAATATTACTCCCGAGATAGCCAGGGAGAATAATCAAGATCCCAACTCCATATTAGAATTACCGGAAGTAGAGGGGATATTAGTAGTGAGAGTATTGCCGAATACTCCCGCAGAAAGGGCTGGATTGCGCCGGGGTGACGTAATTATCAAAGCTAATAATCAAAGGATTAAAGATGGTAGTCAACTACAATCGATGGTAGAGTCGGCGGGCGTGGGCAAAAATATCGCTCTAACCATCCAAAGGGGAACTAAGTTAGTTGATGTTACTCTCACTACCGCCCAGATGGAAAGTAACGCTTAAGTTTTGTCAAGCCGTGATTGCGATTGCGGCTTTTGACATCTTCTTAGGTGGATTTATGTCACACTGGTTGAACAATAACACTATGAGGGAGGGAAAAATATTCTGCCAACAGCCGAACAGGGATTAATTTGTATTAGACTATGCCAGTACCTTACAACTTTTTATAGTTCTATAGAGCTACTGCGTTTTGATGAGCGAGACGGCACAGTTTATATATTTGCGGGAGAAGAATTACAAATTAAAATAGATCGTGATGGAGTATGGGACTTTTTGCCATGAAACCAGATTTTGACAAAATGAGCAAGGCTGAATTAAAAGCTTACATATTGGCTCATAAAGACGATAATGATGCTTTTTACCAACTGGTTGACCGTTGGAAGATAGAGACAAAGGATAGTGTCGGATACCCCTACCCTAAGACATCAGAAGAATTAACTTTAATGGAAGAAGTGCTGAGAGAGCGGATTAGACAGATTGAAGAATACTGAATTGAGATGAAAGAGTTACTATCACTTAATCAAAATTTTAGCCGTATAACTCGGAAGATCGATCGTTACCTTATGCTCCTGACTCTCGATTACCGTATCCGTCTCCCAATCACGCCAACTTTCACCTTCTGGAAAATCATTTATGGCGTAACCTGACAGATAATTATCAGAGAAATTAGCGATAATCGCTATTTGTTCGCCTTCATCAGTCCAGCGCACGTAAGCTAAAACTTTATCCTCAGGATTTTCGTGGAAGAATTGGATATTATCAGACTTTAAAGCTTTAGACTCTTTCCGCAACTCGATCACTTTTTTATAATGCTCGAATAGATCCCTATTTTCTTCATTTTCTAAGAGCGGCCAGGCTACCTTTTTCGGTTGGGTAACTTTCTGGCTCTTACGCTTATGTTCCCCGATTTCTTCCCCCATCCACAACATCGGTATACCCATCACCGTCATCAGGAGATTAGCCGCGAATTTAGCCCGTTTAAAAGCCTCTTCATCAAAAATACCGTTGTTACCCAACTCGCGGAATAAACGTTCTCGATCGTGCGTAGAAATATAATTGATCACGTTAATGCCGCTACTGTAACCTTGTCTGCGAGGATCAAAAACGTTTTTCAATTCTTCTAAATCGCATTTTTTACCACAGATGGCGGGCACAAGAAAATATCGAAAACTTTCATGCCAGCAAGCATCTAACGGGCCTTCCGGCTTTGTTACTTCACTAGTGTCGGGAATATGTTCGGCTATGTTATAAAACGGTTTTGGAGCCGCGTTTTTCTTCGCTTGTTTGGCTAACCAATCGAGGAATTCAAAGTTATTTATCTGACGCACCGCATCATAACGGATGCCATCGATGTGATATTCCTGTACCCAATAACGCACCACATCGCCGATATATTTCCAAGCTGGTTTTACATCTAGTTTCTCGTCATATTTATCATATTTAAATTCAGGCCCCCAGTAATTATCCGGGTCTTCGGGGTAGTGCATATATTCGTAATACCAATAATTACGATCAATCATCAACAAGGGACACTCGGTATCGGTATGATTATAGATACCGTCCATGATGAGCCTGATACCCCTACCGTGACACTCATCGATAAACTGTTTCAGGTCAGAAGTAGAACCGTAGCTGGTTTCTGTGGCGAAGAAATGGCGCACTGTATAACCCCAATTATAATTACCGGGATGTTCATTAACCGGCATCAATTCTAGAGCGTTAATTCCTAACTCAACCAGATGGTCGAGTTTAGCTATAGCATCTAGATAGGTGCCCCTTCTTTCCGCATCATCTTCCCCGCCAGTAAAGTCAGCTACGTGCATCTCATAAATTACTAATTCCCGATTTTCTGAGAGGGGATGAGAGTCATTTTTCCAAACATAAGTATCGACTACTTTCTGCCCTTCTTTAACTCTTAAAATACTCTGTTTATTAATCTCATCTACATCGGTAGCATAGGGATCTATTACGTCCACCCATTCTTTATCCCGTAAATCAGGGCTATTACTTTTGAGACGAAACTTATAATAATAAACTCCATCTTGTAAATCGATACTGGTTTTGAAATAGCCATCATCAGTTTTTTTCAGTGGAATTTCGTGATTTTTATCCCAAGAACCTATCAGTTTAACCTCTTGATTATAAGGTGCGAATATATTGATTTCAATAGACATAATGGTTTAAATATTATTTGATTGATAAATATTAAAAATTTCCTTGCGTCATCAGAAGATTATGATACTAACAAAAGTCGTCAATATTTGAATTTTCCTGGACATTAATTTTGTCCAAAATCTTACTATTTATGTGTTTGCTCTTACTTTGGCATAATTTGGGGCGAAAATCATCTTACGGAAGTTAGAACCTAAAAGAAATATTAAATAACTAAAAAATGCTGTATTTTATACTGGATAAACGGGTATGTAGGAGATAATAAGTATTTATTACTGTCTATTTTTGCTCCATCTAGGGACAGAATTCAGAGCATACACATGGTTAATTTGACACCTAATCCCAGTTATAGTTTAAGCCTAAAGATAGAACTACCTAATCGCGCCGGTTCATTAGCAGCGGTAACGAGCGCGATCGCAGAGGTAGGCGGCAACTTCGGGCAAATCTCCCTCATCGAGAGAAATTTGAAAATCACCGTCAGGGAAATCACCGTAGACGCATCGAGTACGGAACACGCGGAAAAAATCGTCGAAGCGGTAAAAGCCCTACCAGATATAAAAGTGCTGAAAGTTTCCGATCGTACTTTCGACATTCATCGGGGTGGTAAGATTAGCGTCACCACCCGCTACCCGCTGACGAGTCAAGGTGATTTAGCGATGGCCTATACCCCAGGCGTAGGGCGTATCTGTACCGCAATAGCTAAAGAACCGGAGCAAGTCTTTTCCCTAACTATTAAAAGTAATACCGTTGCAGTAGTCACCGATGGGAGCGCCGTGTTAGGTTTGGGTAATCTTGGCCCCTCAGCCGCCCTACCAGTAATGGAAGGAAAAGCGATGCTGTTTAAAGAATTCGCCGGTATCGACGCTTTCCCCATCTGCTTAGATACTCAAGACACGGAAGCCATCATTCAAACCGTAAAAAATATTGCCCCGGTTTTCGGTGGCATAAATTTAGAAGATATTAGCGCCCCTCGTTGCTTTGAAGTAGAAAAACGCTTAAAAGCCGAGTTAAATATACCCGTCTTTCACGATGACCAACACGGCACCGCTATAGTATCCCTGGCCGCTCTGATCAACGCCTTCAAATTAGTGCAGAAATCTATAGAGTCAGTAAGGATTATCATTAACGGTGCCGGTGCTGCGGGAATAGCGATCGCTAATCTCCTCAAGAAAGCCGGTGCCACCGATATAATACTATGCGACTCTAGAGGTATCCTCTCTAAAGATAGAACCGATTTAACCCCTGAAAAGCTGGCTTGGGCCGTACCCGATGCTGGTAATTTAGCCGACGCGATGAAAGGCGCAGACGTGTTTTTAGGCGTGAGCGCCCCCAATGTGGTGACACCTGAAATGGTGCGGGCGATGGCTAAAGATCCTATAGTATTCGCTATGGCTAATCCCATCCCGGAAATACAACCCGAATTAGTGCGCGATGATGTAGCCGTAATGGCGACGGGGCGGAGTGATTACCCCAATCAGATTAATAACGTCTTGGCTTTCCCTGGTATCTTTAGGGGGGCGCTTGATTGTAGGGCGACGGCGATCACCGATAATATGTATCTAGAAGCGGCTAAAGCGATCGCTTCTCTGGTAAGTCCGACTACTTTAGATAGAGAACATATCGTCCCCTCCGTCTTCGATTCCCGGGTAGTTACTGCAGTAGCATCAGCCGTACAACACGCCGCCCGTCAAGACGGCGTAGCCGGTAACTAATTTATCGGGAATCGGGAATCGGGAGTCGGGAATCGGGATAATATTTATTTCTACTCCCTACTCCCTACTCACTACTTCTCTATCAGTACCTAAATTCTCTGCTCCAAATATTGCCCGATCATCACTTCTTCCCCAGAACGAGAGATAATATTTTGACGGGTACGATATTTCTGGCCGATGAGTTTAATTTCTTCTTCAAAGCAGGAACCACCATACTCGGTTTTCAAACAGAGTGTTGAGGGGTTGGGGAGGTGACAAACCGCAGTAACGGGTTTGGAGGTAGCAAAACCCCGGTCACGATACATAATATTTCCAGATACGCCGAGTATGGTAGAACCGGTTAAAGCTTTACGATTGGAGCGGATATAGTTACTTTCCCAGCTTACTTCCGTTCCCGCAATTAATGTTTCTTCTTCTAATCCGTGTAGTTGGGCTAGTTGTATGAGTGGCTCACTTTCTTGCTGTAAAAATTTGATTGTGATTAAGCTGATTACTTCTTCGGGTTCTACGTCTTGATTGAGGGTGTAATAGCGTCTCTGTGACTTCCACTGTCCTACTGTACGCTCAAAAAATTCGACTATCAGCGATTGTGTGGATATTTGGGGTATTTGTATCGATGTCATAGAATCTAACCTTGGTTTCGCATATTAATACACATTTAGTGTATTTTTTCAATGTATAAAGCAAATATTTTTACATATTGTAATGTATTATAGGGTATTTTCCTTCTATCCGTGGGCTTCAGATTTATTATTCCCAAGATAGAGAAAAAAGCGCTCGGGTAGCGCTCTCAAGAATTTTTGCGAAAAACTAAGTAAAGTAAAGAAAATGAAGATAATACAGGAAGAACAGATTCAAAAAATAATTTCCCTCCATTCTTTAGCGACCAAAAATCTACTCAAGTGCTTGACATTAGTGGTAGCGTTAATCAAGTTGGGAAACATTTAGCAAACTTTAACAGTAAGCGTATATCTCCTTTGACTTGGATTTTGCGGGTAAGGATAGCTAGGATAATATTTTGTTCCTTCCGCAAAAAACCAACCCAGGTTTTACTGTTCGCGTTGACCACTAAATCAGGTTTACCGACCAAGCCATCTTGAATTTCACAAACTTGATTGGAGATGATAACCGTAAACCTTGAGATTTCCTCACCCGTGAATGAGAAGTGATAGACAGCGTTGAATCCTTTGGCTTGATTCGATTGGAATAACAAAGGCAAGCCGAAGCGAAAACCTTCGATCGAAATCGGTACTAGACTATTGCGAACTTGTTTGAGCTGCTTGTGGGGAAATCGTTTAGCCGTGTGGGCTTCCGCATCCGAACCGGGAATAACATAAACCGTTTCAACTTTATCCTGTAGGGGCTTAACAACCTCTTGAATGAACTCTTTGCGATCGCGTAAAAAAGGAGCCATCACATCTTCTCCCGCTGGACAAGATGCCATACAGTAAGCTGCTTTGTAGTTAGCCCCGAAAGACAGGCTTTGCCACATGGTTGCCGAGTCGGCTTCCCCCACTTTACGATCGTAATCTTTAGCCGTCCTACTTTCGGCGATATTCTTCGCCCAATCGCTAAAACCGCCTAAAAATTCCCGGTAGTTGTGGGTATAGCAAGCGGAAAAATTAAAACTTCCATCCGGGCTGATCGCCCCTACGGGACAGGCTGCAACACATAGCTTGCACTCCACGCAGGGATTGTAATCGATCGGCTGATTGTAATCTGTTACCGCCGCATCGAGCAAAACCGTTCCCAAGAGGATGAAATTACCAAATTTTGGATGAATCACATTGCGATGAATACCCATGTGCCCCAATCCGGCGGCGACGGCGATGGGTTTATGGGAAACAACCCACACATTTTTTTTGACGTTCAGATAGTCCTGCGCCTCCATCGGAAATCCCATCGCCGGGTTTATCGCCCGAATACCCCGATCTTCTAATTCCCGGACGATTTTGCGGGCGATCAGATTCACTTCTTCCCCTGCGTGATGAAATTCCACGTTGGCAACGGAGCGGGCGGGATTTCGCACGTTATCCCGATTCATCCGGCAGACGAAACTAATTAGGCTTTTGGTTTGCGGGAATGCCTGGAGGATTTTAGCCCGTTCCCCGGCGATTTCGGGCTGATCGATGCTCACGAAACCTACATCATCCACGCCCAGTTCGAGGCACAGTGAGCGCAACCAATCGCCATTGACGGGAGATAAAATCGGATTCTGAGGCTCTGCCGCTTGAGACTTCTGTAACTCTCTCAAACGCTTGATGGTAGGATGATCGTCGAATTTTGACATGAGGGTAATCCTTTAGGTAAGTGTATTAAATCCAGCGACAGGCTTTTAATATAGACTATGCTCGGCCTGCCAGCGATCGCTACTCATCACGAACTGAGGGTTAGTTGCAACAGGATACAAATGTTGCCGCTCAAACTGCTTCAGGTTGTAACTGGGAGTAAAAGGAACGAGGCCGAATTGTAAAAGGGCGCGTAATCGATTGCTAAGGGTCTTACGGGCAAAGGGCATTGTTAGATAACGCCGGACGGTGGTTTCAAATTCTTCTGCGGGTTGCCCCGTTATTTCCTCTACCACATTATTAGGAGCGCCGAACTCAAACGCCCCCCGTTTGTAACGCGGGATGGTTGGCGCTCGCAGTCCACTGGCTCAGTCCCACGATAGCCTCTAACTTCGATTCCCGGGCGGCAGTTGCAAATACGGCCGCGCTCTGAATCATGTGGGGGTGGAAGGGGGGACAATAATAGGCGCGTGCCGTTCCTCGCGTAGCTTCTAGCATTCCATCGACATCGAATAAATCGGCGACGATCGTTTCCGCCCCCAAACGTTCCAGTCGTTGGCTTCTCCCATCACGCGAACGCACGATCGCCCGCACGGGATAACCTTTGTCTAACAATTGGGCAACCACGGCGCTCCCCGTTTTACCCGTCGCGCCCGTCACCAGAATTTTCGGACGATGATCCGGTATAGCCATTGAAACCTCCAATATTGCCTTTTATATGTATATACATATTTTGCCTAAGTTTTTGTACTTAACTCAAGGTTTTTATCTCAGATAGCAGAGATAATAGGTCTTGCCATTTCTCCTCACCGAAGCGGTGCATCAGTTCCGTTTGTATCGCCTCCCACAAAGGGAGAGCCTGGGTCAGAAGTTCTTGCCCCTCGATCGTTAAAGACACTAACTTAACACGCCGATCTTTCCCCCGGGTTATCACGACTAAGCCGTGTTTTTCCAGCAATCTAACATTTCGGGTCATGGTGGTTTGATCGGCGAATAACTCTTGAGCTAAACGGGTGATCGATACGGATTCAAACAGGTGAATCGCAACGAGCAACGTAAATTGGTTTCCACTCAAACCGGTTGGACGCAAAGCGGTATCATACATTTGTATTAAAATGCGTGAAGCCCGACTAATATGCAGTTCCATACAGGTCGCGGGTACTTGATTTGCGATCAAAAGCTTAGCTTTTAGAGAAATATCACTCACAATACGAGTATATACATGTATTTTATGCGTGTCAACGAAGATGGCTTCTGAACGTTTTAGCCAATCGATCGCTCTAACTCTGAGCTTTATAGTGTAGCTTACGAGACTATGCCGGATGATAGTAAAAAGCTACGCCCAAGATGAGATAAGTCGCCAGTAACAATGTGCCATCCAACCAGTTCGATCGCCCCGTAAACGTGATTAAATTAGTAACGATGACGGCGACGATCAAAGCCACCACGTTAAAAGGATTAAAATTGAGATCCATCCGTAACCCGTAAAATTGACCGATGAATATTAATACCGGAGCGACGAATAAGGCTATAAGTAAACTATCTCCCATCGCTACGGAGACGGTTAAATCCATCTGATTTTTTAATGATAATTGTGTCACCGTCACAATCCCCGCTACATCGCTGATTAAAGGCAGGAAAATCACCCCCACAAATAAGGGTGTAAGGTTGAATCCCTCCATCACCGATTCAACCACATTGACGAATAAATCAGATTCATAGGCTACGGCGATAGTGGCGGCTAACAATACTCCCACCCACAACCAAACTTTTGATTTCTCGCTTTCATTATCTTGCTCTATCTCGTTAGCCATACCCACTTCATAGAGATAGCTATGGGTTTTCAAAGAGAAAAGTAAGGTTAGTCCGTATACCATCAGTAATATGCTAGAGACTACTATAGAGAGATTCTCGATCGCTTCCACTTCCACCACGTTCGATGTATAAATAACTAAGGTGGGGAGAGCTATAGCCACTACCGCTAGAGTCAAGGATGAACCATTTACCCGGGCCAGAATCGGTTTAAAAGTTTGCTCCTTATACTTAATACCGCCGGTGAGCATTCCTATTCCTAAAAACAGAAGTAAATCACCTACTATACTCCCTGTGATACTCGCCTGCACTATATCCACCAAGCCCTTTTTTAAAGCGCTCAGGGAGATAATTAAAAAGGTGGTGTTACCGAAAACCGCGTTAACCAAACCTCCTAAAGAAGGGCCCGTTACTACCGCCACCTTCTCTACCGCCGTACTCAACCAGATGGAGAGGGGAATGATGGATAGAGTTGATGTCCAAAAAACCGCACTTGTGCCCCAGCCGTAATATTTAGCGACTATGGATAGGGGGATAAAAATTAAAAAAGCGAAGGAAACGATTCTTCTTAAATTCATGGGTTAATAATAATTTCGCCTGTCATACCGGCTTCAGTATGACCCGGAATGGAGCAACGGAGACTATATTTACCGGGTTTCTGCGGAATCAATACCCATTCCGCCACCGCCGTCGGTTTCAATTCTAGTTCGTGAATCGCTCCTTTGACTTCTACTTTACCGGCTTCTACTTTCTGCGTCCATGAAGCATCAGCGAAATCTTTAGCCGTGAAATAATGCTTTGTAGGACTGGGGTTGCTCAGAACGATTTTATACTTCTGCCCCGCTTTAAAGTCTAAACGATCGGGTATGAATTTTAATGCCCCACTGCTATCCCCTAAACTTACTTTAAGATCGATCGCTCCCGTTTGCGCTAACACTGGATTAACCCACGAAAAGCATAAGGTTAATATTACTGCAGATGTAAAAATACTGATTATTTTAATTTTCATTTTCTTGCACGGGACGAGACAATACACGATTGATAGTTTGTAGAACATTAATATCGCTCACCATCCAAGCGTGAAACAAAGCCGGTATCTGTATCTCTTCGCATCCCGGCAATGATGAACTTGAAGGCGGTACGATCATTAAATCATAGGGAGTCCAAATAATGGTAGTGTTAATCTTCTTCAAAGTTTCTTGATAATCCTGGTTTAAATCTTCTATCCAATGGCTATCGGGGCGCATCTGTTGCACGCCGGGCAGAAGAGATAAACTGTGGGCGGTTAAGGTGCCTTGATTGGGGGCTGAGATATTTATATAGCGCTGTACTCTCTCTATGCCTTTTAACCTCTGTAGGTAGTAACGGGTGATTAATCCCCCCATGCTAAAGCCGATTAAATCTATTTTTTGCTCGGGGTTAAAATTCCTGTTTATATATTTATCTACTTGTAAGGCGAGAGTATCTAATTTCTCGATTCCGTAATTGGGTATTAAATCGAACCTGTGTACTGACCAACCTAACTTAGCTAAATAGTCGGTCATCCTATCGAACACCCTAATCGTGTCCAATATGCCGTGAACTAAAACTACAGGATTTTTGTTGTTTGACATCTAACTGTAATAGATAGAGCGAGAAGTTTCTATCTATTACAGTAGACGATCGCTAAATTTTTAAGGCTTTTTATTGTGACAGTTAATGATGTCCCTTGCCGTTACCGTTACCGTTGCCGTTAGGCTGATGGGGTTGAATCACACCAAAACCGCCGTGATTACGTTGATAGATGACGTTTATCTCATTGGTGTCTTTGTTGCGGAACATATAAAAGTCATGGTCTACCAATTGTAATTGCACTAAGGCTTCATCTATCGACATCGGAGTCATGGCAAAATATTTCATTCTCACCACTTCGTGAGGTAATTCGGGAACTCGATCGCCTATCAGTGTCGCCGTTACTTCTTTGTCCTCTACTACCTCTGCTGTTTTCACGCCTACTCGGGTTTTTTTATCTACCAATCTTTCTTTATACTTGCGTAGCTGCCGGGCGATTTTATCCGCTACTAAATCGATACTGGCGTATAAATTCTCACTTCCTTCTTGGGCCCGGATTACGGTACCGTCAGCGTATACCGTTACCTCTGCTTTATGTCTGTCTGGTATGCGGGCGTTTTTCTCTACCGATAAATGTACGTCTACCTTCGTCGTCATTCCGTTATAATGCTTCACCGCTTTCTCTATCTTTTGCTCTACATAATCGTGGATAGCCTCGGTAACACTGATATTGTTGCCTTGAATTAAAAGCTTCATACTTACTTCTCCATTTCGATTGTATTCTAGTTATTACTTGCGCTTAATGATCTGTCCGCTTTTTGTTGCGTTTCGGAGATGTTGCTCAGTATTTTCGTTTTTTCATACCTAGATTTTGTTTGGTAAAAATTTCATTTTCAGCTAACTCTTTATTTACATTCTCGTTCGGATTCGAGTCATTTTCTTTGACTTCTTCTCCTGTGCTTATATTTATCTGACTGGTCTAACTTTTTCCTTATCCCTCCTTGGTGAGAGTGGGGTAAATCTGTTAACCTTCTACTGAATAGCTTATCTTTAGATTAGCACTTTGTATTCTCTAAAACACCTTTTCTCTCTTTCTTTTCATTTTCCTTTGCAGTCCGTTACATTTCTTAAACAAAAGTTCAAAGATGGTAATTAAATCGAGAAAATGTCTGGTAAAAATAGGGGGAATAATTCCCTATGAAACCGCTTGGCGGGAACAGCGAGGGTTACAGGAGGAAAGAATTAACAATCCTGATTTAGACGATATATTATTATTATTGGAGCATCCTCCGGTATACACATTGGGTACTGGCTCAGATACTAAATTTATTAAATTTAACCCCGCCTGCTCGAACGCGGAAATATACAGAGTAGAGAGGGGGGGCGAAGTCACCTATCATTGCATCGGGCAACTCGTAGGTTATCCCATACTCAATCTCCGCTACTATAAACAGGATTTACACTGGTATCTGCGACAACTAGAAGAGGTATTGATCCAGGCGCTAAAAGCTTACAAGTTGGAAGGGCGGAGAATACCTGGCTTGACGGGGGTGTGGGTGGAAGGATACAAGGTGGCCGCTATAGGAATTAAAGCCAGTCGCTGGGTGACTTTACACGGTTTCTCCCTCAATGTCTGCCCAGATATGAGCGGCTTCGATCAGATAGTACCCTGCGGTATTGAGGATAAACCAGTGGGCAGTTTACAGCAATTTCTCGGCCCGATTACGGTGGCGGATGTACGAGAGCATATCCTAGCCGCATTCGCCGAAGTCTTCGGGGTTGAATTAATTCTTATGAATTCCTGACTACACTTCGGGATCGGTAGGTACAATATAAATAGGATGGATCAATTAATCACCAGTTCACTCAAAACATCAATTTATGGAATCTAGTAGCCCGTCAGGGAAAAACGCCGAAACGCCTGGTCATAGGTGGAGCAACTTTATCGGTACTATCATAGCTATTTTAACCCTAACCATACCCCTCTTAGCGATCGCCCAGTATTCATCTCCGGATCAGGTAGAGTCGCTGAGTCGTAGTAGTTACTCGTTAATGGAACACCATGATTGATTTTTTTGATACCGCTTGCGGGTAAAATTCTAATTGATTTAATTCGGAGTGATATTTGTGGATTTATCGCGCATTCCCGCCCAACCAAAACCGGGCTTAATCAACGTGTTAATTGAAATCCCGGCAGGGAGTAAAAATAAATACGAATTCGATAAAGATTTAAACGCCTTCGCCCTCGATCGAGTGTTATATTCTTCCGTACAGTATCCCTATGATTACGGTTTTATACCCAATACCCTAGCGGATGATGGCGACCCTCTCGATGGTATGGTAATCATGGATCAACCTACCTTTCCCGGTTGCGTAATTGCGGCTCGTCCGATCGGTATGTTAGAAATGGTCGATGGTGGCGATAGAGACGAGAAAATCCTCTGCGTACCGGCAAAAGATCCCCGTTATAGCGAGGTAAAATCTCTCAAGGACATCGCACCCCATAAGCTCGATGAAATCGCCGAGTTTTTCAAAACTTACAAGAATCTTGAGAAGAAAGTCACGGAAATCCTGGGCTGGAAAGACGTTGACACTGTCGCTGCCCTGGTGGAGCAATGTATTAAAGCTTATAAATAGCGGGTAATCAATTGCCCTCCTAAAAGCTCAAGTCGGTGATACCGCCGACTTCCCCTATGGGGCAGAGAATTCTAGATGCGGGCTACCGTTGTTGGTATCGCCCGCCTACCGCTTGGGTGGCTAAACTTAGTTAGAAAGGCAGTTCATCTTCTGGAATGCCATCTATTTCCGGTCTGTTCTTAATAATAATATTTGCCGAGGGGGTAACTTCTAAAGACTCCGTATGCACTAACTCTCCCCCGAATGCCTTGGTGAAAGATACGATCGCTTCTTCGATATTGACATTGTTGCTTTTTTGTGCATCTTGATTTAAAGGTTGGAGCTGGGGTTTTTCTCTACTATTGACAGGTTCAACTTTTTGCGAGCTTTGAATCGAAGGTTGATGTTGAGGTTTTTCTATCGGTTGTTGATCTGGAGTCGATCGGCTAAGGTTATCTTTGATATATTCGGCTTTTTCGTCCCTAACTTCCTCTGGGGCAGGCTTATCGTCGTTGATAACTTGAAAATGCACCTTGACTTTTTGACCACATACGGACTCGAAAGCGGTTTCGACAAGATCGATCTTTTTACGAACGATATTTAAAAGCGCTTCGCTAGATAAGCCTATGCGGGCTACGGAATCGCTGAAGCTTAACAATTTACCCTTTTGCTGTAAAAGAGTGCGGGTAGTTGCCAATCCAATCGCTGAGATTACACGCGGCCAGATTTCCTCAGTAGAAATATTATCCTTGACGGGGTTGGTAATCGGAGAGGTTTCAATTTCTGGTTGAGGTGCTGCGGGATTTATCGCCGGTGGTTTTTTCTCTTGCGTTTCAAGAGCGTGATTAACCGGCGAGGGTTTAACTTCTGGGATTGGGAGCGGTTTGACTGCTGGCGGGGTAATAGAATGACCCTGCTGAGGCTGGGAATGATGAGTCTCTAACAATCCCATGAGGGTAATTTCTAACCACAGCCGGGGTTGAGTGGTATTTTTAATCTGTACCTCGCTGTCTTTTAAGCGTTTCTGCCCTTGTAGGATGTCATCGATAGACCAATTATATGCGGCTTCCCGACAGAGGGCCTCCCAGGTGGGGGCAGTTACCGCTACTAAATCGGGGCGATTCGGTGAAGTTCTGGCCAGAAGTAGATTGAGATAGAAACCAGCTAGATTCTGTAGCACTGTCAGAGGCTCTTTACCCCGATTCATCAGATGACGGCATTGCTCAATGATGGCTTCTGGATTTGATTCCCGGATGGCGACGAGTAAATTGAATAAATCTTTTTCCGGTACCGCGCCTACTAGATCCCAAATGCGATCGACTGTTATAGTTCCCTGTAAGAGACTTAATTGGTCGAGTAAGCTTTCCGCGTCTCTCAATCCCCCGTTAGCGATTTGTGCTACTAGGCTGACGGCTGCGGGTTCGATGTCGATGTTTTCTAATTCGGCTATCTTGCTTAGGTGAGCCACCATCTCATCTAGGGGGATTCGGCGATAATCGAAGCGTTGACAACGGGAGATGATGGTGGGGAGGACGCGCTGGGGGTCGGTAGTGGCTAGAATAAAGGTAACGCGATCCGGTGGCTCTTCTAGTGTCTTCAGTAGGGCGTTGAAAGCTGCCGTACTGAGCATATGCACTTCATCAATGATGTACACCTTATAGCGACATTGTACCGGGGCGAATTGAGCGCGATCGATTATTTCCCGAATATTATCCACACCAGTATTACTGGCCGCGTCGATCTCGATTATATCTAGGGCCGAGCCAGAAGCGATCGCCTTACATACCTCGCACTGGCCGCAAGGTGTGGGGGTAGGGCCGCTACTGGCGAGACAGTTGAGAGATTTCGCCAGGATTCGAGCGCTGGAGGTTTTGCCTGTACCCCTCGGCCCCGTAAACAGGTAGGCTGGGGCGATACGAGAGCTTTTTAGGGCGTTACTGAGGGTGGTGGTTATGGCGGATTGTCCCACTAAATCGGCAAAGGTTTGGGGGCGGTATTTGTGATGTAGTGGCTCGTAAGTCATTTTTTAAAGGCGCTGTATTCTCTCTCTTCCATTTTAATTTAGTTCGCTTGTATTTAAAATTAGTACAGTTCACATTTAGCCATTCGCCCGACTATCTATCTAGAAGCTTGCCGCTATCCCCTAACTTAATATTTTGTCATTACTCATTTCAATTTTTTTTGAAATAATAAAAGCATCGTATGTTATGAAAAGTTATTGCAATTGTTGTACCCTAATTATATTTGGTGGGTAATACCTCAAATTCTCGGAGGAATGCCGCGCCCGCCCTTAGAAGATTTAGAACTGCTCACCAGCGCCGGGTTAGGGGGGCTAGTTTCGGTGATGGATGAACCTTCAGGTATCAAGGAGTACGAACAAGCTGGTTTAGAAGCTCTGTGGCTACCGATTACGGGGGGAAAAGCTCCTACAGTTCAACAAGTTAGAGATTTTGTTTCCTTTGCAGATCGACTGATTGAGCGGGGTAAGTCCGTAGCCGTTCATTGTACGAGCGGGAATCGTCGCACAGGAACACTTTTAGCCGCTTATCTAATCGCTAAGGGTGATAATCCTGACCAAACTCTAGAACTGGTTCAATCTGTTCGTCCCACTGCCGAGTTAAGGGAGATACAAATCGAATTTTTGCGCTCTCTGCCCCTACTTTTAAATAGCTGAAAACATCTGTCTATCCAAATTTACTAACTTGGGGAGGGGTTTTTATCTTTGGCCGAGTAGTAATTACAGGCCACTATCCCCAAAGAATAAAGTAGGGTGGCGTTACTGGTGGCACCGATTAAGGGGCCTATTCCGGGTAGTATTTCTAGAATACTCAAACCCGATTTAATCACTCCCGAGCCGCCGATAGATAAAAGCCAGATGGCGAATACTTCACCTCGTCTGGTTTTTTCATAGGGTGAGAAACCGTGAATCGCGGCGATACGATAAATCATCTCCGCTTGTAAGGCACTGACGGCAGCTACATCTAGGGCTAATAGTGATACTGCTAGAGGGGGTATCAAGTTAGTAATCACTCCAACTCTCCCACCATTGAAAGCACTTTCTCTAATAACTCTTTCGGCTAGTTGTTGATGTGTTTCATCGGGATAAGAGCGTTTTAATTCGTTCACTTGTGCGTCAACTTTCTCTATATCTACCTGTCCAATTCCCGCCATTATCCAGCTCAATCCGGGTATTTTTGTCGCCTGTCTGATGAACGGATTCTCTGCAATGGGAGAGACGAATTCTCCTACCTTTTCCGTACTAGTTTCTACTATTTTATGTAATCCTGGAGTTAGATAATCTAAATTGTTACGGAATGCTCTAGCCGCGTCGTCTATAAATTGAGTAAAGTTTTGATTGCTGGTCATGGAGGTAGTTGAAATGCTATCACTAATTTTTATTCTAATTAGTTTTCATCCCAGTAGGGTCTGCCAAAGGTAGGGATTTCCTCATCGCCTCGCCCGCTAAATAGCCGGTTGTCCAGGCACTCTGAAAGTTAAAGCCTCCCGTCACTCCGTCTATATCTAATATCTCTCCTGCAAAGTGTAAGCCTGGACAGCATTTACTTTCCATCGTTTTAAAGTCCACCTCTTTTAAAGCGATTCCGCCGCAGGTAACGAATTCCTCTTTGAATACTCCTTTGCCTTTAATTTCATACTGCCCTCCCGTTAATTCTCTCGTTAATACCTGGACGTGATTTTTACTTAATTGTGTCCAGATGGTTTCAGAGTCGATACCGACGTGGATTAAAAGATTATGCCATAATCTTTTCGGTATATCGAAGGGGCAGTAATTAAATATTTTGCGCTTAGCTTGGCTGGCTTTATTTTCTAATAGAATTTGACGGACTTTTTCAGGATTGGAGTCGCCCAGCCAATTCACGATTAAACTCATACGATAGCTATTTTCGTATAATACCCGGGCGGCGTGGGCTGATAGTTTTAAGATGGCGGGGCCGCTCATACCCCAATGGGTAATCAGTAAAGGCCCCATTTGTTGCAATTTTTCCTTCCCTTTACTGGGTATAATCGCACTCGCTTTGCTGACGCTCACTCCGGCTAAGTCTTTTAATCTGTCGTCTCGAATTTGAAAGGTAAATAGGGAAGGTACCGGGGTGATGATGGAGTGGCCCAGACTGGCGGCGATGCGATAACCGGCGGGGTTGCTACCGGTGGCGATGAGAACTCGATCGCACTCCAGACTCTCCCCCTTCTTAAGGCTTACAATATATTTATCCCCCTGTGTGTCTACTTTCTGCACTGGCGTATTCGGGAGTAATTTCACCCCGGCAGTTTTTGCGCTCTGCAATAGACAGTTAACGATGGTTTCGGAATCATCGGTAATCGGAAACATCCGTCCATCGGCTTCGGTTTTCAGTTTCACTCCTCTTTTAGCGAACCATACTACCGTGTCTTGAGGGTTAAATTTAGTGAACGCACCCCGGAGGGCTTTGCCGCCTCTGGGATAGAATTGTACGAGTTGAGCGGGATCAAAACAGTGATGGGTAACGTTACATCTGCCACCGCCGGAGATTCTCACTTTCGTTAAGAATTCTCTTCCCGCTTCCAGTACCATAACTTCTGTGTCTGGTTCCTGAGCGCAGGTAATCGCCGCGAAAAATCCCGCAGCACCGCCGCCGATGATTATTACTCTCATAAATTTTGCCGATGGGATCGAAGTCTAGGAAGACATACCATAAAATAATATATGGGTCAAGATAAGAAGATTAGGAAAAATTTCCCGAAATGTTAACGCAGGTAACGGGAAAAATGGGAAGATCAGATATATCGCCTCATAGTGAATAGTGCTGTTATAAGGAGAGTGAAGATGACTAATGAAATAATTTACGAGGGCATAGGCGCGGTTATAGCGGGTGGTTTGGGCGGCTGGTTGTTGCGCGGTGGAAATGGCAAAGCAGTCTCGGAAATCAAAGCTCAACAAGAAACATTAACTCAAGAGCAACAGAAGCTAGAGGAACAGTTACAGGCGATCGAATCTGAGAAAAATAATCTCCTCAAAGATAATAATAGCTTAAGTGACAAGCTTAAATATCTTGAGCAAGATCTCGCTCAAGCTCAGCAAAATCTACAGGCGAATATAGAAAGCAAACAACTTTTACATAAAGAATTAACTGTTCTTAAATCTGAATTACCCAATCTACAAGCTCAGTTAAAATCTTTAGAGGAAGAACGAAATGATTTATTGCAACTAACGCAACACACTCAAGAACAAATAAAAACTTTAGAAACTCAAGTAGTGTCTTTAGAGCAACAAAATGCTGAAATTAATCGCCAATTTGAACTAACAAAACGTAACTCTAATACCCTTCATAAAAGTATAGAAACTCTAGAAGCGGAAAAAAATACTTTAACTGGTCAATTACAAGATTCACAAAACCAATTACAGAATGTTACACAACAATTAGAATCGTCAGAAGCGGAAGTGGCAAAGCTGAAACTGTTAGAGCCAGAAGTTAAAACTCTCAAATATAAATACCAGGAATTACAGACAGAATTACACCAGAGAGAATCACTTGTTAAATCACTGGAAGATGATAACAATAATCTCTCCGAACAGTTAGAAAACCGCAGCGGAGAAATTAATGATTTACAAAATCAATTACATTCTCTTCGTCAAAAGGAGGAGGAAAATCAGGCTCAGCTAGCTCAAATAAATTCTCAACTGCAACAGCTACAACAAGAGAAAAACCATCTCTCTCAACAGTTAGCCGCTAGTAATGATGATAGGCAAACTTTAAGCGATCGATTACAAACTCTAGAAACAGATAAGAGGGATATAGAGTCTCAGTTAAAAGCGTTAAGGGATACAGTGACAAATCTTGAAGGGGATAAAGCCACTTTAGCCGAACAAATAGAAACTCTTTCAGGAGAAAAACAAGACTTATTAACTCGGTTAAACTCCATTGAAGCCGAAAAAGGGGACTTAGAAACTCAATTAGCACAGATAAACTCTAAAGTCGGCAATTCCGAGCAAGAGAAGCAGGATTTATCCCAAGAGTTAGAAATCGTAAAAGCCGATAAAACTAAATTAGAATCGGAAATACGATCGCTCGAAACCAGTCTCAAAGAATCTCAAGAAGAAATCGTCTCTTTGAAAGCTCAACTGGGGCAGATTGATAGCCTCAATGCTCAAATAGAAACTCTCGATCGAGAAAAAGCCCGGTTAAAAGAACAATTATCCTCCCTAGAGCAAAAAGCGCCCGTCACCCCGATAGAAACAAAAACGGAAACTGAGGCGGAGGTAGAAACGGAAACACCCGTCACCCCGATAGAAACCCCAAGGGAAACCGAGGCGGAGATGGAAACGGAAACACCTGTCACTCCGATAGAAACCCCAAGAGGAACCGAGGCCGAGGTAGAAACGGAAACACCCGTCACCCTAGCTGATACTTCATTAGAAGTTGAACCAGAAACCTCGGCTCCTAGCTCTCCCCTCGCAGGTAAAACGATCGTGATTTTAGGTAGCCTGACTAAAATTACTCGGGAAGAATTGAAAGCGAAAATCGGCGAGGCGGGAGGAACGATCGCTAACTCACCCAATAATAAAACTGACTATCTCGTACTGGGAAAAGCGCCCGGAGATAAACTGAAAAAAGCTCAGAGACTAGGCATCACACAACTCTCAGAAAACGAACTTTTGAAGATGCTCGCCTCCGAATAAAAGAAAAAATTGTGATAAGCTAAAACCCATCGCCGTTCTAGTTTATCACCCTATGCCGACAGTTAAAGAAGCCTTTACCCTGACTGGGATAGGCTTACACTCTGGTAATACCACGAGTGTGACAGTTTGCCCCGCCGAAGAAGGAAAAGGCCGCTACTTCGTCCGGATTGACCTTCCCGATAGTCCCATCATTCCGGCGGAAGTAGCCTCGGTGGATAAAACTACTCTGTCCACCGAGTTAGTTAAGGAGGGGGGAAAAGTTCGTACAGTCGAGCATTTATTAGCTTGTTTAACGGGTTGGGGTATAACCGATGCCAGATTGGAGATAGACGGGCCTGAAGTGCCCCTACTCGATGGCTCCGCAGAAGTTTGGAGTCAAGCTATAGAGAAAGTCGGGGTGACTTCCTTAGCTCCTCTCGCTCGGGCAGCCCTGACTCAACCTGTTTGGATTTATGAGGGTGATACTTTCGTGGCTGCACTACCTTCAACAGAAATACGCTTTTCCTACGGTATTGATTTCCCCTACGAGCCGATCGGTAATCAATGGTATAGTTGGTCTCCAGAAGTGGAATCTTTTCAAACCGCGATCGCCCCCGCGAGAACATTTGGACTAGCCGATCAAGTAGAGCAGTTAAGGGCGGCAGGATTGATCAAGGGGGGAAGTTTGGAAAATGCACTGGTATGCGATCGCATCAAATGGTTAAATCCTCCCCTGCGCTTTGAAAATGAGCCAGCTAGACATAAAATTTTAGATTTATTGGGAGATTTGAGCTTACTGGGAACCATTCCCCAGGCTCATTACATCGCTTATAAAGCCAGCCATAAACTTCATGTAGAATTAGCTAGAGCTATTAAGAACCTATGTCCCGTCTAAAAGCACTGCAATCCTATATTACCGTCCGCCTCCTCCTCGCTCCGCTCATGATCTGGACGATCGTGACTATCGTTTTTATTTTAATGCGCGTCGCGCCAGGAGATCCCACCGACGCTATTTTAGGCAATCGCGCCCCCGAGGCGGCCAAACAAGCTTTAAGGGAACAGTTGGGTTTGAATAAACCTTTGATCGGTCAATACCTAGGCTATTTAGAGAGTATACTGCGCTTCGACCTCGGTTCATCCCTGACGAGTAAGGGTGTCACCGTCTGGCAGATAATTAACGACCATTTTGCCGCTACTGTGGAATTATCTTTATTCGGCATACTAGTGGCGGTGGGGCTGGGGATAGGTATTGGTGTATTAGCCGCCTCACGTCCCAATACGGCGATCGATGGTTTTGGGAGATTGTTTAGTATAATTACTTATTCCTTGCCCATCTTCTGGGTGGGAATGTTATTTCAGCTAATTTTTGCGGTACAGTTACGCTGGTTTCCTCTCGGTACTAGATACCCCCTCGGTGAGACAACGCCCCCTGATTTAACTGGGTTATACACTTTCGATAGTATTCTCAGCCGTCACTGGGGAGAATTATTCACTTCCCTCTATTATTTAACCTTACCTGCTCTGACTTTGGGGTTACTCCTGAGCGGAATTTTCGAGCGGATGGTGAGGGTGAATCTCAAGCAAACCCTCCAAGCCGACTATATAGAAGCGGCTAAGGCGCGGGGAATTTCGGAGAAAAGGATTCTCTGGGCTCATGCTTTTAAAAACGCTCTCATTCCCGTGATCACGGTTTTAGGATTAACTTTCGCCTCTCTATTAGGCGGTGCAGTATTGACAGAGGTTACTTTCTCCTGGCCTGGCTTGGGTAATCGTCTTTATCAGGCTATCGCCCTGAGAGATTATCCCACCGTACAGGGATTGATGGCTTTCTTTGCCGCGATTGTAGTTTTCGCTTCGATTGCGATCGATATTATCAACGCTTATATCGATCCGCGCATCCGTTATTAGTCGGGCTTCCCCTTATTGCTGACCACTAAGGAGGGGTTCTTATGATTATCTGCGGTACACTGCTGTAAATTTTTTTCATAGCGTTGGATTGACTGTTTTTTCTCCTCTACTTTTAAGAGGATCAGATACTCGTAAAAAGCTTGTAGAGTACACCAGGCGAAACCCGCACGGCCGTCGAGAATACCGCCGAGAATGAAATACATATAGATCCAGCGTAAGAGCGGACGGAAAGGTAAGCGGAGCGATAGATCTTTCAGCGCCCTGCGTCTCTCCACTTCCGAGCTACCCAAAAATAAAGCGTACCAGTTTACCTGTCCGTAATTTAACTGTTTGAGCGTTTCTGCCGCTTCATCGGTAGAGTAACGATTGTGTTTATCTATCCAACGACTCAAACCTTTACTACAGGTATAGTGAGGGTAAGTTTCTTTTAAAAACCCCGTTTCTCCCTCACAAACTTCTCTCTCGGTGTGACCGTAATCGGTGAACCACACATGATCTTTTTTAAAGAGACGCATCTGATAACGGGGATACTGGGTACTGCGCTTGATCCACCTACCCATAAACATCACCCTTTCTGCCACGTAATAACCGATAATTTTTTCCCCTTGTATGGCTTTGAGGCACTCCTGATATAAAGCCGGTGTCATTCTCTCATCGGCTTCGAGAATGTAAACCCACTCGTACTTAGTCGGGACGTTATTTAACATCCAGGTGCGCTGTCGGCCGTGACTTTCAAAAGCGTGGGGCACAATACGAACTGGATAGTTCTGGGCGATTTCTACGGTACGATCGCTACTGAGAGAGTCAACGATGATAATATCGTCGGAGAGCATGGCTGATTCTATGCACTCGGCTATATCTATTTCTTCGTTATGGGTCAGTATATATATGGAGATCATGATATATGTATTTTTTTATTTATCCCTAGTTTAGTAGGCATGGTTACTTACAATTTAATGGTTAGGTTATTGATATTATTCATGATTTTTTCAAAAAAACAACTCTTTAGACTGTGGTAATACAGACGAGATAAGCTGATTATAGTCGAAACGATAGTGATGAAAGATACAGTATTACCGATTATGGGCTGGAGAGAGTGGGTAGACCTGCCAAATCTGTCTATTTTCGGTGTCAAGGCCAAAATTGATACAGGGGCGAGATCGTCCGCCCTCCATGCTTTTGCGGTAGAATCTTTCTGGAAAAACGATCGGGAAATGGTTCGTTTTCAGGTTCATCCTTATCAGCGGAATACTCACCATACCATAATCGCCGAAGCCCCTCTATTGGAATGGCGACATGTAAGAAATTCGGGCGGCGTGAGCCAGACTAGGCCAGTAATCGCTACGCTATTAAAGTTAGGGGAAGCGATATGGACGATCGAATTAACCCTCACCGCCCGCGATGTGATGGGATTTCGGATGTTATTGGGGCGGGAAGCTATCAGAAATAAGTTTTTAGTCCATCCAGGCCGATCTTTTTTATGGGGGAGTCGGGAGTCGGGAGTCGGGAGTCGGGATTAAAATGGGTTGTAGATTACAAAAGACAGAGATGGTTATTATGGATGGAATGAAGTTTTTTGAGCAGAGCGCGGGTAAGTGGCAATCACAGCGCACCACTCACCATTTACCCTTTAGAAGGGCGGAAACGGGGGATTCTCAGATATACGTGGAGGCCTTACCAGCTGATAACCCCAAAGTCATCGCTATCTGCGAAATGCACGAGGTAGACCCGGCTAAAGCGGTAGGCGGTGCCTTCGTGAGCTGGGATGGCTCGATGCAATGGGATAAAGAAGATGAAAACCATCAGGGGACGACTATTTTCGCTTTAATCCCCGATAACGAGGAGGGAAGTTCGGGAGTATTATTGAGGGAGCGAGGTTATGCGGAGATAGTGCCGATCGCAGGGCGTTATCATATAGATGGGGATAACGGATTGGTTCTGGCGACGGAATACGAGACCATGACCACCTTAGAGCGTTTCTGGTTCGTCAATCCGAATTTACGCCTACGCACCAGTACGGTACAACGTTACGGCGGTTTCAATACGGCTACCTTCTGCGCTGAGGTAAGGGCTGGCAGTATCGACAGGGATAAGGTCGCTAAACATGGGGCCGTTTACTCGATCAGCGGTTGGTAGGAGAAAAATATTCTTAACAATTGTAAGAAATTTTAATATTTGGGGGCATGATGACCCTAACTCCCTTATCATGATGAAGAAAGTTTTTTAAGAAATTCTAAGGATACGGAGGTTCAACCTTGGCTATTCCTCTTTTAGATTATGCTCCCAAATCGCAGAACGTTCGAGTAGAAGGCTATGAAGTGGGTGGGGATGAAAAACCCAGAGTTTATACAACGGAAAATATCCTCTCCCCTACCGATATGAATGAGTTGATCGATGCGGCTTACCGCCAGATCTTCTTCCACGCTTTCAAGTGGGACAGAGAGCCTTTTCTAGAGTCTCAATTACGCAACGGACAGATTACCGTCCGGGATTTTATTCGTGGCTTATTGTTGTCGAAAACTTTCTACAACAGTTTCTATGAAAAAAATAGTAACTACCGCTTCGTAGAACACTGCGTACAGAAAGTTCTCGGCCGCGACGTTTACAGCGAGAAAGAAAAAATCGCCTGGTCTATCGTCGTAGCTACTAAAGGTATTCAAGGTTTTGTAGATCAATTGCTCAACTCCGATGAATACTTACAGAACTTCGGTTACGATACCGTACCCTATCAACGTCGTCGCATCCTACCCGGACGCGATAGCGGCGAATTGCCTTTCAATATCAAGTCTCCCCGTTACGATGGTTACTATCGCGGCGTGTTAGGATTCCCTCAAATCGTTTGGCAAAACGCCGTTCGTCGCTATACTCCTCAAGAGAAACAGGTCAAAGCAGGCGATCCGGGCAATTTCTTAAATATGGCTCGCAGTCTCGGCAGCGCCAAAGGAAATCCGGTTCCTAGAGTATCGGCTTTAAATATTAACATCGAGGCTTCGGTTCCTCGCCGTTAATCCTCCGCCGTCTCTTCCTGAGAGAGTCGTCAATGGGCAGAATGATTTACAGCATAAGTAAATTATTTTGTCAATAGATGGCTCTCTCTTGCTTTGGGGTAGGGGTTGGGGGTTAGGAATTGAGAAGAGGGCCCCGCCAGATATGTAAAGGTATAGGAAAATATTGCGGGTAGCCGGTAAACCCGTTAGAATAGGCATTAATTTTTGTGAAAGATCATCTTCGCAAAAAATCCTATCAGCAAAGAGGAGTTATGCACGAACTCAAACAATATTGGGTTGCTGAAGCACTGGAAAAAGATTTAGGTCATCCTCTCAACCCGGATAACCCTTTATCATTTAAAAGGGTGATGGAAATAGACGAGAGCGAAGAATTCCCCCACGCAGAAATTAAATGGCTCTACGATTGGAAATTACAACACTACTACGTCCCGGCCGAGTACGGTGGCGAGTTCACCTCTTTTGAAGAATTCGTGGCTTTCGTGCGGGTTTTATCGCGGCGCGACCAAACCATCGGCATCGCCTTCACCACCCTATTCTGGTCTTTCCTCAATTGGATGGCGGGCACTCCCGAACAAAAGCAGAAACTGGCCCGGTTCATTATGGACGAATACGGGGCGATGTGTCTGGGCTACTCGGAACGAGAACACGGTAGCGATTTGGTGGGGGGCGATTTAACCGCGACTCCCGTAGAGGGGGGTTACATCCTCAACGGCGAAAAGTGGCCGATCAACCGCGCCACTATATCCGGCGTTTCTTTTATACTGGCAAAAACTGACCCTAACGGCGGCCCGAAGTGTCTTACCCTCTTTATGGTAGATAAGAGTCAGATAGACTCTGATAATTACTATAATCTCCCCAAGATACTCACTCACGGTATCCGCGCTTCAGATATGAGTGGTATCGGCTTTAAAGATTGTTTCGTCCCCGATTCGATGCGATTGGGGCAGCCTGGAGACGGTTTAGAAATAGCCCTGAAAGGATTTCAAATCACCCGGATGCTCTGCGCCGCCTTCTCTCACGGTGCCGCCGATACGGCCCTGCGTACTACCTTGAGTTTCGCCACTAAACGGGTACTCTACGGTAAAACGGTGGCGGAATTGCCCCAACCCCGTCGAACTTTGGTGGATGCTTTCTTAGATATTCTCATCTGCGATTGCGAGACTATCGGGGCGGCTCGCGGCTTTCATGTCATACCTGAACAATTCAGCGTCTGGGCTTCGGTGGTTAAGTATTTCGTCACGGTGCGCCTTGAAGAGCTGGTAAATTCGGTGTACGTGGTGCTGGGCTCTCGCTTTTATTTCCGCGAAGAACACGAAGAAGGGATTTTTCAGAAGGTGTTGCGGGATAATTCGATCATCAGTATGTTTGACGGCAGTTCGATCGTCAATCTTCACGCCCTGATCCTACAACTGCGCCCCCTCACCAAGTACCGCGCCAAACGTAAGCCCGAAACAATGGCGGCGATAGAATCCCGCCTAAAAACGATTTTCTCTCTCTCCCAGTCCCTACCCGCTTTTAAACCAGAAAAATTAGAGCTATTCGGGCGGGGTATGGATGATCCTTTACAGGGTTTGGAGATTACCTTAGAAAAACTTTCCGCTTTACAGGGTACCGGCAAAGTGGATGAGGAGGTTTTGAGCTACTTACTCGATTTGGGTGATTTGCTGATTGAGGAGATAAATGCTCATGATGAACAGATCGGCCTATCTAAGTTTGAGTATGGTCATGAACAATCCCCCGAATTGTTTGAAATTGCTAAGAGGTACTGTACTTTACACGCGGCTTGTGCTTGTTTACACACTTGGCTTTATAATCGTTCTATCTTGGGTGAATTTTTTGCCCGGGGTCAATGGCTGGTGTTAGCTTTACATCGTCTCTTACGCTCTCTCCGCCCTCTGCCCTTTACATTAAGGGAAGATTACGTGGAAAATGTAGCGCAAGAACTTTTAAAACTGTATCGGGAAGATAAACACTTTTCTATAGTGCCTTTTCAATTAGCTACTTTATTAACAAAAGAGGATAAAAATTATGCAACTCCAGGATTCCAATTACAAACTTAATGAAACCTCCAATCCCACCCAGGTAGTACAATCCTGGCTCGTCAATAAATTAGCCGAGCAGTTGTCTCTAGACGCGAAAACCATCAGCGTCACCGAGCCTCTCACCCGTTATGGATTAGATTCGATCGACGCTGTGACTATGGTGGGCGATTTAGAAGATTGGCTCGACGAAGAACTGCCCTCAACCTTATTCTGGGATTATCCTACGATCGAAAAGTCCGCTCAATATTTAGTAGATAATTGTGAGCTTGCTAATTTAACACCTGTATCCGCTGAACCGGCTCCTGTCAAAGAAATTCCCACCCCCGCCAATAATAATAAAGGTTGGGGTGGTTTCTTCGGTCGTCGGTAAAGAATATTATCTGATCGAGCTTGGGTGAGACGATGCCCATCCAAGCCTTCCACTAACAACGAATGGCGTATATATTCCCTACGTTCTTGCTGTGGGGTAAGCGAGAAAACCCGATAAACCCTACTTTTTGAAGTTCTTCGAGCAGAGAGTTCGGGCCCTGACGATGCCATTCCATCATGATGATTTTTATTCTTTTTAATAAATCATTATCTGCCAGAGATTGTATGATTTCATATTCCGAACCTTCACAATCAATTTTAGCTACTATTTCCGCCTCGGGATATTGATCTAAAATCTTCTGAAACACCTCATTAAATGGTTTTATATTTAGGGTTTCCTGGATAATATTTTTGCTTACCGAATCTTTATATTGACTGGAAATTCCTTGTATACCGATAGAGCCTTTAACGGAGTATTCATATTCGACTGTCAGAGTTTCTTCTTTACCTCCTACTCCATAATTAAAAGGTTTAATCTTATCTTGCAAAGCCTGATTACGGGAAAAATTTTTCAAAGCCTGCTCATAAGTTGCCTTGAAAGGCTCATAACTGTATACGGCAATAACGTTATTTCTCCCCGCGAAATATAAGCTAGCGAAACCCGTATTCATCCCTATATCGACTAAAACTAGGGGCTTATCGTAAACGAAGTTATAAACACCCATCAAGAACACTTCATAAGCTATACCTAATTCCTGTTGATCGCCTATGATTAATTCTGTATTGTCTAGTTTGATGATTAATTGATCTTCACTATCGATGAAAAACTGACAATCCAATAAATTCTTTAAAGCATTAGCTATAGATACAGAAGTTTTACTTAAAATAAAATCATGCTTGTTAGGGGTTAAACGGATGTTTAAAGGCTTATAAAATAGTTTATCTTGCTCTCGATCGTACTCCACCTTAAGAGGGCTTACTTCGTGTTCGACCAACTTTTCTTTCCAATAATCATTTTGAATATGGGGATAGGTCTTGATTTTCTTATAAACCCTGTGAGTTTCTAGGATTTTTTTATAAAACATTGTAGGAGAGGTTACTTTAGAATTTATGGACAAGTTTGACAAAGTTTGTTAAACTTGTCAAGAAAATAGCCCGATAATGTATTCTATTCATGGGGATTTTCAAAGCGACCTGTTAAGTTAGCTTCTATTCTTATAAATTTAACCTAATTATTATTTAAAGCCTTGAACTATTCTGAGTTTTCTTTCTGGTGGATCTTGATACTATACGGCGTACCATTTTTTACGGTGCGCTACATAGCCAAGTCTCTCCATCTCTGGAGGGACTTATTCGATCGTATTGGATTACTATGTCTATCGCTATTGTTATTTTTCAGTGCGAGTCGGGCTAGCTTCGCCGTTTTCGTTATCGATGTCGCATTTAACTACTTGATGCTGTCATGGATGGTGAGAGCCGAAGGTTGGAAACCGAAAGCTATACTCACTGCGATCGTCGTCTGGAATATAAGCGTACTAGCTTACTTCAAATACATAGTATTTTTTATCGAGGGGGTAATAGGTTTATTCGTCAGCCTGCCCGCCGATTGGCAGAAAAGCTTTTTTATTCCCCTACCGCAGAGAATCCCGCCGGGGGTATCTTTCTTCACCTTTGAAATGGTGGCCTTTGCCGTGGACACCTATATGATGAAGCGGAAAAAAGAAGTAAGAGTGCTGGACTACGTCAATTTTATCTCTTATTTTCCGAAGGTAGTAGCGGGGCCGATCGAGCGCCGTCGTGATTTACTCCCCCAGATAGATGCTTTCAGCTTTAAATTCACCGGGCAAAACTTTGAGGAGGGTATGCGCTGGTTATCTCTGGGATTATTCATGAAGTTTGTGCTGGCAGATAATCTCACCGACTATATCGATTTAAAAAGAGTAGATAATCCCTGGTTCATCTGGTTCGATGCTTTTCTTTTCACACTGAGAATATATTTCGACTTCGGGGGATATAGTTTTATTGCTCTAGGGTTAGCCCGATTCATGGGGATAAGGCTCACCCTGAACTTTCAAGCCCCTTATACCTCTCAGAGTATCAATGAATTTTGGCGGAGGTGGCATATTACCCTAAGCACCTGGTTCAGGGATTATGTGTTCATCCCTCTGATGGGTTCTAATAAAAACTGGGCTCCTTTCTATCTTTTCATCACCTTTACCCTTTCCGGTTTCTGGCACGGGGCTTCGTGGAATTTCGTCGCCTGGGGAGCCTATCACGGGGCCTTGCTCTTGGTTCTGCGCTATTTGGGTAGACCTTTCTACGGGTTCATCGGTAAATACGTAGCCCGCCCTCAATTCATATCCTGGGCGCTTACTTTCGTGTCTGTGGTATTCGGTTGTTTATTCTTTATGGAAACCGATAACAGCAGGTTAGCGACTAAATTAGCGACTCTGGCAACTCCCTGGACTTACACGTTAAATAATTTATCTACCGTACTTAGTTCCTACAATCAGAATCAATTAGCCGCCTTAATACTAATATTAGTCTTGTCCTTCGTCGTTCTCTTTCTAGAACACTTAGCCGTATGGAAGGAGAAATTCGAGTACGAATTTTTGCTCAACCCTTGGTTAACAAAAATCTGGTTAGGTTTAACCATTCTCCTGGCCGCTAATACTTCATCTAGTTTTATCTACTTCGATTTCTAATGATGAAAACTATTCTTCCCTGGTTAGCGACTTTAGCATCGGCTTGGTCTTTAGGATATATATATAACGTCTACGGTGGCGGCGAATTAAGTTGGTTATTGCGAATGTACGACGCGAAAGCCGCCCTAGCCCAAGAGATTGAAGCACCGAGACGGATAATTATCACCGCTGGCTCTGGCGCTCACTATAGCGTTAATTCCGAAGTGATGAGCAAAGAGTTAGGTATTCCCGTGTTTAATTTCGGCCTGCAGGGGGATTTGGGATTAAATGTAATTCCCTCTCTCATTCTCGAACAAGTGCGAAAAGGAGATATTGTCGTTTTAATTCCAGAGTACCTGATGTTAACCGATGACGATGGGATCGGTTACGGAGATGGTTTATTCGGTTCGATTCCTTTCAGCGTAGCCAAGGGAGAGCCGTTTTTACCGAAAGCGCCCGTTGATAAGGTGGTGGAAGAGACATGGCTGATGGGTATACCCGGCTTAAAGTCGGTGGTTAAATCTTCCGTCGATTTAGTAGAACAAGGTAGAATGACTGGCTATCTTTCCGATCCTATCGAAAAAAACGGCGACCCCACTAAAGTTAAAGAAAGGACGGGGCAGTGGTGGAAGTTAAGCGTACATCGGCCAATATCGCGTCATTCTCTCATAACCATAGCTCGATTCAGTCAAGATTTAAAAGCTAAGGGAGCCACCCTTGTGGTATCCTTGCCCTGGATTTATGGTAGTGATGACCCGAAAACTGTCCGTAACATCCGCAAATCCGCCGAGTTATTATCGATGGTCGTACCCACTATCTACAATAAAGAGAGTCTCAATATTCATAATGATTCGAGTATTTTTGCCGATACTCATTATCATTTATTACCGCAAGGTAGGCTGATTCGTTCTCAAGAGTTAGTCCAACAGCTAAAACCGATTATTAATGCTACGATAACTCAGCCCTAATTAGTGAGAAAAACGATGCTAGACAAACAGATAAGAATTTGTATAGTGGGCGGCGGCTTCGGCGGTTTATATACGGCTTTACACCTTAACCGTCATCCACAGGTTAAATCTGGTCGATGGCAATTATTTTTAATAGAGCCTAAGGAACATTTTTTGTTTACCCCCCTGCTTTATGAAATGATCACCGGCGAGTTACAACGTTGGCAAATAGCCCCATCCTACAGGCAGTTATTAAAAGAAACTAAGGTCAGATTCATTAATAAAAAAGCGAGTTTCATCGGCCTAGATGAGAAAGAGATCTGTTTGGAAGATGGTAGTAATCTGGTCTATGATTATCTAGTTTTGAGCGCTGGTAGTAAAAATCGCTCCTCCTCGATTCCAGGACTGTCGGAGCTAGCATTAACCTTCCGGACTTTGGAAGATGCGGAACTTTTAAACGCCAAAATTCATCATCTCGAAACGGGAGAGAAACTTCATTATAGGGTAGCCGTAATCGGTGGAGGTGCTAATGGGGTAGAGTTAGCCTGTAAGCTCGCCGATCGCTTCGGTAGCCGGGGCACAATTCAATTAATCGAATCGGGTGGCGAAATTCTCAAGTATTTTCCCTCTGCAGTCAGGACTGTAGCCTATCGGGCCTTATTAAATAGAGGCGTGCAAATATCGTTGAATACCTCTGTGGAATCCGTGGGAATCGATAGTTTGTGGCTTAATAACAACGGCCGCTCTATAATGAGCGAGGTAGATTTGATCGTTCAAGCATTGGGCACTGAACCTGGTGAATTGGTAGGTAATATTAATTGTCGGCGCACTGCCGCAAGGAAATTATTAGTAAGACCGAGCTTACAGTTATTAGATTATCAAGAAGTATTCGCCCTAGGTGATATGGCAGAAATTTATAAATTTAAAAAATTTGTACCTTCTACCGCTCAAGCCGCCTATCAAGCTTCTACCTGCGTCGCCCAAAATCTTAGTTTACTTATTCAAAATAAACCTTTAAAAACCTATAAATATTTTCACTTAGGGGATATGTTAACATTAGGGCGAAAGTATGCTATAGTATCTAGCCAAGGTATTAAAATTACCGGAGAGTTAGGGGATAAAATTCGCAGGTTTGTTTATATTCTTCGTCTTCCTACCAGTCAACATCAATTAAAGGTATTAAAACACTGGTTGAATAATACTCTATTGAAAATGTCAAAATGGTTAGGCGGACAGTACAAACAAATAGTACGCGATAAATCTATCTCTTCTTAATACTAAAAAAAAGAAACGTTAGCTAGTAGAAATTATGATGAAAGAAGTAATCAAAAAAATAATCAGTAGTGTACAATCATCTATTCCACCAGAATATAAAAAACAAGTATATAAAGGTATAAAGCTATTAGAAACTGAACGGTATATAATAGACCTAAAACTGGATCAGTATCTACAAGATAATCTATATAATAGTCCCAAATATCAAGACCCTAAAAAACTGAATCGCTCTGAATTTAAAGTATTTTCCCAATGCGGGGAAGACGGAATCATCAGTGAAATTTTTAACCGTATCGGGACAACTAACAATTTTTTTGTTGAATTTGGTGTAGGTATTGGTTTAGAAAGTAATAGTGCTTATCTATTGTTAAAGGGATGGAAAGGGCATTGGATAGAAGGTAGTGCTAATTCCTGCAAAATAATTAACTCAATATTTGCCGATCCTATAGCTAGTAAACAGCTAAGCCTGAATAATTGTTTCATCACCCCAGATAATATAGAAGACCTATTTAAAAAAGCAGAAGTACCGACCGAGTTAGATTTATTATCGATCGATATAGACGGTAATGACTATTGGGTATGGCAAGCCATCAACAATTACCGACCAAGGGTAGTAATTCTAGAATATAACGCGATTTATCCACCAGAATGCAGTTGGGTCATGCAATACAATCCAGAACATGTATGGGACTACACCAGCCACATGGGTTCGAGTCTCAAGGCATTGGAGAAACTGGGCGAGCAAAAAGGTTATAAACTAGTGGGTTGCAGTTTTGCAGGTGTCAACGCCTTCTTCGTGCGTGAAGATTTAGTTGGTGATAAGTTCTGCGAGCCTTATACTGCCGAAAATCACTATGAACCAGCTCGATATTTCCTGCGTTACAAAGTCGATGGACATCCCCGAAGCTTTGGCAAATACAAAATTGTTTAACTCGGAAAAACTAACTCGTTATTTACTTCTTGCTCCTGCCCTTCTATTGCTAGTGATCGTATTTCTATCGTACCCTGGAGTTTACCTATCCCTATGGTTAAATAATAGCGATATGGGTATTTAATAGGGTGGGAGCGGGAACACCTGATAAAGTAGCGATTTGAACAGGTGCCACAGTTGCCGCGCTACCGTCACGATCGAAGAACAAGGCTCCATTGCTGGTGTTATGGATAAACCTTTGTGCAGATGTGTTGGCGGTGGTAATACCCCCTCCAGAACGGAATTGAGCGGCTGTCAAACTTGTACCCGCCCTTAAACCACCACCGAAACCAGAAGCGGAAACCTGAATTTTATCGCTTTCACCGCTTTTGAAATCGCCGATCGTATCTAAGCGATCGCTCGGTGTCAGAAAACGATAAACATCGGCTCCACTACCACCGATGAGGGTATCGTTACCGCCCCCGCCGATGAGGGTATCATTGCCACCTCCGCCCCTGAGACTGTCGTTAGCGGTGCCGCCGGAGATAGAATTATTATTGTTATCGCCGGTGAAAAACCTGCCGAGATCGTTGAGAGTCAGGCGGTAATCCCCACCACTTGTGGAACCGGCAATATCGTTAACGCCAGTAAGGGGATTGTAACCGGTATTGGGATTTAAAGATACTCCCGCGTAGTATGTCCCCGCTCCAGTAAAGGTAAACGCCAAATAGGAAAAGCCGCCCGCCGTCTCTCCAGGAGCCGCGCCATCATTATTGGCAGCGATTTGTGTGCCGGCAGAGTTAAAAATTCGCAGATAGGTATTCAAATTCGAGCCGTTACGGGAATCTAGATCGAATCCCACTTTCTGTCCCGCCGCCACTGTAAACCGGATCAGATCCACATCGGTAGCAGGGTTCAGGGAGAAGTCTACGAACTGCCCCAAGGTTTTCGTATTAGCAGGTAAATTGGCAACTTTGGCGATCGTATCGTCTGGATCTTGATTGACGGTAGCGAATTGGGCTTTCATGGTGTAGTTAGTGGCACCGTTAACCCCCTGTATGCGGGCAAAATATCGCCCCGCCTGAAGCAATCGGGTGAGGGATTCGCTGGGGGAGTTGAGATTGTCCGATGTGGCCAGCACGTCACCCGCATCGACGACGTTGTTATTATTAACATCTCTAATCAACGATAGTGAGGCATCTTCCCCAGAGACTCCCGTAGTGCTGAGGGTAACTTGATAGGTGGCGGGTAGATCGAAGCGATAAAAGTCGTTGACATCGCTACCAGCATCGAAAAATTGTTCGATGTAGTCCTGAAAGGTTTGAGGGGTGGGGGCAGCTCCGCTGATGGCGCTCAGTTGACGGGCTGTAGCGAGAGTGTTACCGGCATAATCTGAAACTACCCGCAAAGAATAAGCGCCCTGTTCGCCGTTACCGCTAGTAGAGAGATAATAGGTTCCGGTAGCTAGATCGGCGCTGAGACTGCCATTGCCGAAAGGGGTGATAGTTTCCCCAGCATCAAGGCGCTGGTTGTTATTAGCATCTCGAACTACCGACAGTGAGGGTTGACTGAGGGTTCTGGAGTAGTAGGAGTTAAGGAAAGCACCCGCTGATAGCCTGCCCGGGGCCGTCATCTGAAATTTGAAGAAGTCGGATATATCTCCGGCACTGATACCGAATCCATCTTCGATATAGGGTGTTTCTCCAATTAGGTTGCCCAAAGTCCTCGCCTTGGACATATTACTGTAAGCTTTAGCATCGCTGCTAACCGCGTCGAAGTCGGAATCTAGATCGAGTTGATAGCTGGTATACGCCCCGTTAGGTACTACTTCCACGTAATAGGTACCGGGGTTCAGGATGGTGGAAAAGCGATCGTCTCCCGAGTTCGCTGACGAGATCAGCACTTCGTTCGAGGTTATGAAGCCATCGCCGTTGTTATCGCGGGCGAGCTTCAAGCTTGCATCGAAGGTGGGGGGAGTTTGAAGGATCTTTAACCATAAATCCACCGGTGAGGTTTTATCGAGTGTGAATTTATAAAGGTCATTACCGTCGGCATAGGTTACTCCATCGAGATTAGAGCCTACCATATCGTAAAGTCGGCGACTGCTGCCGCTGATGTTGCCTAGCTCCCTTGCCGTGCTGGTGACATCCCCCGCGTAATCGGTGACAATGCGGAAGGTGTAGGGATCTGATCCGTAAGTTTGGCTGAACCTGACGTAGTAAGTTCCTGCGGGGGCCGTGTAGCGATCGACGTTGAGGCCATCCCCGACTATTCCCCCCACCGTTTGCAATACGTTACCGTTAGAGTCGAGTAACTGCAGAGTCGCCTGTAGTCCGCCGCTATACTCAAAGTCTTTCATCCTCAGGCTGATGGTTCCGGCTGCCTCCATCTTGAACTTAACTACATCGACGTTATCCCGATAGTCGAGATACTCACCCCAAAAAATTTTCTCGTAAGCCCAGTAGCGATCGCTTCCCTGTCCCCAACTGATACCTATATCTCTGGCTGTGTTTAAGGTTGACCCCGAGTAATCATTATATAGATATAGCCCGTAATTAGTTGTGTTAGAGGCGATATAGTTAAGCACTTTAACGTAATAGTACTGAAAACCGTTCAGCGTTACGTCTATCGTCTCGCTAACGTTACCACTGGCGGTACTACTGGCGATTAGGTTTTGATTCTGATCGTAGATATATAGATCGGCATCAGCCGCGAGTCCGTTTAAAACCGCGTAGAGGTTGCTGGGCCCGTAGAGGGTATAAAATCTGTAGTAGTCCTCTGAATCCCCAAAACTCAGGGAATCGGTAGTAAAAAAGTTCTGTTCTAAATAAAAGTCTGGTAAATCTGTTGCTTGATTAAAATTATTATTCGGCTCCGCCATCAATTGACCTCTACTTTTGACTATTTGGCCGTAACAATTAGAGAGGG
>CAZUVR010000006.1:0-121450 GCA_964623815.1 uncultured bacterium | reverse complement strand
GTTGGAGTTGGAATGATTTAGTTTGCTATCCCACAATCTTTTAATGCACAACCCTTAATATTGACTACAATGACTTACCATTTGAAGATGCGAGTTTTGATTTGATAACAATGCTAATGGTTCTAGAACACGTTTTTGATGTACATCATACGATTAGTGAAGTGTTTCGTGTTTTAAAGCAGGGCGGTTTAGCAATAATTCAGGTTCCTAATATTGCGTATATTAAGCATAGATTAGATTTAGTAGTAGGAAAATTGCCATGCACCTCTAACTATGAAACAAGAGATAATATAATTGATTGGGATGTTCAACATCTGCACTACTTTACATTAGAAACTTTAAAAAAATTGCTGAATCAATACAATTTATAAATAATCAAGGTAAAGTGTTCTGGTAAGTTAGCAAAATTAAGGTGGCTTTACCCTTCATTACTGGGAGGGGATTTAATAGTTTTTGCAAGAAAATTAGCTTGAAAATATTTTATAAATCAATTAGCTCGATAACTTTATATGTTACGTTTAGCTTACTTTGTATCTCATCCTATTCAATACCAAGCTCCCTTATTACGGATGATTGCCGCAGATGAAGAAATTGACCTTAAAGTTTTTTTCTATAGTGACTTTTCCTTAAAACCTTATAAAGATGAGGGATTTGGGAAAGTAATTAAGTGGGATGTATCTCTGACAGAGGGTTATAATTACCGTTTCCTAGATTGCTGGTACAATAACCCACAGCTAAATGCCTCACAAAAATCATTTGCTAAAGATATTTATAGGCAACTTAAGCAAGGAAATTATGATGCTGTTTGGGTACATGGCTGGTCTTGGATATGTAGTATCCAGGCTATTTTAGCTGCCAATCAATTAAATATTCCAGTATTAATTCGGGGTGAGTCTAATTGTCTCGGTGGCTCAGCTAACTCTCTAAAACAAATTGTCAAAAAAAAGATTTTAAGCTTGCTTTTTAAGAGAATATCAGCTTTTTTAGCTATTGGAACTTTAAATCGTCAGTTTTACAAAGGATATGGAGTTAAAGACAAACTGATTTTTGATATGCCGTATGCAGTTGATAATGAATTTTTTCGGCAGCAAGCGATAAAAGCACAAGGTAAACGCGAAGAAATGCGCGAATCACTGAATTTAGAGCCGGGTAGGCCGATTATCCTTTACGCCGCCAAGCTAATCGAGGTTAAGCGCCCTCAAGATCTTTTAGCCGCTTATCAATTATTGTCCCCTGATGGCAAACAAGAACCCGACCCTTATCTTTTAATAGTCGGTGATGGAGCTTTACGCTCAGTACTAGAAGAGCAAGCTAAACAAACACAATGGCAATCAATTCGCTTTTTAGGCTTTCGTAATCAGTCAGAAATGCCATTTATCTATGATTTGTGTGACGTATTTGTATTACCCTCTAGCTTTGAGCCTTGGGGATTAGCGATCAACGAGGTAATGAATGCAGGAAAAGCCGTAATCGTAAGCGATCGCGTTGGTTGTGCGATCGATTTAGTCATCGAAGAAAAGAATGGCAAAATTTTCCCGGTGGGAAATAAGCTCGCCTTAGCAGAAGCCCTGCGGTGGGGAATTGCCAACCGAGATTCTGCGGGAGATTACAGTCTCCGGCAAGTACAAAAGTGGAGCTATCGTGAAGATATTCAAGGGCTTAAACAAGCCTTAAATTATTTACAGGAGAAAAACTAAATGAAAAAAATTTTAATCGTAGGACAAACACTAGAGCTAGGACGTACTGAGGAAGTTTACGGCCGGGGATTTCTAGCTTTAGATTGGGAAGTTGAGTATTTCACTTGGCAAGAAGCTTTACCCTCCTTACTTTCTATTTCCTTGCTCGATAAAGCACTATGGCGATTAGCTTGGCAGCCTTTAGCTAAACTAGCCAATCAGAAATTAGTAGAAGTCGTCACTCAATTTCGTCCCGATCTAACATTAGTTATTTCCCCGCTTTTACTTCACCCAGATAGTCTGCAGGCTATCAAGCAACATAGTTTAGCCTTTGTCTTTTTCACGGATAATCCTCTAGATGTTCACCATACCCACAGTAATGCTTGGATAAAAGGATGTTTTTCCCTATGGGATGCAGCGTTCATTTGGAGTCAAGAACTCGTTGAAAGTCTGCGAAAAAATGGTTTTAAAAAAGCTTTATTTCATCCATTTTGCTGCGATATAGCCTATCATTTTCCTCAACGACAACCTTCTTCTCCCTTATACGATGTAGCCTTTATTGGAAATTGGGATGCTAGCCGCAAGCGAGAACAATATTTAAAAGCTATATCTCATTATCGCTTGGGACTTTGGGGATCTAATTATTGGAATACCCATTGTCAAGAAACTTCCCTAAAGGGCTTGTGTCAAGGGATGTGTAGTTATGAAGAAATACCGAAAGTATTAGCTTTGGCGAAAATGGGTCTTAATATTTTGCGCCCGCAAAATGAATTGGGACATAACATTAGAACCTATGAAATTCCCGCAACGAGAACACTTACTTTAAGTGAGCGTAGCCCCATGTTACCCAATCTATTCGCAGAGGATAAGGAAGCGGTTTATTTTTCTACCCCAGAAGAACTAAGTCAGAAAGTTGCCTATCTTTTGCAAAATCCTTCTTTAATAGAGTCAATCGCTGAAGCTGGATATAAAAACGCTATACAGAACACAGTCATAGATAGAGTAAGAGAAATATCCGATCTTTATCATGCCATAAAATTTGACCGTCAAAGGCAGTCTCCGGTAGACCCTGACCTTTCCCGCGAGAAAACTTCAAAAAGTCTAAATCTATTATGAAAGTTACCATATCGGTTTGGGGGCGCTTTCACGCTTTCAATTTAGCTAACCAACTGCAAAAAAGAGGCGCTTTACATAAATTAATCTCAACTTATCCAAAGTTTGCCATCACTAAATATGATATTGATAGCAAGTTAATTAACTCCCTTTGGACTCTTGAAGCTATTTCCAGAAGTTGGTGTCGATTACCGCAGTATTTAAAACAAGATCATCGATTAGATCTTTGGTTTTTGGAACAATTTGACCGCTCAGTAACTAATATTTTACTGCATGGGTTTGATTTATTTGTTGGTTGGTCTGGTTGTAATTTTTGGTCGTTAGAGCGAGCTAAGGAAATGGGAGCTAAAACAATCATTGAACGTGGCAGTAGTCATATGCAATACCAAACACAAATTCTTAAGGAAGAATATGATAAATGGGGGCTAACTTTTACTGAAACCCATCCCGGAATATATGAGAGAGAAATTCAATCTTATGCCGAAGCCGATCGAATTTCTATTCCTAGCGCATTTGTTAAGCGAACTTTTCTAGAACAGGGATTTCCAGAGGATAAACTCATTCAGGTTCCCTACGGGACTTCCCTAGCAGAGTTCTACCAACTGCCGAAAAAAGATACAATCTTTCGGGTCATCCACTGTGGTAGTATTTCCCTCCGTAAAGGAGTTCAGTACTTACTACAGGCTTTTTATGAATTGAATTTACCTGATGCCGAGCTATGGCTTATTGGTTCAGTTAACCCAGAAATAGAACCATTTTTAATTAAATACCAAAGTGATCAGATCTTTTTAAAAGGAAAATATCCTCAAAATGAGTTGCGTTTTCTATATTCTCAGGGGTCTGTATTTTGTTTAGCTTCGATCGAAGATGGTTTCGGCATGGTCATCTCTCAAGCAATGGCTTGCGGGTTGCCTATTATTCATACCACTAATACGGGAGGACAGGATATTGTCAGAGAGGGCATTGATGGTTTTTGCATACCCATTCGAGATGTAGAATCGTTAAAGGAAAAGATTTTATTTTTTTATAATAATCCAGATCGGCAAGAGGAAATGGGTAAAAACGCTCTGGAAAAAGCTCGTTTATCATTGAGTTGGGATGGTTACGGGGAAAAAATTTTTAAAGCTTATACGCAAGTTCTTAACTAGAAATTAAAATTATGCAGTTACATAGCCATCTACCAAAATTACTTAATAATCCTAGGTTGTTCAATTCATTGTCAAGAAAATTTAATAAAATAAAATACAGAAATCATATGGCAAGAAGCTTAATATTTAACTTTGACAAGCAATTTATTCCAAATAACACGAAAATTGATGTGGTGATTCCAGCAATAGAACGAGATTTAGCAGTTTTAAAATTAGCAATTTTATACTTAAAAGTTAACCTTAAACACCCTATTAATTGTATAAAAATTGTTGGTTCTTTTTCTGATGAATTAGTTCGATTTTGTGAAATAAACAATTGTCAATTTGTAGATGAAAATGGTATACTACCATTTTCAAAAAATTCAATAAAATATTATCGAAGTGGATGGATATTTCAGCAATTTTTAAAATTGTCAGAATCGTTAAGTACATCTGAATATTACTTGGTTCTTGATGCAGATACAATCTTGGTACGTCCTCAAGTTTTTTTAGAGAATGGCAAAGTCGTTTTTAATTATTCTGATGAATATCATCAACCCTACTTTCATACTTACTTAAATTTGTTAGGGGAAAAACCATGTTCTAAAGTCTCTTTTGTCTCCCATCATATGCTGTTTCAAAAATCTAAAGTTTCAGAATTAAAAGCAGAGATAGAATCAAAAACACATCTTCCTTGGTACAGAGCTATTCTTAATATTTTAGAAAGTGATCACCGAGCATCATTCTCAGAGTATGAAACCTACGGTAATTGGATGTTAAAAAACTACCCTAATGAAATAAAAATAAAGTATTGGTACAATGCCAGCTTCCCAAGAAGTGTTTTAGAACAAGTCACCTGTTCATTACAAAGCTATTCCAAAAAGTATAAATCAGTCTCGTTTCATCACTATACCTGACCCAGATATTTAAATCTTAACTATACTTTTAAATAAAAATTGAATTTATTTCATAATAAATAATTCTTTATGTCCTCCTTTAACAACAATACGAAATTTTTAGTGTATCCTAACTTACCCAGAGCAGGGCTAGGTAATATGCTTCTAATTTGGGCCCGAGCCGTTTTATTTGCTCATCTAAATAATTTTGAGATTATTTCTCCCAATTGGGGAAATTTTTCTATCGGTTCTTATTTGAGATTTGAGCGGGAGACAAGATATTATGGGTATCTTTTTTCAAACAAAAATTATGTGTCAAAATTTAAATATTGGTATATTTTTTTAAACAAAAACTTTATTATTCATAATCCCAAAGTTTCCAAATTTGAATTAGTCTTTCCCGTCGAGCACCTAAATATTTCAAATAACTTTTATTTATTTATATTTAATCAATTGCCCCACTGGAGCGACTTGTTTGCAGATTTAAAAGAAGATAAAGAGATTATCAAAGAAAAATTATCGCAAACCATACGACCGTCTGTTCTCAAAACTATTTTACATCGCCCGGCACCCCAAATCGGTATTCATATTAGAATGGGTGACTTTAGACAGCTTAAACCAGAGGATGATTTTACTAAATTGGGTAATGTACGCACTCCCATGAGCTGGTTCATCGATATTATTAATGTCGTTCGTCAATTAGCAGGATATACAGTTCCTGTGACTATATTTTCTGATGGTCACGACTATGAGCTAGTTGATTTATTGAAACTTACCAACATTTCCCGTGCATCTCGCAACTCTGCCCTATCCGATATGTTTACTTTATCTAGAAGCAAGATTTTAATTGCTTCGTCGGGGAGTACATTTAGTAGTTGGGCTTCATATTTAGGAAACTGTCCCACTATCTGGCACCCAGCGCATTTCCACGCAGGGGTTTTCTCCTCTGATGTTAGCAGATGTGTCTTTGAAGGAGGTTTCGATCCCGAGTCAATGGCCGTTCCCAACTTATTGTTAAATAACATAAAATCGGCTTTCAAGTCGGCTTAAATATCTTTTTTTTAAATACATAGAACTATGTCAAAGAAAACTATAGCAATTTTTATCTATGCTAATCCCGATCACTATCCTCCAACCATTAATGCAATACATTTATTATCCCAATATTTTAATATAGTAGTCATAGGACGTAATCAAGATTCTCCTAGTTGGGTTTATCCTAATAACGTTAAAGTATATCGTTTGGGTAAATTTTCCTCGGTAAGAGAGCGAGAGCAAAACTCAGCGTGGGATAAATTACGGGAATACATCAAGTTTATTCAGCAAGCTAGCTTATTACTCAAAGATATATCTTTAATTTATGCTTATGATACCTTTGGTTTTACTGCCGCTTATCTTAGCCAATTAATGAAAAATAAAACTCTTCCGATCATATACCATAATCATGATCTCAATCAACAGCTATTTCCTTTATCCTCATTAACAGGGTGGGTTCAAAGATATGAACAGAAATGCCTAAACAAAGCTAAAATTATCATTTTTCCCTCTCAAGAAAGATCCTTATTATTTCAGAAAATAACAGGATTTAATGGTCAATTAATGATCATACCTAACTTTCCTAGAAAAGAGTTCTGGAAAAATCGTAAAGATTTTATTGATCTCATATCAAGACGCTTTCAATCTCCTCAAATACTATTGCAAGGCGCTATTTCTGTAAAAAATTCATTACAAGAACTGATTGAATCACTTGCATTTTTAGACGCATCTATAGAGCTTAAACTTATCGGAAATACTTGGAGTGATGAAGAAGAATTAATGATGAATTACTCACTGATGAAAATCTTTGCTGGGCGGATTAAATATTTTAAACCAGTACCTTATAGTGAACTTTCCTGCCATACTTGGCTTGCTACGATAGGTGTGTGTTTATATAAAAAAGTAGATATAAACCATATAACAATGGGAACAGCATCAAACAAAATTTATGAATATGCTGCCTGCGGACTCCCTGTAGTTATTAGCGATCAACCAGACTATCGAGAGCATCTTGCTCAAGAGAGTTGGGTGCGTTTTGCCGATCCCGACGATCCGCAGTCTATTGCTCTGGCAATTCAAGATATCTTAAAAAATTTTGAAACCTATCAATCCCTGTGCTTAGACGCGCGTCAAGCCTTTGAGCAAAAGTATAATTATGAATTGGTTTTTTCCTCTTTACTTCCAAAAATTGAACAATTTATCAGTTAAGATGTAAGGAATTATAATCCTGCAATTAAATATGTACAGTCTTGACCAAAATCATGCTCATCTAAATGAAACTCAAAGTCAAATTCGTACTCGAATTCTTAATGAACGATATTGTAAAAACCTAGGAATTTTGCTAATTGTTAGTTTACTGGTTTATAGTATTTACGTAAGTGAGCAACAAACGAGGGTAGGATTTGATGAGCGCTCCTCAAGTGCTTTAGCCATCATATGGCTAGGATTTTTTCCTTTCATACAATATCTATTTGATCCGCAACGCCCTCCCATGCCATTTTTTCCCCTAGTAGGCCTCTTTTATGCAACTGGCTTTGGCTTACCAGCTCTATCAACTTTAGCAGAAAGTTATGATCCTGCATCCCAAGGTTATGTAAGTAATGAAGCCGTGATTATAACTTCCTTGGGATTAATTACATTAAATATTGGTTTTTATATTACAAAAGTTACTCTATGGAAAAATATATCGCCTCTTCGTTTTTCTCAAAACTATTCAACTAAAAAACTTTTAAGACTATTGTGGATTATATTGCTATTAAATACGGCGATACGGTATGTACCCACTATGCGCTCTATTCCCTCTTTAAGCAATTTTGTAAACGGATCTTTATTTTTAGTTTATGGAATATTTTATATTATTAACTATCAAAACCGTATACCAAAATGGCAAAAATGGTTACTAGTTCTCGTATTTTTACCTATAGAAATTATTCCACGTTTAGCTAGTGGTTCGTTAGCCCAATTAATGACTTTATTTTTATATATGTTTAATATAATTTGGTATTTACGAAAAAGGATACCCATAATTTTTGTCACTATTCTTATAGTTTTATATTTAGGTTTAGCCCCTGTTAAAGGAATTTATCGAGAACGAACTTGGTCTAATGGAAGTGGGTCACAGCTTAATTCTTTTGAGCAGTTTCAGTTGTTCGTTAATCTAGCAGTTGAATACCATCAGACATATACTTTTAAAAGTGAATCAATCCCGCAGGCTCGTTTTAAAGAAAATAACTCGGGAGTTGATAGAGCCGTACAAATCACTCTTTTATCAAAAGTAATGCGGGATACACCAGAAAGAGTTCCTTATTGGAATGGAGAAACATATCTGCCCTTAATTACATCCTTTATTCCTCGGGTATTTTGGCCTGATAAACCGCAGATTAGAACAGGTAACGATTTTGGCAGACGTTATGGCTATCTAAGTCAGGATGATTTCTCTACTTCCTACAACCTTCCGTGGATTGTTGAATTGTTTATTAATTTTGGCGAAGCCGGGATTATTTGGGGCATGGGGGCTGTAGGAATTTTCCTATCTTTTTTAGATAAAAAATTTAATAATTTTTCTATGACCCCCATAGAGTTTTCAGCGGGATGCGCTATTATTTATTCTTTGGTCTTTCAAGAATCAAATTTTGCTCTTATGGTCGGAGGCGTGATCCCTCTGGCAGCTTCGATAATTATTTTATTTAAGTATATTATTCGCTATATTTAATTTATACTCTAATTATTTATACCAACAACTTATAATATGGGTACATAACAACAAACACCGTTAATCCCGTGCCAAATTCTTTTCCCAAACATGAGGAAATGTATAGTAATGGCTCATAGGGTTTTATGAGATTATTGCTATTTTTCATAAAACCATTCCCTAGTATACTTTTCAATCTTTTCGCCCTTTAGTGAATGAGATGCAAAATATGCAACCAGTAGATAGTTTAATATGTGAAAAAAAGATAAGTGGTGATGTGACCCGTAGTTCCAGTGCTATCGTATTAGCCGTTGAGGATTTGTGGGAACGCGATTTTCTGATTGAGATCTTGCCTGTTGATCAGTCCCGAATAGATTGGGTTTCATTACCGCCAGGATGGAAATCACGCAAGAGGCTATCTCTCATGCTGTGGCTGCTCTTTCAGTTTGCGCTGGGCTTCAAGGGTTCACGGCACTGTGTACTTGTCTTTAGCTCCAATGAAACGTCCTTGCTCGAAATCTGCCTTTTCATACGTCTGATTCAACCCAAGGTGCTCATCCACCTTTCGGACGAGTTTGGAGATCGCGCCGATTACGCACAATTAGCGAGCGAAGTCGACCTTCTGGTTCGGCAATACCATCATGGCAAGTACTTTGAACCCGCTAACGTCATCTACATGCCCCTGGGATACATGACCGGCATGCTCGGAGGACAGAAAAGCACGAACTTGGGCAACTTTCATCCAATTGCGGATCGTATTAACATCTGGGGTTTCGCGGGCAATCCGGACAAGCAGAATAGGGCTGATGTGCTGCAACTGTTCACCCAATGGAAAGCTGGCGTTCAGGTTCAAAACATATCCCCTGCTGATATGTATGACCTTTACCAAAACTGCATCTTCGTTCCAAGTCCGAGGGGGAACATTCGGTTGGACTGCTTCCGACTGTATGAAGCCTCAATCGCCGGGGCGATACCGGTGGTTGCTGCTAGCAAGGAGGAGATCGCAGACACTTTCTGCAAGGAAGAATCCCCGCCCTGGATCTTTGCCGACACCTGGAAGCAGGTGATCGAGATATGCCAAACGGAGCTTGAGAGTCCCGACTTACTGCAACAGCGCCAGGAGCTGATTCTCTCTTGGTGGAAAGCACGCGTGGAAAATGTCCGCACGCGAATCGGTCAGGTGCTTCAACAACGTTAGCGGGACGCTCAAAAAGGACTAGACGGGGTAACTGCAGAATTCGGAAAAATCGTACGTTATTGAACGCAGAGCGTTTACCCCGAAATGGTTTCAAGACATTTAATTATGCCGCAGTTGGAATGCAGGCTTAAGCCAGAAATGTCTTATACAGAGCGGTATTCTTCGATCAGTTGGGATAAATGGGTGACCGCTTCATCCTTAACCGACAAGTATCATATTGTCTCTTATCTGGCCCAACTAGGAAAATTAATTTTATGGGACTACTTATATGGAATCAAATGCTAATCCCTCTCTTCATCTTTGGTTTCCTGATATTTTTGAGTTTAAAGGGGGTATTCAGGTTTATTCAAACTTCTTCCTAGAAGCCCTACAAAACTTATACCCTGATTTTAGATATGAAGTTTTCCTCAAGCACGATCGGGGTTTACCAGCTCACTTCCAACCGATGGCTAACACAAAGTTTAATTTTGCAGGAAATTGTCCCAAATCCTTAAGAACACAGTTATTTGCCTCTCAAATTTTTGGTCACGCTATCTGGAAACGCCCTAAGCTTATTATTTCTTCCCATGCTAATTTTACAATAGTTGCTTATTTGTTAAAACGTTTAGCAGGTATACCCTATTGGGCGATTGTTCATGGTATAGAAGTATGGAATCAAACAAACCCCAGATTAAAAATTGCTCTACAAAATGCAGATCGGATCTTAGCCGTCAGCAACTATACTCGGGATCGTCTACTTAATGAACAAAGTTTAGATCAAGCAAAAATTTCTCTATTGCCTAATAATTTTGACGCTAATCGCTTTAAGATTACTGCTAAACCAAAGCATTTATTGGAACGTTACAACCTAGATCTCCATCAGCCAATTATTCTCACTGTAGCTCGTCTGTCCCATACTGAAAGTTATAAAGGCTACGATAACATCATCTTAGCTTTACCGAAAATTAGGTACTATATCCCTAACATTCACTACATAATAGTCGGTAAAGGAGATGATCTCCCTCGTATTAATCAACTGGTGCAAAGTCTAGACTTACAATCACATATCACCCTAACCGGATTCGTTGATGATGAACAAATGTGCGATCACTATAATCTATGTGATGTATTTGCTATGCCTAGTAAAGGGGAGGGGTTCGGTATTGTGTATCTTGAAGCCTTGGCCTGTGGGAAACCCGTGCTAGGGGGTAATCAAGATGGAGCAGTTGATGCTTTATGTCATGGCCGTTTAGGAGCTTTAGTTAATCCGAATGATCTCGAAGAAATCGCTAAAACGCTCATTGAAATTATACAGGGTAACTATCCTAATCATTTGATGTACCAACCTAAAGCACTCCGCCAAAATCTGATAAATACTTTTGGATTTGAGAGATTTAAAGAAACTTTAGCTGGCTATATGAGTGAGCATTGTCAATCCACGATCAGGAGCTAATAATTATGTGCGGTATTGCTGGAATTCTTACAACTAATCAATATCAGGAGCGGTTGCATAAAATAGCCCAAAATATGCAAATATCTCTACGCCATCGCGGGCCTGATGATGCTGGTATATATATTAATGAGCAGAAACAAGCGGCTCTAGCCCACACACGACTCTCTATTTTAGATCTTAGTTCGGCTGGACATCAACCGATGTCTACAGTCGATGGAAGATACTGGATTACTTTTAACGGCGAGATATATAATTATCGAGAAATTCGCCGCAATTTGATAGCTCAAGGAGAGCAATTCGTTTCACAAACTGATACAGAAGTTATACTTGTTCTTTACAAAAATCTTGGTTCTGATTGCCTTAAATATCTGCGGGGAATGTTTGCTTTTGCTATTTGGGATAGTCTTGAAAAAACTTGTTTCTTAGCTCGTGATCCTTTGGGAATCAAGCCCTTATACTACTGGCAGGCAGGTTCTACTTTAGTTTTTGCTTCAGAATTAAAAGCAATTCTAGCGTCTGGTTTACCCTCGATTAGTTTGAGCGTGGAGGGCTTGTATGAATATTTGCTTAGTGGCTCAGTTCCTGAACCTAGAACTTTAATTGAGCAAGTTTATTGCTTAAGGGCAGGTCACTCTTTACTTTGGCAAGAAGGTAAAATTAGTTCTAAGCAATATTGGAATATAGATTTTACTCCCAAACCCATGTCTGAGGCAGAAGCAATAGATAGAGTTCGCTCTGCTATGATTGATTCTGTTCAAAGTCATTTTATCAGTGATGTTCCTGTTGGTGTATTTCTCAGCGGTGGGATTGATTCAACTTCGGTTGTTGCCCTAGCACGTCAAACTCAAATGGGTAGCCTTAAAACTTACTCGATTACCTTTGAAGAATCTGAATGGAATGAAGGAGAAATAGCTAAAAAAGCGGCCGAACATTTTGAAACTGTACATACAGAGTATAAAATTACTGCTTCCATTGGTAAAGCATTATTTCCCCAATTTTTAGAAGCCATTGATCAGCCTAGTATTGACGGATTTAATACTTTTTGTGTCTCACAATTAGCTCACAATGATGGCACAAAAGTTGTGCTGTCTGGTTTGGGCGGAGATGAACTGTTTGGAGGTTACGGATCTTTTCAAAAAGTACCTCAAATGGTTCGCTTGGGAAAAAAGCTTAAAAGGCTCTATCCTTTCAATGTAGCCGTGGGTACAGCCCTCGAAAAGTGGGGAAGATCACCCAAGATTAAACGATCGGGAGATTACCTACAACAAGCTCCCCTTGCTATGAATGCCTACCGGAGCTTTAGAGGTATATTCTCTCATCAAGAAGTCTGCCAAATTATTCAAACATATATCCCCGATAGCCGCTTACCTCAACGTCAGAGCTTTGATTGTATCAATTATTTCCCTTCTCTAGAGGACGAAGTCAGCTACTTAGAAATGAGTTGTTATATGCGCAATCAGCTACTTAAAGATAGTGATGTGATGAGCATGGCTTCTGGTTTAGAACTGAGGGTTCCTTTTGTCGATCGTGTGGTTTTTGAAACCATTACACCTATCCCGGCTAATCTTCGTCTAATACGTAACAAAAATCTGCTCATTCAAGCTATTCCCGAATTACCAACATGGGTTTTTAATCGCCCTAAACGTGGGTTTTATTTCCCTCTACAAGAATGGTTGCAGGGTGACTGGCATGAATGTATACAAAAAGTACCTTCTTTTACAGGCATATGTTTAGGTAATTGGTATCGTCGTTGGAGTCTAGCTTTACTTCAATACTGGTGGGATGATGTATCAAAATAGGCTAGTCAATAAATATTCATTACCTATGCAAATAAATAGCAAAAAATCCCGTATTTGTCAGGTCGTTGCTAGTATAAACGAATTTGTTGGCGGGCCAGCTTACTCCGTAACTAACCTAGCTCAATCGTTATCCGATAACGATATTTGTTCCCATTTGTTTACCCTCAATTATGAAAACGCAGGCGAACAAGTCCCCACTACTAAAGTCAAAGTTCACACCTACCCTGCTACCAAATTAGCTCAATACTTACGTGGATTTCAACCAAGTGCCAGCCGTGCCTTACAAGAAATAGCATCAACTGACCTAGATTTAATCCATAATCATGGACTTTGGATGTTTCCTAATCTTTATGCTCGTCAAGCAGCTAATAAAAATAATTTGCCATTAGTGATTTCACCTCGGGGAATGCTAGAATCATGGTCTTTAAAAAATAGTTGGTTTAAAAAATTACCCGCCTGGTTATTGTATGAGCAAAAAAATCTTCAAGGGGCAGTTGCTTTTCATGCCACCTCAGATGAGGAAGTTCAATCTATTCGTAGGCTTAATTTCTGCCAACCTGTAGCCCTCATTCCCAATGGGGTTAAGCTACCTGAACTCAATAATTTACCCGCTCGAGAAGTTCTCTCAAAACAGTTCCCTAGACTTGTAGATAAAAAATGGCTTTTATTTTTATCTAGAATCCATCCTAAAAAGGGGATAAATAATTTAATCTTGGTTTGGAAAAAACTAGCCACTCAATTTCCTGATTGGCATCTGGTTATTGCCGGGCCGGACTTGATCGGTTATCAAAGTAAACTAGAAAAACTCATAGCAGACTTGGAGTTACAGCCACAAGTGACATTTACGGGCATGCTTTCCGGCAGTCAAAAGGCTGCTGCTATGGGCCACGCCGATCTGTTTGTATTACCAACTCACTCAGAAAATTTCGGAATTGCGATCGCCGAATCTTTAGCCTATCAAGTACCGGTGATCACCACTCAAGGTACTCCCTGGCAAGATTTAGCAAGTTATCAATGCGGTTGGTGGATAGAAAATTGCGAACAGGCACTACTCGATGCCTTGGTTGATGGGATGGAGATGTCTGATAGCCGGCGCCTTGCTATGGGCTGTCATGGAAGGAACTTAGTGGAAACTAAATATAGTTGGAATGTCATCGCCCAAAGTATGGCCAGGGTTTACTCTTGGATTCTCTACGGTGGGACGACACCCAACTGTATTCAACTTTAAAAGAGGAGACAACCGCCGTCGTGATTATTTCTATCGTTACAGGCCCGTGGCTTCCGGTGCCCGCCTTGCAAGGCGGCTCTACTTCCCGAATCTGGCAAGGTTTAGCCGAGGAATTCGCTCATCAAGGGCATCAAGTGACTATTTATTGTCGCTCTTATCCCGGCCAACCCGAACGGGAAGTGATCGATGGGGTACGGTATTTAAGGAAAGCCGGCTTTCCTCAAAGTAGTTCGATAATCGTTGATTTATTAAAGGATCTAGCCTATTCCTTCCTGACGTTGCCATCTCTACCCGGCCAGGCTGATATTTTGATTATTAATGACTTCTGGTTACCTGTTTTTGCGCCATTTTTTCGTGCCGACGCTGGCCGGGTTGTTACTCATGTCGGCCGTTTTCCCAAAGGACAGTTCTTCTTATATACAAAAGTTGCTCGCTTTGTCGCATTATCCGGTGTAATTCGAGATGCGATCGCCAGCCAATTTCCCCCAGCCACTTCACGAATTAAGGTCATTCCTAATCCCGTTGATACCCGTGTTTTTTCTCCGCCCCCTTTACCCCGCTGTCCAACACAAGACAAAACCATTCTTTACGTCGGCAGAATTCACCCGGAGAAAGGACTTAATCTTTTAATAGATGCCTTTAACCTCATCTCTGAGCAATTCCCACAAACTAGATTAAAAATTATTGGACCTTTTAAGGAAAATCAAGGAGGGGGAGGTGAAGATTATCTCAATAGCCTAAAATCCAAAGTTGGAAATTCTCAGGTAGAATTTTCCTTACCTATTTTTGATGTGAATCAACTAGCTGACGCCTATCGCCGCGCCGATTTATTTTGCTATCCTTCCATCGCCGAAAAGGGAGAATCGTTTCCGGTTGCCCCCCTCGAAGCAATGGCTTCAGGACTGATTCCCATCGTTTCAGATTTGGCTTGCTTTAAAGACTTTATTGAAGCCGATAAGACGGGTTACTTTTTTGACCATCGCGGCCCCGGAGCCGTTTCTAACCTGGCAGATGTTCTCATTTATGCGATCGCTAATTGGGAGAAAACCCGTAGGATAGGTAATAACGCGACTCAAAAGGTACAGGATTTTAGTTACGGTAAAATTGCTCAGCAGTATCTTGATGATTTTGAATTACTCGTGAAAATGTCTTAGTAAATCTATCCATTTCTTGGTTTCTTTTTATTTTAATTATGTTGCTCGATCGAATAACTCCTCTAATACTTACCTACAACGAAGCTCCCAATATCGATCGTAATATTCAAAAACTAAGCTGGGCAAAAACCATTATAGTTATTGACAGCTATAGCGATGATAATACTCTTGAGATCTTACAGTCCTATCAGCAAGTTCAAGTCTATCAAAGAAAATTTGATACCCATGCGATCCAGTGGAACTATGGTCTAGAAAAAATCCACTCTAAATGGGTTTTATCTTTAGACGCTGATTATACAATTACCGATGAATTAATATCAGAAATTGAGTCGTTACCGGATGACGGCCGGATAAATGGGTATTACGTTAGATTCAGGTATTGTATTTTTGGCCAACCGCTAAGAGGCACAATACTTCCTCCCCGACAAGTTCTCTTTGAAAAAAATAAAGCGCTGTACATAGATGACGGACACACGCAACTTTTACGACTTGATGGCAAGTCCGCCATGCTTACCGGCTATATCAATCACGACGATCGAAAATCCTTAGATCGTTGGCTGTGGGCACAAAATCGCTATATGATCATAGAAGCTAAAAAAATACGGAATACGCCTGTTGATGAACTGTCTTTAGGCGATCGTATCCGCAGAAAAAAAATTTTCGCCCCCTTTATTGTCTTCATTTACTGCCTCGTGCTTAAAGGCGGTATTTTAGACGGTTGGGCTGGTTGGTATTATGCCCTTGAGCGTATGCTAGCTGAGATCATCTTATCTATTCGTTTGATAGAACTAGAAATATATCAAAGCAAAAACTAAATCACTCTGAACAAATAATGTTCAGAGTGATTTAGTTTATAAATTTTTATCTTGGATGATAACTAGCGTTAAACTGTTAATTCGTAATAATGAACCCATCGGTCACATTTTCCATGCCTATACGCATCAGCATCAGATCAGTTGCGCTCGAGGGTACGCCAAGGGAACGATCCATTATTGTCTCTTGCCGTAACGGCGTAAGCATCGAACGTAGCCAAGACGTATCAGTTATGCCCTGATTAGCATACTGGGTTAATCCACTGCTAGTATCACGTGCATTTTGAAGAAATGAAATCTGTCCTGCAGTGGTGGAGTTAGAAAAGGTAGAAGAGGCTCCATTCCGGGGAACAAACGATGAGCCTAAAACTAACAGATCCGCGTCTGGATTGTTACCTCTGACATCAAGAGAGGTTCCCACAAAGTTGACACCATTGAAAGTAGCTTGCCCACTAAAATTATCGATCGTACTCAAACTTCCAGAAGCAGCTCCTTGAAACGCTAAGTACAAATTATCCAGTGTCAAAGTACCGGAACCGGTCAGATTGACGGAGGGAACTTTATTTGCGCCACCGTTTTCGTACCAGTAATCGCGCACTAAGAGTCGTCCACCTCGATCGACATTAAAGGATGGACCCGGCCCTAACGATCCGCCCGTGCCTCCGAAGAGATTAACACTTGACGTAGTGGCTTGCCCTGCGGCTGTTAGGGGCCCCCCGATAACACTGATGCCTTGATTTCCCGCTAAGTTAAAGTTAATGGCATCAACGCTTGTGTGATCAAGCCCTTCTACCCTCAAAGCAGCACCCGTATTAGCAAAGCCGTTGGTAATCGGTTGATCTAGCAAAATACGTCCGTCGGGTTGGTCAACTCCTTTAATAACTATTCCTCTGGGCATCTGGCTCTGAGAAGCTCCATTGATGGAGATGTCTTGAACAACCGCCCGAGAGGGCCCTTCTATAGCGAGCAACGTTCCATTCATCGGTCCGGTCCAAGATAAGCTAGACGACTTACCCGCACTACCTTGGTATCCCGCATCGCCCACGAGTCGAAGATCACTGCCCGCAGGAATCGTAATAGTCGAGGAGACAAGATAGCCTCCTGCAGGAAGATGAACGATCGGACGCTGACCAGCGTAATCTCGCGCGGCTCGATCGATGGCCGCTTGTATACCGGCTCCGGTTCTTTCAGTCACTTCAATGACCACAGCCGAGGCTCTAGCGGGAGTCGCCGGTAAACTTGGTTCGGGAACTACGATCGTAGAGGGGCTAACAACCCTATCGTCAAAAGTAAGGATACGATTATTGCTGTTGTTCTGGATGGGGTTAGCAACGCTAAAGGTGTTACCTACAGAGACGATGTTACCGGGAGAAAACCCACCGAAAGAAACGGGCGCTCTTGTATTACCGGCACTATTGCGGATCGTATTATCGAACAGGGTCACAGGACCGGCATTGGGAATCTGTATAGCCGAATCAGTAACATCCAGTATTTCATTACCCTGAATAACCGCGGTCAGCCCCGCCCCGGTTGGCCCACCTGCTTTGTAGAAGTAAGGCGAACCGATGGAGTAGTTATTGCGAAGCCCCATAATGCCGTTGTTTTGTGCGAAAATATCGCCAACGGTCGAATTTTTGAAGACGGAGTTAGATACTTGGAAATTTCCGAAATCGTTTCTGATTCCATTTCTATTGTTCTCAAAACGTGAGTCGCGAACCCACCAATCGATCGTGTTGTAGTCATCCAGAACAATGCCGGCCTCTGTATTTCCTAGAAACTTGGTGCGTTGTATAGAAACCTCAGCTGCGGTATTCTGATAGCTACCGTTCATGTCTCCACCACGAACCCCAACTTTCAGATTCTTGAATACGTTATCGGAAATATCAAAAGTCGTTGGAAAGTTCTCGCCCTGTCCGTTCCACTTAAGCCATAACCCATCTCCCGCTATGTTGGCACCGTCAAAGGTTATTCTTTGCAGTCTGCTGTAGGCGGTATTTTCAAAATTAAGCATCGTTCCACCTGCAGATCCTGCCCAGCGTAAGGTGACGAGGTCAGGAGATTCACCGACGATCGCCACATTCCGGGCTTTGAATAAATTAAGGGGTTGGGTGATCTTGTAAGTTCCCCCTGGTATATAGAGCACACTCGGCTTGCCCGTAGCTGCAAGATCGTTAAGCGCTCGCTGTATTGCTTGGGTATCATCTGCACTGCCGTTACCAAGAGCACCGTATACAGTCTTGAGATTGACCCAGCTCGGAAATGGCCCGGTAAATTCCAACGTATTATTGCCCCACGATCCATTAGATAAATTATCCTCATTGAGGATAGTAGCCGTTGCGGAGGAGGTAGAACCGAGATTAGCATTGGTAGGACTTCCGAGATTGACGCTAAAAGTCTCATTGCCTTCCGTTACCGTATCCCCGTTGACCTGCACCGTAATCTTTTTACTGGTTTCGCCCGGATTAAAAGTTAAGCCGCCATCGTTATCGATATAGTCGGAACCCGCAAGAGCCGTGCCATTATTGACCGTGTAGGGAACAGTAACCGTCTGACTACTCGCTCCACTGAGGCTCACCGTAAAATTAAAAGCCGTCGTCCCACTATTGCCCTCATTAAGACTCAAGGTGCTTGGACTCACGCTGACCGTTGGTAAAGAGTCATTATCAACGATGGTCAGCACGGCTGTTCTCTGCGTACCCAAAATTGCCCCACCAGTAGGACTCCCTAAACTCAGATTAATCGTTTCAGCCGCTTCAACGGAAGTGTCATTAACAATAGGAACAATAACCGTTTTAGGTGTCATGTCTCCATCGGCAAAACTCACGGCTATTGGGCTACTGCTATAATCTGCAGGAGCAGTGGCCGTCCCATTGCTCGGGGTAACCGTTGCTCCTACAACGCCCACACTACCGCCGGTGCGAGTAACCGTCACTACGGCAACAGGGGTACCGTCTTCGTTGACCCTGAAGGTGGCTGCACTGAAAGCTAGAGTTCCAGGATTTCCTGTGATGGGAGGTAGGCTAGGGACAAAAACAATATCCCGAAAGTAATGGCTATTTTGAAAAGTTTGAGTAGGCCGCGCTCCAGGTACTTCGTTAAATACTCCTTTCCAAGCGGTCAAATTTCCTTGGCTAATCGGGGTCGCTAAAGCGTTTTGGGCAATGCCATAATAGACATTAGTATTAACAGATACAACGTAGCGGGTATTAGCGGCAAGAGTCAAGGGTGTACTCAATGACTGCTGTTGCCAACCCGAAGCGGTTTCATTACTGAAGGTGACACTGGCCAACAACTGCCCGGTACTTGACCAGATACGCCCGATGTGGCTTCCTGTTTCTCCAGGGGCTTTGTAGTAGCGAAGTGCTTGAATTTGTCCAGCTTGGGCAGTGGAAAATTCCATGCCTAGTTCGTAATCACCCGCACTACCCGTTCCATCGGTAGCCACTTTAGTTGGTGTTGTCGTCGGGGCAAAAACGCTTTCAGTGTTGCTCCCTACTCCGGTCAACGTATCCTCATTGAGGATGGTAGCCGTTGTGGAGGTGGTAGAACCGAGATTAGCATTGGTAGGACTTCCCAGATTAACGATAAAAGTCTCATTGCCTTCTGGTACCGTATCCCCATTGACCTGCACCGTAATGGTCTTGGTGGTTTCCCCCGCATTAAAAGTTAAGTTGCCATCGTTATCGATATAGTCGGAACCCGCCAGAGCCGTGCCATTATTGACCGTGTAGGGAACGGTAACCGTCTGACTACTCGCTCCACTGAGGCTCACCGTAAAATTAAAAGCCGTCGTGCCACTATTGCCCTCATTAAGACTCAAGGTGACCGGAGTCAAACTCACCAAGGTTCCGAGATTTCCTGTGATGGGGGGTACGCTAGGGACAAAAACAATATCCCGAAAGTAATGGCTATTTTGAAAGGTTTGCGTAGGCCTCGCTCCAGGTACTTCGTTAAAGACGCCCTTCCAAGCGGTCAAATCTCCTTGGGTAATCGGGGTTGCTAAAGCATTTTGGGCAATGCCATAATAGGTATTAGTATTAACAGATGCGACGTAGCGGGTATTAGCTGCAAGAGTCAAGGGTGTACTCAATGACTGTTGTTGCCAACCCGATGCGGTTTCATTACTGAAGGTGACACTCGCCAACAACTGCCCGGTACTTGACCAGATACGCCCGATGTGGCTTCCTGTTTCTCCAGGGGCTTTGTAGTAGCGAAGTGCTTGAATTTGTCCAGCTTGGGCAGTGGAAAATTCCATGCCTAGTTCGTAATCACCCGCACTACCCGTTCCATCGGTAGCCACTTTACTCGGTGTTGCTGTCGGGGCAAAAATGGTTTCAGGCGAGTTAATGGCAGCGGTGACACTTGCTAAAGTAACTGCTCTGTTTTGAGTGGCATAACTATCAGTATTAGCAACCGGTTTATCATTAACACCTTTAACTACAATAGTTCCTGTAGTATTGGTCAAAGTAGCTGTTGTTAGTGTCGTACTTGAAATTTTTCGTATTTTACGTGGAAAAATATCATACGAAGAATTATTTAGCTGAGTAACACTATCATTGGTAGACCCTAATAATAGATTATCAATAGGGCTATAAGTTTGTAAATTTTTAGCGGGCATATGTTTTGCAGGATTCGTGAGTATTCTCAATAAAGTTTTTTACCGGGGTGAAATAACCCAGAAAATAAAAGAAATCAAGGTTCTATTATGGACAGGCGAAGATAGCCCTCCCTAACTATCGAGTAATTTTTGATTTAGAGGAGTTAGTGAGCTGGCTCACTGAATTTCTTAATTACTTTCGTTCTTGGTTAAATCTATTATTCCTAGGTGCTAGATGAATGAGTTCAGAGAGAATGACTAAATGTTGAATTTACATAGGTAACATATTTACGTGTTTTTACGGGTTTAACGATCACTTAAATATATTGACCAGTTTGCTTAACCATGATTATTTTTAGTGATTTTACTAAAAACTATGGCTATTCCTAGATGTGTACAGACAACAAGATCAGTAATTTCTCCTGGTAAAATATGGAGAAATAGGTTGAGGTAAAAGTTCATATCTTTTGAAATGAGACGATAAATTATGTATCACGAATAAAGAAAATGTTATCGTAGATTACATTTTAGGAGAATACTCAAAAAATGTTAATAACTGGATCACAAAAAGAAAAAAAATCGATTACTAGTCAACGAACTCTTCAGTAAGAAATAACTAAAAACTAGAAGATGGTTCTAATATCTAAAGGTCGATTTTAAATTTTTATGATTAATGGTGGTTTATGGCAATAATATCTATTTTTGACAGTACTATCTTTCTCTGAATTTCTTTATCTTTGTTTATCTTGCATTTTCTAGTCTTAAGCCCAAATAAACCGCATTTTATGGCAATTTCTATAAATTACACATTAGTTTTAATATTTATAAATTTTCGTTTACTATTTCGGAGGTCCCACCGCAGCAGAATCATATTTCGTAGATGCTCGATTAAAAACGGGATGGAGTACGGATAGACTTTTATTCGGAAAAGTTGCCAAACAAGGTACATCTCTACCTTTCTCCTTTTCGTAGTGAATTCAGATTATCCCCGATTGAATTTATTGAAAATATCAAATCACCAGACAAATTAGCCTTACAAAACAACCATTCTTTCGATAAGAGCTTTAAGAAAGAGACTTATCATTTCTAGAGCGATATAACTCTTATTGAAAAAATTACAACACTGACAAAAACAAAGCTTTTTTATCTACTTTATTAACAGCTTTAAAGATTTTACTGTTTAGAGAGACGGAAATAAAAAATATTGCCATGGCAGTTAGGCTCACTAATTACCCGTCCGTAAGATCCACTCAGTACCTCAATATCTTTACGGATAAGGAAAGACAACCTAAATTCCATTCATTGTTGGAAAAGGTTGATAATGCTCTTACAGAAAGCCAGGGCAAACGCATCTAAATGCTGTAATCATTACCCAGTAAACGTTTTAGTTTTTAGTGACACAACTTTATAATGGCTGAAATCCTTGCCCAATAAGCATTTTAAAAATAAGATGCGTTTACCCTGAGATAAAAGAGGGGTAACGGATTAGTTGCAAAACAATTAAGTAATATTCCTGACATACTTTATAAATATATAAATAGGGATACCCACCAAGAAATACAAGGCTTCTTAGCAAATTTCAATAATAGTAATAACACCTTTAGTATCAAAGTAAGTTTTTTCAATACAGCCCTTCTATTTTTCGTTATTTTTGAATACAATGTAACTATATTTGAAATCTCTACTATTGGGCGTTTAGCAACACAATTGCAGGTTTTATTAAAAAGTATTGCCGTGGGTCGAGATCGTCTAATTGTCGAGCTATACCTGATGACTGAAGAGGAAAAATACCGCCTATTAATGGAGTGGAACAAGACTGCAAGTGACTATCCAAGAGATAAAGGAATTGACGAAATCTTTGAACAGATAGTAGAAGGGAATACTAAATCATGTTTGTTAGTAGCTAGTGACCAGTGACCACTAACTAGCCACTAGCTACTGGTCACTTCTACTGTAAAGGAGTGTCTGACAAGTAAATTTAGTACAAATATATGTGAATTTACTTTAGAGCAAAAGTAAATTCAAGATGTGGGAGCAACTGCTTTAATTGACTCTGGCTTCTAAACAGCTTAGAGTTATATTTTTCATCTATCCATAGATATATGTATTTTGAAATAGGTTTTTGTATCATATTTTTAAATAGCAATATTTTTCTTTTAATAACCGCGATATATAACGATGAATAAAAATATTCATTTTTTCTAAAAACTAGAAAAAATAAATACTATTTTTCTAGTTTTATTTTGTTAATTATCCAGATTAACCCGTATAAATTACTAAAGATAAATAACGACCATTTTGAAAAATAAACAATGAAAACCTATTCAGAAACCCAAAAATTATTAAATTCACTTATCCCGATTGATAAAGACGGTGAACTGTTGTTAACTGTTCCTGTGCCCCATTACCCAAAAGAAATTCTGGCTTATGCAAGAATGGGAAATAAAGCCAATCGTGTAGCAACAAATCACGGATTTATTAGAATAAGTCCACCTTAAATTAATACAAAAACAGTCAAATACTTCATTAAAATTTTAACAACTAAAGTTAACCCATAAGCATGGTTTTTGTAGGTTGATTTTGCAATAACATTATTAATAATTTACATTGTCATGGCTAATAAAAGAAGCAGATATAAAAAAACTCAAAAGTTTTATTGTCCCCATTGTTCTCAACGGATGTGGCGGGTGGGAGGACCTAAATATTATCTCTTTTATCAAGGAAAAATAGAAATGCAAAAGGGATTTAAATTAACTGCTAAGAAAGCTAGTTTTTTAGCAAGCCAAAAACCTGTCTACGTCGATACCAATATTTGGTTGGAAGAGTTTTTCTGCGAAAATGATGGACAAATATGGATGCGTTTATACCGAAACGAAAACAAAACTATCATTGCTTGTTTAGCTAAGTCTGAGGATTGGAAGCGGACTACAAAAACTATAGATCCAGAAAGACCTCATCCTTCGGCTAGTGAGTTTACTATTAAAATGAGCCGTAATACTACAAGACACTTCGATTCGTCACAATAAAAGCCAATTCCTCTAGAGAAAACAATAACTAGCTCTGAAATTCTTAGTTCCCCCAGCCACTAGACTAAACGTCTAGTGGTTTTATTCTGTCATGTGAATGATTTAAACAACTATTTCAAGTCTAAATGGCAGTAAAACTTAGTACTGAGCCACTAAGATAATGTTTAATTATCTCATTCAGTAACGCCCTTTTTTCTCAAAAATCTCCCAAATTTGAACATCTGCATCGAGGCGCTTCGCTTCAATACTCGCCAGTCTAAACCAATAATCTTGATGTCGGCGCTCAGTTAAATAGGAACAATCTTTCTCGCCGCAAGCATTCATACAACTCGCAAGAAAGTTAACTACACCGATAGCGACCTCATCTTTTGTAGCGAGTTGGAACTCGAATAGGGGCTCTATTTCATCGAGAAAGTTACTATTTTTTTGTAAACAGACGATCGTGTGAGTAACGGAGATGTCTGCTAATTCAACAAATAGCAAATTTTTATTCCCCACGGGCACTTTCACCCCAGAAACTCTGACTGCGGATAATAAGTATTGAGAATTTTTTATAGTCGGTATTCTTCCGAACCAGGAAATCTGAACAGGGTAAGGATTAGATATACTCTTTTTAAACTCATTGCCGTAATCAGTTAGATAATATTGGGACAGGGCTAGAATCCAATTATCCATAAATACTGCCTTTAATCTGAGTGAATTTTATAGGTAGAGTTTGAGTGCGATATAGTACGGAAATTTTATTATATTGAGAAGTCCCGAGAGATTTTTCTATTCCCGCTCTGATTAGTTCAGACCAATCTCTTTTACCTATGTCTTCTATAGATATATCGCTTCTTTGTTCTATTTCATTTAAAACGTCAATAATTAAATTCTTCAGTATTTTCCTACCATGAGATGTTCCGTAAGAATAGGAAGTGCTAAAGTCTACGTCTATCAGCCATTTTAAATCGAAGCTTTTTTGATGTACTATTATTTTCAGTCTATGGGTATGAAATTTCAGGTTAATATTTTTTCTCTGTCTTAATAGAGAATCTGAATATAACAATTCTCCCGCCTGGGCTGCCGATAAAATTTTCTTCTCTAAAGCGGCGCACCATTTTCTCAGGTGATATAGAGTAAAGGTTATGGAGCGATTATCGTCTTTAAGGGCCACCTCGTATGTAGCCGCCACACTAGGCTCAGAACTCTCTATTTGAAAAATTTTTCCCCTCTGATTCTGAAAAATAATTTCAGCTAATAAACAGTCAGTATTTTCACCTGTATCGGTGGGGGAAAACAGACTATTCTGGCGCGAGCCTGGATTATTTTCCAGTTCCGGCTTTTTTTGACGAATATTTAACAACATAAAAAGCCTCTCTTTTCCTGTTTTGAGGTTTTAATAAGACGATAATTATCTTACTTTAATAGTTATTTTAAATATATACGAGCATTAAAAATGTGATATGAACCTTTTTTTATTGTGATTTGTATCACTTATATTAAGTTTGATTAAACTTACTTAAATAATAATATTAATATTAAATATAGTGAATCGGTATTTAACTAAATAAATTAGAGAGATAGTTAATTTATTTAAGTATAAATACCGACAAAACAGGGTTTTAACCGGTTCGATAAAACTTTGTCACTAAGAATTAATAAGCTAACTTTTCCAAAACGGATTTAGTCGATACTACATGACGATCGATTCCCAGCTTACCTGGTTCGATACCGAGAGCCAAGCCTACCAACTGGGGTAAATGTAAGACAGGTAAACCCAATTTCCTGCCGATTACCCTTTCTACCTCTGGTTGTCGGGAGTCTAAATTGAGATGACAGAGAGGGCAGGGTGTCACCAAACAATCCGCGCCCGCGTCTATAGCGGCTTGAATATGAGTACCAGCCATTGTAAAAGATTGGGTAGTGGCATAACTAGATAGAGGCCAGCCGCAGCATTGGGTACGCCCCACATAGTATACAGGCTCGGCACCGATAGTACTAAATACATTTTCCATCGATCGAGGTTGTATTGGATCATCGTAGGATAAGGTTTTCTGCGCCCGCAGAAGATAACAACCGTAGAAAGCAGCGCACTTCAAACCCGTTAATTTTTTGGTAACTTTCTCTCGAAGATTGTCTAACCCGTAATCCGCGACTAAAGCCCAGAGCAGGTGTTTCACTTCCGTAGTACCGTGATAGGGCGAACAATGTTCCTTTTCTAAATAACCGTTAACCTGCTCCAGATAATGGGGGTTTTCTGTCTTCGCTTCCTTGAGCTTCTCATCGACGGCACCGATAACCCCCTGACAGGTGCTGCAATGGGTGAGTAAAGGTAAATTGAGAGATTCGGCTAAAGCGATATTACGGGCGTTAACAGTATCTTCTAAAAGTTGAGAATCCTCCTTATAAGTTCCCGAACCGCAACAGGCGGCTTTTTTCAGTTCTATTAATTCGATACCTAAAGCCTTAGTTAAGGCTGCGGTGGATAGATACAATTCCCGGCAGGCTCCCTGAGCCACACACCCGGGGAAATAAGCATACTGTAGCGTTTTAGCTGGCATGGATGGTTCAAAAGTAATGACACTCCTTTCTATTTTCAGCTATGAAATTACCATTTCAGCCATATCTGGCTATTTCTTAATAGTCAAAACCCTCATCACTAGCCACTAGCCATTCACTGCTTCTAAGTCGATCGTATTTCAAATTGATTTAAGTATGCTACTGGTTCGCCCGGATCGAAACCGCGCCCATCGATGAAAGATGTTGCCGGCTCTTTTTTCATCTTCTCTTTCGGCAGGGGGATTTTTAAATATTTAGCTGCGTCTTCGTAGACGGCGACGGGGTAGGTTTTATCGATGATTCTATCTCCATCGGCGGGATATTCTAATAAGTCTAATTTCCGCCAGCGAATCATCTGGGTTAATACCCATATAGCTTGAGAATGCCAGGGGTAGTTAACATGATCGGGATTTTTTAAATAATTGGTGGAGCGATAATGATAGATATTCATATCTGGTACGCTTTTACTGCTTCCACCAGCCGCATCTAATTTCTCAAATTTATAATCGCCGCCTAGAGAACCAGTAATCAAGGCCGCATTCTGATTGAGATAGGATTTACTGGCGAGAATCGGGCCCAATTCTTGGCGATTTTCCGGTACGTCACCCCATTTGCAAGCTTCGATGAGAGCTGCCACTAAAGCCCGGGCGGTGGTGGGATACTTATCAACCCATCCCGCCATCGCCCCTAAAATTTTATTGGGGTGGCCCTTCCAGATGTCGCGGCTGAGATAGGGTATGAAACCGAGTTTTTGAGACGTTGCCAGTTGATTCCAAGGTTCGGAAACAGCGTATCCGGTGATAGTACCGGCTTGTAGTTTGTGGATCAATTGGGAGGGAGCGATCGTCTCTAATTTAACATCTCTTCCCGGTTCGAGTCCCAAACTTGCCAACCAGTAGCGAAACAGATAGCTTTCTATGGCGGTATCGGCTTCTGTCGCCACAATTAGGGGTTGATTTTCACCATATGCGAGCTGATCTATATTATTTTTGAACTCTTGAAAATTAACGTACCAACTGCCAGGTCGGAGGCCCTTACGCCAGAGTTTCTGGCTCAGGGTGATGGCGGCACCGTTGCCGTTAAGATTCATCAGGGAAACCATCGCTGCTTGTTTTTTCCCTAATCTAGCTAATAGGGGCATGGCGTATAGAGTCTGAGCCGCGTCCAATTGCCAACTTAATAAGCCATCCTCTATCTCTCCCCAAGTATTGTAACGTTTCAGGGTGACTTTCAAGCCGTAGCGATCGAAAATCCCTTGCGTCGCGGCGATGATTAGAGGAGCTGAATCATTACTCGGCACGAAACCGAGGGTAAGAGATTTCTTTTCCAATTTACCGAGGTCGAGCTTATCCGGCTCGGGAGTGAGAGGATTCTTTACCCCTCCACAAGCCGTAAAGGCAAAGCTAGCGAATCCCAAACCCGAATAAGCTATAAATCGACGACGTTTCATATTTATTGATTAAAAATAGATTTTATTTTACAGGTATAGTGTATAACTCTTATCTGGCGGCAGTAAACCTCTGTTTATCTTCAAGCTCGAATCCGCAGGAGCCAAACAATCATGATTTTATGATAACTATACCTCTCTCTTGGGGAACTCTAAGAATAATAGGTAAGCTTTATTACTGGATTAAGTACAGATGTCGAATGATGCACCCCTAACACTGCCTCCTTTTGCCAATAAATTAATACAGTCAGGATATATCACTTTACCCCAACTACAACAGGTATTGATTGAAAAGCGCAAGAGCAACCGCCCTTTATTAGAGATCCTAGAAAAAGTCACGGGCCGTCCTCTTCCCCCAGAGTTAGTACGGCAACATCGTCAAGACCATCTATTTAATTTAAAAATCCTGCACGGGGTAGAGATTCTCGACCCTGAAACTGATAGTGTCAACTGGGAAAAAATAGAACATTTATTTAAAACTTTAATACCTTTCGATATTTGTAGACGTTATCAAATAATCCCTTTAAGTTACGAAACTTCTCCCGCTCAAATTCTCGTATTGGCGATGGTAAATCCCAATAATAAAGAGTCGCTAGACGATTTAAAAAGAATTTTAAGGATGAGAGATTTGCAATTTGACCGCCGGGTTATTTCTCTGCAAGATTACAATCAGTTGATGGAGAAATACCGAGTCCGTAAATTAAGCACAGCGACTCAAACCAGAACTTTAAAAGACCAAGATTTAGAAACATTGGTAGATGTTACCGATATTTTTGAAGATAATCACGCTCCCTCTAGCCGTCGTGATGAACCTGATGAGGACTTAAATTTAATCAATCAGAGCAATCAAAGCCCGGTGGTGACACTGGTTAATAATATTTTAGTAAGCGCTATAGAAAATCGCGCCTCGGAAATTCATCTCGAACCGCAAGAAACGCAGATGTTGGTTAAGTTCCGTCAGGATGGCAAAATCTGTCAAGGGTTTAATCCGATCTCTAAAGAAATTTACGGTGCAGTTAGCTCTCGCATCAAACTAAGTGCCGAGTTAGATATTACTCAAAAAGTTAAGCCGCAAAAAGGGAAGATGCAAAAAACTTTCTCGGGACGGCGGGTAGATTTCTGGGTGCATACCCTACCGACTAATCACGGTGAAAAACTCTTGATCAAGGTAGTGGATTATAAGTCAGATGTTGCCCGTCTCGAAGAGTTGGTTATCCTCCCAGAAACGAAGAAAGAAATCGAACAAATGTTAGAGAGTAAAGCAGGGTTGATATTGTTAACGGCTCCTACCGGTTCGGGCGTATCGACGACTTTCTATTCCCTGCTGAGACACCGGAATCAAGATGGAGTGAATATATCTACTATAGAAGATCCGATCGAACGCACGCTCGAGGGCATCACCCAAGTAGAAATCGCCCCCTCTAAAGGAGTAACTTACGACTCGATGCTCTGCTCTTTCTTAAATCAAGATGTGGATATTATCGGAATCGATCGTCTGGAAGAACCGGCGACGGCTCAGGGGGCGATGGAAGCCGCCCAAAAAGGTCATTTGGTGATTTCCTGTCTACCGATCAATGATGCTAGTGCAGCTCTGGCGCGACTCCATAAGAGCGGGGTGGATTCTTCTCTCATCGCCGAAACTCTGATCGGCTCCATCAATCAGCGTCTCTTGCGTCGTGTCTGTCCTACCTGTCGCCTGAAACATCAACCACTTCCGGAAGAAATCAAACTCTATAAGCTTTCCCCCGAAACTTTGAAACGGGGTACCATTTACAAGGCCAATAGCCTCAACCCAGAGGAAATCGAGCAAGCCAGGGAGCGGGGCCGGTTATGCCGACAGTGTAACGGGGCGGGCTATCACGGGCAGGTGGGCGTTTATGAAGTGTTGCGGATCACCCCGCGCCTACAGGGATTGATCGCTCATAATCTCGAGCCGGCGATGATTAAGAGAATGGCGATCGCTGATGGTTTCCGCTCTCTCGTCAGCTACGCTTTAGAATTGGTATTGCGGGGTGATACCACTTTTGAAGAAATCGATAGAGTCATCGGTGACACGATCAAACAAGAAGCTCAAGTTACGTCAAGCCCCGAACCCGTACCAGGGACGATGATGAAGAGGATACACAGTTTAGAATCTCTATTGGCATCCGCCGTGAAAGAGTTACAGTCTCTAAAACAGGAGTTAGGGCTGATAGAGGAACCGGCTCCCGCACAACCAGCCCCGAAAATTCCAGAAGAACCGGAGGATATTTCGGCAACCGCGACGATGGTTGATTTCTCCTACGATAAAGAAACGATCGTTTCCCCGAGGCGCAATCCTGTCTATGAGGAGTTAACCGATCCTGGGGATTGGGACGAGTTGAAGGAAGAATTAGATATGGGCAAAGAGACTGTCGTTTCCGATAATTTTGACGATGATCCCTCGGGTTGGGAGGTAAATTCTTCTTTTCGCCCCCTGCCCGATCCTTGGTCTTAGGTTATGTGGCAGAATCTTAATATCTAATTTATTTTTGAACTTATAGCCATGCTATTGAAGTCTACTACCCGTCATGTGCGTATTTTTACCGCAGAAATTGAAGATAATGAGTTAGCCCCCAGTGAAAAGGTTCTGACTCTCGACATCGATCCGGATAATGAATTTATCTGGGATGAGGTGGCTTTACAGAAAGTTTATCGCCGCTTCGATGAGTTGGTAGAGTCCTACAATGGCGCAGAGCTAACCGAGTATAATCTACGTCGCATCGGTTCGGATTTGGAACATTTTTTGCGATCGCTACTCCTGGCGGGTGAAATTAGTTACAATCTCAATTCCAGAGCTTTAAATTACAGTATGGGTCTCCCTCAAGTGCAAACGCCGTGAGAGAAATGACTAAAGAGTAGTGAGGAGTGAGAGATGATCCGTCATTCCTCACTAGTTTTTTTCAGCTTATTGTTACTATTGACAGGAACCCGTAATTGTTATTTAGTAAGGATTTGAATGTTTCAGGTATTCAAAAATCCAAGTAGTTTACTAAGTTTTGTTATTAAAAATTAATTGTAAGTAGCAAATATAAATAAAGCTTTGATTCCTATCTATTGCATTCGATAAAAATAATTGACTAGAATAAAATTAAGATGTTTTCAGAGAAATTGTAGGATAAATAAACAAGGTAATCCCTATGTCTATCAGTCAAGTACAATCCTTTTCCCAAAAAGCTCAAACCGACGCGGAACTAAAAGAAAAGTTAAAAAGCTGTGAGCGGACCAAAGAGTTAATGTCTTTGAGTCAGCAGTACGGCTTCAACTTCTTGGAAGAAGAATTATACCCCCCGAACGAGCCGCAATTCACCTCAGAACAGTTACACCCTAAATTGGTTAAAGCTCTCCTGAGATAAGCGACAAAAAGGCTAGATAAAGATTCTAGCCTTTTTTGTCACGAATGCTTTTCTAGAGCGAGCTAGTATGTTATGATAAGATTCTGTCGTCTGGAGAGATGGCTGAGTGGTTGAAAGCGGCAGCCTGCTAAGCTGTTGTACGGTACGTAAGTCCGTACCGAGGGTTCGAATCCCTCTCTCTCCGTTTGTAAACCTTAAAGTGACTAACCTAATAAGTATTTATCACTACTACAGGTGATTCACTTTTAACAAGAATTGTTGTAGTATGGCAAAAATAGACCCTAGAGGTCGATAAATATTCATACAGAGGTTTTAATCATGCCCTATACCACCGAAGAAGGCGGACGCTTAAATAACTTTGCCGTAGAGCCGAAAGTTTATGAAGCAGTACCTCCCGATGCTAAGCAAAAACGCAATTATATTATTTTAGGGCTAGCCGCGATCGCTCTATTAGGTGGCGTAATCACCATAGCCTTTTACGCCTCACAAGCCCGATAATCAATTTATCCTATAGGGGGTGAACTTCCCCCTCAAAAACCACTCCCCGCACGGGAATATCCTTCAAGCCTTCCACTCCCACTTCATAAGGATCGGCTTCTAACACGGCGAAATCAGCCTTTTTCCCGGGGCGCAAAGAACCGATCTCGTTTTCACGACGGAGAATCCACGCCGCATCGATCGTGATCGCCCGTAAAGCCGCATCGATACTAATTTTCTCTTCCAGCCCGTTAAGATTGCCATTAATCGTCACCCGGTTCGCAGCCGCCCAAGCGAGGGTAAGGGGGGAAAGGGGAGCCATCGGACAATCGGAGTGGAAAGTGTAGGGAATACCCAATTTTTCTAAAGAACCGAAGCGGGTCATATAATGACCCCGATCGACCCCCAGCCATTGATCACTAAAAATATCGCTGAGAATATAGTGATAATAAGGATTGCCCGACACGACGATCCCCAACTCCCGCATCTGCCGCCCCTGATCCTCGTGAGTAAAAGCGTAGTGTTCCAAAGTGGCGCGATGTCCGAAACGGGGTTTGATCTCTTGAAGTCGTCGGATGATGTCAATAAATAGATCGGCGCTCAGATCCCCGTTAATATGGGCGTGAATCTGATAACCCGCCTTCCAGAAGGGTTCTGCGTACTCGAAAAACACTTCCGGCGGAGCCATCCACATCCCCGCGTGACCGTCCATATAGCCTGGAAAGCCATACTGAGAAAGTCCACCGTAGATAGCACCGTCCACCTGAAGCTTAAAGTGCTTATCGAGAAATACCCGGCGGCTCTTGTACTTCTTCGCCCATTCCTCTGCTTGCTCTAGAGCCGCGTCGGGACTCTGCCCCCGGGCCAGGAAGTCGAATTGCGTGGGGGTTAGGATGGTTCTGCAGGGAGCTTTTATCTCTTCCGCCGTTTTGAGGATCAGATCGGCTTCTCCCGTCGGATCTCCGAAAACGCCTATTCCCATATCGAGGCAGGTAGTCACCCCGCCCCGATGCAACATTCCGAAGAAATTCGCCATTCCCTTAGCGTAACGGGCGGGGTCGAAAAGTATGGGGGCGAGTTTAGCTACGAGGGGTTGCGCTCCGTTTTCCCAAAAATGGCCCCGCTCCCAATCGGTTTCCGGCATCCCTTTAACCGCCTCTTCGGTTAACCCCAACCATTCCAAGGCTTTATCGTTACAGATCAACTCGTGAAACGATCGATGCCAGAGCATGACCGGTCTGTCGGGGAAAAGTTCGTTTAACCGCGAGCGATAATGATCGCCGTGCCAGAGGGGATGAAAGCCCCAACAGATGAAAGGAATACTCCAATCCGTATGTTGATTATAGAGTTCTTTTAGTCTCTGACAGTAAGCGTCGGGAGTTTTAGCGCCGGGGAAATCGCCAGTCGGTAATGTCCAATCGTCCGGGGCGAGGAAAGGAAACTGAGTTGTTACCGCCGGGAGCGAAGGATGAACGTGGGGATCGATGAGACCAGGCAGGAGGACTTTATCTGCAAAAGTATTATCGATCTCGTGGGGATAGCGATCGAGCCAGGGTTGAATACTCTCCATCGAGCCGACAGCGACGATTTTACCATCTGCCACCGCTATCGCTGTAGCGAGCGGTTGCGTTTCGGTCATGGTGCGTATCTTACGGGCGGGAAAAACGGTAATTTTTGCTAATGAGGATGATAAAGACATAATTACTCCAAGATATTTTCTAGAACCGATGGCGTTATCGCCCCACTTCTGCCGATGACTACAATTCGGGTTACGGGGCTTTCTTGCCCCCAAGCTTGTCCTCGGATTAGGGAGTAACGACCGCCCACCCTCTGCAAGATATAGCGAGAGTAGGGGTCTTCGGACAGATGAACGAAACCTTTAGCCCGATAGATGTCTTCACCAAGACCGGTGGCAAAACGATCGATCTCTTCCCTCGTCAGTGGATTGAATCGCTCCCCCATCCAGGTATCGAACAAATCCCCGTGATTTTCCGCAGCCCCGCCAGAAAGAGTTAAAGTCACCGGATGCAGGCCGAAAAGAATATCACTCGCCACCCGAGCGTTAACCGCCTCGACTATCGGGGTTCCCGGAGCGATGCCACCCAGCCAGTCCCGTAGCTCCCCCAATTCCGTCGCTGTTACCAGATCGATTTTATTAAGAATAATTAAATCTGCTTGACAGAATTGACGTATTACCAAATCGCCCACATACTTATTCTCAGCAAGAGCGCGAACCCCTTCCGCGTCGGCGAGAACGATCATACCGTCGAGGGGAAAACCGTACATGCGTCCGTACTCGGCGATCTTAGTGGGGGAGGCTACGCCGCTCGCCTCGATAACGATGCGATCGAAATCCCCGGCGCGATCGCGGAGCTGACCGATAGCCGCCGCGAAGCCGTTAACCAAACTACAACACATACAGCCATTAGCCAAGTTAATCGTTTCGCCTTCGTGAGAGCGGATCAGATCCACATCGATATTGACGCTGCCAAAATCGTTGACTAGAGCGGCGATGCGGAGGCCATCCCCATTAGCGAGGAGGTGATTTAATAGGGTGGTTTTCCCCGCGCCAAGATAACCGCCGATGACGGTAAACGGCAAATCACTAGGCTTTTTTGTAGACACTCACACCCTCCTTGAAAGTTTCTATAGTTTGAATATTGAGGATGTGGTCGAGTTCTACGGTTAAAGGATCACCGTCGAGAATCACGAGATCTGCTAGTTTTCCGGGTTCGATCGTCCCCTTGCTATCCTCCTCGCGGATCTGCCAGGCGGACTCGATAGTGATGGCCTTGAAGGCCGCCCATACCCCGATCCGCTCGTCTGGCCCGATAACTTCGCCCTCACGGGAGAGTCGGGTGACGGCACTCCACACCATTCGCATTGGTTCCATCGGTGTGACCGAGAAATCGTTATGATTCGAGCAATGCAGACCTTTTTTTATCGCCGAAGCCATAGGACTGATGAAATAAGCCCTTTCCTTGCCCGCGTTCTCGACGTGGACTTTACCCCAGAAAAACGTGTGTGCGGTGAAATAACTGGGGGAAAAACCTAATTCCACATAGCTATCGAGTTGATCCGGGCGCTGGAATTGGGAGTGAATGATCACCGTCCGGCGATCGTCTTCTGCCTTCACCCCCGCAGCCCTAGCCGCGTCGATCATCATATCTATAGCCGCGTCACCGTTACAGTGAGCGAAAACCTGTATCCCCTTATCGTAGAGTTCTTTCGTCGCTCGGTTAATAAGTTCGGGGGGAAATAGGGGTTCACCGCGCCAGTTTTCCTCTCCTCCCGGGCCGGGTGTAAGCAGGGGTTGAGTCCAGAAAGCGGTTTTTCCCTGGGGAGAACCGTCTAGAGTTAGCTTGACTCCCCCGAGTTTGAAACGATTTTTATAAACTCCGAAGGACTCTGCCGCCGCGTCAGGAATTGACATCGGCCCGCCGGTGAAAGCGGGAAAGTATTCTTTCACCAGCACCGGTATATCTACCACGAAAGGAAGGGAAATAATATCCAGATAGAAACGTCCCTGGTCGGCCGCTTTTTTGAGAAATTTCAGATCATGGGCATTATTAGCCGATTCTTGACAGGTGGTAACTCCTACTCGGGCGTAAATCTGCTGGGCTTCATCGAGAGTATCGAGCAGCTCCTCCTCGCTCGATTTTGGAATATTGACAAAGACAGGTAAAAAAGCGGTTTCCATGATCAGCCCGTCTGGTTCATTCGAGCCTTGTTTGCGGAGGATCATCCCGCCGGGAGGTGTTTCGGTATTTGCGTCCATACCTACCAGAGCGAAAGCCTTAGAGTTCAAGACTGCGCCGTGATTGGAACTGTGTATTAACATTACCGGGTTATTGGGAAAATGGGGATCTAGATCATCCCGGCTGCACTGTCGTCCGTCAGATAAATTGGTGACATCGTAACCGTAGCCGATGATCCAGTCTCCGGGTTTCAGTGCTGATTTTTGGACGTGAACTTTGAGTGTATCGATAATATCGGCGATACAGGTTACTGGGCCCACTGGCGGCCCGGATACGTTAGCCCATTTGACCACCTGGGGCGCGTTCATAAAATGTCCGTGTGCATCGATGAAAGATGGCATGAGGACGTTATTACCGAGGTCAATGATTTCGGTGTTTTCATTACGGGTTGCCATGACTTCGGCTTCACTTCCGGCGGCGAGGATAAGCCCATCGGCTATGGCTACGGCCTCCACACGGGGGCGATCGTCGTTCATCGTTAAAATAGTGCCACCCCGGAAAATTTTGTCGGCTTGATTGTTACTCATTTATTTGTCTACTGTTATGGAAAATCGAGCGCCTGACTAACCTCTTTTCCGCTCTTGATTACCCCCGCGCTCGGATCACTCTAGATTCTAGAACGCCATTTGCTTCGGATCGCTTAAATGATTATTATGTTTTTCCGCTATCAGTTTCTTGTGAGAATAAACCCCGTAACGTACCGCCATAACTTGGAGCAGAAAAACGACAGCGATCTCTACCAACAAAAGGCTTGCTAAAACTACTTAGGCTTTTGAATCGCTTCGATCGCCAGTAAAGACTTCTGTGACATAGACTGTTTTCCCTGCTCGGAGGCGATTTTAGAGGCTTGTCTCAAATCTTGGATAGCCTCCTGCGGCCTACCCAATTTGTAATAGGTCAAACCCCGATTGTGAAGTGAGTCGGCGTATTGAGGATTAATTTTCAGACTTTCATTGTAATCGATCAGAGCCTGTTGGTGTTGACCGAGACGATTATAGGCTAAAGCACGATTATAGAAAATGCGCTCCCGATTGCGAATATTACTAGTTTTTAAGGCATCGCTATAATCTTTGATCGCCTGTTCATGATTACCCGCATCATCGTGGGCGTTGCCGCGATAGATATAAAAGTCGGCAAAATCTGGATTGAGAGCGATCGCTTTAGAACAATCGCTGATAGCCTCTTGATATTTCTTGGTCAGATAATATACGTAGCAACGATTACCGTAGGCGTTGACATAATTGGGATTGACTCGTAACGCTTTCGTATAATCTTCTATCGCTAAATCGTACCTACCGAGAATAAGCTGAGCGTAGCCGCGATTATAATAGGCATCAGCGTCTTTAGGTTCGAGATTGAGAGCTTGAGTGAATTCTTCGATCGCACCTTTATAATCTCCCGAATTCAACTTATCCACACCGCGATTATAAAACACCACCGCCTTAGACGATTCGCGCCCTCCCGTACCAGGTCCCGATTGAGCCGAAACGGGGAGACTCACCGCCATAAAAGCGACGAAAATAGCTATAAATCTAGCGCCCAATCTACTCTTTTTCATAATGGTCTACTCATCCCCTTAAAATAAAATACGATAGTTTCTCTTTAAAAATTTCTATGCTCAAATCACTCCTCGCCCGACTCATCCTAATCATGGGTTTAATTTTAGCAAGTTGTAGTAATGGTACAACAGGATTACAGAGCTACACTAATACGAATCAAGGATACCAATTCCTCTATCCGAGCGGTTGGGTATCGGTAAACGTCAAAAATTCTTCGCCGGGTGTCGATGTAGTATTGCATGATTTAATCGAACAAACGGAAAACGTCAGTGTTATCATCAGCCCCGTGCCCGAAAATAAAACCTTAAAAGACTTAGGCACCCCCACAGAGGTAGGCTATCGCTTCCTCAAAGAAAAACAAGCCATTAACCCTAATATCGAATTGCTCAGCGCCTCAGCCCATCAAGATAATAACGAGAAAGATTATTATCTCTTAGAATATCAAGTCAAAGGAGCCAACACTGGAGACAGACATAATCTCGCCAGCGTGGTCATCAATAACGATAAACTCTATACCTTCAACGTTTCCACCAGCGAAAGACGTTGGCAGAAAGCCGAAGACTTATTAACCACCGTAGTTAATTCATTTCGAGTTAACTAGAGCTTTTTCATAGATAGCTTCATTAGCCTTAACTGATTTAAAAAAGTCAACCACCGGGCGCGAATAATCCACCCCCAGAATCACGCCGAAACGTTTCTGCTCGTCGGCCGATAACTTCCAAGGCTCGTGAATCTTATCACCCGGTACGGACTTCAATTGTGGTAGCCAGTGTCTTAAATACTCTCCTTTAGGGTCATAGTCTCTCGATTGCTTGGGGATATTAAAATAACGGAAACCCCGGGCATCATTGCCCACGCCTGCGGTGTAATTCCAATTGCCGTAATTACTACACACATCGTAGTCAATCAGCAGAGATTCAAACCACTCGGCACCCATCAACCAATTAATCCCCAGGTTTTTAGTCAGAAAACTGGCCACATTCTGCCTACCGCGATTGGACATGAAACCGGTGACGAGTAACTCTTTCATATTGGCATCAACGAGAGGATAACCAGTTTCTCCTTTCTGCCAGATTTGAAAGCGTTGATAGTCTTCTTGAAAAGGTATATCAATACCCTGCAAACCAGAAAGATGAAAGATTTTATCACCGTGTTTGGCGCAAATAAACCGAAAATAATCTCGCCAGAGTAATTCAAAAATAAGCCAGTAAGTAGAATCATTCTTGATCACCTCATTTTCATATTTCTGCACCTGTTCATAAATATAACGGGGTGAGAGACAGCCTAAACTTAGCCAGGCAGAAAATTTAGAAGAATAATCCTCACCTAACATCTGGTTCCTAGTTTCTTTATAATTTTTTATATAGTTTTTATCCCAAATATAATGTTGTAATCTCCTCTTTCCGTTTGTTTCTCCTCCTGGAAATTTAATTAAAGCCAGATGGCTAATAGGGGGCGGGGATAGTTTTAAATCTTGCCAATCGGGTAACGTTCCTGGGTCTATTCCTTCGAGGGGAGGGAGAGTTTTAGGAGTCGGGTAAGTCGGGCGTATGTACCAATCTTTCTCTACTTTCTTTCTAAAATTAGTAAATAACTCAGGTAGTTGCTCGATCGTAAAGGGTAAGTCGTCAAGGTGATAAAGGGTACTTCCCCAGAAGGCTTTAAGTTTTATACCCGTTTTTTCTAGGGCTTTTTCTACTGCAGTTTCTTCGCTTGTTACTTCCCTGTAATAGTAGACCGCATGAATATTTAAAGTTTTAACTATCTCGGGAATGATAATTTCCGGTAATCCTTTTCTGATGATCAAATCACTGCCACAATTTTGTAGAGATTTTCTTAAATCCGAGACGCTTTCGAGAATAAATTTAGTACGAAAAGAACCGGTTTTAGGAAACCCGAAATAAGTTTCAGCGAAGGTGCGATCGTCGAAACAATAGAAAGGAATAGCCCGAGCTTGTTGTTTTAACGCCTGATATAGGGGTTCGTGATCGTGAAGGCGTAAGTCATTGCGATACCAGATTAAAATACGTTGCTCGGTCATCCTTTTTATCGGCTTCAATCTAAACTTTCATTTTCTGTTTCAGTTTAACACCGGCACCCAGTAAACCGATAGAAACCAAAGCAACGATCGCGGATGGCTCCGGCACTCCTTGAGGTGTAATCATGCCCAAAGATTCAGCCGCAACCGTAGCGATTAATTCATGAGATTTAGTAGTAGGGTGCAACTCATCCCAAAATAAGTATTCATCGGGGTTAGTACAAGGTAATCCTGCCGGTACTCCCAGGGGATTAGTAGGCAGACAGGCGTTAGTTACGTTGGTAAATCCGTGTAGTTGTGGATTATTAATCGCGGTATTAAACAAAGAGTAAACATCCACGGGAGCAATCTTAACTCCTGAAAGAGTTTGCGATAGATTGCCCAAACTACCTGCAAGTAATTGATTATGAGCGAGAGAAAGGGTTGTTAATCCCGAGGCGGCGGGAGAATTATTGACTCCTGGCAGTTTACCTAAATCGGGTAAATTGGGAATCAGGAAATTTCTCGCCCCTTTATTGTAAAGCTCGCTGATAGAATTGCTTAAATTAGTGACGGGGATAGTAGGGTTAGTAATACCTCCTCCTACATAATCATTAGAACCTGCCCAGACTATATATAGAGCATTCGGATCAACACCAGTGGAAAAATTATTAACTTGCTGTTGCAATCCGTATAAGGGTAATTGGGGAAGCAGGGGAGATGTGGTATTAGTGCTTCCTGTCGTGGCACCCGCGAGAGCAAAATTATAGGCGGGATTGGGGGTGATACCTAAATCCTGTTGTAAATACTCAATCCATAGCGGGCCGTTTGATAAGCGACCATTATAATAAGGAGGGCTTACAGGTATTTGGTTTTGAGTGAGGCTGTAAAAGTTTCCCGTATCGGACAAGCTATCACCGAAGATATAAACGTCGCTGAACATGGCGGCGTTTGCCCCTAGGGGCATTAAAACTGATACAACAGCAAAGCCAGTGACTGGTAATTTAAAGGAGCGGAGCATAGTTAAACTTTTTTAATATTAGTTTGCTAATATTTTACTCTTATCTTAAAGAACCACTACTACTTTTAGGATTAATTCCGTTTTTTAAAGATAAGTACGCTTTCACCTCTTCTCGCCAATTATCGTACTTTTCCTGTAATGCTTGACTTTTTTCATCGAAGCTAATCTTCCAATCGAGTAGATCTGGATCGATTTGAGATTTAACTAATTCTCTCTCTATTAATGTTTCTCGAATGAATTTAAGACAATCATAACGAAATTTTTCTGCCCCTTCGATGATGCTTTGTATCTGTACGATCGCTCTTTCATAAACTCCTGTTTGGGATGAATATATTTCCGATGATGCGGCTAAATTTTTTAGTCTGGTTAATTCATCTCTTTTTTGATAAAGTTGCTCCAATTTGGGATTAATATCGAAGATTAAATTTTTAATAACTCCGTTGAGTCGGGCTACCGTTGTACATTCGTAGTTTCTATCTTTTTCTGAGAGCGATCGAACTTGTTTTAAATCTACAGTCAGACAACGCAGATTAATATTATAGTCATCCAATTCCGGATAAATCGATTTAACCAACCAGGATTTATGCACACCTGGGCTACTGCCATTGGGATTGATAATTTTCTCTTGATTTTCAATTATATCAAGGGGAACCGTATAGAGATTGAGTTCGGGGATGAAGATAACGTCACTATCCTTGATATATTTGATGCGACGACGGCGGAAGAAGAGATGGTAGAGAACAGCCGATAACTTTTCTACTCCTTTGAGTAAGATTAAGGTTCCCGAAAATACAGAGAGAAAAAAGAAGCGCAACATCATCTATAAATGGTAAATAGGCAGGTCAACACCTGTTTATCAGGATAGCGAAATTTAGTCAGCTTTAGAGTTCGAGCGCCTCCTCCGACATCTTTCGGAACAATACTTCACCTCATCCCAGCAGTCAGCCCATTTCTTGCGCCAGGTAAAGGGCAAACCGCAGACGGAGCAAATCTTAGTAGGTAGGTCAGATTTAGAGCGTTGGCGTGGCATGATATTAAGAGCAATGTAGTTCCTATATTATCTCCATGTTAGATAGGGTCAGGATCGTTTTAGTGGAACCTGCCGGGGCTTTAAATGTGGGTTCGGTGGCGCGGGTGATGAAGAATATGGGATTGAAAAGATTGATCCTAGTTAATCCCCATTGTGATTACAGAGGAGAAGAAGCGACGAGGATGGCGGTGCATGGAGTAGAGATTTTAGAAAACTGTGAAGTTGTGAGTGACTTGGCCTCGGCTCTCATCGGATGTCATCGAGCCGCAGCCACCACCGATAGAGTCCGCAATCAGAACACTCCTTTAGAAACACCGAAAAGGGTTATACCCTGGTTATTAGAACCCGATTTAGAATCGGCTCTAATTTTCGGCCCAGAAGATAGGGGCTTGAGTAACCCAGAATTACACCACGCTCAGAGATGGTTAGGAATACCAGCCAATCCCGAATACACCTCTCTCAATCTGGCTCAGGCCGTCGCTATTTGTACTTATGAACTCCATCAACATTACTGGGAGCAGAATCATATTTCCCATCCGATGATTAAATCTTCTCCCCCCGCGTCGCTAGATATACTAGAAGGATATTATGGTCATTTAGAGAGAGTATTATTGCAAATAGAGTATCTCTACCCCCACACTGCCCGGGCGAAGATGGAAAAATTCAGACATCTGTATTATCGAGCTGTGCCTACAGTAGAAGAATTGGCGCTTCTGCGGGGAATATTAGGCCATATTGAGAGAAACTGGGCAACTTTTACCTTACCGGCTAAGTCTCAAGAGCAATAAAAGATAAATCGTGAAGACTGATTCTTAAAAAACATCTATAAATGGCTAGTAAAAAAACCGTATCACGACGTTCGGATAAATCAATTCCCACGACTAATAAAATCGGCAATCCATCGGGGAAGAAAAGCAATAGAACCCGTAAGCGTAGACCAAGCCCCCTGGTTATACTATTCATACAATGTCTGCGCTTTTCTATCTTGGGGGTCGGTCTAGCGGCGATCACAGGAACTATTTTAACCCTGATAGAACCGAAAACGGTTAACTCACCTAAACCTCAACCCTCGCCCTCAGTCGCCGCCGCACCAGTAGAGAAGAAAGCAACGATCGCTCTAAAAACCGAAATCACGGCGTTAAAACAGAAAATACAGGCTTTAGGGGCGAAAAATCCGAAACTGCTCCCGGGAGCGTTCTTCGTCGATCTCGATAACGGTAATTACGTCAATGTCGCGGGTGATCGTCCTTTTGCGGCAGCCAGTACGATTAAAGTACCGATTCTAGTAGCTTTTTTTGAGGCGGTGGACGAGGGTAAAATTCGTCTCGATGAAAACCTCATCGCCTCTAAAGATGTCATCGCAAGCGGTTCGGGAGATATGCAGTACAAAGGGGTAAATAAACCCTACTCGGCTTTAGAAACCGCCACGAAAATGATCGTCATCAGCGATAACACCGCCACGAATATGCTAATCAAGCGTTTGGGAGGGAAAGAATTCCTCAACGCCCGTTTCCGGAGCTGGGGGTTAGAACATACCGCGATCAAGAACGTTTTACCGGACTTGGAAGGAACTAACACCACCAGCCCCAAAGATCTAGCCCTGCTATTGGGTAAGATCAACGCTGGGGAATTAATTAGCATGAAATCCCGCGATCGAATGTTAGGTATTATGGAGGAGACGGAAACTAGAACCCTCTTACCCCAAGGGCTGGAAAAATCCGCGAACATCGCCCATAAAACCGGCGATATAGGCTCGGTTCTCGGGGATACTGGGATAGTCGATATGCCGAGCGGCAAACGTTACCTCGGGGCGGTTTTAGTGCAGCGCCCTCATAACGATCCAGGTGCTAAACCCCTGATCCAGCAAATTTCCAGAACCGTCTATCAGCACCTGAAATGGTATGAGAAACCCCCCATCACCGCGAAACCCTCGCCCTCGCCCGCTGCAACTCCTCCGGCTTCTGGAAGTCCGCAACCGGCTAGATCACCTCAAAACTGATAGAGAAAGTGGCGAATTGTTTCACCTCCGTCCCTCCTAACCCCTCTTGACATATAAAGATTCCTTAACCCGAACTGACGTTGATTAACCCCTAATCGCCAATTCCCGCCTCCGAACTCCCTTGAGAGCTAACAATTGCTTAACCCGAACTGACGTTAAGAGATAAGGTTCGATTTTATCTTGGACGATCGATCGGCCTGGGGAAATTTCAGGATTTCGATAAAAAAATATGTAGTAGATAGTAAGCAATAAATTACTTTTCCTATGAGTTATCGAAACGACAATAAAGGCTGTGGCTGTTCTAGTATTCCTATCTCTTTGCTGATGGTGTTGTTAGGTCTGGGGTATTGGGGAACGAATGTTATTTACCGTAGGGCTTTTCCTCCCGATTCCGTTTCTTCGAGCGCTCAGATAAAGCCCGCCGAGAAGGCGATAAATAATCTCCCTTCACCTATAAAACCTCCGGCGCTTCAACCAGAGTTAGGAAAAGCTAATAATGCGGTAAATCCTCCGGTTAGTTCTCCTTCACCCGTACAATCTCCCGTTCCTAAAAGCGACTTCGAGAAAAAGGCAATTCGGGGAATTTATCTCAGCCGTTATCAAGTAACTAACAATGCTGACGAACAGACAATCCGCTCCCGGGTTCGTTATTATCGTAAGCAGGGTTTTAATGCCATCATTCATGGAGTCTGGGGTAATGGCTGTACTATGTATGATAGCCAGGTTATGTTAGAAACTTTCGGCTATAAAAGCTGCCCCAATCTATTTCAAGATCAGTGGTTAGATTGGTTGATTGATGAAGCCCATAAACAGGGTATGCAGGTTCACGCTTACTTTGAAAAGGGAATCAAGATAGATAAAAATAGCCCAATTTACGAACTAGCAGTTTCTAAAGGCTGGCTCGTCCCCGGAGTTGATAAAACCTATGCGGGGATCGATCACTATGTATTAGATGTAGAAAAGCCAGAAGTAGCAAAGTTATTCACGGATATATCGGTAGAATTTGTCAAGAAATACCCCCAAATCGATGCGATTCAATGGGATGATTATTTAGGTTATTACGCCGAATTAGGAGGTAAGCTCGATCGTACCGAAGCTTTAACTAAATTCGTGCAGGGAATGCGCTGGCAGATTAAACAAGCTAATCCGCGTGTCAGCTTTGATATTTGCCATCATAATCCCTATTGGGCTAAACGTTATTTTGCGGCTGATTGGAAGAATTGGAATATCGATCGGGTTTTTATTCAGACATATAATGATGCTAACTTTGCAACCGAATTAGATTATGCGGTAAATTACGGCGGTGTGGCTATTTCCGAGCGACAGTTATATAGGCTGAAAAGTTTGGTTAAAGATAACAGGATTAAAAATATTATGATTTTCCCTCTCGGCGGGAATCCGGAGAATGTAGCATCTCAAGTTAAGAGTTTGACTAAAAACTGAATATCCTCGGAAATCTCGAACTAGACAATGTAGATAAAAGTGTTACTATCAGAAAACTTTAGCAGTGAGGAATGATTCGTGATTCGTGAGGGTAATTTGCCCTTGGTTGTAAAAGCTTTTCTCACTCCTATCTTCTCTTAACTCATTTCTGATGGCTATTTTAGGGAGCATCCCATTTTTGCTCTCGAGACAAAAATTAAGAAAGTCACATTCGTACCCTCGCCCGATAATCAAACTCGCGGAGAAATTCAAAGACTTTGAGAAAGAGCGGATTAGTAATTTAAGATTAGTTTTCGCTCCTAGTTTCTAACCTTTGAAGACGATTTTCATGATTCGTGACTAACTCCGTCAGTATTCTTAATTGTTGAGTAACTTCAGCGGAATTATTGAGTATGATAGCGCCGAGGTTGGTTAAGGACTGAACCTGTCCCGCCAAGTTTTGAACCTGTCCCGCCAGTTCTTGGATTTGTTCTCTTAAATCTTGAATTTGCGCGGTTGTCGCTATCTGTCTCTCTTGTAGCTCCCTTTGAACCGCCAACATCTGCTGTATGGTTCTTTCTATTTCTTCATTACTCATCGCTATTGGATTTTCTCTGGCTATGATTCCATATTTTATAGTACATCCCGTAACCTATAGAGAAACGTAAAGTGAGGAGCGATCGCTCCTCACTTTACTCGCTTGTGATAGTTATCTACTAGCCTGACGGGAAAACTGACCAACTTCGATATTGAGATTAACCGCATCTCCGCCCCGGCTAACTTTTACCGATAAACTAGAGCCGATCTGACTATTTTCTACTAATTCCTGTACTGTACCGGGATCGGTTACGGCTTGACCGTTAACGGAAGTGAGTACATCACCGGCTTTCAAACCCGCCTTAGCGGCAGGGGAATCGGGCATAACTTTCACGATTAACACACCACTTTCTTGAGTTATATTCCAGTTTTGCGCCATCGGACTCTGTTGCAGTTGGTCTTTCACATCGGCGTTTAACTGTAACATTTGCACCCCTAGATAAGGATGTCTAACCTGGCCGTTATTAATTATCTGTTCGGCTATTTGCTGAGCTTTATTGATGGGTATGGCGAAGCCCAAGCCCTGGGCATTCTGGATGATCGCCGTGTTCATACCGATGACTTCCCCTTTTGCGTTGAGTAAAGGGCCGCCGGAGTTACCAGGATTGATAGCCGCGTCGGTTTGTAAGAATCCTACCCGTTTATCGTTGGCACCGATTTGGGAACTATTACGGTCTTTAGCGCTGATAATTCCTGTAGTTACCGTGTTGTCCAAACCGAGCGGATTACCGATCGCAATCGCCCATTCTCCCACCTGTAGTGTATCGGAATTACCCAGGGAAACCGTAGGCAAGTTGTCGCCTTGAATTTGGATTACCGCCACATCGGTCAGAGAATCCGCACCTAAAACCTTACCGTTGAGGGTACGTCCATCTTTGAGTGTTACCGTTACCTTATCGGCACCGTCAACTACGTGAGCATTAGTTAAAATCTTGCCGTCTTCACTGATGATAAATCCCGAACCGGTGCCCCGGCGGATTTGTCTTTCAGAGTTTCCGGGCAATTGATCCCCGAAGAAACGGCGGAAAAAGGGATCACTACTTAACTCGTTCTCAGGGCCGCCAACTCTGCGGGAGGCATTAATTCTTACTACCGCCGGCCCTACTTCCTGCACCACCTCCGCGACGAAGTTACTCGGCGTTAACATCGGTGCTGCGGTTACAGCGGATCTATCTACTACTTGCTGAGTTGTAGTATTTTGCGCTACTTCGGTACTTCTCTGGCTGTGAGCGTAGGTGCCGCCGATACCGATACCCGCACCGACGATGATTAGAGATGAATAAGCTAGAAGTTTCTTCACGGGAGAGCCAAAGGAGGAACGATATTTAGAATCTTGAGAATAAGTATTTTGAGTCATTTTTTTCGCTAGCACCTAACTAAGGTGAAAGATAAGGTAACAGTTATCAGCTATCAGATTAGGAAGCGATAACTGTTCACTAGACAAAATCAGCACAGTAGGTGTAAGGAGTGAGTCGGAAAACGGCTAGTGCTGACATATTTATAATTTAGGCAACTGTTATGACTTTCCAATGACGGCAAGATGAATTTTTAATTACTCAAGGTTGGATAATTAAATCGTTATTATGGGTTATTTGTATGACACCGCAGTTACAACGTCTGGCAGATTATTTAGCCGGAGAATTCGAGAATAAAGAGCAAGCCGCGGCTGAACCAGTTTGGTACGTGCATTTGCGCCTCTGGTTGCGCCCCGTCCACCTATTTCAGGGTGACAGTTTATGTTTATACGCTGAACAGGCCAGTATCGTCAACTTAGATCAACCCTATCGTCCCCGTCTGCTGCGTCTGTGTGAAAATAATTGGGGAGCGATCGAAGTACGACACTATATGTTTTCCGATATTGGGGCTGTAGCCGGTGCCGGGACTAATCCAGGCATCCTAACCAGTATCGATGAGCAACAGGTGCAATTTTTACCCGGTTGCACCTTGACCGTAACCGAATCGGCTACGGGATTTGTAGCCACGCCCAGAAGTAATGATAAGTGTACCGTCAACTACGGGGGACAAACTTTTCAGGTGGCTTTAGGCTTTGAAGTGAGCGATGGTCAACTTAAAACCTATGATAAGGGCATCAATCCGGTTACTGGTCAGGGGATCTGGGGGGCTTTGATGGGGCCCTACGTTTACAGGAAACAAAAAGATTTTTCTCACGAGTTTTCAGGCTGATTTCCTTCTCTATCCCTTAATATTTGCGGGTGAAATACCAAATAAAGCGGGCGTAAATGTAGGCTAAAGACTCTCCAGTGATGTACCGAAAACCCATACTCGAAGCCCACCAGCGTCTCGGATCGTAATCGGTATTGAGATAGGAGATCGCTCCTAGGGCAAAATCCTTACCCAATACTTTTTTATAGATTAAATAGCTTCGCCGGGTATGCACGTCAAAAGAATAGATATTTAAGGATTTAATCTCCAAATCCTTTTTTAGTAACCTCTCCTTCACCTCGATCGCACTCGCGGCGGTTCTATCCCGATTAACTACGGGGGTGGGAATAGCGATGACTTTATCTGGCTCTATGCCGGAGGCGATAATTATCGCTTTTGCCGAGTCGGCGTAATTTTTATAGGGAAGGAGAGAGGAACCGCGATAAATCTTGACTCCAGTGGTGATTATATATTTATATCCACCTTTTAAAAATTCTTCTACCCCCGCTTCAATAACTGTATCCCCCGTCCATCCTTCTATTAGTAAGGCATCAGCTTTTATAGGGGCTTGAATAGCTAGAAAGTAGGGCGCTCGGTTAATTATTAGCCCCAGAAAAGCCATTAAAGAAGATATTATTATTAGCCAAGCTTTAAGGGTTAAAGACCACCTGGGCTTATATTCTAATAAGCCCCAAAACATTTCTCCATACTCACCCGTCATCAATTTTAATGTCCCTTTAAATGAGCGAAAACGGATTTATCTCCTATATCATCGGCTAGCGGTTGCCAGAATTTACTCAGGGCAAAAGTTATAAATAAAATTGCCCAGACGATCAAAAGGAATTGCTTAACGTTATCGGGAATCCATCCGAACAAATGACCCATAAGTAAAAAAGGCACCAGTGGGGTTAAAACTTTCGTAGGAATTCGATTAAAACAGAAAGCTTCTTTAAAATAAATACCGGTCAGCGCCGCGAAGGTAAAACCCACACCCAGAATAGTTAGAGGGTTCTCATATACTATAACTGCTAAGGAAGAGGAGGCAGTCAAAGTAAAAATTAAAGAGGAGACGGTGCCGATAACCCAAAACAGTTGTAAAAGACGGTGCAGGGGAATTAGATAAATGTGAATCGTTAATAAACTCAAACCCAATCCCAAGGAGAAAAGCCAGTAAAGAGGCGTGATGTAATTCAGGTATTCGGGATGTTGAGGGGATTGAAAGAATAATCCGGTAGCGAGGGCGAAACTAACGGCGGCGATACTCAAACCGCTACGGTAGAGGATAACACCCCGGCGATCGTCTTGTGTAATCGAATATTCTCCGAATTGACCTTTATATACGGGAGATAGAGACATAATTTTCTTAAAAGTTTTTCCTATGTATATTCTGCCACTGCTTGCAGGAAATCAAACCCCGAGTCCATTTATTCACGGGACTGCCTCTGCCACCAACTCAGTACCAATTTTATTTCATCATAACTAAAGCCTTCTCCCAAAATTTCTTTTATATCATTGAGTGCGGATATATTTTCTAGTTGTTTGATAGCTTTAATAATTAATATTTGCTTAGCTGGTAATACCAATTTGTCTAAATTAATAGATTCACCTGCGCTAATCAGCCTGGTCAGATGATTGTATATGCTACTAACCATTAAGTTTCTTTTTAAAGCTATTTCTTCTACGCTTAAACCCTGCCGATAATATTCAAGGGTAATTTTATATGTATGAGATAATGATGAAAAAGGTAATTTTTCGTTTGTCTCCTCACTTAAACCGTATTCCTGACAAAAATTTTTTATTTCTGAGATAAAAATCAACCCGTATTTTTCTATCTTTCTCTGACCCACACCTGAAATTTTTCCAAATTCATGTAAATTTTTGGGTCTAATTTGTGCCATAAGTTTAAGTGTAGAGTCGTGGAAGATGACGTAAGGAGGTACACCTGCTTCGTCAGCGAGGGATTTGCGTAGACGGCGGAGATTGTCGAATAATAATTCTGTTTCCTGTGAGATAGGATTATCTTCACCTAAAATAATTTCGTTAACTTTTTTAGGAACCGCTATAAAAACGGAGCGTTGTTTCCTCAGAACTTCCCAACTTTTTTGATTTAGTTTCAAGATACGATAGCCATCATGGGTTTCATCCACTAGTCCTTGATGGACGAGAGAGCGGGCTAAAAGTTTCCACTGTTCGGCGGTTCTATCTCTGCCGATACCGTAGGTTGATAGGAAGTGATGCCTGTATTGTTCAATTTTCTTGTTTTTTGAACCTCTTAATACATCGATTAAATGAGTCATGCCGAACCTTTCTCGACAACGGGCCACACAAGATAAAAACTTTTGTGCTTCAATAGTCCAATCTTGGGTAGGTTGAGGATGACAACAATTATCACATAAGCCACAATTCCCCTCATAAACTTCACCGAAATAACGTAGCACGATCGTCCGCCTACATTCACTACCCTCGGCATAATCTATAACTTTCCTCAACTGTTGCCGGGCTATTAATTGCTCGTTTTCATCGCTTTTCTGGTCGATCGTAAATTCAATTTTTTTTAAATCGGCAAAGCTAAAGAATAAGGTACACCGGGCTGGTTCCCCGTCTCTGCCCGCCCTACCGGATTCCTGGTAATAACCTTCTAGATTTCTCGGTAGGTCATAATGAACCACGAAGCGCACATCGGGTTTATTGATCCCCATACCGAAAGCTACCGTAGCGACTATAATCTGCACGTCATCGCGGATAAATTTCGTTTGATTCTCGCTCCTCTCGATGTCGGACATCCCCGCGTGATAAGGTAAGGCTGAAATTCCGTCTTCCTGTAAACTTGAGGCAATTTCATCTACGGTTTTCCTGCCAGTACAGTAAACGATACCCGCGCCTTTCTCTTTACGGATATACTTGAGCAACTGGTCGTAGCTCCTCTTTTCTTTGGGTACGATCTCATAATAGAGATTGGTTCTATTGAAACTAGCGATATGAATCAGAGGATTTTTCAATCCTAATTGTTCTACTATATCCGATCGCACCCTTGTAGTTGCGGTGGCTGTAAGCGCGAGCAAAGGCACCCCTGGGTATCGCCGACGCAATTGTATCAGTTGTCTGTATTCCGGGCGGAAATCATGCCCCCAGTGAGATACACAATGAGCTTCATCGATGGCAAAAGCAGAGATACCGATATTCCTGGCTATCATATCTAAAAAGCCGAGGAATTTATCCGATAGCAGTTTTTCGGGAGCTACATAGACAAGTTTTATTTTTCCCGCTATTATGTCGGCCTCCCGTTCACGAATCTCCGAGAGGGTGAGACTGCTGTTAAGGAAGGTGGCTCCGATGCCATTATTGACCAAACTGTATACTTGATCCTGCATTAGGGAGATCAAGGGTGATACCACTATCATCAGTCCAGGCTTCATCAAAGCGGGTAGTTGAAAACACAGAGATTTACCACCTCCAGTAGGCATGATGACCAGTAAATCTCTATTTTTTAGAGCGGCTGAAATAATTTCCTCTTGTCCAGGACGGAATTCATCATACCCAAAGTAATATTTTAATGCCTGCTCTAGAGTCTGAAATCTGGGCATTGGGGTAATCGGGCATTCAGGAGTTATTATTTTCCTATATTATGTTAACATCTTACTGCTCCCTGCGGAGTTTGTTTATATAAACTTTAGTTTTGTTGACAATCTATTCCGTGAAAAAATTTGAGGATGCCCACTTTCGGTTAATGTCAATAAATGTTGAATATTAGCGGAATTTTCTCGAATATGGTGTATGATAGATAGTATATAATTAAGTTAGCGTTATGGTGAATTTCAAGAAGAATCATTAAAAGTTAGATTGATCGATTAAGCAAAAGTTAACAATGCATAAGATAATCAACATAAAAGATTATAGATTGTTGAATAGATAAACGTTGTAGTGTTAAAAAAGAGGATTTTTTTAAGTAAGAATATGATAACTATTAAAGTAATTAACAATAGTAAGACAACTTCTGTAAGGCAGCGCCCTATACGCAATCAGTTACCAGAAGCAACTAATCTGAATATAGGTAATAATTTAAGCACGGTAAATGATTGGTCTTTCCAACGCCCGTTTTTAGATTTATTTAAAAACTCCCGTCCTTGGGTTTCGTCAGACTCTATTAACCTAGATAGCAAAGGTTGGTTTAAACCAATAACATCTTCAGAGGATGAATTGCCTAAGGGGCAACCTGTCGCTACCATATTTACCAATAGAAGAAATACTGAGCTTAACGGTCAGTATGTAGTTTTATACGACGGAGAAGGGACTATCAACTACAATAACGCGGCCGTTAAAAATATTGGTCTTTCACGACCCGGTAGGGACGTAATTACGATTAATGCGACAAATACTCTGACATCATCAGCGCTCCGAATTAGTAGTAACGATCCGAATAGAACAGGTAATTATATTCGCAATATAAGGATCATACCCCTTCAGTACGAAAATACGTATACCAACGTATATTCTCAAGACACCTTCAACCCATCAACTGCGCAAATCTTCAATCCTAATTTTTTGACAGAAGTGAAAAAGCTGAAAGTGGTGCGTTATATGGATTGGGGGCATACAAATGGGAGTACTCAAAAAGACTGGAGTGACAGACCAACCTTAGATCAGGCTTTCTGGACCGAAAAGGGGAAAGGAGTCCCGATCGAAGTTATGGTGGCTTTATCCAATCAAGCCTCAGTAGACCCTTGGTTTAATGTCCCCCACATGGCAACGGATGACTATGTAAGGAACTTCGCCCAATACGTCAAAAATAATATCGACCCAAGCCGAAAAATTTACATTGAATATACTAATGAAGGTTGGAATCCATCATTTCCCCAGACTCAATGGATTATGACTCAAGCAGGTTCAACACAACGGCAACCCTATCTAGAGTGGTATACTAAAAGATCTGTTGAGGTGATAGATATTTGGAAACAAACATTCGGCACCGACTCGAATCGAATAATAGGAGTAGTAGTCCCGCAGGCGGCGAGTGTTAACACGGGACGGATCATAATTAATTATTTAAAAAGTACTAATACTATTTCAAAGGTTGATGGTATTGGGATCGCTCCCTATTTCGGTTACTATATAGGCCACCCCATGTTTGGCGGGCAGTTAGAAAATATGACCGTAGATGATATATTTGACGAGATAAATCAAGGGGGAGCACTAAAAATTAACGGTGCGCCTTACAGACCGAACGGAGCTTTACAGCAGACTTTTGGATGGATGGATGCCTACGCCAAACTCATCAAAGAAACTAATGATACTGTGAAAGACAGTAAATTACAATTGTTAGCTTCCGAGGGAGGGCAACATCTCGACCCCTTTGGCCCGATAACATCTAATACCAAAATCCTCAATCTTTTTGCGGCAGTCAACAGAGATCCCCGAATGGGGGAGGTTTATCAAAAGTATTTAGCTAAATGGAATGAAATAGGCGGTGGAACCTTTATGCACTTCGGTTTGACGAACGAGCCTTCACCTTGGATGAATCAATTTATCTCCAGTCCTCTCACCACCCGCTCCTAAAAGCTTAATCTAATTTCTTAATCTAAGAGTATCACGATACTAGTAATTAATAATTAATTACTAGTATTTATTACCAATCAGAAGTAAGTTAAGAGAAATGAGGAGTGAGTAATAGTTTATAGCTAGGATAGTTTCCCTCTCTTCTCTCTTCTCATTCCTCACTACTAATTAACCCGATATTAACTTTAGCTTTATCAAGAATTAATAGAGATTGGGGAGCAGACATCTTAAAATATGAAAGTTAAGCGTTTGAAGATATAAAAACAAACCAGGATAAATGTACCTATAAAATAGGAAACTAATTGATTATGCACCTGATCGATACCATTAAGTTATTTGAAACCAAGCCAGAAAAGATTTATCAAGCGGGAGAAGTCATTTTCAAAACAGGTGAAAGTGGTAATGTGATGTATGGTATTATCGAAGGCGAAGTACAGATGATGGTCAATGATAGGGTCGTGGAGATAATTCACCAAGGAGAGGTATTTGGTGAAGGGGCATTACTTCACGAAGATCATCTAAGAGGATCTACCGCGATCGCTAAAAGTAATTGTCGGCTAGCCCTGCTCGACAAAGAGCATTTCCTCTTCGCGGTACAGGAAACTCCCATGTTTGCTCTACAGGTGATGCGTAGTTATTCCGATCGTTTCCGCCGTTTGAAAGAGTTGCTCTACCTTTAGACACCCCCTTTTGTGCGTATTAAGTCGCCGCTTAAGGCACATTTTTAATTTTCAACGTCTTTAACATAATTCGTGAATTTCCAGATCGATTTGGTCGTGGCTATAGTTAAGCTCATAAAAAACGTTATTACCTTGTAGTAAAGTTTTAATAGTTGTCGCTAAAGCTTCAAAGTCCTGTTGGGAAAATTGTGTAATGAGGGTTTTAATACCTTGGGGATCGATGACCCAAACATTAATTTGATTATAAGTAATCATAAACTGTATCCCCTGATAAAATTTTTTGTATCTTTAATTACATTTTCTCAGGTAGTTCTAACGATGGCAGTGAATCAATACCAAAGATAGATTGACTTTTATCACAGTGATAACACTGAGGTAGAGTGAGGGGGCTTTATGAACTGTGGGCGGGTTTTTTGATAAGATAAACCTCTGCACCATCTGCCGGATAACGATCGTATGTCTACCATCACCCCTATTGTCAATCCGAATTTCCCTCTCACCGCCGTAGTCGGACAGGAGGCGATAAAACTAGCATTACTACTGGCTGCAGTTGATCCCAATCTAGGGGGCGTAGTTATAGCCGGGAGGAGGGGCACGGCGAAATCCGTAATGGCACGGGCCATACACGCTCTATTACCGCCTATCGAAGTCATCGCCGATAACCCTTACCGCTGCGATCCAGCTAACCCCTCTCAATGGGATGATTTAACTAAGGAACAATATTCTCCAGGCGATGATATACCCACACAAATCATTCCCGCTCCCTTCGTGCAGATTCCCCTCGGTGTTACGGAAGACAGATTATTAGGCTCGGTAGATGTGGAAGAATCGGTGAAAAGGGGCGAACCTGTGTTTCAACCCGGATTATTAGCCTCGGCTCATCGGGGTGTCTTATATATAGATGAAATTAACCTACTCGATGACCAAATAGTCAATCAATTATTAAGTGTATTGAGCGAGGGGCGCAATCTCATAGAAAGGGAAGGAATAAGCTTTCAACACCCCTGTCAGCCCCTATTGATAGCCACATATAATCCAGAAGAGGGAGATTTAAGGCCCCATTTATTGGATCGGATGGCGATCGCACTCTCCGCCGATGGAGTATTAGCCCTCGATCAAAGAGTCTTAGCGGTAAATCAAGCCCTAGATTATGCATCTTCACCAAAAGCCTTTTTAGAACAGTATGACGAGCAGGTAGAAGACTTAAAAACCGAAATCATCCTCGCTAGAGAGTGGTTAAAAGAAGTACAGATTACCCACGACCAAATCGATTACTTAGTACAAGAAGCCATCAGGGGTAAAGTGCAGGGACATAGAGCCGAATTATTCGCCCTCAGGGTAGCTAAAGCCGCCGCCGCATTAGAGGGCAGGAACTTCGTCAGCGCCGATGACTTGAAACGGGCGGTAGAATTGGTAATCGTACCGAGATCGAGCGTCACCCCCCCGCCCCAGGAAGAAGAACAACCCCAATCCCCACCCCCGCCACCCCCGCCGCCGCAGGATCAGAATCAGCAGGAGCAGGAAGAGGAAGAAGAAGAGAAAGAGCAAGAAGAAGAGAAAGAGCAAGAAGAAGAAGAACAACCCCAGAACCTACCAGAAGAGTTTATCTTCGATCCTGAAGGAGTATTATTAGATCCGAGCGTCTTGTATTTTGCTCAGATGGCCCAGAGACAGGGTAAATCCGGAGCGAGAAATCTCATTTTCTCGGAAGATAGGGGGCGTTATATCAAGCCAATGCTACCGAGGGGTAAGGTGAGGAGAGTCGCGGTAGATGCCACATTGAGAGCCGCCGCCCCCTATCAGAAAGCCCGTCGTTTACGAAATCCCGATCGCAATGTCATCGTAGAAGAGGGAGATTTAAGATCGAAACGCCTAGCCCGCAAAGCAGGTTCTCTCGTCGTCTTCGTCGTCGATGCCTCCGGTTCGATGGCTTTAAATCGGATGCAGTCGGCTAAAGGCGCGGTGATGCGTCTGTTAACGGAAGCTTACGAAAACCGGGATCAAGTTTCCCTAATTCCCTTCCGGGGAGAGAGAGCAGACGTATTGTTACCACCAACGCGATCGATCGCCCTAGCGAAAAAACGGCTGGAAACTTTACCCTGTGGAGGCGGTTCCCCCTTGGCTCACGGCTTAACCCAGGCGGTGAATGTGGGGCGTAACGCCCAGATGTCCGGCGATATAGGAGAGGTTGTGATAGTAGCCATCACCGACGGCAGGAGTAATATACCCCTTTCTAAATCCCTCGGTGAGCCGCCCGCAGATGGTGAGAAACCTGATATAAAAGCCGAGCTATTAGATATAGCGGCTAAAATACGGGCGTTGGGGATGAAATTATTAGTCATCGACACCGAGAAGAAATTCGTCTCTACCGGTTTTGCAAAAGAACTGGCGACGCAGGCGGGAGGTAAGTATTATCATTTACCCCGGGCTACGGATCAGGCGATCGCTTCTATGGCTAGAGGAGCCATATCCGAGATGAAAAAATCATAACTCCGTGTTCCCTAATCTCAATTAGCGAGGGAAAAGATACCTGTAGTGGCTTGCAAACAAAAAAGCTCTGTTTGCAGGTCGCTACAGGTAGGCTACCATCGTTGTGCCGAGTACATCTTTACCATCGGAGTAGACTAAGACGGGAGTTTGATCGCTTACCCCCGCCTGAGACAATAAAGATTGCAGTTTTTCCTGTTGCCAGTACTGTACGGGAAGGGTGCCGTTAGGGCCACGAAAGGTGCCTTCGGAAATATGCACCGCGTTAGGGATATGCCCCGATATATAGTCTAGGGGGGCAGTGCGTACATCGAGAATTTTTAGCTTCGAGTCTTGATTATGTTCGGCTACCCAGGCGGGTGAGACAAACTGTACAGTCGATGGGTTTTTCGCTTGTGTCGGACTCGATATGAAGGCTAGTGAGATACAAGCGATCGCACTTAGACAAAAGATTCCTACTTTCCATTCTCTGGCCTTAGACAGTAGCTTGAGAATTTGATTTTTCATGGCTTTATTTTTGGTTTTACCAATATACTATAAGTTGATTGACAATTAGAACTTTAGCCAGGATGCCACAGAAAAAGTAAAAAAACAAGAGGATAAACAGACTACTACTGCCTTGAAACCACCCCGTCCTATTTTTTAGTCTCGACTCTTAATATAATGAAGTATGTTCGGCGGATTTAATATAATACGAAATCCGCTTATCATACCCTTGTTTAGAGAGAAGTGACCAGTCACTAGTTACTCGCTACTCGCCACTATGTGTATAAGTAGTCTTTGAAAAGAGGATTTAGTATAAGATAGGTCAAGAGTACGTATTTAAAAGTTATCGATTAGTAAAAGCAATTTGTCTTTGGCAATTAGCTTAAAGTTTAAACCTGGAATTAAATAGAATGAACCTTCAATCGTTTTTAAATAAGCTTCCTGCCCCCGTTGCCAATCAAATTACTAATTGGGCGACTCGTAGTATTTGTATCTCTGGCTGGGATCATCGTTTACTGGGATTATCTTCACTACCAATCCTCACCATTTTAGATATTGGAGCTAACGAAGGACAATCTACAAAAAAATTAGCAGGAATTTTTCCCTCTGCTACAATTTATGCTTTTGAACCTGTTAAAAGTGCATTTAGTAAGCTACAGGAATATATAAAAAAGGAAAAGAAAAAGATTAGTGCTTATAACTATGCTATCGGCGATAGAGAAGGGGAAATTATCTTAAATGAATATGAACGTGCGTCTCAAGCTTCTTCTATCCTCTCGATCGCTCCTGAAATTCTAGCTGAATATCCAGTTCTTGAGAGAGTAAAACGCTATCCCGTCGCACAAAAAAACTTAGATATTCTCTCTTTAGCCATTCAGGGAGATTGTCTGATTAAAATAGATGTACAGGGTTACGAAGCTCAAGTTGTTTTGGGAGGACGAAAAACATTTTCACAGGCTAAATGTTGCATCATTGAAGTTAACAACGATCAAAGCTATGAAAATCAATGTGATTTTCGTACTCTCTTTCAACTGCTTGATTCTTTAGGATTTCAATATCGGGGTAATATCGCTCAAGTTTATGCAAAAGATGGAAGCGTAAAATACTTTGATGCTATTTTTGTACGACCGTAATCAACTAAAAACTACGACCGTGATTCGTGGTGTAATCACGGTCGTTTAAACGCTATCGGGCGACGAGGACTAACGTTTCATGATCGACATCGTAATATCCCGCACTCACCAAACTATTAGGAGTAGCGCACATTAAACTATCCTGAGGCCCGTAGATGAAGACTAAATCTTCACTCTCTACACAGGGGGTTTGTTGTAAGCCGTAACTCTGAAATAGGGTATACCCTGGCGTATCTTTCTCGATGATTATATAGGTGTTGTTGGGCTGATTGGCAGCATTGATAATGGCAGTGGTAATTCCCGTAGCTAAGGCTCCCACTGCAAAACCACCCCAAAAACCCCCGCCCCAGTAACCGTAATTAGGCACCCAAGCTACACCACCATTCCAACCCCAAGCTCCTCCCCAACGATTACCCCAGGGATTAACGATGATATTGCGATCGCCGATATTGATCGTGTTACGGTTGATGCGATTGCTATACCTTCTATCGTTATCGATGTTAATGTCATTAACACGATTCCGGATCTCGTCCCGATCGATATTAGAGATACGCTCGTTAAGCTTATCTCGATCGATATTATTGATGGCTTCACGGGTACGATCGCGATCGATATTATTCGCTCTATCCCTAACCCTATCTCGATCGATATTATTGATCGCTTCACGGGTGCGATCGCGATCGATATTATTGGCTCTATCCCTAACCCTATCTCGATCGATATTATTGATCGCTTCACGAGTACGATCGCGATCGATATTATTCGCTCTATCCCTAACCCTATCTCGATCGATATTATTGATCCCTTCACGGGTACGATTGCGGTCGATATTATTCGCTCTATTTCTTACCTGCTCTCTATTAATATCGCGCGAACCGACTCTATCCCGATTTACATTCCTATTAGCCGTCGGTTCCCGTTTGATTCTACCGCTACCTTGAGCGCCCAGACGAGAACGATCGATATTACGAGAACTGCCTTCGGGCCTGCTACGATTGCTCGCCCTTTGTCTGTTACCCCCTCGATTACCTTTCTCCGCGATTAAAATCCTCTGTTGAGCATTACCGAATGTTTCTAAAGCTACTGAGGAACCGACATCAAAACTCAAGGGTAATATGAGAGAAAAGATCAAACTTACAGCTAGAGGTCGTCTCATCGGGATGCTCCTTCGGGTTTAGTAGTAGAATCGATTCTCCCTAAGGCGTTCATATAAGTCCCTTTCTCGGTTAATACTTCCAGTAAGACGGTACCGGGGCTTAAAGTCACCTGCGAACCCTGAATGGGTTGAGAGGTATTGGTGGGATTTATAAACAGGTGAATTTCTTTAACCTTTAATTCTTCTAATACACCTTCCGTATCCAGACCCAGACGAGCTTTGTTACAAACTAATATTTGCCCTTCTTTGGTACACTCATTTTTAGAAATCATCATTATCGTATTGATTTCCGGGGATTTAAAATAGACGATATTATCTGTATTATGAATTTCTACGCTCGAATATGTCACTGAGTCGCCATTAGCATACTCTACGGTCATTTCTCCTTTGGCTAAGCCGGGAAGGTGATTGAAGCTCAGGATACAACAGGTAGTTAATACGAACTCTCTCAGATACTTTATCGGTAGCATTTTATTTCTTCTCAACAGGTTATGAAGCTTAAGAATTTATCCCAGCTTATCGATGATAACGTCACATTTTCATTGTCACCTTTGAATTTAATTTGAAAGTTGAATGATACAAATTTCTTTATATTTTATCTGGGTGCTAACTGTTAAAAAAAGATTAATTTTTTCTTATATTTTTCTTATAGAGATTAAAAACTTAAGAAAGTTGACGCTTTTTCTCTAAATACTGTTGGTGGAATTCATCGGCCAGATAGTAATCACCCGCTTTTTCTATTTGAGTGACTATATTTTTATCATATTTTTTTGATATATCTAGCTTATGTTTGGACTCAATAGCGGATAACTTTTGAGCTTCATCATGATAGAAAATAACCGACCGATATTGTTCACCGCGATCGTGCCCCTGACGATTCAATTGAGTAGGGTCGTGAATGAGCCAGAAAACCTCTAATAATTCCTCATAGGAAACCGTCTCGGGGTCATATTCTAACTGACAGACTTCGGCGTGACCAGTGATACGAGCCACAACATCAAGATAGGAAGGATTCGGGAAATGTCCCCCCATATAACCAACGGAGGTATTGATTACCCCTGGAATCTTGCGGAATGAATCCTCGATTTTCCAGAAACAACCGCCGCCGAAGGTAGCTTTCTTGAGATTACTCGGTGGCGAATTTTCCTTTTCTAACATCGGTGGCGAAATCATTAACGGCTTTAGTGATCGTTTCCCTTAAATTAACATAGGGAATGGCAAAAGGAGGCTGTTTAGGAGTTAAACCCAGTAAATCGGCGGTAACTAATACCTGCCCGTCACAATAGGGGCCCGCGCCAATGCCGATGGTGGGAATCGATAACTTAGAGGTAATTTCTTCTGCTAGATCCGAGGGGATATGTTCTAAGACGAGGGCGAAAACTCCCGCCTGTTCTAGTTGTAGAGCTTCACGGATAAGACGGTTAGCGTCTTCGGGAGATTTTCCCTGTTGTCGGTAGCCGAGACGGTGGACGGATTGGGGGGTTAAACCGATGTGCCCCATCACTGGAATACCGATCGTCGTCAGATGGGCGATAGTATCGACTATGAGAGGATAACCCCCCTCTAATTTCACTCCCTGCACCCCGGCTTCTTTCAGTAGCCGCCCCGCCGAATGAATCGCCTGGGAGTGACTTTCTTGATAGCTGAGAAAGGGTAAATCGCATACTACTAGAGCTTGTTTAACACCCCGACATACGGCCGCCGCATGATGGATCATGCCGTCGAGAGTGACGGGTAAGGTATTGGCATAGCCGAGGGCTACCATAGCGAGGGAGTCACCGACGAGGATCAGATCTATATCGGCCCCGTCGAGGATATTAGATATAGCATAATCCCAAGCAGTTAGAGCTACGATCGGTCTTCTCTGTTCTTTCCATTTATTCAGTTGTCCAATGGTGACTACCATAAATTACTCGCTAGTGATGGATTACCCGATTGTTGGGATTGGGGAGTAGGGAGTAGGGAGTCAGGAATCGGGATCGAACCCCCAATTTACTATCTTAATAAATAAAAGATGGGCTAAAGGCCCACCTTATTAATGAGGTTAGATATATTGTTATTCGAGTCCGGCTTGAGAAATTCTGCTCGGTACGGCCGCCGACTGAAGAATCGGGGTAGTAGTAACGGAATCCGTCGCCAGGGTAAATAAGGGATTAGAAAGAATACCGGCTAAAGAAGTGGTAATTAGAGCGAGGATCAAACCCACTTGTAAAGGACGCATCCCGGATAACTTCCAATTTATAACGGGGTAATTCTTCACCGCGTCGGACATCTCTTGAGGCTCTTTCACTACCATCATTTTCACCACGCGGATGTAGTAATAGATAGAAGCAACGCTAGTTATTAAACCGACTAACACCAGCGAGTATAAACCAGCCTGCCAACCTGCCCAGAATAGATAGATCTTACCGAAGAATCCGGCCAGGGGAGGTATGCCGCCTAAAGATAGTAAACAGATACTTAGGCAGAGAGTTAGTAAGGGATCTTTTTGATATAAACCGGAGTATTCGGAAATTTGATCGGTACCGGTGCGGAGCGCGAAGAGAATCACGCAGGCAAAAGCTCCCAAGTTCATGAACAGGTAAATTAACAGGTAGAAGATCATGCTGGAGTAACCCGCGTCCGTACCTGCGGTTAATCCGATCATCACGAAGCCAGCCTGACCGATCGAGGAATAAGCTAACATCCGTTTCATGCTAGTTTGAGCCAGTGCCACCACATTACCCAGTACCATACTCAAGATAGCCAGGGCGGTGAAGATGAAGTGCCATTGTTCGGTGACGCTGGCGAAAGCCGTTACTAAAAGACGGATGGCAAGGGCGAAACCGGCTGCTTTAGAACCTACGGAGAGAAAAGCGACTACAGGGGTGGGAGAACCTTCATAAACGTCGGGTGTCCATTGGTGGAAAGGCACCGCCGAAATTTTAAAAGCGATACCGGCGATAACGAAGACTAAAGATATGGCCAGTCCTAAAGATTCACTTGGGGCTAAAGTGGCAATTTTAGCCGCTACGTTAGTCAGAACCGTTTCTCCGCCCGATAATCCGTAGAGTAGAGAAATGCCGTAGAGAAAGATAGCCGAGCTTGACGCGCCGATAAGGAGATATTTTAAAGCTGCTTCATTAGAACGGGGATCGCGTTTCATGTATCCCGTCATTAGATAGGAGGAGATACTGAGCATCTCTAAGGAGATGAAGATCATGGCCAGCTCGTTAGCGCCCGAGAGGAACATTCCCCCGACGGTGGCGGTGAGCATGATGGCGATGAATTCCGCCAAGGATGTGCCCGATTGTTCCACGTAGCGAATCGACATCAAGATCGTGACGGTAGTGGATAAAGCCACGATCGATCTAAATACTATACTGAGATTATCGCTGTTAAAAGCTCCTAAAAACGAGATCGGTTTAGCCGTGTCCCAGCCCAAGTAAAGAACGAACACGGCCGTTAATAGACCTGCGATCGCTAAATAGGGCAACCAACGAGCCGCACTTCTTCCCGAAATCAAGTCACTTACTAGGACAAGTAGCAGAGTAATAACAACTATCAACTCCGGCCAAATGTTGGCTAAATTAAGTTGACTGGCGACTAAACTAGAAAAATCCATATATCACACTTAAAACTCATAAAGATAAGCTTAAGGCATTTTCGCCGTCTCTCATCCCCTCCTACTATAAATATCGCTGTTATAGAAGATTAAAAAACTCGACCTTCTCGCGCCGAGAGCGAAAAATGTACCGATTGATACGCTCGATAAATTTCGTAAGTTTTCACTAAAATACAAGATAACGTCGTTAACAAATGTTATCACTACCGTTTTAGGTAAAGAGAATTGCTCTTTTAGGAAATTTGTCTGGAAACCGACTCCGAATTTTTTAAGATTAAATACTTCTCAAAGCCACGATCGGGTCTAATTTAGAAGCGCGATAGGCGGGGAAAACACCGAAGAATAATCCGATCGCGCCCGATACGCTCAAGGATAAAATCACCGCCGGAGCCGATACCGCAGCGCCGGTGAGGGGCGAGAAAGTGGCGACTAACATAACTGCACCAGAACCGAGGGCGATGCCAATTATTCCCCCTGCCGCTGATAGGATGATCGACTCGATCAGGAACTGTAATAATATATCGTGTTCTTTGGCGCCGATCGCCTTCCTCAGCCCTATTTCTTGAGTCCTCTCCGTCACGGAAACGAGCATGATATTCATCACCCCGATACCGCCCACCAGTAAGGAAATCCCAGCGATTAAAGCCAGTAATATAGTTAAACCCTTAGTGATGGTGCCGAAAGTATCTAAAAGCTGTTTAGCCGTATCTATACGAAAATCATCCTCGTTCACAATCTTATGGCGTAATCTCAGTAAATTCTCGATTTGGAACTTAGCCGCCCGAATTTTAGTTTGGTCTTTGGCTTTAACGTTAATCCAGGATAATTGAATACCGTAGGGTGAATTATTGCCCACTATTTGGGAACTCATCACCGATAGGGGGATAACCACTATTTCATCCTGATTACTGCCGAAGAAGGAGCCTTTAGCCTCCAACACTCCCACCACTTCAAAACTGAGATTTCCTACTCTTATGATTTGACCTAGCGGATTCTGTCCCGCGAATATCTGGTCAACCACTGCTGGGCCCAAAACCGCTACTTTCTGACTTCTATCCACATCTATCTTATTGATAAACCGCCCTTCTTTTAGCTTATGATCCCTAACGTTAAAGAAATCCGAAGTGATACCCGCAACTTGAGCGCTCATATTTCTATTGCGGAAAGTTACTAATCTACGGGCGTTAATTTCCGGAGCCACACCTTCTACAGAGGGGACTTGCTCGGCTATAGCTTCCGCATCCGCCAATACTAGTGTTTTGGGAATATCAAAACTCGTGGTTCTACCCCGCCGCGAACCTGGGCTTATGAATAGGGTATTGGGGCCAAGACTGGAGAATTGATCGTTAGCCAGTTTTTGCGTTCCCTCACCGATGCCGATCATCGCCACTACCGAGGCGTTACCTATGATGATACCTAACATCGTCAGGGCACTTCTCACCTTGTTCGCGGTTAAGGTGGAGACGGACATTTTCAGGCTTTCGACTATATCCATATCTATTTCGGTCTATCTTCTTGATTCGGCGGCGAGTCCGGTAAATCGATAAATACTTTCTCCCCTGGATTCAACCCCGATAGTACCTGTGTTTTATCATTGAGGACTAAGCCGACGGAAATCGGTTTAAATTTCGGTTTTTGCTCCGCATCCGGTACCATTACCCCCGATTGTCCTTCTTTGGTGACGATCGCCACTGTCGGCACCACCAGGGCATTATTGAGCTGTTGCCCGACAAAATTAACGTCTACGTTCATCTTCGAGAGTAACTTATCCTGCCCGTTGATTAAGCCGATGGTGACTTGGAAGGAAGTAACATTCTCTTCTACTATCGCCTCGGGAGCGATGCGGATAACCCGGCCCTCAAATTGTTGATTTGGGTAGGCATCGGCGACAATCTTCACCGGTTGACCTAATCTTAATAAACCCACGTCTACCTCGGGCACTTTCGCCACTACCTGTAAACCCCGAGCGAGGGCGATGATCGAGGTGGATGTAGCCGAAGCGGTACTCGATGCGGAAGTGGTAGGAGTCACGAAAGCCCCTTCGGTGGCGTATTTCTGCGTCACTATGCCATCAAACGGGGCGTTGATCACCGTATCTTTGTATTGAATCTTTACCTGTTCTAATTGTGCTTGGGCACCAGCTAAAGCAGCTTCTAATTGAGCTATCTCCGTCGCTTGGGTTTTCTCCCTTTGATCGAGGGCGAATTTTGCTTCGGCAACTGCGGCGCTCGCTTGAATCATCCTCTGCTGAATCCCTTCTATCTCGGGCGAGGCTGTTTTTTGGTATTGTTCAGCTCGGCGTACAGTCTCTTGTAAATCGGCTTGGGCGTTAAGATAATCGTTAATGATGGCATCGAATTGATCCTGAGCTATCGCTCCCTCCCTCACCAGATTTTCATTCCGTTTGAGTCGATTTTCTGCCAGACGCAGACGGGATTGAGCCGCCTGTACCTGTGCCTCTGCCTGTTCTATATCTTTAGGAATTCTCGCCTGCGCTTGTTTGAGTTGGGCTTCTAACTGCTTGTAGTTGGCTTGTGCTTGATAAAATTTGGCTTGGTGTTGACGGATTTCATCGGGTATTCGTCTTCTGGCCGCTTCTAAATTGGCAAGAGCTTCTTTAACCCTAGCTTCCGCCTGCATCCCCTGGGTGTAGACTTCCATATTATCCATCACCGCCAGGGTTTGCCCCTGTTTAACTTTCATTCCCTGTTCTACCAACAGGCGTACCAGACGGCCGGGGTTTTTAGGGCTGATGTTAACACTTTGAATGGGTTCTACTTTACCACTGGCTTTAATTTCTACCGCCAAGTTTTCGATGCTCGCGGGTACGGTTAATTTCTCCAGTTGAGCTGTCGGGGAGGGGGTTTGAACTGCGCGATAGGTGATAGCTCCCACCGCCACGAAACCCCCCGCCATCAAGGCGAGTACCCACGCCAGAGCTTGATTTGATTTTCCAAACACACTTGATGCCATTGGTAAGCCGATCGATAACTTGTCTTATGGTAGCGTTTAACGCCTGCTATTGGTTAGTTTAGGGGGGGGGAATTACCGTCCGCTCCTCCTTAATCCACCGCAGCTTATTTTTCGGGGTTGCCCCGGAAGCTGGTTAAATATACCCTTTTAGATAGATGTTTTTTAACTAATACCAAATCCGTTTTTCATGGCCCCCTTTTACGAAAAGGGGAGTAGGGAGTAAGGAGTAGGGAGTAGGCAGTCGGGATAAATACCATCGACTCCCGACTCCCGAAGACCGAAGACCGATTTTTATAAGTAGCCTTTGAGAACAGGATTTAGTCTAATTGTTATAAAGTGCCCTGTGATGCAGATCAATTAAGATTTATATTTATATCACCCTTTCGAGATAAAAAAACTTGCACAATTAATTAAGAAAGGCTCTCAAGCCCGAAAATGTTTTGAGCGTATTCAAAACCCTATCGGTCGATAGGGTTTTTTGTTGATTGATTCTTGCCGACTTGCATCCCCAGTGAACAGTTAAATATAAGACGAAATATCTTCCTTACACTCGTCGGCTAAATAGGAGAGCGATCGAAATCTCAAACCCACTAACTGCTCGTAAAGAGGATTGAGCTTACACAGGGGGGGAATATGTAATATCTTGTGCCCAAATAAAACTATATCCCTCTCGAAAGGACATTGAGGGGGTATCATTTTACAGAGGAAGCGAGCTAGACGGGGATCGTGTATCTCCAAGCCATCGAGCCAATCTTTGAGGGGATGGAGTAAATCCGGGTGGGGATGGGCAGAACCCATTAATTCGTGACGCTGTTTCGATTCCGCTTCTTCATGATGGTCGCAGAGGGTATGTTCTAAAGCTTTTAAAGCATCTATTCGCAAACCCAAAGCCCCGGCGAATTGATAGATGAGGTCGGCTTCCGACTTCGAGTATACCCCATCGGCGATCGATACCAGTACCGCCGTCCGTAAAAAATTCTCTCCCGTAGTCGCGTCTTTTCCTAGAACCTCGGCTAAATCTTCCGGGCTAATAGACTGATATAGAACCTGTTTCTCTCCCAGTTCTAAATCTTGCGCCATCTGGAGGATAAAAGCCTGTTCCACCTCGTCATAACTACCATCAGCCCAGGCCACGCTCAATAAACCCCGTAGCCAAACGCTAATTTCTGTGTCGCTGTATTTCATTGAACAAGATGAGCCTGTTACTGTGCTATTTTTAGTTTAATCCGAGAGCTTACCCGTAGACAAGGCAATTACTCCCCGTACTTGAAAACCCGCATTTTTCAAGACCAGGGCTGCTTCTTTTACAGTTGTTCCCGTAGTATATATATCATCCACCAAAAACAGAGAAACATCTCGGGAGCGTCCCTTTAAATCCCTACCAGGTTGAAAGACTCCTCTGATGGCGGCCCTTCTCTCGGCGAGATTGAGCTTGTATAAGGCTTGAGTGTCACTCATCCTCACCAATCCCCGCGATAAAACGGGAATTCCCGTCACCTTAGCGAAGCCAGAAGCTATTAACTCAGCTTGATTGTAACCTCTCTGTTTCATCCGCTCCCGATGTAAGGGAATCGGAATGAGGTAAGTTTTCCCCCCTTCTATAATAGGGGGATGTTGTACCCAGGCTTGCCCGATCAATTCACCCATGTGAGTGCCTAAATCCGCCTGGGAATCGTATTTTAAAAGGGCTATGGCTCGTTTTAACTTACCTTCGTAACGCCCCCAAACGAATAGGGGTAAATCACCGCGCCAGTAGAGGCAGGGGTTAGGGAATCTATGGGTTAGAAGGCTACGATCGCAATCGCCGCATATAGTTTGATCGCACGATCGCCCGCAGAGGGGGCAATCGAAAAGCAAAAACAGTGAGAGAAAATCTTTCCACATCGCAGATAAAAAAATTACGCTAAGCTAAGAATCAATAACTGTCCGTCTAAACTAACTGTGGATATTTCACCCCAACAACTTTGGTATCAGATCCTGGAGCGTTTAAAATTACAGTTAACCCGTCCCACTTTCGAGACCTGGATCGAGAGCGCCTCCCTACAGAAATGGGAAGATAATCACCTAGTTATTCAAGCTGCTAACCCTTTTATCCTCAACCACCTCCAGAAAAACTATCTGAAAACCATCGCCGAAGTAGTGCAGGATATACTCGGCTATCCTGTGGATATTCAACTCACCACGCCCGACGGTAATAATCTAACTATTTTCGACGAAGACTATAACTTTAATCAAGATTCTGCGGTGATTGCCGCTACGAAAGTCAATCCCAAATATACCTTCTCCCGTTTCGTCGTCGGGCCTACGAATCGTATGGCTCACGCTGCGGCTCTGGCAGTGGCGGAATTACCGGGAAGGGAGTTTAACCCTCTCTTCCTCTGTGGCGGCGTGGGATTGGGAAAAACTCACTTGATGCAGGCGATCGCCCATTACCGTTTAGAAATGTTCCCGCAGGCGAAAGTTTTTTATATCTCTACGGAACAATTCACCAATGATTTAATCACCGCTATCCGTCAGGATAGTATGGAAGATTTCCGTAATTACTATCGCTCCGCCGATATTTTATTAGTAGATGATATTCAATTCATCGAGGGTAAGGAATACACACAAGAGGAGTTCTTCCACACTTTTAATACCCTGCACGAGGCGGGGAAACAGGTAGTATTGGCATCGGATAGACCGCCTAAGCAGATTCCCAGTTTGCAGGATCGTTTGATCTCTCGCTTTTCTATGGGCTTAATTGCCGATATTCAAGTTCCCGATATAGAAACCCGTATGGCTATCTTACAAAAGAAAGCCGAGTACGAAAATATGCGCTTACCCAGGAGCGTGATCGAATATATCGCCACCAATTACACATCTAATATCAGGGAGTTAGAGGGGGCTTTAATTCGCGCCACTACCTATATTGCCATCTCGGGATTGCCGATGACACCGGAGAATATCGCCCCGATTCTCAATCCTCCTCGGGAACAGGTAGCTACAGCTCCCGAAATCATCTTGAAAGTGGTTTCGGAAAATTTTAAATTATCTGTAGAAGAACTCAAAAGTAATTCCCGCCGCCGCGAGATCAGTCTGGCGCGGCAGATAGGGATGTACTTGATGCGACAACATACGGATTTAAGCTTACCCCGTATCGGGGAAGAATTCGGCGGTAAAGACCACACCACCGTATTATATAGTTGTGACAAGATCAATCAGTCTCAACATCAAGATTGGCAGTTACGGCAAACTTTATCTCTCTTGAGCGATCGAATTAATATTCTTAGCCGTAGTTCTGGTTTGTGAAAAAGTTTTCCACAATAATTACCGCTTTTTCGCCACTGTGAAAATTGAGTTGAAACTATTGCTCATTGATGATTCTTACTCTTATAAGGTGCGGATTTAGGGCGAAGTTTTCCACAGGTTTTCCACAAAGGGCAGAAATTTTAAAATAGTTCTTGGGCCATGGTAGCCTTGAGAATTTCTAAACCTTTTTTAACGCGACGGGAGACGGTGACGACGCTGATCCCTAATTGTTCTGCGGTTTCCCTTTGAGTGAGATCGCGTAGGAAGACGAATTCCAGTATGTGGCGCGTTTTATCTTCTAATTGTGATAGGGCCTGTTGTAAGCGGATGCGATCGTCCTGACCGAGTTGGAAACTGCGGTACTTGGGATCGGCCACTAAATCCCCCAAACAGGTTTGTCCGTCATCTTCATTACCTACTGTGGCATCGAGGCTGATCGGTTCCCGATTTTGCAGGGCTAATTTCACATCCTGCCATTCTTCTAGGGAAATTTCCAAGGCGGCAGCGATTTCTCTATCGCTCGGTAGACGATTATAAAGGTTTTGGAACTCACGACGCACGTTCACCGCGCTTCTGCCTAAATCGAGCCAGCGTCTTGGGATTCTCACGCTGTAACCTTTATCCCTGAGATAGTGTTGTATTTCTCCCCGGATGTAGGGGATGGCAAAGGAACTGAAAGCGTGACCTTTGTTGGTATCGAAACGTTCGATCGCTCTTATCAAGCCAATGGAACCCACCTGTAATAAATCTTCGTAACTTTCGTTACATTGATTAACCCAGTGATGAGCTTCCTTTCTCACCAGGCCGAAATTCAATTCCATAATCTGATTACGCAACTGATTACTACAGGATTTCTGATATTCCTGAAACAGAGTTAAAGTTTCTACCTTTAGATTATCTTTATTGGCGATGAGCATAGCAACAAAAGTCTTTTAATGGGGACTGATCTATTGTTTAGAGACCTTACTTGACCTTTGAGAAGAAGTATTACTCTCTAACTTCACTTCAGCTTATGAGCTTAACCATACTTACTACAACGACATTTTTACCATGATAAAGAGGGTATCTAAATCAAAAATTTGCATAATTTTACTTATATAGGGGGAGAAACCGCTTAAAAAAATTAAGAAATAAAAAAAGGCAATCCCCGGTGTTAAAAAATTGCCTTACCATTATAGCTCAACTATAAATTAAGCTCTAGATTCGATACGACCGTAGAAAATACCGCGTACTTTCACCTCTAGAGGGTCTTTAGCGCCTAAATCGGTATCAGAGGGCTGTTCGCTTTCAAAGACACCCGCGATTTCGCCGGTGGAGCCATCGACTTTGGTGATTTGTAAAGACATGGTGCCTTTACCCAATTCGGTAGCTTTGACGTTAGCGCGAGAGAACTCCTTATTATCGGCACCGGCGGGTAAAGCGACGGCGTTATCATATCCCGTCACCACGCCCCGGCCTTTAGGATCGAGGAAACCAGCACCGCGATAGGAAGGAACTTTAAAATCGCCTTCAAAATCCGTCGAACTGTTAACGGAAGTAAAGCCAGCTTCGGTAGAGCCTTTGAATCCTTTCATGGTGAAGAAGAAGGGCACCTGTTCGCCTCCTGGTAACTGTACGGTAATCGGCTGGAAATCGATACCATCTTCTTCAGCTAAGGTCAGAGAACCATCGTTACCCACCGTCAGAGTAGCGGAAATCTGCTCTAAACTGGTAGTGGAACGGGTCAGTAATTTTCCGGGAACGTACTCGGCTACATCCCGTTTATTAAGGGGTTCTTCTTTAACAAAATATTCCTGTGGCTCCAAACATATATCGGTAACTATATAGCTTGTACCTTTTTCGATGGGAATGGTGCCTCTGGTGAATTCGGAGATTTGCGGACATTTGTTTGCTAATCCCGTATTCAGAATTTCATCGTAGGTGAGTTGGTCTCTGTTAACGACCGTATTTGTGCCGTCACTACAGGCTGTCAACATTCCTAAACATAATGCTACAAAAGCGGCCACTAACGCACGAAACTTCATTTATGTCAACCTCTCTTTATCAATCTTAGAAATTATTACCCCTTGTCCGGCGCGGGCCAATTCACTCCAGACAAGTTGCGCCAAATGTATCGGGATCTACTGTATCAAAATTTAGATACTTATCCATACGGTGGGGCAATAATAAATAATATTTAAGACAGCTTGAATTTAGTTCTAGCTTATGTATCGATACCTTTAGTTTATGTTTAGTAATATTAAAATGATTTTGTCTAGCAAAAACTATGAACGAGCCGTCAACAAAGGAAAGTCTTGACCTTCGAGAGCAACTAGATTGCTTGATCGATACCGTTAAATCTATGGCGGGTCAACAAGAGGGTAATAGTCAGGGTCTGTTAAGTATACTGAGAACTTTAGAGATTTTACACAGAGAGATCAGGGTAGATCTGTTCGAGCCAACTTTACCCGACACCCGTAAGGATCTATACAACCTCTTAAAAGATATAGAAGAAAGTGGCGGATGGCCCTATATCGAACGCATGAAATTACAATGCCTACTAACCAGTCTGATCGGGAAGGGAGAAAACAGCACCGATAATATTGAGAAATGAACTTTAACAAGGTGGCAGGTCGAGTTAAAGTAATGAAAAACAGAATTGGTAGTAATATTCATGGCAAGCGTAAACCCGATTAAATTCGGTACGGATGGCTGGAGGGGCGTGATCGCTGCGGATTTTACCTTTGAGCGAGTGGCCCTGCTCGCTCCCCTAGCGGCTTACGTCTTAAAGCAAAATTACGGTTCACAAACGAATTCCAACCTGATTATTGTCGGCTACGATCGCCGGTTTTTAGCCGAAGATTTTGCCCAAACTGCAGCGGAAACGATTCAGGCCGCCGGCTTCGATGTATTGCTCTCCTCCGACTACGCCCCGACACCGGCTTTTAGCTGGGCAGCGAAAACCCTCAACGCTCTCGGTGCGATCGTCCTCACCGCCAGCCACAATCCCGCTAAATATCTGGGGTTAAAAGTGAAAGGCCCGTTCGGCGGTTCCGTATCCCCCGAAATCACGAGTCAGATAGAAGCATTATTAACCGCGCCCCCCCTTGAAGAGAGGTCGAGCGGTAGTTTAAATCTATTTGAACCCTGGGACAGTTACTGTGAGGGTTTACGGAAGAAAGTAGATGTCACCGCCATTAGAGAGGCTATTACTACCGGCAGGTTACGAGTCTATGCAGATGTGATGCACGGTGCGGCAGCCTCGGGCTTAGAACGTTTATTAGGTTGTCCGATTCAGGAATTGAACGGCAATCGTGATCCCCTTTTCGGCGGTGGCGCACCGGAACCCCTGCCCCGTAACCTGAAGGAAATTATGGAAACTATCCGCTCCGATGGGGGCGATGGTTTGAAAGTGGGTTTGGTATTCGACGGGGATAGCGATCGCATAGCTGCCATCGACGGCGAAGGAAATTTTTTGAGTTCGCAAATTCTCATCCCTATCCTGATCGAGCATTTCGCCGCTGGTAAGGGGAAAAAGGGCGAGATAGTCAAAACCGTCAGTGGTTCGGATATTATCCCCAAATTAGCTGGTTTATACGGTTTGCCCCTTTTTGAAACGCCGATCGGTTATAAATATATAGCGGATAGGATGCTCACCACCGAAGTGCTAATCGGCGGCGAAGAATCTGGGGGTGTAGGTTATGGCGATCATATCCCTGAGCGAGACGCGCTTCTGTCGGCCCTGTACGTATTGGAAACGGTAGTAGAGTCGGGCAAGGATTTAAGTACCCTCTACGCCGAAGTACAGGATAAGATCGGCTTTCATTCCGAGTACGATCGTATCGACTTGCCCCTATCGAGTATGGAGACGAGGGATCAATTGATCAACACTCTCACTTATGAACCCCTGAGGGAAGTAGCGGGATTAGCCGTAACCGACTGTATCACTATGGACGGTTATAAATATCGTCTCGCTGATGGCAGTTGGTTACTGATCCGTTTCAGCGGCACCGAGCCAGTTTTGAGGCTCTACTGTGAAGCTCCCACTATGGATAAAGTTCACTCGGTCTTAAACTGGGCAAAAGATTGGGCTACCTACGCTTAAGTTAGGGGTTAGGGATTGGGACTTAGGGGTTAATTTTTTGTCTCGACTCCCGACTCCCAATTCCCAACTCCCCCCTTAACTAGCTACGATATATTCTTTAACGTTAGAGCGACGACGGCGCAGATGGGTGAGGGCTTGGTGTTCGAGTTGGCGGACACGTTCTCTGCTGATGTTCATCTGTTGACCGATTTTGGCGAGAGATAACTCTTTACCGTCTCTAAGTCCGAAGCGGAGGGATAGAACTTCCCTCTGTTGAGGAGTCAATTCCGCGAGGAGATTTTCCAGATCTTGCTTCAGTAACTCTTGAGTTATGAAGTTATCCGGGGAAATATTCTCATCTTCCAATAACTCCGATAATTCGGTGTCTTGATTGTCTCCTACCTTGACATCGAGAGAGATGGGCTGACGCGCCATACTCAGGTATTCCCGAATCTGACTCGGTTCTAGTTCAAGAGCGCTGGCTATCTCGCCTGGGGTGGCGCTGCGTCCTAGCTGTTGAGCTAATTCGCGTTGGGTTTTCTTGATTTTGTTGAGTTTTTCGGTGATGTGTATCGGTAGGCGGATGGTGCGGGCCTGTTGGGCGATCGCGCGGGTGATCGCCTGACGTATCCACCAGTAAGCGTAGGTAGAGAACTTATAGCCCTTGGTAGGGTCGAATTTTTCCACGCCTCTTTCGAGTCCAAGACTACCCTCTTGAATGAGGTCGAGAAACTCCATGTTACGCTTTTGATATTTCTTGGCGATGGCGACTACCAGGCGTAGATTAGCCTCGATCATTTTCCGTTTCGCTCGATTCCCCTGACTCACAGCCCGATTTAATTCGTCTGTCGTCATTTCTAACGCAGTCGCCCACTCGGCGAGAGTTGGTTCCTTACCCAGCTTTTTCGCTAATTCTTCTTTCTTTTCTACCAGGGACATCATTCTCTGTACCTGTTTCCCATAGACAATCTCTTGCTCGTGGGTTAATAATGGTACTCGTCCGATTTCGTGCAAATAGGTACGTACCATATCGGCTGAGATTGTCGGTTTTTGGTTGGTTTGGTTGTGTTTGGCTGTGGGCATCTTCTTGATCGTGACTCCTGTAACACGCTGAAAGCTGTCGCTACCTTTCCCTTTCCCGATCCTTGCTCCCTATGCAGGAAAGTGCTAAAGGTGAAGTCGGTACGAGTTTGTTTAAAACTAACCCGATCTTATCTTGTAGGTTTAGACGGGAGCAATCGCCTAAAGGTTCATTATCAGTTCATTCTTAGGTATGAAACCCGGTCTCAGTGAGATTGGGGAAAAAGTTCTAATATCATAATGACCGATCGAAGTGGGAATGAAAATACTCTATAAATAGAGATTGCCCTACCACAAGATTAGAGTTATCATCACTGTCATTATTCTTAAAGAGAGAGAACAGGTTATCCTAGAAGAATCCATAGAGTCTTAAAATCAGGAAAGAACGGAGAGGGTAATGGTAAACTTCGGGCTAAACTCAGCCAGTATTTTAGGCATATTTCTAGCTGTGGGTGGGGCTGGGTTGTACTTCATGCGCTCGGTACGCCCAGAACTTTCTAGAGACCACGATATTTTCTTCGCCGCAGTGGGTTTATTGTGCGGACTGATCTTATTATTCCAGGGGTGGCGACTAGACCCGATCTTACAGTTCGGTCAATTCCTCCTCACAGGGGCGGCCGCGTTCTTCGCTTTTGAAACGGTACGCCTAAGAGGGCTAACCACCGAACAGGCCAGACGTAACTCTCCGATAGTAGATGAGCGTCCGGTGAGCAGGGAGTACCGGGCGGAGTTAGAACAATTAGAACCCTACGACTACGAACCTGAAGAAAATTACGAACCTAATAATCGTCGTCTGCGGGGGTATGAAGATCCGCGCTCGTCGCGCACTACTAGTTACGGGGAGGAACCCCCGCGCTCATCCCGGAGCGGTAGCAAGCGATCGCCCGAAAGCCCCAATAGAAAAAAACGGACTAGCAAGTCGGCTAGAGGCCCCGTTACTGGGGGTTACGATGATTGGTCAGAGCCTAATACCTCTTCGGAACGTCCTTCGAGTCGCAGAAGCAGGCCATCCGGTGAAGGCGGTGCCGATACCCCGCCGAGAAAACGCCGTCCCCGTCCCCAGATAATGGATGATGAACCTTTTAAAGGTGAGTATGTGGATTATCAACCGATCGATGACAGCTATGATGAGGCGGAAGACAGGGATAAAAGACCCCGCTCCGGCGACTCGGACGACCCGGATCGCTTTGATTATTAGTTACATTTCGGTTTTAGGGAGTTTATTAACTTCCTGTAGCTTCGAGGGCCCGAAAGGGGATTTAATCGGTCTCAACAGTCGCTATACAGAGGAACAACCGAGCCTCAGCGGTGACGGGCGCTGGCTCGCTTTCGTTTCCCATCGTCGCGGCAGCCGGGAGATATTACTTTACGATCTACAAGAGAAAAGGTTCGATACTCTCGAAGGCTTGTATACCGGTCAGGAGATGACCGATAATCCAAGTTTGAGCAGAACGGCCCGTTATTTAACCTATCTGGTGACGATCGAGGGTCGCCCAGAAATCGCTCTCTACGACCGCATTACTCGCCGTTGTGACCTGCTCACCCAAAACTATCGCAGTAGCGTCAAGAATCCGCAAATCAGCCCCGATGGTCGCTATATCGTCTTTGAGTCCTCTCGGCGGGGGCAGTGGGATATAGAGGTACTCGATCGCGGCCCCAATATAGAATTAGATATAGCCGACGGTACGACCGTAGATGCTCCAAATCAGTGAAACCTTCCGTTGTTATCCTCTTGCCCTTAATCTGTAGTCTTTTAAATGCCTGTGGCGGTTATCCCCGCCTCCTATCCTTTCCCTTCGATCGCGGCGGTAGAAGTCTCAACGGCCCGGCGGAGGAAAGTAACGCTCAGATTCGCGGGCGTTTCATTGTCTTCGTCTCCGATCGTAACGGCTCTCAGAGTATATATTTATTCGATGCTTTTTCACGCCGCCTGATCGACTTACCTGGCTTGAATTCCCTCGATCAGATCGCCGATCATCCCTCTATCTCCGAAGATGGACGCTATATAGTTTTCTCGGGTAGCCGTCAGGGTAAAACCAGGATTTATCTTTATGACAGGGAAACCCAACAGAAACGGGAAATCGCCCCCGACTTGCCCGCTGAAGTCCGTAACCCGAGCATCAGCGCTGACGGGAACCGGATTACTTTTGAAATCGGCAAAGATGGTCAATGGGATTTAACCGTGTACGATCGCTCAGGCGAGAAACTTTTTTAGATCTCCGTAAATACCTCATGATCTGACATATTTACTTAATGATTTTTAATCATCTACCCTAAGAGTGATTCTAATCACCTATTAAGAGTGATTAACAACATACTTTTTATCTGAAAAATTTTTTATAATTTCACATAGATGTCACAATTGTATGCTCGTCTAGCCTCGGGCATAAAAAAGCTACTTCATCGTATTCCGCTGCTGATCATCCTTAACCACTTCTCAAAATTTATAAGGCTTTAATCATAGAGCCTTAGGGGAATAAAAATTTTTACTTTTATCAATAATTTTTTAACAAACTATAGAGGAACTATGTTTCAGAACAGTATTGCGATCGAGCTACGCCAAAGATACGAAGGGGGAGAAAGAAACTTCACCAATCTGCAATATAGAAGGGGGGATTTAAGGGGACTAAATCTCAGTGGTGTGAACTTGAGAGGGGCGGATTTAAGCTATGCGAACTTGAGAGAGGTAGATTTGAGCGGTGCGGATTTACGGGAAGTATACTTAAACGAAGCAGATCTGAGTGGGGCTAATTTAAGCGGTGCCAATCTACAAGGAGCATCTTTAATCAAAGCGTACCTGATCAAAGCTAACTTACAATCGGCCAATTTACAATCGGCTTACTTTACGGGAGCCTATCTGACCAAAGCCAATTTATCCGAAGCCGATTTAACTGGAACTTATTTGAATGGAGCGCAATTAACAGGAGCTAATTTAACAGGCGCTCATTATACTTCAAGTACTCATTTCGATCCCAATTTCAACCCGCAGAAATCTTTACTGAAAAAAGAATACGGCAAGGGGGAAGAGGTTAAGAAAATCACCCTAGAAGAATTACTGAATACTTTTAATCACCTCAGTGAAATTAGCGTTCGTTATCTCGGCAATACGATGACGGTCAAAAATTGGGAAACGACGAAACCGACTGGAGAAATATTAGTAGGTGTAACGATCGATAAGAAAGCTCTATTCAGCGCCGAGAAACCAAAACATATATTGAGCGACCTGCAAAAACAACAATCTAAGATTTGGGCGCAGAATTTTGTTAGGTCTTGCCGTAATATAGTACAGGATTTCCCTAGCTTGATCGACCCGAAACTCATGGTTTTTTCCGTAGTGGAAGATGAAAAAGAGTTACCGATAATCGTCACCAAGGATTCTTTAGATAACGTTAGCGAGGAGCTAAAATTGTCCTCGATATTTTCATAGTTCTAAGCTCCCTCCAAAAATAGCCATCGGCTTATGAAAGTTAATAAGTTGGAGGGGTGGGCGACAGCGCACCCCAAAAATTTAGTTAGGACGATCTTCGATTACTTTATCGATCAATCCGTAAGCTACTGCTTCTTCAGCCGAGAGGAAATAATCCCGATCGGTATCCTTCTCAATCTTCTCCAGACTCTGGCCTGTGCGTTGGGCAAGGAGCTGATTTAACTGTTGACGGATACGGAGGATTTCTTTGGCTTCGATCTCAATATCCGTAGCCTGACGGCGGCCAGTACCTCCGAGGGGCTGGTGAATCATGATCCGGGCGTGAGGTAGAGCTAGACGCTTACCTGGGCTACCGGCGGCGAGGAGAAAAGCCCCCATAGAAGCGGCTAAACCGACGCAGATGGTGACGACTTCCGATTTGATGTACTGCATCGTGTCGAAAATCGCCATCCCCGCCGTCACGGAACCGCCGGGAGAGTTGATATAGAGATAGATAGGCTTAGTAGGATCGTCGGAATCGAGATAGAGCATTTGGGCCACGATGGCGTTAGCTAAGCCGTCGGTGACTTCTTGACCTAAAAATAGGATACGCTCAACCGACAGACGGCTGTAGATACTGATCCACTGCTCGTACTGACTTCCAGGAAGACGATAGGGAACTTTGGGTACACCGATAGGCATAGTCTTTATCAGGGGGTAAGGGTTAACTAATTTGGGCGAGGGGTTTGGGGAGTTCTTTCCTGCTTTCGAGAACTCGATCGATCAATCCGTACTCTTTAGCTTGTTCTGGTGTGAGATAGAAGGTTCTATCCATATCTTTAGCTAATTTTTCTGGTGTTTGTCCCGTATTCTTGCTGAGGATTTCCAATAAAGTGCGCTTATTGGCGAGGACTTCTTTAGCGCGGATTTGAATATCGGTAGCTTGTCCCTGCGCCCCGGTACGGTTCTGATTGAGAACGATCGTCGCGTGGGGTAGGGCGGCGCGATAGCCTTTAGTCCCGGCGGAGAGGATCATGGCGGCGGTGCCCATGGCCTGACCGATACAGATGGTATGGACAGGAGGTTTGATATAATTAATCGTGTCGCAGATGGCAAAGGCTTCAGTTTCAAAACCGATCGCGTCGCCCGTATACCAGGAAGTCCCAGTAGAGTTAATGTAGAAGTAAATCGGTTTTTCCGGATCGTCGAATTGCAAGTACAGTAACTGGGCGATGATCAACTCGGTTACGTCCAAACCCACATTTCTTTTCACGTCGTCCGAGGAAAATAGGGGCAGGCCGAGATAGACTATTCTTTCTTTAAGTAAGAGAGACTCTAGATCTGGCGGTGGTGTTCGATAGAAGGCATCCCCGTAAAATGCACTCTGTACGGCTTTAATTGGTGAATTCATCTTTTCCTGTGGCTTTTCCTTAAGAGCGTCCTGATTCTGATTCTAACGCAATTATTGATTCAACCCGCGCAGGACTTTAACACCCAGCCCAGTAGCACGCCCAACCCGCCGAAACGGATTATCTGCCAGAATACCTCTCCCAGTAAACCTCTTTTTATACCGTCCCAGAATATTTTCTTTAATTCTTGGTTCCCCAGTAGGTTACTTTCTAGGATTACTTCTAATTCCCGCAGTTGTTCTTTTATCTCTCTTACTTGAGTTTCTAGTTCTTTGACCGGGTTTTCCGCCCATTGAGCTTCTAATTTGGTTAATTCTTCTTGTAACTCGGGTTTGATTTGTTGAGCCTCTTTTATTTCTGCGTAGCGTTGTCTGATTCGGCTCAGAGTCTCTTCTGCTTTGATAAGATCCTCTTCAAAGAGAAGCTCTTCATTATTGACTGGTGGATTTTCTTGTGAAGACATTCGATCGACTAACGCGGCCCGGGCAAGAGTAGAGCTATATTTTATCTTATACCCCCCTAGATTTTTTTTCTATGATCTCTCCCTCTAAGGACAAGGTTCAATCCCTCTCCACCCTCGAATTAGCTCAAGCTCTGGCGGAGCGTTTAGCCATCACTCCCGCCGATTGGCACCGGTTGAAAGCTAACCGTCAGGCTCAAGCCGCCCAGCATCTCGGTTCCGCTCTGGTTTTCCTGATCAACGAGCAGCCTGCTTCGGCTCTGGAACATATTAATCAGGCGGCGGGTTGGCTCGATCGATCTATTTCCGCCCCTCCCTGTCCCGGTCACGGTCACAAGCACGATTAGTTTAACTACTAGGGAATTGCCAACGATGGCGTTTTATCTGTTTCGATAGCCTGAGTTGGGTTCCCTCCGCATTCCAATGTACCCCATCGAAGATTTGATGTAGCATACACAGCCCCCTACCGTTTTCCGATTCTTCGGGCGGCAGATCTGGGCAACAGGGGTGTTGATAATCACAGGGATGCTCGAACCCTTTTCCCTCATCGGTAATCACCCAGCAATACTCGTCTTTACTGACGGAGAACTGTACCACCACCGATTTACTCGGATCTAATTTATTGCCGTGTTTGGCGGCGTTTACTAAAGCTTCTTGTAAGCCTAATCTAATTTCCGGTTCTAAGTCGTTGGGAATATTAGCTGTCAACAAGTCTAGAATTGGACATAAATATAGAGTAGAAGCAAAACTCATTGTATTCCAGTTCCGTTTCGTTGCAGGCAGTGAAATCGCTATCACACACTTTACCTCTGACTAATGAATGGGTTTAGAATTGATCTCCGGTTAGTTTTGACCGTGACTTTTATTAGTTCCTCGAGCTGACGAGTTTTTCTGATTTTTTGCTTCCGAGCATCGTCTTATTTATTCTTTAATATCTTTCAATCTACTCTCTCGGTCATATTTGCCTCTTCCGATCCTTAGATTGTATTTTTTCTGGTTTTCTGCGTCTTTTCTTCACTAATTTAATAGCTGGTATCAGCATTTATATCTCTTTTCAATATTAGTTGACATAAACGGGACAGTTTGTGATATGGTAGAATGCCTACCATTTTTAGGTTTAGTTATTAATAAAATTAACTGGGGTTGTTCTACCTAAATAATAACATATCTAACCATCTCGCTCAAGAAAAGCCGCACACTCTATGTGAGAGGTTTGAGGGAAAAAGTCGGCGGGTTGGACGAATTTCAGCCGATATTGCTCCGATTCACAGAGGATTTTCAAATCTCTGGCGAGAGTTGCGCCCTGGCAACTAATATAAACGATCGCATCTGGGCGAAGTTGTAGGATGGAGGCGAGGACAGAGCGATCGCATCCCTGGCGGGGAGGGTCGAGAATGACTACATTAGGGGCGATGTCTAAGCTGGGTAATATATCCTCCACCGTCCCCTGATAAAAAGTAGTATTATCTATTTCATTAAGGGCGGCGTTAATCTGGGCCTGTTCGATCGAACGGGGATGAATTTCGATCCCGATAGCCCGCGCTACTTTACGAGCCAGAGGTAAGGTGAAAGTACCGATCCCGCAATAGGCATCGAGGAGAGTTTCATCTCCTTGAAAAGCGAGACGGTTTTCGATCGTATCTAAAAGAGCTTCGGCGGTTTCCGTATTAACTTGAAAAAAAGTATCGGCGGCGAGACGGTAGGTTAAACCCCCGAAGACTTCGGTTAAATAATCAGCTCCGGCGACTAACCGATTCTGCTTCCCGAAAATCACATTACCGGGATCGGCATTGATATTTAACACCACACCCACTAAATCAGGATAGCGTTGTAGCCATTCTTGAGCCTGTGTCTCGATTTCCGGCAGGTTGGCATCGGTTGTAACTAGAGTCAGGAGAATTTCCCCCGTGCGCCTACCGATTCTCAGCCCTAAATGCCGCAATTGTCCCCGATTGTCCTGCCCGTTATAGATAGGCCAACCGCGCTCTTGAATATCGACTTTAATCGCAGCCAGCAGGGGATTAAGCCGTACATCTTGCACCGGACACTGATTGAGATTGACGATTTGATGACTACCCCGGCGGTAATATCCAGCCTGTAGTTTTCCGGTTGCCGAGATAGCTAAAGGGTACGTTACCTTATTGCGATACCCCAAACCAGAGACACCGGTTAGTACCTCGCCCACTTCGGGAGCGCTGAAGCCGCCTATTTTTTCCAGGGATTCTTTTAACTGACGCTGCTTAACTTCGATTTGATAGGCTTCGTCGATATGTTGCCACTGACAGCCGCCGCACTTATCGGCCACGATACACCGGGGGCGTATACGATGGGGGCTAGGGTGAAGAATTCTGACGGTTTTAGCGAGACAGTAATGGCGTTTGACTTGTGAGATACGCACCTCAACCCGGTCATCTGTTACCGTATCGGGTACGAAGATAACTTGTCCTTGATAACGCCCGACTCCATCACCCATGTGATTGAGATCGGTTATTGTCAGTTCGATGATGTCGCCTTGTTTGATTACCATTGGGGGGGATTGAGCAATAAGTTTTCCATTGCCGATTGATCTAGTGGGCGTGAGAAGTAGTAGCCTTGGCCTAGGGCGCAATTGAGCCGGTTTAACTCGTGAAATTGACTGTAAGTTTCAATTCCTTCGGCCACTACTTGTATTCCTAAAGTATGGGCTAAAGAGAGGATAGCGTGAATAATTTTCGAGTTTTGGTCGTGGGGGTGTAGGTCTACCAGGAAAGAGCGATCGATTTTCAACACGTCGAAGGGTAGACGACGGAGATAACTCAGGGAAGAATAACCCGTACCAAAATCATCGAGGCATATTCCTATTTTACTCTCTCGCAGTTGCAATAGGATTTCCGTGGCCTTTTCTATATTTTCTATTAATAAACTCTCTGTCACCTCCAGTTTCAGGGTTTGTGGATCGAGTTCTGTTTGTTGCAGGATGGTGGTGATGGTTTGTATGAGTAGGGGATCACGTAGCTGTTTACTGGAGAGGTTAACGCTGATCTGCAGGGGGTAGTTAAATCGTTTCTGCCAGCTTCTGATCTGAGTGCAGGCGGTTTTTAATATCCAGTAACCCAGGGGGATGATCAAACTGGTTTCTTCGGCGATGGGGATGAATTGATAGGGCGGGATTAAACCTTTTTCCGGGTGTCGCCAGCGGATTAAAGCCTCGAAACCGATGATTTTTTTTGTTTCCAGAGAAACGATCGGTTGATAGTGAACGATGAACTCTCTTTTTTCCAAAGCCCGCCTTAGTTCGCTCTCCAGTTTCAATCTTTCTAGGGCCTGTTGGTGCATGGTACGATCGAAGATGACGTAACAGCCCTTGCCTTGTGCCTTGGCTCTATACATGGCGGTGTCCGCATCCCTGAGGATCTCTTGCGGTTGTTCGTAGGCTGGGTTACTGAGAGCGATGCCGATGCTGGCGTTGATGAATACTTCGTGATTGTCGAGTTTGAAGGGGATTAATAGCTGTTGATGGATGGTTTCGGCTACTTTTACTGCCGCGTCCGCATGGGGTATCTGTTCTAGTAAGATGGTGAATTCATCACCCCCGAGTCTTACCAGAGTATCCTGAGTTCTGATGCAACCGCCTAAGCGCACCGCTAGCAATTTGAGTAATTCGTCGCCCATGAGATGCCCTAAGCTATCGTTAACGATTTTAAATTCGTCTAAGTCCAAGAAAAGGACGGCGAAGAAGTGAGAGGGATTTTTGCGGTGGGATTCGATCGCGTAGCCGAGACGATGGAAAAAGGTGACTCGATTGGGTAATTTCGTTAGGGAGTCGTGGGAGGCGTAATATTCTAGCTCCGCCTCTATCTGCTTACGTTTGGTTATATCGGTTAACAGGCCGAGACTGCCGGTATAGTTACCCTGGGAATCGTATAGGGGGCTAATAGATACTATTCCCCAGAGGGTATCTCCGTTCTGTTTTTTGAATTTATAGTCGTGATGGAAGTTAATGTGAGTTAAGTCTAGTTTAGCCCCGTCAACTACTATGAAGTCTTGAAGGTTGGAGCCGATCAGCTCGCTTGGCTGATAGTCGAGCATCTGTGCTAGTTGTTTGTTAGCGAAGACAATAGTATCGTCACGATCGCTGATCCATATGCCTTCCGCTGCGGTTTCTACGATCTGTCTGTATTTCTGTTCGCTTTCCTGTAAGGCCACTTTTGCCTGATAACGTTCGGTTATATCGCACAGGGAAATAAGATGGGCACTCTCTCCCTGCCAGACGATTTCCCTGACTCGCATCTCGGCTATTACGAGTTTATGATTGCCCTGATGTATTTCTACTTCGGTGATTGGGTGATCGACGTAGGGAATTCCCAAATCGTGACCAATCAATTCTAACTGAGACCGAGCGAAGATGATTTCAGCGGCGGGGTTGGCGAAGGTAATTTTGCCCCTCTGATCTATGACTATTAAACCGTCGGATATGGTGTTTATGATATGGCTGAGATGCTCTTGGCTGTTTTTAACGACTATCTCCGCCTTTTTGCGCTCGGTTATATCCCTGGCTAATCCCTGCAGGCGGATGGGTACACCTTCTTCGTTATAGATCACTTGAGAGCGATTGTTGATCCATCTTATTTCTCCATCAGGGCGGATGATTCTATATTCGGTCTCTTTATGTCCATTTTCTAATATAGATGCCGATGAGGCTTCTACATGGGAACGATCATCGGGATGCACTATATCTAGCCATAGAGATTTATTTTCGGTGAATTCTTGGGGTAAACGCCCGTATATTTCGTTAGTCGCTTGATTTATGTAAATTAATTCCGATTTTTTTATATCCACAGACCAGACCACATCCGTCAGGGAAGATAGTAAGCTGTTAAAGTATTGTTGACTGTTTTCTAACAATCTTTCTATCTGCTTCCTTTCTGTGTTATCCCGTACAATGATGAGAATTTTATCTTCATCGTCTAGGAGTAAACGGGCTTCGTAGTCTTCTATCTTTCCTTCCGTCAGGTTCTGATGTTCAAAAATTTGTGTTTTCCGGGTTTCTAGAAGTTGTACGATCGCTTTCCTGGTTTTTGCCGCCACCTGCGGTGATAATGTCTCTTCTATCGTTTTCCCTATCACCTCATCCGACGAGAGAAATGTCTTGATATTGCAAGTTCCAGGTTGAAAATCCACGAACGTGCCATCTTTCAAACAGACGAAAATAGCATCGGGGATAATTTTTAATAAGCGGTGGGTGAGGGATTGACTATTATGTAAAGCCCTTTCCAAAAACTTCTGTTCGGTAACGTCCCTAGCAGTGGCGTAAATAGAATTTTCTTTGATATAGGGTGTCGCCGTCCATACCAGCCAACGATAGGAGCCGCTAGCGGTTAAGTAGCGATTCTCGAAACAGTAAACCGTTTCTCCCTGTTTTAGCGTCTCCAAACATCTCAGAGTAGCTGCTCTATCTTCAGGGTGAACCAGCTCGATAAACGGGCGGGAGAGGATTTCCTGTTGGGAATATCCCAGAACCTTCTCGAACGCCGGGTTAATTTCCCGTAGATAGCCGTCAAAAGTTGCTATACAAAGCATTTTGACGGAGTTATTAAAAAATCTCTCGTATTGGTTTTCAGACTCGGTGCCGAAGGCACGCAGAGCGCCCGTTAATTTTTTAGGTCGGCTGTAAATTATTGCCCTGGATACTCCTATGATCAGGAGTGCCCATATAATTAAGTTAAAAATTTGCCAATAACCAAGATCTATCATTATCGGGCTATTTAAGTGATACTCTCTATTAAAATCTATTTCTGTCCTTATGATAAGATAGCCAGCAATCAATTTTTTAGAATAATTAAATAATTTATTATGATTAGCGGCATATACATTACGGCGAATGATAAAGCTATCGAACAAACCTTAGCTTTCCTCAATAGCTTACGATTCTATGATCCCGATGTCCCCGTCCTGTTGATACCCTACGATAACAATTATGAAGAAATAGCGAGAATATTGCGAGAAGAGTATAGAGTTACCATCTATCCCGAGCTAGAGGTTGTCGAACGGGTATCGCAAAATATCTTTAATATTTTCGGTAAAGATTTATTCGCACGGCCCAATCAGTTTCGTAAACAGGCTTGTTGGTTTGGGCCATTCGATCGCTTTCTCTATATCGATACGGATATAGTCGTTTTTGAAAAAATAATTAATAATCTTAAATATCTTGAAGACTACGATTTTTTGTGTTGTGATTACCAGCATAAAGGAGGAATTAAAAATGTTTTTAGTCCTGTTGTAATAGAAAAAAATGTTTTCAATAAAGAGGATTTGCAAGATATATTTAACGGTGGATTTTGGGCTTCTAAAAAGGGTATATTTACTGAGAAAACTCTATTTAACGCTTTTGAAGAATGTGCAAAACACTTAGAATATTTTGACTTTTCTCAAAAAACATCGGATCAACCGATTATTAATTACACTATCTTAAAATACGTGAAGAAACGTTTAAATATAGTGCGTCTGGAGGGCAATAGCGCGGGAAGTTGGGCGGGTAGTCCCAATTTTAAGCGAGAAGGAGATATTTTAATAGAAACCAAAAATAATCTTCCTTTAAAATATTTACATTGGGCGGGTATTCGGATTCAACCCGGTTGTCCTTATTGGGATATATGGAAACACTATCGTTATCTGGGCGATCCTAACCCGCCGGCGGATATTATTCCCAGTCCTCGATCGCAATGGCAGAGGCTATTAAATAAAGCTTTAAATTTCGTCAAAAAATAAAAATTTTCACCCTGTTCAAAGGTGAAAATTTAACACACTAGGAGGCTGAAATACTGACTAAGGGGTGATAAAAATATCGTTGGCGGTTAAGGTTGGTCTAGTGGTAAAAGTAGCTAGATGAACCGCAGTATCAATAAGCCCATTACCGTCCGCGTCGTAGAAGAGATTGCCTGTAGCCGTATCATAAAGAAATCGCTGTTCGGCAGTGGTAGCGCTACTACCTAGACTAAATTGAGAAGGGGTGAGGGAGGTATTAGAGGTTAAACCGCCGAGAAAACCTGCCGCCGATACATAAAGGGTATCGTCTAGGGGATTGAAGTCTTGAATTTGATCGATTCCCTCATTCCGATTAGTGAAGATGAATATATCCGCCCCCGCGCCACCAGTAAGAATATCGCCGCCGCCGCCACCGGTGAGAGTATCATTACCGTTACCGCCGGTGAGAGTATCATTACCGTTACCGCCGTTGATATTATCATTACCTTCTAAACCAGAGAGGAGATTATTGGCGCTGTTACCGTTGATGTTGTTATCACCGCCGTTACCGGTGCCGTTGATAGCAGATGAACCGGTCAGAGAGAGATGTTCTACAACAGAAGATAGGGTATAGGTAAAATTAGCTTGTACCGTATCGATGCCGCCGTTAGCCTGTTCGGTGATAACATCATTAGGATTATCGATGGAATAGACATCATTACCCGCACCGCCGATGAGGGTATCGATGCCGGTGCCGCCGATGAGAGTATCGTTGCCGTCTAGGCCAGTGAGTAGATTTTTGCCGTCGTTACCGATAATCAGGTTATTAGCCGCGTTACCAGTGCCATTGAGATTAGCTGTACCGAGGAGGGTTAGATTTTCCAATACCGCTGGTAGGGTATAAGTGAGGGTAGATTGAACAGTATCGGTTCCTTCATTCGGGTTTTCGGTGATAACATCCTGTAGGCTATCAATCCCATAGACATCATTCCCAGTGCCGCCGATGAGGGTATCGATGCCGCCGGCACCGATGAGGGTATCATTGAAGGCACCGCCCCGGATGGTTTCCCCTAAAGCAGTACCAGTAATATCGAAGGCTTCGATATTGGGGTAATAAACTTGATTGTTACCAACTTTAATGACGTTAACGGTTGCCCCGTTGATAAATGAAGTGGTGTAGGTAAGGGAGGCGGTGGTTACGGTAGCGTAGTTCAGCCGTAAAACGTCGATTTCACTGCCGCCGTCCACCCACCCGTTACCCGTGCCGGGATCTAAGGTATCGTTACCTGCGCCGCCGTACAATCCAGCGAAGCGATTAAGTCCCTCAAAAAAGCCCAGGGGTGCGCCTATATCGTCGCCAGTACCACCGATGAGAAGATCATTACCCCCATCTCCGTATAAGCCGTCGCTACCGGAACCCCCCGTTAGGGTATCGTTACCCCCGCCCCCTAAGAGGAGGTTGTTACCACCGGCACCCGCTACATTAAGCGTATCGTTACCGGTGCCCCCGAATATCCGCACCGTTTCCACGGTTTGGATTTTAACCGTATCGTTAGCCCCGAAACTATTAGGGGCGGTGTAGTTAATCGTTAATGTATTGGCTAGACCCGTATAGTTGATATTGAGGAGGTCATTACCATTACCGCCGATAACGCTATCATTCCCCGTACCGGGGTCGAGATAATCATCCCCGTCGCCGCCATCGAGGGTATCATTACCAGCCCCGCCGTATAAACCACCTACCCGCCAGGTGCCGTCTATCTGCCCGAATTGATTACCCTGGTTGTCGTTGCCAGCACCACCTACTATGGAATCGTTACCGTCATCACCGTAAAGCGCGTCTAAATTAGAGCCGCCGGTAATCGTATCGTTACCGTTACCGCCGACGACGACGCTATTACTGGTAGTGGCGCTGAGGTTAATGCGATCGCTGAGGGCGGTTGCTATGATACGGCTGGCTTCGATATTCTGTAGTCGGACGGTATCGTTAGGGCCGTGGACTGTAGGAGCAGTATAGTTGATGTTGAGGGGGTCGAGTTGTAGTTTACGATCGATATACACCAGATCATTACCATTACCGCCATTAACACTATCTAACCCCGTACCGGGATCGAGATAATCATCGCCGTCACCGCCGTCGAGGGTATCATCGCCCGCACCGCCATATAAACCGCCAAAACGCGAAGCACCAGAGAAGAAACCGAAGGTAGTGATTTGGTTATCGTTACCCGCACCGCCTACTAGAGAATCATTACCATCATCGCCGTAGATACCATCAGCACCAGAGCCGCCCGTTACCGTATCGTTTCCCGCCGCCGCCACGATTAGGCTGTTGCCGGTGCCGGCGATAAAGTTGATAACATCGGTGGCGTTACCGCTTAAAATACGTGCGCTTTCTACAGTTTGGAGTTTGATGGTATCGTTTGCCCCGTGCGTGGTAGGGGCGGTGTAGTTGATAACAATGGCGTTATTCAATCCTGTATAATCGACGAGGAGAAAATCGTTCCCGTTACCGCCGATAACGCTATCTAATCCTGTACCAGGATCGAGAAAATCATCGCCGTCGCCGCCGTCGAGGGTATCATTACCCGCCCCGCCGTAGAGGCCAGCCACCCGAGAAACATTATCGAGCTGACCTAGAAAAGCAGTGGAATCATTCCCCGCACCGCCGAAGATAGAATCGTTGCCGTCGTCACCATAAAGAGCATCAGCACCAGAGCCGGAGGCTATGGTATCGTTACCGTTTGCGCCGACTACCACGCTATTAGCACTCGTAGCCCGAATATTAATCGTGTCATTAAGACCAGTACCGACTATACGGGCGCTTTCGATATTCTGAAGTCGGATATTATCTGTCGGGCCGTGGATGGTGGGGGCGGTGTAGTTAATATTGATGGCGGTGCTTAGATTTTTATAATCGATATACACTAAATCGTTACCGTTACCGCCGTTAACGCTATCTAACCCTGTCCCTGGATCTAAATAATCATCGCCGTCGCCGCCGTCAAGAGTATCGTTACCTGCACCGCCGTATAAACCGCCGAAACGTTGTAAGTTGCCCACAGAGCCAAAATTGGCAAACTGATTATCGTTACCGGCTCCACCTACTAAGGAATCGTTACCATCATCGCCATAGATACCGTCTGCACCCGAGCCGCCCGTCACTGTATCGTTTCCACCAGCAGCGATGAGTACGTTATTACCGGTAGTAGCGATAAGATTGAGGACATCGTTAGCGTTACTGGCTAAAATACGGGCGGTTTCTATGGTTTGTAGTTTGATGGTATCGTTAGCCCCGTGAGTTGTGGGAGTGGTGTAGTTAATGATAATGGCGTTATTGGAGCCGGTATGATCGACGTAAAGAGTGTCATTACCGTTACCGCCGATAACGCTATCTAACCCGGTACCCGGATCGAGATAATCATCACCGTCACCCCCGTTGAGAGTATCGTTTCCTGCGCCGCCGTAGAGGCCCGCTACCCGAGAAACGTTATCGAGCTGACCGAGAAAAGCATTGGAATCATTGCCTGCACCACCGAAGAGAGAATCGTTACCATCGTCACCGTAGAGGGCATCTGCACCAGAGCCGCCACCCAGGGTATCGTTACCGCTACCGCCGATGACCACGCTATTACCGGTTGTAGCCAGGACATTGATCACATCGTTGGCGTTGCTGCCGATAATACGGGCGGTTTCTATATTCTGTAACCGGATGCTATCGTTAGCGCCGTGAGTAGTGGGGGCGGTGTAGTTAATCGTTATCGGTGTCGCCAGATTTTTGTAATCAATATAAACTAAATCGTTACCGTTACCGCCGTTGACGCTATCTAACCCCGTACCTGGATCTAAATAATCATCGCCATCTCCGCCATCGAGGGTATCGTTACCCGCACCGCCGTATAAACCGCCGAAACGCTGTAAGTTCCCCACAGATCCAAAATTGGTAAACTGATTATCGTTACCGGCTCCACCTACTAAGGAATCGTTACCGTCGTCACCGTAGATACCATCGGCACCGGAGCCGCCTGTCACCGTATCGTTACCGGCACCAGCGATGAGTACGTTATTGCCAGTGGTAGCGATGAGATTGAGAACATCGTTAACGTTACTGCCTAGAATGCGGGCGCTTTCTACGGTTTGCACTTTAATGGTATCGTTAGCACCGTGAGTTGTGGGGGCAGTGTAGTTGATTACTATAGGAGTATTCAACCCTGTATAATCGACGTAAAGAGTGTCATTCCCATTACCGCCGATAACGCTATCCAACCCCGTACCGGGGGCGAGGTAATCATCCCCGTCACCGCCATCAAGCGTATCGTTACCCTCACCACCGTAGAGGCCGCCAAGGCGAGAAAGCCCATCTACCACACCTAGATAATTATTTGTATCATTTCCGCCACCACCGATAAGTAAATCGTTACCGGCATCGCCAAAAAGCCCATCGGTGCCATCACCGCCATTTAGGGTATCGTTGCCGCCTTTACCTATCATCACGTCGCTGGCGGCAGTACCCAGGAAGTTATTGTTAGTGTTGTCGCCGATGAAGTTTTGTTGAATGTTGATGTTATTGAGATTTATTATTCCTTCCTCGATGGCTACTTCCCACAATTTCCTTACCTTTGTAGAGTTCGCTATATCAAAGAATGTTTGATAGATTAACTTTAGTAATGATAGAGAAGTAGCCATAATATTAATCTCCTAGCGAGGGTTTGAGCTGTTTTTATCAATCTTTGATTTTTAAGATAGGAAGCAATCGGGAAGAAGTAGGGAAGAAAATATTCTGCTCCATCTTCCCTAGTTCTTCCCGATCGTCCCTTAACTTGAAATTTACATCTGCTGGAGAAGAATTTATGCTAGAAACATCCGTTTTAAATTCTCAAAATATTTTCACGGGAATAGTGAATCCTAATAATTTCAATACTGCTGCTTTAACGGAAGAAAACTTACTCGGGCCTCAATTAGCTTCTCAAAACTCAACCGCAGTGCAAGCGATCGGGACTTTGCCAGACCTCGGATACTACGCTCTACCCGATTTAGCAATTACGAGTATCAGCGCGACTAATGGCATCCCGGGAAATTATCTCAACTTCAATTATACGATCGCCAACTACGGTGACGATTGGGCAGATCCCACCTACACAACCTTTTACCTTTCCCGAGATTTACTCCTCGATAGTAATGATTACTACCTCGGCTATGATGAGGTTGATTACCTGAACGCGGGTTACTCACGCAGCGAATCGGCTTCTTTCTACGTAGATAGCAATCTTAGCGGTGGCACCTATTACCTTCTCGCCTGCGCCGATGAAGATGATTATCTTTGGGAAAGCAACGAAAATAATAATCTGGTCTATAAAACCATCAGCGTTACCCCACCGGCACAAGCAGACTTAGTGATTAACGGCCTCAACGTCGGTAGTGGCGTACCGGGAAGTTATCTTAATTTTAGCTACACCGTTAAAAACCAAGGAAAGGCAGGCGCTGACTATAGCTACACCGCTTTTTATCTCTCCCGGGATCAGGTTCTTGATGCCAGTGATACCTACCTAGATTATGACTACGTCAGCCCCTTAAGTGCGGGAGTAACTCAAACCGAAACCGCTTCTGTTTATCTTGATAGTTATCTAACAGGGGGTACTTACTACCTGTTTGCGGCCGCCGATGATTGGAACTATGTCAGCGAAAGCAATGCTAATAATAACGTTTTCTACCGAGCCTTTACTATAGGGACTCCAGACCTGAGCGTGAGTAGTATTAACGTTAGCAGTGGCACACCGGGAAGTTATCTCAACTTTAGCTATAGCCTTAAGAATCAGGGTGGAGCAGCGGCAGGCTATAACTATACGGCTTTTTATCTTTCCAAGGACAATAAACTCGATAACGCAGATACCTATTTAGGTTACGATGATGTAGCTGCCCTGGGCGCGGGGGCAACTCGTAGCGAAAGCGCCTCGGTTTATCTCGGCTCTTCCCTCGCTACGGGAACTTACTACCTCTTCGTCGATACCGATGGCTGGGATGATGTCTGGGAAAGCAATGAAAATAATAACCTCGCCTTCAAAATTCTGACGATTAACCCACCGCAACAAGATTTAGTGGTCAGTGGTATTACTACCAAGCCTGCCACGGCTGGCGGCACTTTGCAATTCAGTTACATCGCCAAAAACCAAGGTAAAGCGGCAATCTCAGGCACTACCTACACCGCCTTTTATCTTTCTAAGGATACTAAGCTAGATGGCACGGATACCTATCTCAACTATGACCAACTGACCGGTTTAGCTGCGGGAGCGAGTGTTAATCGCTCGGGTTCGGTTTATCTCAACAGTAATTTAGGGGCAGGAACCTATTATCTATTTGTGAAAGTTGATGGCTGGGATGATCTAGCAGAAGCCAATGAGAGCAATAACCTGAGTTATCAGGCCGTGACGATTACGGGGGCACCGAAGCCGGATTTGAGTATTAGCGACATCTCGGCTCTTACGGGAACACTGGGGGGGAATTTGAGCTTTACCTACACCATCGATAATAAGGGTAATGCGATCGCCAACGCGAGTTCGACAGGATTTTATTTATCTAAGGATACGGTTTTTGACCAAAATGATGTTTATCTTGGCTTAGATGCTGTTAACTCCCTCGGGGCAGGGACTTCTAGCAAGGAATCAGTATCTCTGCCTCTGGCGAAAACCCTAGCCCCCGGAAGTTACTATCTTTTAGCCCGTGCGGATAATGCTAACACGCTCAATGAAAGTAATGAGGGCAATAATATCGCCTACCAAGAGGTAGTAATCGCTGCTGCGGCTTTAGCGGATTTAACGGTCACGGGTATTACCACCCGCGCAGGAATAGCAGGTAATAATCTGACCTTCAGCTATAGCCTGAAAAATCAAGGAAAAGCTAACGCGGGTGCCACTAAGTCCTACCTGTATCTTTCTAAAGATACCCAGTTAGATAGTAACGATACCTATTTAGGGGTGGATGATGTTAATGCCTTAGCGATCGGAGCGACTAGTAACGAATCCGTCACCGTGGCTCTGAGTAAGGCTCTAGTTTCCGGTACTTACTATCTATTAGTTCAAGCCGATGCAACGAAGAACCTCGAAGAAAGCTTAGAAAATAATAATGTGGGTTCACAAACCATAAAAATTGATGGCTCTAACGGAGGTTCGGATTGGTATAGCGAAAATCTCAAGGATGCGGGCTTAATCTCTCTGGCGCGTAGTCTCGGGGGAGATGGTAACTTAAGTCGTAATGACATGATTTCTATTTTCCGCAATACTAAGGATCAGGGGCAGATAGATGCTAATGAACTCACTGATTTACGAACTTTGGTCAGTAACGCGGCCCGCTTTAGTATGAGCGAATTCGTGCGTGTGCTTTCCGACTATATAGTTAACGGTAATCCCGCTAACCAATGGTGGACGGGAGGAACCATTAACCCCGTCGCTCTCGGTAATCTGGCAGTTGGTAGTAGTGAAACTCAGATGGAAAGACTAGTCGGTAAATGGTTCCTCGGTAGCGATCGCCCCGACATCCGCGCCGAGGGGGATAGTGCTAATCAAGGCGGAGGAGCATATACAGGTGATAAAACCTACCGAGCTATCAGCGGCTCCTTATTCCAAAACGGTATCGATGCGGAGGATATTGCCCAGGGAGCTTTAGGTAGTTGTTACTATTTGGCTGTTCTCTCCTCGATCGCGCAAGAAAAACCGAGTTACATCCAAAATATGTTTATCGACAATGGTGATAATACCTACACCGTGCGCTTCTTTAATAATGGTGTTGCCAACTACGTCACCGTTGATAATTATTTACCTACGGATTCTATGGGACGCTTAATCTATTCTGGTAAGGGCAGTGCTTTCAACGACCCGACTAATGAATTATGGGTAGCTCTGGCAGAAAAAGCCTATGCACAGTTAGCAGAATCCGGGTGGAGTCGTCCGGGTAATGGGAAAAATGCCTATACTTCTATTGAAGGGGGCTGGATGGATTACGTAACCACTCAGATTACCGGGATTAGTGCCACGAAAAATTATGTTAGTACCCTGACTAAAGATAAGTTAATTGCAATGGCTAAATCCAATCAGATTTTAACTGCAGGTTTTATTAACGGCCCTGGTTATGGGGTTGTTAGTGGTCACGCCTACACCCTGAGCGGTTATGATGCGGCTACGGATACTTTTTACCTCCGCAACCCTTGGGCTACCCAGCACGCTAGTGTAACTTGGGAACAATTATTAGACCTAAAAGCTGTTATTTCTTGGTCTGTCACATAAGTATATGATCTTTCCCGTAATTGTTATTAATACTGGCCCTATTTTCGGGGCTATTCTTTCATTTTTTCTATCTCAATCAACACAAAATATGGATAACTCAACCCCTCTTAAACAAGTTAGTCTTCAGGCAAGGGAAGAATTATTTCCACCTTTAGGTATTGTCTCTCAATCTCCGCTCAATAAAGGAATAGCTAGTGTTTTTCTACGTCTGGAAAATTCACAAATGCAACCTACTAACATCAGAATCATAGATATAAAAATTACTAATACTTCAGCCCAAGTAATTGAGGGATTTGCTTCTCAGTGTCAAACTATAGATTTAAAACCTTTAGAAAATTCTCAAATAGTGATTGAGTTATTTAGTCAAGAAGGTTACGGTAATAATTTAGAAGTTCAAGCCGTGGTTATCTATCAAATAAATGGTCAAAAGTATCAGCTTACTTCTTCACCCAGTCTAGTTAGTAAACTTTAGGTAATTTGTATTTAATTTTGGGCATTACCTAACCTGAGTTCGGGATAAGGTTTACTCGCTCTGAAGGGGGGTTAGGAATTGGGAGTTGGGAGTGCGCCGCCCAGTTGGGAGTGCGCCGCCCAGTTGGGTTTTGGGGCAAAGAAATATTTATCTCTAATCCCTAACCCCTAATTCCTAACCCCTAATTCCCATTTCATAGGAGTTGGGAGTTGACTGACGTTTTATTAGGATATATGAAGACGCTATCCTTCGGGAAGAACCAGAGAAGAAAATATTCCCTTCCATCTTCCCCAGTTCTTCCCGATCTTCTCTTAACTTGAAATTTAGACGAGTTGGAGAACCAATTATGTTAGAAACATCTGCTTTAAATTCTCAAAATAATTTTTCAGTAATCTCTAATTTTAATAGCTTTAATTCTTCGATAATAACGGAGGATAAAAAAGGAGACTTAGACTTTAAATCCTTCACTCAAGGAGCTTTTAAAGATTTTACAACTGAGGAAATCGATAAACTATCCCAAGCGATCGCCTCTCAATCTTCCTCATTTGAGGACATATTTATCCTTAATACTCTGCCCACTATAAATATTCGCGCCACCGATGCGGTAGCTGCAGAGGTGAACGCTGGGCAAACTGCCAACCCCGGACGTTTTACCTTTACTCGTACTGGTAATTTAAACGCTGCCCTAACAGTGAACTATACAATTGGCGGTACAGCGACAAGAGGAAGCGATTATAATAACCTTACTGGTACGGTGAGCTTTAGAGCCGGTAGTGCAGAGGCAATAGTTGATATTAATCCGATTAATGATACCCTTTTTGAAGGATCAGAAAGCGTAATTCTAACTTTAGCTAATAGTAGCGCTTATACCCTCGGCGCTAATCGAGCGGCGACGGTGACGATTACTGATAATGACTTACCCACAGTTACTATAGCCGCTAGCGATGCCACTGCCGCAGAGGTGAACGCGGGACAAACCCCCAATCCGGGCCGCTTTACCCTCACCCGTACAGGTAACGTGAGTAACGCCTTGACCGTTAACTATACCGTCGCCGGAACTGCAGGTAATGGAGGAGATTATAATAGGCTCACTGGTACGCTAACTTTCGCTGCTGGTAGTGCGACGGCGATCGTAGACATCAACCCGATCAACGACACAACGGTAGAACCGAATGAGACGGTTATCCTAACCCTAGCTAATCATACAGGGTACGTCTTGGGTGCTAATCGAGCCGCGACAGTGACAATTACAGATAATGATATTGTCGCTCCCCCAGTAGGCGGCGCAGTGCAGTGGACACAACAATTCAGCTATCAACCCAGTCTGCTCGAAGCTGCTTTAGATATTGTCACCGCCGATGACGGTAGTTTCTACGCTACGGGCTGGATGGGTACTAGCATAACTCAAGGGGGTAATGGGACGGATGATGCTTGGGTGGCTAAATATAGCCCCACTGGTCAACAGCTATGGATTCGCTCCATCAGTACCCCTAATCATTATTCTCAAAGCGGTGGTACGACTTATTTCGCCCGTTTTCACGAGAGAGCCTATGGAATAGGTCTTGACAGGGCCGGTAATGTGTTCGTAACCGGTACGAGGAATTTAGAGGGTTTTATCGCTCACGAAAACGACCCCACTACCCCTGATGATAATACTTCTGAGCCTTTAGAAGGATCGGATATATTCCTCTACAAATATAGTCCTACCGGAACGCTATTGATTCAAAAAGCTGACCTTACCGGGAGTAATAATGAAACAGCCAGGGATATAGCAATAGATGGGGCTGGTAACGCCTATGTAGTTGGTTCCTACGATGGTTATGCAGCCCTCTATAAGTACGATGGCAATAGTGGTAATTTACTCTGGGGGCAGGGTTTAAGCAACGACACCAAAGACGTACCCGCCTCCGTAGCGGTAGATAGTCAGGGATTCGTCTATGTGGCGGGAGATTACGATCGACCTTTTAATAATGGCACAACTGGGGGTTTCGGCAACACCAACAGCTCTTACGACGCTTGGTTAGTTAAATGTAGCCCCGTGGACGGTTCGATCGAGTGGGTGAGAACAAATTTAGCCAATACCCGGGACTGGGACGATCGAGTAACGAGTCTAGTAGTAGATAATAGCGGTAGAGTGTATGTTGTGGGCAACACTACCACCGGACAATATGTACAGCAAAGACTTTCTCAAAGTGCCTGGCTGTTACAGTACGACACCCAAGGAAATAAAGGCTGGACTCGTACTTTAAACAATACTTCCACCCTAGCTTACACTTTTACTGATGTGGCGGTGGACAACAATAACGGGGTTTACGTTTCCGCAGCCAGAACCGATGAAATCGCCAATATGACTCAAGCAGCCGTGTTGAAATACAACAGTTCTAACGTCCTGCAATGGGAAGGTAAGCTCGGTACTGCGGGCAGCGTGATTATCCCCTACGCGGTGGCGGTTGCTAGAGATGGAGGTGTTTATATCGCGGGCCAGGCAAAGGGCAGTTTATCCCGCCCCGTTACCGGTGAATTTGATGTTTTCACCGCCAGATTTAGCAATAATGTCAACGCTCTTACTTTTGGGACGAGTGCGGTAGTTGAAGCTGAGCCTGTATCTAAAGCTAGAAGTCACACCTCAGAAGTTGAGAGCAAAGTGTCGGCTTTCTCCACCGAAGAAGATACCTTATTTAATTCTCTTTATCGGTATGATTCATCGATCGAGTTTCCCTATTCTCTCGACTGTTGTTTTCGTGATAAGGTGAGATAGACTATCCCTATCTTATTAGATAATGTCTTTTATCGTAGAAACTATCGCTAAATTATCTGCGCTTACTTCGATTGATGTTCAGGGAAAATGGCTGACCAATGAAAATACGCTCGCCCCTCTCAATGAAAAAAATTACATTACTTGGTCTGCGGGGCGGCAAGTGCAGATATTAAAGCAAAGTTTCCTCATCCCCGATAATATTGACGGCTATGAGATAGGGGGTTTGAGTTTAAGATTATCTCTGGCTTGGTGGGCGGAAAAAGCAGAAATTTACCTCGATGATACCCTCGTACAAGAGGGTGATTTATTCGATTCTTCTACTAGGATTCTCTTACGGGAAAGCGTTACACCGGGAGAGACAGTTAATGTTAGTTTGCGTCTCTTGAGTCCTGGGCACGACATCGGCGGCTTGATGAAATCAATACTCGTGTATCAGGGAGATTTAGAGCCGGGTTTCGTCGCCGATGAGTTGAGGATATTACATAATTACCTAGCCTCTTTCTCGCCGGAATCGTTGGAGATATTAGAAGAGAAATTGAACGCGATCGATTGGGATAGTATTAGGGATAGGGAGAAGTTCGATCGTTCCCTTCGTAACCTGCGCGAATCCCTCCAACCTCTCGCGGCGGATATTAAGAATCGTACCTTTAATCTTCTCGGTCACGCTCATCTCGATTTAGCCTGGCTGTGGCCCTTAGAGGAAACTTGGGATGTAGCTTATCGAACTTTCACCTCCGTAATTAATTTACGAAAAGATTACCCTTTTTTAAAGTTCGGTCATTCTAGCCCCATACTTTATGAATGGATAGAAACCCATTACCCGGAACTTTTCGCCTCTATTAAGGAAGCTCATAAAGATGGCTCTTGGGAGTTATTAGGCGGGATGTGGGTGGAGCCGGAGGTTAATTTAATCACTGGTGAGTCTCTTATCCGTCAGTTACTTTACGGGCAGAGGTATTTCAAAAAAGCTTTCGGCGCTATTAGTAAAGTTGCCTGGCTCCCGGATAGTTTCGGTTTTCCGTGGCAACTGCCACAGATACTGAGTCTCTGCGGTATCGAGTATTTCGTCACCGCCAAACTGCACTGGAATGATACTACTAAATTCCCCTATGGCTTTTTCTGGTGGCAGTCTCCCGATGGTACTCGTATCCCTACCCTCATGTCTCCGCCAAATGTGGCGGGGGTGATGGATACTAACCCGATTATCATGAGCAATTACAGTGTCGATTGGGAGAAGCAAACGGGATTAAAAGAAATCTTCTGGCTTCCGGGTGTGGGCGATCACGGCGGCGGCCCCACTAGAGATATGCTGGATGTATATAAACGCTGGCAATCTTCTCCCTTTTTCCCCAATCTTCGTTTTCAGACTGCGGAAGGTTATTTAAACTCTCTCTCCCGGGAATCTTTACCGGTTTGGAACGATGAATTATATTTAGAGTTTCACCGGGGCTGTTATACCACCCGCGCCGAGCAAAAATATTCTAATCGTAAAAGTGAAATATTATTATACGAGGCGGAATTGTGGGCAACCCTGGCGGCTGTAGTTTTAGGCGTTCCCGTATTGCAAGAACAGCTAGAATCAGCGTGGAAAAAAGTATTACTCAATCAATTTCATGATATTTTACCAGGTACTTCCATCTCCGAGGTTTTTGTTACTGCTAACAATGATTGGGATGAAGCTACAGCGTTAGCTGATGAGATTCTTTCGGAAGCTTTCAACTATTTTATCGATAGTATCGGTCTAGGGGATTATCCCCATTCAGAGGCTATCCCTATAGTTGTTTTTAATTCTCTTAATTGGGAGAGAAGCGAAGTAGCTGTTATAGACCCTCCTTCTGGTACTTGGCAGGTTTATGATAATAATTTACAACCCTGTTTATCTCAACAATATCAATATAATCATTATCTTTTATCATTTCAAGCCGATCAGATTCCCCCCATTGGTTATAAGCTGTTTTGGTTAATACCGTCTGAACCTCAAGAATTAAACTGGAATGAACTTAATACAGCATTCCTAGAAAATGAATACCTGAAGGTAATTATTAGCCCAAAAACAGGAGATATAGAAAGTATTTTTGATAAAAAGGAAGGGCGAGAAATTCTCAGCGGACCTGGTAATCAATTACAAATGTTTCAAGATAGCGGACAATATTGGTCAGCTTGGAATATAGACCCGAATTATGAAGAATTTCCTTTACTATATCCTAGGTTAGTAGACACTTATTTTAATGAATTAGGCCCGGTACGGTGGACAGTTATAAACGTGTTAAAGTGGCGTAGTTCAACTTTCTGGATCTATTACACTTTAGAGCAAAATTCTCCTGTATTAACCATAAATACCTATGTGGATTGGAAAGAGAAAGAAGTATTAGTTAAAGCTAATTTTCCCCTCAATCTAAAAGCCCAGTTTACCAGTTATGAAATTGCCTGCGGAACTATAGAGAGAACTAATTATCCCGAGACGGAACCGGAAAAAGCCAAATGGGAAGTATACGCCCATAAGTGGATAGATATAACCGACCCAGAGCTAGATTATGGTGTTAGTATTCTCAACGATTGTAAGTATGGTTATGATAGTGGGCCCGATCGATTACGCATAACTCTATTAAGATCATCTACATGGCCCGATCCAAACGCCGATAAAAATTACCATTCCTTCACCTATTGTATCTACCCGCACCGAGGCAATTGGCAAGAAGCGGACACCGTAAAACGCGCCTATGAGTTAAATAATCCCCTCACGGCTAAACAAGTTTCTCATCACACCAGTGGACAGTTGCCCCCCGAAAATAGTTTTCTCGATTTAGGCAGTGATAACTTAGTATTAATGGCGTTTAAACCGAAAGAAGATGACCCATCTCAATACATATTGAGATGTTATGAGTCCAGAGGGGAAGCGGCGCAGATGAAATTAAAAACCCCCCTCGATTTAAAAATAATCGGGCGTGTCAATTGTTTAGAGGAGACAGTAGAATTAAAAGAAGAAGTTAAACCCTGGCAGATTGCCAGTTTTAGCTTAGACAAGATAACAAAACCCGATCGATCCTATGACTAATAAATTCGGTAATAAGGTAGGAAATCAAATAGCTATCCTTGGTTCTTTCGTAGCCGTTTTCTGGATAGTAGAGATTTTAGATAGGTTCGTGTTTCGGGGTGCCTTAGATATGTACGGAATTATCCCCCGCAACGTAATAGGATTGAGAGGGATTTTATTCGCCCCTTTTTTACACGGTAGTTTCCCCCATCTAATAGCCAATACCATCCCCTTTATAGTATTGGGTTGGCTCGTCATGGTACAGCAAACGAGCGACTTTTTTATAGTTACCGGCTTGACCATGTTAATCGGCGGTTTGGGTGTGTGGTTATTCGCGGCCCCGGGTTCGGTTCATATCGGGGCTAGTATCCTCATCTTCGGCTATTTAGGATTTCTCCTCTTAAGAGGATATTTCCAGCGCAATTTCGTTTCTATCGCCCTTTCAGTTTTAGTGCTTATTTTCTACGGCAGCGCGATTTGGGGCGTATTACCGACGGCAGGCCCTGGTATTTCCTGGCAGGGCCACCTATTCGGCTTCCTCGGCGGTGTCCTGGCTGCCAGGCTCATCGCTACGGAAAAGCGTTACTACTCCTAACTTACTTCTTGCTACTTTGTACGCTCTCGATAATATTCCTCACCTCTTGAGTGCCTTCCGATGGCTCGAAGGAGAGAGGAAATTTCTTCGCCTGTAACATACGCCATCCTAACGGGGCCAGACTCAACAGGCCCTGTAAATCACGGAAGTAGTTACCGACTACATATAAACCGAATTTCCTTTCATCTATCCAGCCTCCCTCTTTTACTAAATCCACTAATACCCGGCGGTGACGGATGGAGCGAGAGGTATCATCTTCATTACTCGCTAATATCTCCTGCTTGATCTTACTAATTTGATCCAGTGGTGCTACATCCATCGGACAAACCGTATTACACATATAACAACGGGTACAACCCCACACCCCTGCGGTTCCCTGATTGTATTTTTCTAATCTCTCTTCGGTGGCTACGTCTCTATTATCCTGTAAAGTCCGGTTAGCTTTAGCTAGGGCGTGGGGGCCGACAAAATCAGGGTTTACCGTCTTGGCGTTACACTCCGAATAACAGGCTCCGCACATGATACAGTTACCCATTTGATTTAATTTAGATCTCTCTTCGGGTGTTTGTAAAAATTCCCCTTCCGAGATAGAACGACTTTGGGCGCTAACGTAGGGATCTACTCTTTCTAAATCATCCCAGAAAGGCTGCATATCGACGATTAAATCTTTCACCACCGGCAGATTACCTAAAGGAGCTACGGTGATTTCCGGTATCGAACCGGTTTCCGTCACCGCAAATCTCTTTAACTCATTGCCCACATTTTCTTTACAGGCTAAAGCGGCCCTACCGTTAATTTTCATCCCACAACTTCCACAGATTGTGTTCCTGCAGTTTTTGCGAAAGGCTAAGGAGCCATCTAGTTCCCATTTGATGCGATTAAGACAGTCTAAAATTGTATTGCCCGGCTCTACCTCTAGGGTAAATGTTTCTAGCCGAGGGGACTGATTTGTATTTTGACGCAATATTTTAAACAGGACTTCCATAGGTAATGTCGTTTCTACTCGATGCTATTAATCAGCATAGTCTAGGTAGCGATCGATCTCCAGCTCTGTTTTTTCCTGAGATGCTTCCTTAATATTTTCTTCATAAATCGTCATTCTCTATCTCATGATAGATGGAACAGTCGATACAGGCTTTGGCTTGTGCTTAAATAACAAGTTTCTTCCATTAACTGAAATAGGTCTCTTTTCTCTAGTATATTTACTCAAAAGCTTTGCTAATCAAAGGTTTGCTTTTTAATTTACGGACTTTCACCCCGGTTGTTTTGAACTCAGGAGGGTAAATATTTTCGGCTATTGTCTGGGAAAATTTTCTGAATGGGCGGGTAGAGTCCGCAGGTTTATCTCACTATTTTAATCGGCAATGCTTAAATGGCTAAAATTTTTATTGCCTTATGCTAGCAATTTGTGTTTAGATATTTAATATAAGCAATCAGTCAAAAAACTAAATTGACAACTGCTAGAAAATAAAGGATCATTTTAAGCCTCATGAATGACATATCACCCATACCCCTAACCGGGAAAGCTTTACTACAAAAAGTAAAAGAGTTATCTACTTCCCCCCGTCGTGAAACCGCCCGCCGATGTGGCTACTATTCGGAAACAAAAGACGGACAAATACGTGTTAATCTTACGGATTTCTATGATGCGGTATTAGCGGCTAAGGGTGTTCCTCTCGATCCAGAAGGAGCGAAAGACGGACGGGGACGAGAACCTACTTTCCGCGTCAGCGTCCATAAAAACGGTCAGATTGTAATCGGTTCCACCTATACCGAGCAAATGAATTTGAAGCCAGGCGATGAATTTGAAATCAAGCTAGGCTATAAACATATCCATCTCAAACAGATCGAGAGCGGTGATGAAAACGGCGACGAATAAATAACAAGATAACAAAAAAATCGGTCGTTAAAAGGGGTAATTTTAGCAACCGACTAATCAGACATTAATTTTGGTATCTATTCTAACCGTTCACTCAGTACCTAGAGTCAACTATAGCAGTGCTACTCTTTCAGTATAGATTAGCGCTGTCTTCCTTCACCTATGGAAATTTATAGTATATCCACACTGTCCGCTTTAGGGAAGATAGGGGTTTTTCTCGGTTCGTGGTTGATATTATGGCTACCGATCGCTCTAGTCCTGGGTCGCAAGCTCAACTGGAAATTGGGGCAGTCTACCACTCCAGCCCAGAAAATTCCCCTAGTAATCTCCCTCTACCTCCTGGCCCCTGTGATAATTTGGGGGGAAAAAAGTAGTTTTAATATTTATGGATTGATTCTGGGCCCTTCACTGCCGCAAGGCATCGCCATAGGTTTCACAGGCATAATCATAGTTTACGGGCTAGAAGGATTGTTAGGTTGGAGCCAGTGGCACCCGGATAAATTAAAAGGATTAATAATCTCCGCTCTGCCCCTCGGGTTGCTCGCCCTATGGTTGGCGGGCACTGAAGAATTAATCTTCCGGGGCATCTTCTTCTCTGAATTAGCCGACGATTACGGATTGATTTGCGGAGCCGTAATTTCGGCCCTGATTTTCGCTCTAGTTCATCTGCTCTGGGAGAGGAAAGAAACCCGATTTCAGTTACCAGGATTGTGGCTAATGGGGATGGTTTTAGCGTTGGCGGTAGTGATAGATGGGGGCGAGATAAGCTTAGCCTGGGGATTACACGGCGGTTGGATTTGGGGGCTGGCGATGCTGGATAGCTCTGGGATTATTTCCCATCGCCCGAATATTTCTCCCTGGTTAATAGGATTTCACGGTAGTCCAATAGCGGGAGCGGTGGGAATACTGTGTTTATTGGCTACGGGATTAGGATTGTGGATTTTTCAATAACCAGAAGGCCGTAAAAGTTACGTTGGAGTCGTCGGGTTGAATTAAAAGAAAGTGTAATCCCCGACAATCCCGCTTACGAATTTCATAATTTTCCATAGCCCTGGCCATATCCGCATCTTCAAAAGTCAGTAAAACCCATCTATCCACCAAACCGGATTCTAAAATCACCCCGCCCGAAACTCCCGGTTCGTTGGCGATATAATCAAGACAGACTGGTTGAACCGAGTCTATCCATTGAGCAAGCTTGTAAGATTTCCTCCCCCCATATATGACCAATCCTGGGATCATTTGAGCCGAAGATAGGCCTAAAGACAGTGGCTCGAAACCTGGGGGGAGAGATATTATGGGTGTGGGGCGTTCTCGCCAGAATTCGACTAAATCCCCAGCTTTGAACGAGGCTAAGCGCCAGTTGTCGCCCCAAAGATTTTCCGGAGCTGGTTGAGGAGGTGCTTTCTCTAAAGATATGCTCAAACCTTCCCCCAAAATATATTTTTTTATAGCATCGGTGTGGCGCGTGGCTTCAATAAAGATGTTCAACGACCGGGCAGCGGTTTGAAACAAATTTAGAACTTGAGGACGGAAAATTAAAATTACACTAACTGGAGATTTTTGAGATGCTATTTTTATCTGCTCGGTTAGCCAATCGCTATTAACTTCTGATTGTAAACATTGAGTTTTGTGGATAAGATTGCCCTCACCGTCACAAATCACAAAATACCAAATTTTGCCATCTCCGTCATTAATAGCTAATTTATATAAATCTGCTTGCCAAACCGTCATTTATTTCGAGTAAATACTATATACTTAAACCAGAATAGCAAAAATAGAGTCTTATATGGATGATCTATTAGAAATAGGGACGATAGTAGCTGCTCAAGGACTACAAGGGCAGGTGAGAGTCTTATCTGAATCCGATTTTCCAGAACGTTTTGAAAAACCGGGGAAACGTTGGCTTAAGTCTTCTACCAATGACACTATTAAGGAGATAGAACTAATTTCGGGGCGTTATATTCCAGGAAAAAATATTTATGTGGTCAGCATCGAGGGTATAACAACCAGGGAGTCAGCAGAAGCTTTGAAGGGTTGTAAGTTGCTAGTCGATAAAAACGATCGACCTCGACTAAAAAAAGATGAATATCACGTAGATGATCTCGTTGGGCTAGAAGTTTATCATCAGTTAACGGGTGAAAAGTTAGGGGTTGTAACAAATATTTATTGGGCTGGTAACGATGTTTTAGAAGTGCGATTAAACTCGGCAAACGAAGAGACGGAGGGAAAGAAAAGTAAAACCGCTCTTGTGCCTTTTGTAAAAGAAATCGTCCCTGTTGTCAATCTAGAGGCTGGTCGTATCGAGATAGATCCACCTTCAGGATTAATGGAAATAAACGGTTAGTTATTCTGGCAACTCAAGAATTTGTTATAAACGAAAGGAGAAAGAGTGAAGAAACCTATGTATTTAATAAGACCATATAACTATGACTATCGCTAGGATTCTGGTGATAGAGGATGAAGTCTCTATCAGGATGCTCATCAAAGATATTCTGAGTTCCGAAGGCTATGAAGTCTTAGAGGCGGGCAATGGAAAAGATGGGGTGAAGTTAGCGCTGTACACTTTACCCGACTTGATCCTCTGCGATGTGATGATGCCGCAGATGGATGGCTATCAAGTTCTACACAAGTTACAACAGTACGGAGTTACCAGGAGAATTCCCTTTATTTTTTTAACGGCTAAGGCCACACCTTCCAATATCCGTCAGGGTATGAATTTAGGGGCCGATGATTATTTGGTGAAGCCTTTCGACGAGGACGATTTGCTTAGGGCGATCGCCGCCAGACTGAGAAAATCGATCGCCCTAGCCTTAGTCAATAAAAATGAAAAGTTGCTAGAGACCAAGATCCAGATAGAGGCAGATTTACGTCAGGCGATAATCAAGAACCAGCTACAAGTTTACTATCAACCGCAGGTCAATATAAAGATGGGGCTGATAATAGGTGCGGAAGCTTTATTGCGTTGGTATCATCCAGAATGGGGAAATATTCCGCCCAATCAATTCATCCCTTTAGCGGAGGATACTGGGTTAATTAAAATTTTGGGTGAATGGGTGATGAATAAAGCCTGCCAACAGTTAAAGATTTGGCAGGAGCAAGGATTACCGAGGCTCAGGGTGGCAGTGAATGTGTCTCCGCGTCAGTTCATCCATCGGGATCTGTGCGCCTCGATCGAAGAGATTATCACTAACACCGGCATCTCCCCCGAGCAATTGGAACTAGAGTTAACCGAAGGTATATTGATCGAAAATCCCGCTATAACTGGCAAGCGTTTAAAAAAATTGAGTGAATTGGGCATTAAAATCGCTATCGATGATTTCGGCACCGGCTATGCTTCCCTCGGATATTTAAACAAATTCCCTTTTAACACCCTAAAAATAGATCATAGTTTCGTCAAGAATATCCACCTCAATAGTAAAAATGCGGCGATCGGTCAAGCGATCGTTACAATGGCGAACCAGCTCAATTTAAGAGTGATCGCGGAAGGAGTAGAAACCCCAGAAGAAAGAGATTTTTTAGTCGAGTGTGGTTGTGAAGAAATGCAGGGTTACTTATTCAGTCCGCCCCTTTCCGTCGAAGAATTCGGACAATTATTAACTCAACAAAACCCGCCGGTTTAACCGTTCAGTGTCCAATGGGGGGCAAATTACCCGTCTCGGCTTGTTTTTTCAAATTTACGGGAATGGTTAAGCCAGAGCTATCATCTTTTAAATAGCCCTCTATCCCTTGTTTATCAAAGCTGGCTGTAAGAGTTAAATTACAGGGGCGCATAGAATTTAACACTATATTATTATCGCGTATATTACCGTTTAAAGACACTGGGACAGTTTTATCGGAAAGGTTCCCGGCTAGATATATCCCGGATTGTTCCAGGTTTAATATCAGAGGAGATCCCTGAAAACAGCCGGGCACCCGGTCGGACACAACTATGTATGTACCCCCTACGGACTGAGCCGCTCGTAGATGGTTCTGGCCGTAATCGGTGACGATATTAAACAGAATGATGACGAAGGCGATACTGAAGCAATAGAAAAGGACGTAGCGATATTTAATAATTGTTTTCATAAGAGAGATTGGATGTGGCTGCTGACGGAGGAATAACGACGGGTGATGAGTAGAGAAGAATGACACTCTTGAGCGAGTTTATCGGTGTAGAAACCGAGAGTTTGTCTTTCGATCCCCCAAGTTCGACTCGTCCCGGCGATGGTTAAGTCTACATCTTGAGAGGCGACAATCACTTTCTCTACGGGTTCGTCAGAGGTGAGAGGGATTATTTCAATGCGTGATTGAAGTGCGGAGGGGAGCAGGGCGATCGTATTTTTAAACTCGTGACTTATATTGTAGTCATCGGCATTGACCTTGTGGAAACGTAAAACTTTGACCCGTCTCTGGGGTTTGTGTAAGAGTAGACGCAGGGCTAGAGATAAGCCGAGATCATCGTGATGATTTTCGGAATAAGCCACCAGGATAGAGTCGAGTTTTACGGGTTGCTTATCGATAAAAACCGCTACATCGACGGGAGAAGTATTGAGGATTTTTCCCACCCTGCCGCCGAGGCGGTTATCGCTCAATGCGGGCCGGTGCCAACCCACCAAGACCAGATCTGCTCTGTCTGTCGAGGCAATACGGGCGGTTTCCTTCGCCACATCCGGCGCGATCCGGATCAGGGGATAGACAATATTTCTTAGGTGGACGGGTTCGAGGGTATTAACGATCGCCATCAAGCTATTGTGTCTCTCGTTGATCGCCCTATCGGCCTCTGGAGGAGTATCTTTAAATAAATAATCGCCCTCGGGGTCGAGCAAACAGAGGGGATATACGGAGGAGGAAGAATCCCCGGCAATTTCCAGGGCTAATTGTAAGAGATTGACTTGAGCGGTGGGATCGGCGACGGGTACTAAAATACTGTATTGATTTTTTTGCCTTTCGGGGGCAGCTAGATCGGCTTCGGTCTGAGTCAAGCGTATATCCCGTTTAGGATATATCCACTCTAATAAGGGTGTGGTCATACAAGTCGTCACCAGAGCCATAATCACCAGCATGGTAAAGAGTAGGGGAGAGATAACGCCGAAACTCAAACCGATATTTAAAACGATTAACTCGGTCAATCCCCGGGTATTCATCAACCAGCCCAGAGCCGAGGCCTGTCGATGGTCGATACCGCTTACTCTGGCAGAGATATAAGTACCTAAATATTTGCCTACGATAGCGACGACGACGACAAGGGCACAGAGAAACCAGAGTTCGACACGGTTGAGTAAACCGATCTGCGTGTTTAAACCACTATAGGCGAAAAAGATCGGTAGCAGGAAGATGAGGACGAAATCTTCCGTTTTTTCGGCAATCTCTTTCACCAAGGCGGGATGTTTGGGCATCACGGCACCTAGAAGAAAGCCTCCGAAAATATAGTGAATGCCGATCAGTTGAGTGGTTAGCGCCGACACTAACAAACTCATGTAGATTATGGTTAAGCCTAACTGATTGAGACGTTGATTTTTTTGGTAATACTGCAAGAATTTTTTTAATAACCACTGCCCGGCGGTGAGCATGAAGATAATATACAGAACCGATTCTACGAGCGTCGGGAAAGCGTCGGTAATGCTATTAGTGCGGGTGACTGCGATCGCCAGTGCCAACAAACACCAGGCCGTCACATCGTCCACGGCGGCGCAGGTTAGGGCTAAAGTCCCGAGTTTGGTTTTCTGTAAATTATTTTCCGTTATGATCCTCGCCAGAACCGGAAAGGCGGTAATCGACATCGCCGAACCTAGAAAGAGGGCGAAAGCTGCGAAAGAAACTTCGTTATTAGATACTAATGGATAGAGAACCAGAGCTAATAAGCTTCCCAAACAAAAGGGGATGATAATACTAACGTGAGATATAAGTATCGCTGTATTAAAGTTACCTTTAAGATATTTAGGATTTAGCTCTAATCCTATTAAAAACATGAAAAAGATTAAGCCGATTTGAGAAAGTAAGTTTAAAAGAGGTAAGGTATTCGGCGGGAATAAAATAGGTAAAAAAGAGGGGAAAATTAGCCCGAGTAAAGACGGACCTAAAATTATTCCAGCAATAATTTCTCCGATCACTAGAGGCTGTCCGATAAAACGGCAAGCCAATCCCATGATCCGTGATAAGCCGATAATAATTAATATTTGTATTAAAACTAAAGCGATAATATCCATAAACTCAAAACTAGTTTGATAATGCTAGTGTACTGAATTCGTGGATAATATGCTGTATCGATCGTACTTTCTCAATAATTAAACCTCGTTGGTTTCAGGGATTATTTCAATCCGTAGAGCCAAGAAATCAATAAAGGAGTAATAATAGTGAGAATTAAATTTAAAGGTGCGCCGACTCTGGTAAAGTCTAAAAACTTATAACCGCCAGGAGCGTAGACCATAGTATTAGTTTGATAACCAATGGGAGTTAAATAACTATTAGAAGCCGCGAAGGTAACAGCGAACATAAAAGCTAAGGGGTTCAATCCCAAACTTTTAGCCACCTCGACGGCTACGGGTATCATCAAGACAACTGAGGCGTTATTAGAGAGGATTTCCGTGAGTAAAGTAGTGATGATATAGAAAAAAGTTAAGATCCAGTAACCCGATAGATGACCGCCAACAGCTACTAAATATTGAGCCATCCATTCTGTAGTACCGGACTTATCCATAGCTATTCCCAGGGGAATCAAACCAGCCAGGAGAAAAATAATATCCCAGCGCACCGAGCCGTAAACCTCACCCGGTTTGAGACAACCGGTAAGCACCATCAAAATAACACCTATCAAACTACTTACCAGAATTGGCATCCAATCGAAAGCGGCCACGACGACGACGGCTAGGGTAATTAGAAAAGCGATCGGAGCCTTATCCCGGCGTAGAGTTTCCAGCTCTCTCTGTTCTAAAACTAATAGCTCTCGGGTAGTTTGTAAACCGATAAAACTTTGTTTAGGACCCTGTACTAATAATAAATCACCGAATTTGAGTTGTATTTTTCCCAATCTTCCCTGTAATAATTCTGACCCTCTACGAATAGCCAAAACCGTCACGTTATAGCGTTGACGGAATTTTAAATCTTTTAAAGTAGTCCCAATTAAACGAGAATTAGAGAGTACCAATACCTCGGCTACCTTTTCTTCCCCTGTATTCAGAGCTGAGTAAATATTTTCCTGATCTGACTGATTAAATTTAACATCTGCTAATATTTCTACGCCCCTTTCATCTTTTATTTTTAATAAATCTTCCTTACTGGTACGGACGATTAAAATATCTCCTGGCTTAATAACTTTATCACCTAAAGGTTGAGGAAGATGAACATTATTCCTGAGTAACTCAAGCACATCAAAATCGAATTTTCTTTGAATTTCGCTTTGAGTTATGGTTTCACCTACCAGACTAGAACTAGGGCTGATGACAACTTCGCTCAGATAGACCTTAGTACCGTACTCATCAGATAAAAATTCGCCCTCGGGAGATTTTCTATCGGGTAATAACTTAGGGGCGGCGAAAGCGAGATAAACCAGCCCGACGATGAAAGTAATCGAACCTAAGGCCGTAAATTGAAATAAAGCAAACTCGCCATAGCCTAATTTCTTAGAGATGCCGCTAGCAAGGATATTGGTGGAAGTACCCACCACCGTAATCATCCCTGCTAATACGGTCAAATATGATAGGGGGATGAGCAATTTAGAAGGGGAAATCTTCTGTTTCTTACACCAATCTTCAACGATGGGCAAAAATATGGCGACTACAGCAGTGTTATTGATGAAGGCACTGATGGGGCCCACCACCGCCCCCAACACCAAGATTTGCTGTGAGGGTTTTCTGCCCCCCCACTTTACCAACCAATCTCTGACAATCTGAATCACACCGGTACGGGTAATGCCAGCGCTGAGGATAAACATCGCCATCACCGTGATCGTGGCGGAGTTACTGAAGCCCGATATACCTTCTTCAGGAGTTACCAGCCCCACAACTATTAACACTACGGCGATGGAAAGAGCGGTTAAATCTACGGGCAACCACTCGACGACGAAACTCACAAACGCCAGAATTAAGATACCGACGGTTAAAGCTATCTGCATAATTACTTCTTAGTGAAAAACCAACGGATAAATAGTTTTTCCAATTCTATCCAGACGAACATCAAAGCGCTAAACCCTACACAAACGGCTAATTCAAAGGGTGTAAGCAAATGAGTGCTGAAGAAATTCCTTAACGGTTCCACATAAATTAGCAGTAGTTGTAAAATCGTGGTCAAGCCTACAGCCCCGAGAACGTAGGGATTGGAAAAAGGATTCATCTGTATGGTTAATTGAGTATGAGAGCGTACCGCTAAGGCGTGGCCCATCTGGGCTAAACACAGAGTAGTGAATACCATCGTTTTCCAACGGGCAGGATCTCCCAAACCGGCACCTTCTCCCCTTACGTAATTGTAAGCGAAGCTCATCAAAATGATCGTCAATATGGCGAAGACGACACCAATCCGTACCATGTACCATCCCAAGCCCCGGGCGAAGATACTTTCATTGGGGTTAAAAGGTGGACGTTTCATCACGTTGGGTTCGGCAGGCTCCATCGCTAGGGCTAGAGCTGGTAAACCATCAGTAACTAGGTTCATCCAGAGAATTTGTAGGGGTGATAGGGGCACTCCTCCCAATCCTAGGATAGGGGCAGCGGCGATCGTCAGAACCTCACCTATATTACTACCGAGGATATATTTAATGAAACGGCGGATATTGCTGTATACTACCCGCCCTTCTTCAGTAGCGGCGACGATGGTGGCGAAGTTATCATCGAGGAGGATCATATCACTGGCTTCTTTACTAACATCGGTGCCAGTGATACCCATAGCGATACCGATGTCGGCTTGCTTGAGGGCTGGGGCATCGTTTACACCGTCTCCAGTCATGGCGACGAATTTACCATTATCCCGTAGAGCTTGAACGATTCGCAGCTTATGTTCGGGGGAGACGCGGGCGTATACGCTTACATCGTCTACCTGTTCTTTTAATTCTTCCTGACTGAGCTTTTCTAATTCCCTCCCGGTGAGAACTCTGTCGCCTTTCTCGGCGATGCCCAATTCGTAGGCGATCGCCTGAGCTGTCAATTGGTGATCTCCAGTGATCATGATCGGCCGAATACCGGCGGTTCGGCATTTTTCCACCGCGCCCTTCACTTCTTTACGGGGTGCGTCCAGCATCCCCACCAGACCCAACCAGATTAAATTCTGTTCCTCGCTATCTTCCGTATCGGCGGGAGGAACTTCTTTGAGTAATTTATAGGAGAATCCCAATACCCGCAAACCCTGACCTGCCATTTCATCGTTTTGACTCAGTATCCGGCCTCTTAACTCTCTCGTCAGGGCTAGGGGGGTGTTTTCCCGTTCGATCTGGCTACAGCGTTCTAATATTAGTTCGGGCGAGCCCTTGGTGAACATTATATAACCGGTGCCATCGGAGCGCTGACAGATTACCGACATCCGTTTCCTCTCGCTGGAAAAGGGAAATTCCCCCATACGGGGGCTTTGCGGCTCTAAAGTTTCTTTATACAGTCCCCCCTTACCGGCTAAACTCAATAATGCCCCCTCGGTGGGATCGCCGAGAATCGACCACTCTCCCGCTTTTTCCTGCAATATGGCATCGTTACAGAGGACACAGGCTTGTAAGATGGCCTGTAATTCGGGATTGCTTTCGTGAGTGGAGAATTCGCCTACTGGAGCGTAACCCTCTCCCGTAACCGCAATAGTATAGTTAAGGGTTTCTACTTTCTGAACTACCATTTTATTTTGAGTCAGAGTTCCGGTTTTATCAGAACAGATGGTAGTCACCGAACCCAGTGTTTCTACTGCGGGTAACTTCCTAATTAGGGCGTTACGGCGTACCATTCTCTGAGTGCCTATGGCTAGAGTTACGGTAACGACGGCGGGCAATCCTTCCGGCACCACTGCCACCGCCATACTCAGGGAGACTTCTAATAATTCTTCAAAATATTGGAACCCGGAACGTATCACCCCGACGATAACCACTAGAGCCACTAGGGCTAAGGAACCGCTCACCAATACATTTCCTAGCTGGGACATTCTCTGCTGTAAAGGAGTGGGTTCGCTTTCCACTGACTGTAACATCGCGGCGATTTTGCCGATTTCCGTATCCATCGCCGTCTTCGTGACTAGAACCTTACCCCGTCCCTGTACTACTTCAGTACCCTGGTAAACTTGGTTAATGCGATCGCCTAAGGGAGCATCTTCAGCCAGTATCGCCCCAGCGTTTTTAGTCACCGCTTCCGCCTCCCCGGTTAGGGCCGCCTCGCGTATCTGTAAGTTCTGGGCTTCTAGGAGCCTTCCATCGGCGGCTATCTGTACTCCCGCCTCCAAAAGCATAATATCGCCCGGTACTAATTCTTTGGCGCTAATTTCAAATATACTCCCATTACGAATGACGCGAACTTTAGGGGAAGAGAGATTTTTCAGAGCCGCCAGCGCTTTTTCCGCCCGGCTTTCCTGTAAATATCCCAGTAAACCGTTCAGGACAACGATGATAAAAATAGCGAGCGCATCTTTCGGGAAATCCCCTTTTTTTAAATCCAGAATCGCCGATACTATTGCTACGGCGATCAGCATCACTAACATGATATTAGTGAACTGCTCCCAGAGGATGGTTAGAGGGCTACGTCCTCCTGTCTCCTTCAGTTCGTTTAAGCCGAATATTTGTCGTCTCTGATTTATCTGTTCTTCTCTCAAGCCTCGATCGGCATCGCTATCTAGCAGTTCGAGCGCTTTCGAGTCCGTTAATGTGTGCCAGAGGCAGTTAATATCTATATTTTGACTAGAAACACCAGGGGATTCGGTCGGAAGCGTCATATTCTATTTAATAATTGATCATATTAAGTTACACGATAGAGTAATCGGACTCTCTTCGTCTACGGGAGACGACCCCCTCTTCTTCTATCGTTACTATAATTTTTTATATTTATTTTAACTTTAAGAATGTACTATTTTACTCATATCCGGGTTTGTCTTTCGGATAAACACCTCTCTTTCGCTTTTCTGAAGAAAATGTAAAGAAATACAAAGTATGATAAATTAAATGTTACATATAAGCCCCTAAAGAGAAGATCAATGCGAGTTGTGATCGCCGGTGCCGGTTTAGCTGGCCTATCTTGTGCCAAATATCTTGTAGACGCGGGACACACCCCGGTAGTTCTAGAGCGTCGAGACGTATTAGGCGGGAAAATCGCCGCTTGGAAGGATGAAGATGGAGACTGGTACGAAACGGGTCTTCATATTTTCTTCGGAGCCTATCCTAATATGTTGCAGTTGTTCAAGGAATTGAACATAGAAGACCGACTGCAATGGAAAGAGCATACCATGATTTTCAATCAGCCGGAAAAGCCTGGTACTTACTCCCGCTTCGATTTCCCCGATATACCCGCTCCCGTTAACGGTTTGGTCGCCATTCTCCGCAATAACGATATGTTAACCTGGGGAGAAAAAATTAAATTCGGGATGGGACTCCTACCGGCCATTGTTCGCGGACAGAGTTATGTAGAGGAGATGGATAAATATTCTTGGTCGGAGTGGATGAAGAAACAAAACATCCCCCCCAGGATAGAAAAAGAAGTATTCATCGCTATGTCCAAAGCCCTGAATTTCATCAACCCCGATGAAATTTCAGCTACTATCCTCCTAACCGCTCTGAATCGTTTCCTACAGGAAAAGAACGGCTCTAAGATGGCTTTCTTGGATGGTTCGCCCACCGAGCGACTCTGTGAACCCCTGGTGGAATATATTACGAGTGGCGGGGGAGAAGTTCATCTCAATCAGCCCCTTAAAGAAATCCTCCTCAACGCCGATGGTAGCGTCAAAGGCTACTTGATCCGGGGATTAAATGGGGAAGATGATAAAGTAGTTACCGCCGATATTTACGTGTCCGCCATGCCAGTCGATCCTCTGAAAGTTATATTACCTTCCGCCTGGAAGGAAATGGAATTCTTCAAGAAATTAGAAGGATTGGAGGGAGTGCCGGTAATTAACCTACATATGTGGTTCGATCGCAAGCTCACCGACATCGACCATTTATTATTCTCCCGCTCCCCCTTACTGAGCGTTTACGCGGACATGAGCAACACCTGTAAAGCCTACGCCGATCCTGATAAATCGATGTTGGAACTGGTGTTAGCACCAGCTGCGGAGTGGGTGACGAAATCGGACGAAGAAATTATCGCCGCCACCATGAACGAATTAGAAAAACTCTTCCCGCAGCACTTTAAAGGCGACAATCCCACGAAACTGCTTAAATATAAAGTGGTGAAAACACCGCGATCGGTTTACAAAGCCACTCCAGGACGACAAGCCTATCGACCCACTCAGAAAACCCCGATCAAGAATTTCTACTTAGCGGGGTGTTACACCATGCAACAATATTTAGGCAGTATGGAGGGAGCAGTATTATCAGGGAAATTAGCCGCCCAGGTAATCGCCGAAAACGCGCCGGATCTGTCTCCCGACTCATCGATTCAAAAACCTGTCTCCTTGGTTTCATAAATTCTTGCGATAAATATCAAAAGAAGAATGACTAAGATGGTGATTGAATGAGACAATGCTAAATAACTTATTTTGCCCATATCTGACCATTATTCTCATCGGCGCTGAATGCTGCAATTGCCTAAACCGCCTCTTACTACCAAACCCCTAGCCTCCCTAGAGGAGTCCTACGAACTCTGTCGCCAGATTACAGAGAAATACTCGAAGACGTTTTATTTAGGTACTCTCCTGATGCCCAAAGCCAAACGTCAAGCAATCTGGGCTATCTATGTCTGGTGTCGGCGTACCGATGAGCTAGTAGACGGCCCGGGAGCGCGATTAACCACCCCGGAAACACTCGATCTTTGGGAGAAACAACTAGATTTAGTTTTTTCGGGCGTACCGAGCGATGATTACGATGTGGCGCTCGTGGACACCCTAGAGCGTTTCCCGATGGATATTCAACCCTTCCGGGATATGATCGCCGGGCAACACATGGATCTCTATCGCAGTCGTTACGAAAATTTCGAGGAATTAAAACTATACTGTTATCGGGTAGCCGGTACCGTAGGGCTGATGTCGAGCGCCATCCTCGGGGTAGATGATCGTTATGGTTCGCCCCCCTGGGCATCAACTAAGATATACATTCCCGACGAGGAAGCGATCGCCCTTGGTATCGCCAATCAGTTAACCAACATTCTCCGCGACGTAGGCGAGGATAGGGAAAGGGGTAGGGTTTATCTACCCCTGGAGGATTTAGACAGATTCGGCTACAGCGAAGCGGATCTATTTAACGGGGTAAATGACGAGCGCTGGCGGGAACTGATGCGCTTCCAGATAGACAGGGCGCGGAATTATTACGAAGACGCGGAGAGGGGCATCCGGGCTTTAAATCCAGATTCCCGCTGGCCCGTTTGGGCTGCTCTGATGTTATATCAGGGAATTCTCAACGTCATCGAAGCCAATAACTACGATGTGTTCACTAAACGCGCTTACGTGCCCCTACCGAAAAAGATGTTATATCTTCCGGTAGCCTGGTTGAGGGCGCAAGCGCTTTAGTTGAGGTCGAAGAGTAGGATCTCGGCCTTCTCCTCTCCTGTAATCACTAAATCGGTTTCTAGGCTAATAGCCGCCCCATCTCCGGCTTTTAAACCCTTGCCATTTAGATCGATCGCTCCCCCTGCTACCTGTAACCAGGCGTGACGGTTTCGATCGAGTTCATAGGATAGGGTCTTTCCTGGTTCGATAATCCCGGCATAGAGATGGACATCTTGATGAATGATCACCGCGCCCTCTCCCCCTTCTGCCCCAGCGATCAGATGTAATTGATTGGGTTTTGTAGCTACTTTAGTTTGAGTTTGTTCGTAGCTCGGAGTTAATCCTTTTTCATCGGGGATTAACCAGATTTGTAATAGATGAACCGGCGAGGTAGGAGAGTTGTTGTACTCGCTGTGTAAGATACCGCTACCGGCGCTCATCCTTTGAATTTCTCCAGGTTTAATAATAGAACCAGTGCCGAGACTATCCCTATGTTCTAAAGCTCCTTCGAGGACATAAGTAATGATTTCCATATCTTTATGTCCGTGGGTACCGAAGCCCCCTCCGCCCGCGATTTTATCTTCATTAATTACCCGCAGGCTTCTAAAACCCATATAATTAGGGTCATAATAGTTAGCAAAGGAAAAGCTATGATAGGTATCTAGCCAACCGTGATCGGCGTGTCCGCGTTCATTAGACCTACGAATATTAATCATATATTTGCTACTCCGATTCTCTATATTTATAGTCTAATGAAAATCTCTAAAAATGATAAGTACATACTAAAAAGTAAGTAAGTTACCTTGAGGAAACTATCATGACCCATTGCCCAGCGGAAATTACTTTAAATACTTTAAGCGGTAAGTGGAAGATTTTGATATTGATTCAGTTATTTTCTGGTATAAAAAGATTTAACCAACTACAAAAAGAGCTTAAAAATATCAGTCAAAAAGTTTTAACCCAGCAATTAAGGGAGCTAGAAAATGGAGGAATCGTTGAAAGAAAAGTGTATCCTGAAATACCTCCAAAAGTAGAGTATTCTCTAACACCTTTAGGAGAGAGCTTAAAACCGGTGATTATGCAGATGCACCGGTGGGGAGCTAATTCAGGTTTTACGGGTAATATTGCCGAAAGCTAAGGCAAGAGTCGGGAATCAGCAGTGCTACTCAAATGCAGAAAGAAAAATTTTTGGCTCAGGCAGTAAAAAATCTGGAAAATCAGCAGGGTCGATCGTAGATATAAATAACATGAACTCACACCGGAGGTTAATCAGAACCCCGGAATAAGCGAAAACCAAAACCATCACTCATATACTGAGAGGAGAAAGGATATGACCGGTCAATTTTTACCCGTTATCAAGGATATGAAAGTCACGGGTTTACTCAATAAATATACGAAAATCCTTCTCGGCCTCGGTCTGCTGGGATTGGTGACTCTGCCGCTCTTAACTCGCTCGATCAAATACATCCCCGTCGGTTCCGTCGGTATAGTAGAGGGCGGAGGGGAATCTTCCCTCAAAAAACTCGATCCCGGCTTGAATTTCGTCAACCCCTCGAGTGAGATAACCGTAATCTCCACTCGGATGCAAGACGTGAAAGAGAAGATAGAAACCAATTCCAGGGAGGGGTTAAAATACGATCTCGACGTGAGTTTACAGTTCCGCCTCGCCTCCGATAAACTGACAGAAGCCTATAAGATTTTAGGTAACGATCGAGACACTATCCTCATTCCTAGATTCCGTTCCATCACCAGGGAGGTAACGGCTCTTTATCCCTTAGAAGAAACGCTCAGCACCCGAAGGCAAGAAGTAGCCGCCAAACTGAAACAGCGATTGCAAGAAAGTTTAGCCCCCCTCGGTTTTATCGTCGATGAGGTACTTTTGCGACAGGTGTACTTACCCGATGACGTGCAACAGGCCATCAACAATAAGATTAAAGTCCAACAGCAAGCGGAACAAGTAGCCTCTCAGATTAGCCAATCCCGTCAGGAAGCGGAAGTTGCCAAGATCAAAGCTATTTCCGATGCTCAAACCAAAAAAATACAGGCGGAAGCAGACGCGGAAACTACGGTTATTCGAGCGAAGGCGGAAAGCGAAGCCCAAAGACTCCGCACCGTCAGCCTCAATCCGATGATATTGAAACTGAGATCGATCGAGGCTGCGGAAAAAATCGGCTCGTCTCCTAACGCAAAAGTTTCCATCAATGTATCTGGCCCCTAGAATAGCGATCAGAAATGAGTTAAGAGTGATAGAGGAGTGAGAAAAGCTTTTACACCCATCGGGGCAAATTACCCTCACGAATCACTTCTCATTCCTCACTGCTAAATATTTGATTGGCGTTTTGAAACGAGGGTCTTGTAAGCTGGTTTTGTACTATTATTGTTTTATATCAAGAAACAATACGAAGTATAAAAAATGCTTTATATCTCCTTCTTTTAACGTAACAATTAAAACTTTACAAAAGGTTGATGGGTAAGGGTTAATTTCTTAGAATTAGGCATAAGGTTTTATAGTTTAAGCAAACAAAACCATAGGTGATGTAGCCCGAAAAAATAGTAGAGCCTTAGTCTGATTGATTAGAGATACAAGGAGTTAAATACTATGAGACCCATGATCTGGCATCCGGAACCCAATGACGCAAAGGTTAATCAATATCTAGATAATATCAATCGAGAACCCTGGATAGCCATTTACGCCAGTTTGTTTTTATTCTTAACATTTTTCACGGTACTAGTATTTTTAGGAGTATTTTAAACTCCTTTCGAGGTTGAGCTTCCTTAGTTGTTTTCCAGCCTTCACGTGCGATCGAGTTGAAGGCTTTTTAATTACCTAGACAACGAATCGCCTCTAATAAACCCCTAGCCTTATTAAGAGTCTCCTCGTATTCTTTTAAAGGCTCTGAATCAGCCACTAAACCGGCTCCCGCCTGTACGGAAACAGAATGTTTGTTGCCACCTTGAGGACGGACTATCATGGTGCGGATGGTTATAGCGCTGTTTAATTGACCTTCAAAATCGTAGTAGCCATAAACCCCCGAATAGGGGCCTCGGCGGGTTCCTTCGAGTTCGTGAATGATTTCCATCGCCCTAATTTTCGGAGCGCCAGACACGGTGCCAGCGGGGAAACAAGCCTTCAATAAATCCCAGGCGCTTTTATCTTTCTCTAATTCACCCACCACATTACTAACGATGTGCATAACGTGAGAGTATAGCTCGATGACCATCAATTCATCCACTGCCACCGTACCTTTCTCGCATACCCGCCCCAAGTCGTTACGCCCTAAATCCACTAACATTATATGTTCAGCGATTTCTTTCGGGTCTTGTAATAAATCTTCCGCTAGAGCTTGGTCTTCCTTGGCAGTTTTACCCCTCGGCCTCGTTCCAGCAATCGGTCTTAAAGTGGCTTTTAGTTCTCCCGTCTCGGTTTTTTCTGCCTTGACCATCACTTCCGGACTCGAACCTATAATCTGCCAATCGCCTAATTGATAAAAAGCCATGTAGGGAGAGGGGTTGATTACACGCAGGGAACGATATAGGTCAAAAGGACGACCTTGATAGGAGGCGTTCAATCGTTGCGAAATTACCACCTGAAATATATCTCCCGCCTTGATGTAATCTTTGGCTTTGAGGACGTTCTGGCAGTATTGTTCGGCAGTGGTGTTACTGGTGTAATTAAGGGGTTTATCCGGACTTTTAGGGCTAATTTCTAGAGCTTTCGCATCTACTGGTAGGGGTAGCTGTAATTTCAAGACTAACTGGGTAACGCGATCGCAGGCGAGCTGATAGGCGGTTTCCAAATCTATATCGTTATCCCGTAAGTCGGCGTAGGCGATCGCCCAAATCTTTCTTTTCACCTGGTCGAAGATGATCAGATTATCTACCTGCATCCATACCCCATCTGGTAGCTCATCCTCGGTTAAGGGGTGTACAGGTACTCTTTGCTCTATCCACTGGATTAACTCGTATCCCCAGAAGCCGAATAACCCACCTATACCGGGGGGTAATTGGGGTAATTTCACTGGCACGATCGGGGCCAGACACTGGGTTAAAATTTCTAGGGGGTTGCCCCGGTATTCCTCCACCCTACCCGAGCGAAATCTGCGGCTAGTAACATCGCCCCGGGTTTGTAGAATCCAGGCGGGATCGGCACCTAAGAAACTATAACGCCCGATATTTTCTCCACCTTCTACCGACTCCAATAAAAAACTATAGGGTTGACCAGCACAGATTTTATACCAAGCCGAAACGGGGGTTTCTAAATCAGCCACCCACTCCTGATAAACGGGGATGAAATTTCCTTCGGCGGCGAGGGAGCGAAACTGATCGAAAGTCGGGAAAATCATAGCTTAGGGAGAGTCGGGAGTCTGGAGTTTTGTCTAATAATAGGTTATCAGTTATCAGAGAACAATTGTATTAAAATTGCTCACTGATAACTGATAACGAGAAGGTAATTAATTATACTTCGTAGGGAGCTTTGCCAGAGAATTTGATAGTAGCAGGCTCGGGATTCTCGCTGATTTTTCTGTCTTTTTTGCCGAAGTATTCACGACCGGCGTTCACTTTTTCGGGGAAGACACCATCAGCGGGGTGTAGATATTGGATTTCTCCGTTGGGATAGATCCGATAAATCTTGTAGTTTTCGATCCTAGGTTTGAATTTAGTACGCAGTTGACCACCTAAAGCGATACATTGTTCTTTACGAGCGAGATAGACTATGTTATCTCCTTCGTTCATGATGGCAGCGCCACCGGTGGGCATCTCGAATACTTGTTCTTTGGTGCTAGTCCAAGTAATCGCGTACTTTTCTTCTGTATTGGCCTTAGTCAGTAAACCGCCGGTGCTACCACCGAATTTAGGGGGTTTTCCAGAAAGCTCTGTCATAGGGTTTTATTTTCAATTTGAAAAGGTGTTTTACGGAATCCTATCACTGACTCTGGCTTCAAGTATGGCTTTGTCAAGAACTGTTACAAAAGCGTTTCTGGGTTTAGCCATTATATGGGTGCGATCGTTCTCCAAAACTCCCCGACTTCCGATAAAGAGTTTACGATCATCGACGGTCAACAACGATGAATGGACACCTAACAGCATAGTTAACAGACAAAGACGGTTAGCGCAACGGGCGGTTCACGGAAACAATAGAGGAACGCGGAAGCCCCCATCTTTTCATCTTTTAAGTGGG
>CAZUVR010000005.1:0-121497 GCA_964623815.1 uncultured bacterium | reverse complement strand
TTGTTTTATCTTCTCCCCTTCATTATCTCTTAAATCATTTAGGATTGCTATATATAGTATTACTAACTACTTTTATAAAGTTTATCAATTTTATTGACTGCTGAGATATATTGTTTTTACTGCCAGTTTATAATATTTTTTGTAATTATTTTTATTTATTGTTGATATTTTTCTCTCAAAATAATGAAATAAAAACTGGAAAAAAATAGCTACTTTGGTGGAAGCTTACCAAGCTTTGGCTAATATTTTTATCAATAGTTAAAGAGAAATATATAAAGAAAAAAAATAGCCGGATGTTTTCTGCCAAAGAAGCAGCTACTGGTGAGTAGTGGCTAGTGATCAGCCATTATTTAAGTAAAAGAGAAAAGTGAGCTGTAATTGAAAGCTTACTTCTCTCTTATCTTCACTCGATTCTAAATGACGGTTTCCGCTACAAGATATGGGGTATCTCAAAAGTTAGAATAGAGCAGGAGAAGTTACCTAGAGACCCAAGCAAATGACCGCGAAACTAAATAAACCCATCTTATTATCTGGATTAGGAATCACCGCCATACTCGCTCTATGGCACGGCATGGATACAGAATTGCTCAGGGTGGGGGAATGGGGTTTATTAGGGGCGATCGCTCTAGGTAGCGTTTTTAGCCTGTTACGCCCCGGGAAAGCTAAAATAGATTTCCATCGCCCCATCACTCTAACGAGGGCAGAAGTGGATAAAACGATCGCCACCGCCGGGAAAATACTCACAGAAATCGCACCGGAAGTACCCGCCGATAAAATCGAAGCTCTACAGAAGCAGTTAGCCACATTGCCAGAGATATTGAACCGCTCTAATCTAGAAGTCGCCATCACGGGAATCAGAAAAACCGGCAAAACCCTTCTTAAAGGGGCATTAGAAACTCAGTACCCAGAAATTAATTTCATCGAAACCGAACCGCTATTAACCACCTTCGAGGAGAGAGAAAAAGCAGCCATCGACGCGGCCTTACAAGCCGATGCAGTAATCTATCTCATCAATGGAGACTTAACAGATTCGGAATGGGCAATCATCCGGCAACTGACTAAGAATCATCAGAGAGTAATATTAGCTTTGAATAAAGCCGATATGTATCCCGCCGATGAGATAGAGCAGATATTACAGAACATAACCGCTCAAGTAAAACCGATTATCGCGGCGGAAGACATTGTAGCGATCGCTCCTGCCCCCAATCCGGTCAAAGTACGGCAACATCAAGACGATGGCACTATAAAAGAATGGATGGAAGCACAAACACCCTTCTTTAACGCTCTACCAAATTTAGTTAAAGGCTTAATAGAAACCGACAAATCGCAATTACTCCTAGCCTCTCTATGGCGGGCGGCGGAAAAGATAAAAGTAGAGGGAAAAACCCTCTTAAACGAAGTGCGCCGACAGAAAGCCATGCCCCTTATCGAACAGTATCAATGGATAGCGGGGGCGGCGGCTTTTGCTAATCCGGTAGCCGCCTTAGATTTAGTTGCTACGGCAGCGGTTAACGGGCAGATGATTCTTGATGTAGGTGCCATCTACGGGCAGAAACTCACCCTTTCACAAGCTCAAACCATCGGCACCACGTTAGGAAAACTGATGGTACAGTTGGGGTTAGTAGAATTATCGAGTCAGACTATCGGCGCGGTTTTAAAAAGCCACGCAGCGACTTATATAGCGGGGGGTGCGGTACAGGGTATTAGCGCCGCCTACCTAACTCGTCTGGCGGGTTTGAGCCTGATCGAATATTGGCAGGATTTGGATGTTACTGTTGCCCCCGAAGCCTTTTCTCTAGAAAGCTTAGGGGCGAAACTGAAAGCTATATTCGAGCAGAATCAACGGATAACTTTCCTACAGGATTTCGTTAAGCAGGCAGGGGCGCAGTTAAATCGTGATAAGGTGACTGTTTAGCGAGCCATTGTAGGATCAACTCGTTGACGATTTTGGGATTTTCATCGTGAGGGCAATGTCCCGCGCCAGCGATAGGGTGAAATTCGGTACTAGCATCGGACTTCACTCGCTCCTTATATATATCCGCCCCAGTTATGGGAGTCCAAGGATCATTTTCTCCCCATAGCACTAAAAGGGGCCTGGAGATACTGGGTAATAATTCGCCCGGTGTGGGCCCAGGTGGTGCAGTTAAGACGGAGGCGAAGACGGCGGAGGCGTTGGGGTGACAGGAGGGGTTATAGAGGATGTCCACTAATTCATCGGTGATGGCGGTGCGATCGCAGTACACTTGAGTTAGGGTTTTTTTGATGCGATGTTTCGCCCGGATTTGGTTAAAGATAAATTTTCCGGTGACGGGGGAACTAACCAGAGCGGTAAATCCTCCCATTACCAATCTTAAGGGTAGGTTCAATTCATCGGGGCGGTGGTTCAATCCCCCAGCGCAGTTGATTAAAACGCCCCCGGCGGATATTTCGGGATGCTCGGCCATTACCATCATAGTTAACAAACCGCCGATCGAATTTCCTACTAACACGGCCGGACGTTGAATATGTTCTAAGCAAAAATCTTTGATCTGTTCGCGCCAGAGTTCAACGGTGTAGTTTAATATCGGTTTATCCGCTTCACCGAATCCTAATAGGTCGAGGGCGTATACCTGATAACCGCTCTCGGCTAACACGGGGATATTTTTACGCCAGTGTCCGATAGAGGCACCGAAGCCGTGAATTAGTAATAGGGGTTCTCCTTCACCCATTACCGTATAAGGGATAGAGTATCCTCGCCACTCCCAAGAATATTTTTTTAAGACTTCCGGTTTGATTAAATCCTGTGCTGTCATCTTTTATTAAGTTTTGTGAAGACCAATAATCAGATCATACCAAATGCTTAATTACCGACTACAGACGAAACAACCCTCCCTGTGTCCTCTGTGCCTCTGTGGTTCAAACTTTAGTCTAGTCAAAATGAGCCGGAATTGGGATCACTTCTCAATTCTCAGTTCTGCAAGGTCTTCCGGTCGATCGATGTCCCGTAACTTCGGCAAATAACCCACAGATAACCCCAAAGATAGAGCTACCTTAACAGTCTCCGCCAGAACCGTCGATGTGCCCCAGGATATGCCTTGAAACAACTCCCCATAGACACGATTTAAACCGATGAGATAATAACCCCCGTCTTCGGCTACTCCTAAAACCAAATCGTGACTTTGCAATTTACTAAAAGCATCTAAGATAATATTTTCGTCTAAGTCGGGGCAATCAGTACCGATAAGCACAATCGAACTCTTACCCCTTTTGAACCCCTCGGCGAAAGCCAATTTCATTCTCTCTCCTAAATCCCCCCACCCTTGCTCTTGATAGATAAACTCAGAGCCTAACCATTGCTGCATTTTAGATAGAGTCCCACCAGTATAATGTATCTCTAGAATCCCGAAGAACGCACGCACCTGCTTTAACGTATGTTCCGTCAGACGGCGGTGTAAATTAGCCGCATCTTCCGCGCTCAAGAAAGGTATCATCCTCGTTTTCGCCTTTCCCGGTTGGGGATACCGGGTAAAAACTATCAATAGATTAAACGCCACTAACAAGCTCGAAAGAATTTAAAAACGAGTTAGTTTGTGCGGGCATGGGATTACTTTTCACATCTCTAACCCCCAGTACATAAGCCCTACCATTGATTAAAAAAGCTCGAATCGTTAAGATTTCCTTATCGCTCTCTAAGATAAACTCTCTCCCAGGAGAATTTTGAAAATTGATCTTCTTATCTTGAGTTAGTTGAAACTCTGGTGCGGGTGCCACTCTATTTTTAATTGCCGTTAAAATCGCTTGCGGTTGCGCTAACTGAGCTGGTGTTAATTCACCACCGTAGGCTATGGTATATAAACGCTCTCCCGAGTCGGAACTCATCGTATAAAAATCGATCGGGCCGACGTTGGTATTTAACATGATCTTATCTTGTGCGATCGTGCCTGGGGGCATCCACACCGAGGCGCTACCCTGGTTAAGTACCATCAACCGCCACGACTCCGACGGCACAAATGGTATGTTACTATCGCTCGGCCTTTGCCGGGTGAAATTTAACTGTTGTGATCTCAGCTGGCCGGTAGTAAAAAAATAATTGAAATCACTACTATTAGGAGTCTGTGCCCTAGTATTAACGGGCAAAAACACCAATTGAGCTAACAAGGCCGACACAAGGGATATATAAGATATTCTCATAGATGAGTCAGTTTACTACGACTTTATGTTTAATCATCTCACTATATACGCCTTTTTAGCTCGATCGGTATCTTTATATCGTTTGTACTTGTTTATATACTTCTTGGGTATTTTCGCCGCTAAATTCGCTGGATTTAATTTGGTATTTGACTAATTTCGCCAGATCTTCCAGTTGAGCGATCGCTTCCGCCCCTTCTAGTTTCATCAATTCCCGATCGTCCCTCATTTCCGTCCAGGTGATGCCGTAGTCGGATACGAGAAAGCGAATTAAATGGTTTTCGCCCAGGCTTACCATAAACGAAGCGCTATTCATCTGACCGCCACAAGTATAACAAGAAGCTAAATAGCCGCGATTTTCTAGGGCTATAGCCAGTGCCTGTAAGTTCATTACCAGGTCTTTAACTAATTGGCGGTGCTGTTCTGCTAATCGAGTAAACACGTTATTCCTCCGTACAACACTCCTCAATTATAAAATCTTAATAGTTTTTTAAGACCTCTTTGATCAAAATTGAGTTATTTACATTAGTTGTTTTAATCATTGAGTGTTTAAAACATCTTATTGCCTAGGCTAGCTCTATTTTGAGAAAACGCCCAGTATCAACAGTTACATCAGTTATGGGTTGTCACCAGACCATAACGAGTCCGTAGGCAGTTAGTGGTTAGTATTCTTTTACTGATTACTCCTCACTATCTCCATAAGTAGTTTTTGATGACAGGATTTACTCTGTACCCCTACAACTACCATGATGGTCAAATAGAGAGATTGCAGCATCATAACGTAATCAAAATTTAAGTTAACACTCCCACAGGGTTCTCTACGGTTCCTCGGCATCTGACTCCAGATTCCATTGGCTAGATGACTCTGCTACTTTAGGTAGTGGTGAAGACTTGGCTTTATGAGCAGAATAGCTAATTATAGTCTCCAATTGTTGATGATTATGTTGCTCTTGATAAGATGTGCGATTCGCCTCTCCTCGTCTACGTTGAGAGGTTTTTTCTTCTCCAGTATTCTCGGCTATCACCTCGTACAGGATAGCTAGTTTATTAATCTCATTCCCCTTCCGCAAAACTCGCCCCAGTCTCTGGATATATTCCCGCTCCGAACCAGTACCCGAAAGAATGATCGCTATCTTGGCGGCAGGCACATCTACCCCCTCATTGAGAACATGGGAGGTGACGATGACTTTATATTCGCCCTCTCGAAATTTCGTTAAGATTTCGTGACGTTCCTTGACAGGGGTTTGATGGGTGATGGCGGGGATCAAAAACTCTGCCGAGATGCGATAAACAGTATCATTATCTGCGGTAAAAATTAAAATTAATTCCGGATAATGCTCACTGATTAACTGCGTCAATACCCTTAGTTTCGCGTCGGTGCCCGCTGAGATTTCCTTAGCTTGCCGATGAGCTAACATAGCCCGTCTACCCTCGTTAGTCCGGGAACTCACCATAACGAAATTCTGCCAGCCAGCCAGACCAGAAATATTAATATTATTGGCTTTTAAAAATTGATTGCGAGTCTGTACGGCTCGATTATACCTATCTCTTTCCTCGGAGGATAATTGAACCTTAATTTGAATAACTTCGTGCCGTGCCAGGGCGCTACCATTGAGTTCTTCAGGCGTTTTACGATAAACTACCGGGCCGATCAGACTATCTAAATCACGATGACTGCCATCAGTTCTATCCGGAGTAGCGGTTAAACCGAGCCGATAAGGAGAAATAGAATCTTCTGCTATCTTGCGGAAGAAATCCGAGGGAAGGTGATGACATTCATCGAAGATTAATAGGGCGTAACGACTGCCTAAAGCTTCGGAATGAATAGCCGCGCTGTGATAGGTAGAGACGAGAATCGGGCTTTTATCTTGAGAACCGCCGCCGAGTAATCCTATTTCCGTATCGGGAAAGGCGGCAAGTAGTCCAGCGTACCATTGATGTAATAGATCGAGAGTCGGTACTACGATTAAAGTGCTACGGGGAGTCGATTCCATAGCCATCTGAGCCAGATAGGTTTTACCGCTGGCGGTGGGTAACACAACTACCCCCCTTCTATTGGCGCGTTTCCACTCCAGTAAAGCTTCTTGTTGATGGGGATAGGGTTCGCGGCTGAAACCCGGTTTTAACTCTAGAGGGATAAAAGTTTTCGCCTCGTCGATAAATTCGATTCCCTCTCTCTGTAGGGTTTCCACCAGAGGGCGATAATTGATAGCGGGGGTTCGATATTTTTCGATACGATCGTCCCACTCGGCAAAATCTAACCACGCTTTACCCTTCGGCGGTGGGTGAATAATCAGGGTGCCTCGATCGTATTTCAGTACTGGTACGCGGGCCATTATGTTTTAGATACACCGAGGTTAAAAAATACGGTACTGCGGCGAATATCATTTTCGCTTCCCTGACTGCTGACAGTGAGATAGCGAAGATTATTAAACAGAGGTTTAACCGCGAACTCCAAAACCTGTACCACAGGGATTTTCTTTTCTATCACCGGTTGAAACTCCCGCCAATCGATATAAAAATAACCATCGTTATCTTTAGGTAGGGCCGATATAGCCTGTTTGAATTTCTGACTATCGACGAGGGCGCCGGAAGAGGATAGGGCCGAGTCTAGGGCTGAGACGGAAGAGGCAAAAATTTCGTACTTATCCAAACTCGTATGTACTCCCTTAACTATGGTGTTGAGAGTCGCCTTCCCTTCCGCGCCTGTAGTGCTGAGTTTTGTCCAGGCAGTAACGGTATTATCTCCCAGGGGTAATTTAGCCACCGTGTACCCCTGCGCCCCGGCTAATTCATCCAGATGCTTGATAGCCGTTTCGGCTTCTGCGGAAACTTTCTCAGCGATAAAAATCCAGTCGGGTTGCCCGGCATCATTACCTGGCAATAAGGCTAAACCGTATTCTCCTGTAACCCAGCGGAAGACTTCTTGAGGGATGTCCAAACCCAGGGGTTTTTGAATTCTTTCTAAGACTTCATTTGATGCTATTTGTAGGGGGCTGTTGGCTTCTAAACCCTCTTGAATCTTCGTCCAAAATTTATTTAAGTCTTTACTGCCCGCCACTAGATAAGAACGATCGCTGATATAAGATAACGCGGATACGGGGGAAGAGAGAATCGGGGGCGAGTTTTCTTCTCCCCGTACCCCTAGGAGGGCAGTTTGCGCCACCAACCCCTCCGATTTAATAGTTAATCCCACCGCCACACTCTGGCTAACGCTCGGGTTTTCCGGCAAACTCGCCTTAGCGAGCCAAGCGCTGAGGGTGGGGATATTACCGTAGAATATACCGATGCGAGGTTCGGTGATGGTGGCTAGGGCCCCTTGATAGGAGGGGGAGTTCTGTAAACTTAGAGTGGGTACTTGTACATTGTTGATACCTTCCCGGATAACTTTAATATCATTGGCAAAAAGTACGTATTCACCGACGATGGCGCTGGCTAAGAGGCGGCTATTGGCAACCGGTGTGAGAGGGCGTTGATAAATGAGATTCACCCCTTTATAGGTTTCAAAGACTAAATCGTACTTACCCGAGATGGCTTGTTTAGAGTAGGAAGCTTGCAGGAATTCTTTAGCCCGGTTAGAGTCTTTGGCTTGAGCAATGAGGAGATAACCGGGGGTTGCGCCGTTATCGGGGTTACGATCGAAATCGAGGGAATTCACCGCGAAAGTAATTTCTTCTCCTAGCCAGGGCTGTATTTCTTTCTGATAATTTAAACCGGTGTTGGCCAGGAGGGTTTTTTCTAAATCCCTTAACTGTTGATGGGTTTGGCGGCGGTTTGGCGGTGAGGCGATAAGTTGGCTTAAAGATTCCAAACGTTGGGGGTTGACTAAAAGTGAAGCCATCAGAGGGGCGTTTTTGGACACGAATTGACTCGCCGCCGGTTCAGAGGTTACACCACCTTTAATTAATCCGATAGGGCTATCCGCGAGGAGCCAGTACAGGCCACCGGCGGCGGCGAAGATTAAAATCAGTACGATCGTCCCCAGAAAATTGAAAAAGGAGCCAGACTTCACGATATTCCCCCATAATTGTCCAATGGATATTTTAAGCCGGGTTGAGGGTCTTATCTTCCCGGTACCACAAATTTACAGATTTTAGCGAGCCATCTCCACCCCTGCGACACCGGCGAAGACGAGGAATAATAATCCGCCGATAAAGGTGATAGTTTTTTCGGATATTTTCCCTGCGATCATTTTGCCGCCCATGACCGCTATTAAAGCACAGATGGTATGACCGAGTATCGCCCCTAGGGTAACTCCGAGCGCGTTATTAGAAGCGGCTAAAGTGATAGTGGCGATTTGAGTGCGATCGCCCCACTCGGCTATAAAGGTTAAGAGAAAGCTTTCTATGAATATATTCCACCCGCTAAGATTTTTTTGCAGGGAGAGGGCTTTAGTTGCTATCTCTTCTTCCGCCTCTTCAATAATTTCACACTCGTGATGGGCGGGCATTTTCCAAGCGTCGATGAGCAACTTGATCCCGAAGAAGACAAACATGGCTATTTCCGCGTAATCTACATATCGCTTCGGTAGGAATGCGATCGCGCTTCCCAACATAACAGAAATCACTGTCATGGCGACGAGAGCCGTAACCGCTCCTAGAAACACCCATCTCCGGGGGTAGCGAGTCGATAGGATAACGGAGATGAAAAAAGTTTTATCTCCTAACTCGGAGATGGTAATTAATAATAAACCGGCGGTGAAGGCGTTTAACATCTTTATACCCTAGATTTAATATCTGCTCAGGAACAAGATGAAATAGCCACGACTTCACCAAGTTCCCAAAGCAGGTGAACTTAGTGAAAGTCTCGCTATCGGTTTAGAAAAAACCTTTCCGAACCAGGCTTTAAGCCAGTGTGTTGATTACAGAGCCAAGATTTACCTTGGTAGCTACTCCCTTTCTTAGAAGAGATAATATCATATTTTTGCCAGGGACAACCTTTCAATTACTCTCTTTCTAGAGATTATTCCAACCTAGAATTTGGGCGACTTCCCGCCAGATGCTCATAGGATCGAAAGGTTTAGCTATTACTCCGGAAATGGGCAAGCTGGAAAAACGACTTCGATCGCTCGAGCTAACTTTAGCCGTTAGCAAGACGATAGGGAGAGATTCTATAAGAGGATTAGCTCTCAGTCGAGCGATTAACTCAAGTCCATCCATCTCCGGTAAGGAAAGATCGAGAACGATCGCATCGGGATTTTCTGAGAGAGCTTTTTCTAGAGCTTCTGTGCCCGAACTAGCCCCCACCGTTTCCCACCCGGCTAAGTCTTCAAAAACTCTCTCTAATACGAAAAGTATTGCTAACTCATCTTCGACGATGAGAATTTTTTTACTCATTATTGCCTCTCAATTTTTTTATAAAGGTAATAAACAATAAGTATTTCCTCCTTGCCATTTAGCCAGGTTTAAAGCTTGTTCTACCATATTCAATAATGATGAAATTGTTTGTTCTGGTTTAGGAACAGCGCCGCTTATACCCATGCTTAAGGTTAGTCGATATTCATTGCTGATCATCGTAGATTGCAATAGGTCATTTGTAGTAGACATAGAGTTAAATTCAAAAACTACATTTTGGATTTTTTCAGCTAGTTTTAGAGCAACATCAAGATTCGTTTCGGACAAAAGAATAGCAAAACTAGCCCCGCCGTAACGAGCTAGAAAGTATTTATTTTCCAGGCAGTTTTTTATACTTTTGGCAACTCTCTCTAAACAAAAATCTCCTCGATTATGACCGTAAAGACGGTTATAAAGACTAAAATTATCGATCTCACAAATAATCATCGCCAGGGGTAACTGCTGTTTTTTCAGCTTCGACCAAATCAAGGCTGTCTGTCGGTCAAAGTAAATTCGATTGGGTAATCTAGTAACTAGATCTATTTCTCGTTTGCTCTCTTCCCGTCTCCGTCTAAAGCGCACCCTTTCCGTATGATTTAGTACTCTACTTACTAATTCAGGGCCTAGAGCAGGTTGAATAACGAAATCATCGATCCCCGCAGTAAACAGCTTTTGGATAAATTGAGGGTTCGTTCTCCCTATTAAAGCTAATATGGGGAAGTCGCCCCACTGAGAATCTCGACGTATCGAGTAACAGAATTCGATCGCATCTATGGCGGCAAATTCTGTATCTATTAAAAAAATATCCGGTGAGATACCCGCGAGTAATTCAGAAAATTTATCTGGCTCCTCTAAATAAACTACGTGAATCCCCCAGGGAGCTAATAATCTTAAAGAAATAGATATGGAAGAAGAACGTTGTCCCACTACTAAAGCTGTAGTTTTTACTTCTTGTGATGAAAGTTCCTCTGGCGGCGAGTTTTCTTGACTAAAAGCGGGTAAAAATTCCGTTATTGTGGCTTTCAGTTGGTTTAAATGTCCTGAAAAATCTTCAAGTTCATTCTGGGATAAGGGGAAATCTTTACTTAACAAATTTTCTAACTGTCTGACAGAATCTACCGCTCCTGAAAAACCGAAGGTTCCTAAACTACCTATTAATTTGTGAACTTCTTTTTCTCCTGTTTTTCTAACTTCCTCCGTGAGAGTCGCATCTCTTAATTTTTTTTCTATTTCTTCTAAGTTTTTAATTCTTTGCGGTAAAGATTGAAGGAACCATTTCGATGCTATCTCAATCGCTTCTTTTGTTTTATCAATACTTTTATCCTCTGGTTGGATTTTCTGTTTCGGTTTTTGCGGCTCTTTTTTAAGTCTGTATCCCAATCCATAAACTGTTTCGATAATTTCCTCTTCTATTCCAGCTCCTTTTAATCTTTGCCGTAAATCTTTAATCAGGTTAGTCACTGCCCCTTCGCTGGGAGAATCTTCACTAGCCCACAAATGATCTAAAATTCCATCCCTGGTAAATACCCTTCCTGGATGGCGAAGAAATAATTCTAGTAGTTTATACTCTTTTCTCCTTAACTCTATTTCTTTTTGATTGTATGTCACCTGCATCGACATAGTATTTAAACTTAAGTTACTCCAATTGAGATAAGTAGAAGTTTGTTTAGAATAATCTCGACGTAGTAAGGCGCGAACTCTTGCGACTAATAGAGATAGGTCAAAGGGCTTGGTTAAATAGTCGTCCGCACCCGCATCCAACCCGGCAATAATTTCCTCGTTCGAGCCTCTGGCGGTTAATAATAGAATCGACATCTTATACTCTCTATCTCTTATTAAACTACAAATGCTTAGCCCGTCTAATTTTGGTAGAATAATATCCAGTATTACCAGATCGTATTCCCAACGCTGGATGTATTGCCACCCTGTTTCCCCATCACTGGCTACATCTATGGTGTAATTATCCGCCGTTAAGGTTTCTGAAACCAGTCTAGCGATCGCCGTGTCATCTTCTACTAGCAATATTTTCATACTGATCTCGGGTCTTGACTAACCTAAACTTATTTGTTTTTTTGCATCTTAGCTTTATCTTCTTTCAGTTTATTAATTTTTTGGACATTAATTTATTTTTAATTAATTTTATAAATTTATTATGTTTTTTTATACCGTTTACACCTCCCTTGAGGTAGAGTAAACCTATGCTTTATAAGCTATAATCCTACCTCATCAGCTTAAGAACCGCTATATAATAATTTAACTAATAACCTAAAATATCTTATTTAGACTAGATAATTATAATTTTTGAGAAAAATGAAAAAATGTAACCCATAGCACGATAAGGCGAAGTGATTTATATGCGAACAATTGCAGGAATTAGGAAGATTGGGAGCGATCGCCAAGAACTTTAACCTTCTTCGTAGGTAAAGGCAAGAGAAAAGTCAAGCAAATATAAAATTCATAGAATAATTTATATTTGCCTTATATTTTTTTTCGATTCTATTCGTGTGAATGAGTACAACCTCCTAACTCGTTCAAAGTAGCTTCTTACTCGGAGCCTCCTTTTAACAAAATTAGGTGTAGCTTCTCGTCTATAGCATCCGCCTAAAGCTAAAAATAGCTGGTTAAGTTAAGATAAGAGTGTTTCCATAGAATCTCTGCCTTTCAAGTGGGTGGGCAGCAACCCACACCAGCCGAGTAGACCTTTAGAATAGACGAGAGTGCTAACCGATATTTATATAGGTAGTTAGTGGAAGTGTAGACTCTTAAGAATTGTTAACGATCCAATACATTTAATGTAACAACAAGCATCGGGGATAACAATAAATTTTTAGTGATAGTTTTTTATACCTTTCTTACAAGAGCGAGATAAAGTATTATTGGCTTACTAAATCGCATAAAAAAGGGTAATCATAATTAAAGATGAATTTTTTCAACAAGTTAACCATAGGCTCAAAAATATTGTTGAGCTTACTGTTAACCGCCATGCTATCGATTTTACTGACGGGTTATCTGGGGTATATAGGCGCTAAACAAGGATTAGATAAAGCCGTATTGAATCAACTCACTGGTCTACGTAACGTTCAAGCGGTGAGACTCTATAATGATTTCCAACAGTCTAAAAGCTACGCTCTAACTTTAAGCGAAACGCAAATGGTAATCAATGCCATTAAAGGATTCAAGGCGGGCATGGAAGAACTCAATGACAAAAAACTGACACCCGCACAACAAGAAAAATTATTCGATTATTACGATAAAGAATTCATTCCTGAGTTAGCTAAACGTATTGACGGTGAGCCAAAAACCGAAACCTATATGCCTTTCGATCCTGCAGAACAGTATTTACAATATCACTACATGGCTGCTAACCCTAATAAGACAGGAGAGAAAATAAAGCTAGATTACGCCAAAGATGGTAGCAACTACAGCAAAGTTCATCAAAAATATCACTACAAATTCCGTAATATCCTAGACAGAATGGGATATAAGGATATGTTTTTAATCGATAATGATGCTCAGGTAGTTTATACGGCAGGAAAATATCCAGATTTTGTGACCAATGTGAAAACTGGTCCTTACGCGAGTAGTAATTTACTGAAAGCATTTAGTAAATCGATCGCTTCTCAGGATATATATTATGTTGATCTGGTAGATTTTGAAAACTACCGCCCTAATCTGGAAGCACCCACGGCGTTTATTACTACTCCTATTTACGACGGCAAAAAACGTATCGGGGTACTGGTTTTAGAATTGTCTAACGCCCGACTCAATCGCATCATGACTTACGATGGCAAATGGCCACAGATGGGATTGGGTAAGACAGGGGAAACTCAGCTAATCGGAAAAGATAACCTGGTGCGTACCAATCTAAGATTATTCTTAGAAGATAAGGACGCCTATTTTAAGACTTTAGAGAAGGCTAACTTCGATCCCGATCAAATCAATCGCATTCGTACTCTAGACACCCCTATCCTGACCCAAAAAATAAATACCGAAGCAGTTCGTCGCGCTTTGGAAGGGGAAAAGGGAGAGACATATTGGAAGGATTATCGAGGTATAGATGTTCTCGGTGCCTATCAGCCGGTCAATTTCACTGACTTTCGCTGGGCATTAATCGCTAAGCTTGACCAAGAGGAAGCTTTTGCCTCGATTAACAATTTGACCCGCAATTTGCTCATTACCGCAGCCATCCTCATACCCTTCTTTACCCTATTGTCTCTTTATCTAGCCAGGCTACTGACTAATCCCATCAATCGGCTCATCAACAGTATCAAAAAAATTACCTCTGGTGAAAAAGATGTGGAAGTGGACGTCAATTCAAAAGATGAGATCGGTAAACTAGCAAGTACATTTAATCTCATGGCCAGAAGTTTAAAAGAGAAAGAACAATTAATCGAGGAGAAAGATAAGGCTAATAAAGACTTACTCCTGAATATTCTCCCAGAACCGATCGCGGAGCGAGTAGAGCGAGGAGAAGAGGACATCGCCGACAATTTTCCGAATGTCACGATCATTTATGCAGAAATTGAAGGTTTTAATTCTTTTTCTGACAATATTGAAGCGGATAAAACTGTAGCCTTTCTCAATGAACTCGTCGGCGCTTTTGATGAAATGGCTGAACAGTACGGGGTAGAAAAATTAAAAACTGTAGGCTCAGCTTATATCGCCGTCTGCGGGCTGACTATTCCCCGGGTCGATCATGCCAAGCGAACTGTTGATTTTGCCTTTGCCCTGTTGAAGTTAATCAAAACATTCAATCAAAAACGAGGCTCGAATTTAGGTTTAGACATCGGCATTCACTCCGGTCCAGTAATTGCAGGTGTGGTAGGCAAGACCAAGTTTATCTATGAATTATGGGGCGAAACAATGAACATTACTAAAGCAATCCATGAGTCTCCAGAAACTAATATTATTCAGGTAACGGAGTCAGTTTATTCAACTTTAAACGGACTTTATGAGTTTAAATATATAGGCAGTATTCTTATGAAAGGTAAAGGTGATATATCTGTCTGGTCGGTTCATCCTCTACTTTCTCACACGGTAGCAAATTCGGATAAAAGTAAATAAATGATTGAATAATAAAGATGAATTTTTTCAATAAATTAACTATAGGCTCAAAAATATTACTGAGTTTACTCTTGACGGCTCTGTTATCAATAGCCCTAACAGGGTACATAGGCTATGAAGACGGTAGGAAAAGTCTCAGTACAGCGGTATTCGAGCAATTAGCTACTTTACGGAACGTCCAGGCTGAAGCGATTGCTAACGATTTTATCGGCTCAGAAAATTTCGTCCTCACTTTAAGCGAAGCACAGATGGTGATTAACGCTACCAAAGAGTTTAAAGCGAGTTTGGACAAATTAGAGAACCAAGAGTTGACGAGTGACCAGAGGCTGAAATTAGCCAAGTATTATGATGAGGAGTTTATCCCCGGACTCAAAAAAAACATCAAAGGAGATCCCGTAAGCCAGACTTATATGCCCTTTCGCCCTGCAGAACAATATCTGCAATATCATTACATAGCTAATAATCCTTACAAAAAAGGCGAAAAAGCAAATTTTGATTTCGCCAGTGATGGGAGCGAATATAGCCAAGTACATAAAAAATTTCACCATAAATTCAAAAATATTATTGATAGGATGGGATACTACGATATGTTTCTCATCGATGCCGATAGCGGACAGATAGTTTATACGACAGCCAAAGAAGTTGATTTCGTTAGCAACTTGAAAGATGGCCCTTTTTCTGGAAGTGGCTTGGCGGAAGCCTATCGAGACGCCTTAGCTTCCCGAGATCCCTATTACGTAAATCTGGTGGATTTCGCCAATTATCCCGCAAGTCAAGGAAAAGCGTCAGCTTTTATCACCACTACGGTCTATGATGGAGAAAACTTGATCGGGGTATTAGTCCTACAGGTATCTAACACTCGGCTCAATCAAATTATGACCTTCGGCGGCAAATGGGAAGAGGCTGGCTTGGGTAAAACCGGTGAAACCTATCTCATCGGGGAAGATAAATTTCTGCGTACCGATCCTCGGCTGTTTTTACAAGATCAGGATAGCTACTTCCAAGCCCTAGAAAAAGCAGGTTATTCCAAGGAAGAGATAGAGAAAATTAAAAGTGTCAACAGCCCTATTCTTAACCAGATTATAGATACGGAAGGGGTGCGTAAGGCCTTAGCAGGAGAATCAGGAGAATCTTTTTATAAAGATTATCGCCAGGTTCCCGTCTTAGGCGCGTATCAACCGGTTAAAATTGGTGATTTTCGCTGGGCGTTAGTGTCTAAAATGGACGAGGAAGAAGCCTTTAAAGCCGTCCGAGATTTAACTGGGCGTTTGATAGCCACCAGCTTGATTTTAGTTCCTTTATTTACTATTTTGTCTTTATTCCTCGCTCGCTTGCTTACGGGACCGATTAATCGTCTCATCGCGGGTACTCAAAAAATCGCCGCAGGAGAAAAAGATGTCAGGGTTAAGATTCAATCCCTAGATGAAATTGGTAAATTAGCCGATACCTTTAACTCTATGGCGGTCAGTTTGGATGAGCAAGATCAACTCCTCAATGAGAAAAATAAGAAAACTAAAGAATTACTCCTGAATATCCTCCCCGGACCTGTAGCCGAACGGCTGGAGCGGGGCGAACAGGATCTGGCCGATAGTTTCCCGAACGTAACAGTTATATACGCCGAAATCTTCGGCTTTCACGAGTTTTCTCAAGACATTAAACCCGGTCGTACCGTAGCGTTACTCAATGAGATAATCGGTGCCTTCGATGAGCTGGCTCAACAGTACGGTATAGAAAAGTTAAAAACCGTTGGTTCGGCTTACGTCGCCGTCGCTGGCTTAACTGACGAACGCCTGGATCACCCTAAACGGGCAGCAGATTTTAGTTTCGCCCTTATCAATTTCATCAAAACCTTTAACCAGAAACAAAATTCTAACCTATCACTAGATATAGGCATTCATTCAGGCCCAGTAGTAGCCGGGGTAGTGGGTAAAACTAAATTTATCTACGAACTTTGGGGAGAAACTATGAATATCGCTAAAGAAATTCACGAATCTCCTCAAGATAATATGATTCTGGTAAGCGAATCAGTATACTCGGATTTAGCTGGTCTTTATGATTTCCGTCCCGTTAATAATGTAACTATTAAGGGGATCGGGACTATATCTGTTTGGTCGATTCACCCTCTTAGCTCCCCTGGTAACCCTCTAATAACCCTCTCGGAGGCAGATAATGAATAATTATTATATTTTTTGGGTTCTTTTTGTGGTCGTTGTCTTCCCCCTGGGAATGCTGGGGTTGGGAGAAATTAATGCCGAGCTGCGGCGGAGAGACTCTGATTTAGTCCGTCCCTTACAAAGTTTGCGTAATCTGGTTTTACCTACTACGACTCTTTATATACTTCTATGGAAAATTCTGGGTTTGGGCTCGGATGCGATCGCATCCCGTCTGGCAGAAACCTTAATGTGGATTTCGATCGTCTATACTGCCCTTAATTTCCTCAATCTCTTCCTATTTGAAGGGGCTAAAGAAGGTACCTGGCAGGCGAACGTACCGAAAATTTTTCTCGATACGGGCCGTTTCTTCCTCATCTTAATCGGTAGTGCCATAGTGCTATCTCGCGTCTGGGGTGCCGATTTAGGCGGACTGGTAACGGCTTTGGGTGTAGGCTCTCTGGTCATCGGTCTCGCCCTACAAGATAGTCTGGGCAATATTTTCTCCGGCGTAGCTCTATTATTCGAGCGTCCTTTTAAATTGGGTGAATGGATCGAAGTGGGGAGTAAGGTGGGTAAAGTGGAACAGATTACCTGGCGCTCCGTACACCTGGTTACTAAATCGGGAGATTTGGTCGTCGTGCCTAACTCCGAACTAGCCAAGGGGGGTATTTATAATTACAGCAGGCCCACGCCCACTTATCGCATTACCCTAGAATTAGGTTTTTCCTGCGACGATCCGCCTAATAAGGTAAAAATGGTTGTTATGGAAACGGCGCTGGGAACGGAGGGAGTTTTAACCACACCCTCTCCCCAGGTAAATACCGCTAATTACGGAGATTTTAGTATTACTTATACTATTTTTTTATATATTTCCGACTTCGGTAAAGAATCGGTGGTTAAGGAACGCTTTTTAACAAGGATTTGGTACTCTACCAAACGTAATGGTTTGACCATGCCCTATCCCATCGCCTCCCAAGTAGAATATCAGCCAGTTGTCATGAACCCCGAAGAGCGGGTCAATATGGCGAAAAAATCTCTACGAGCTGTATCAGCTATCAACCAATTCGACGATGATATGCTGGATATGGTCGCCAGGCGGGGAATTTGGCTCGATTACGCCCGTGATGAGATAATTATCTCAGAAGGGCAAATTTTAAAGGGTATGTATTTGGTGGTTCAGGGCAAAGGCGAATTATGCGTCAGAGGTGAGAAAGGTCATCAACAAACCCTAGGTCAGATCAGAGAAGGAGACTTCTTCGGAGAAAAATCTTCTCTGATGAGCGAACAGAAAAGCGATGTCACCGCCTTAGCCATCGAAGATATGACCCTGGTATTACTCGATAAGGATACCATCGGCTTAATGCTAGAACATTCTCCCTCTATTTCCAACGAATGGGGTGAGGTGATGGAATTCCGCCGCCGTGCTATCCAAGCTCTACAAAAATAGTACATTGTGATCTTTAGCGAAGATGAGTAATTATGTTTTTTGGGTTCTCTGCGTGGTCTTTGTCTTCCCTCTAGGAATGCTGGCACTGGGAGAAATTAATGTCAATCTACTGCGAAGAAACTCTAATTTAGTCCGTCCCTTACAAAGTTTGCGTAATCTGGTTTTACCTACCGCGACTTTTTATATCCTTCTATCGAAAATCCTGGGTTCGGGTGTGGCTCCAATCGCCTCCCGTCTGGCGGAAACCTTAATGTGGATCTCGATCATCTATACCGCCCTTAATTTCCTCAATCTCTTCCTATTTGAAGGAGCTAAAGAGGGAACTTGGCAGGCAAACGTACCGAAAATTTTTCTCGATACGAGCCGCTTCTTTCTCATCTTGCTCGGTAGTGCCATAGTTTTATCCACCGTTTGGGGAGCCGATTTAGGCGGACTGATAACGGCGTTAGGTGTGGGATCTCTCGTCATCGGTCTTGCCCTCCAAGATAGTTTGGGTAATATCTTCTCCGGCGTAGCCCTATTATTCGAGCGTCCTTTTAAATTGGGTGAATGGTTAGAAGTGGGCGGTAAAGTGGGCAAGGTGGAAGAAATCACCTGGCGTTCAGTCCATCTGGTCACTACTTCAGGGGATTTAATAGTTGTTCCTAATTCCGAACTTGCCAAGGGGGGTATTTATAATTACAGCAGGCCAACGCCCACTTATGAAATTTACCTCGAGTTGGGCTTTGCCTGCGACGATCCGCCCAATAAAGTAAAAGCCGTTCTCAAAGAAACCGCACTAGCAACCGAAGGAGTATTAGCTGATCCGGCGCCCGTAGTGGGTACTCTCAATTACGGGGATTTTAGTATTATCTATAAGATTTTGTTGTATATTTCTGACTACGGTAAACAATCGGCGGTTAAAGAACGCTTTTTAACAAGGGTTTGGTACTCTACCAAACGTAATGGTCTGACCATGCCCTATCCCATCGCTTCTGAAGTGGAATATCAACCCGTTGTCCTCACCCCGGAAGATCGGGCGAATATGGCGAAAAAATCCCTACGAGCTGTGTCAGCGATCAGTCAATTTGACGATAATATGCTCGATCTGATTGCCAAACGAGGAATCTGGCTCGATTACGCCCGTGATGAGATAATTATCTCCGAAGGGCAAATTTTAAAGGGTATGTATTTAGTGGTTCAGGGTAAGGGGCAATTATCCATCACGGATGAGGAAGGTCATCAAAAAACCCTAGTTCAGATTAAAGAAGGAGACTTTTTCGGAGAAAAATCCTCTCTGATGAGCGAACAGAAAAGCGATGTCACCGCCTTAGCCCTCGAAGATATGACTATAGTATTACTCGATAAGGATACGATCGGGTTAATGCTAGAACACTCTCCTCGCCTCTCTAACGAATTGGGCGAGGTGATGGAATTCCGCCGCCGCGCTATCCAAACTCTACAAAAACACTGAATTATTGGTTTTTATATGTCTGGTTTTTTCTCTGTTAATAAATGGCGTTTGTTACTGTCCGTCTTGCCCTTAACCCTACTCTTCGCCGGCGCGAAAGTAGGTATGCACTATCTCGGCTGGGAACCTTGGGCTTTTGATTCCCTTACCGGAGCTTTATTCGGTAGCGCCAGTTTTATCATTGCTTTCGTTCTTAGTGGTACTTTGAGCGACTACAATAAAAGTGCCGATATGCCCTTACAGATAGTTAATTCGATCGAATCTATTCAAGACAGCAATCTTCTCCTCGCCAAGAGTAATCCGAACTACGATCCTCAGCCTCTAACTACTGAGTTGGTAAATTTTATCAGCACTCTTTTAAATTGCCTCTATCAAAATCAATCTTTTGAGAAAGCCTATTCAGCTCTCGTTGCCGTTAATCTTTGTTTCGCCCCCCTACTAGAAAAGGGAAACCCTCCCACGGTCAGTCGAGTACAGACTGAATTAGGTAAAATTCGTTATCTGGTCGAGCAAATCAAGAATAATCGGGATACGGACTTTTTGGGCCCAGCTTACGCTTTATTGGAAGTCTTTCTGATCTGTGTGGTTATCGCTCTGCTGTTAATCGGAGCCGATCGTTTCAGTGAAAATCTGGTCATTTCCGTTCTCTTATTTACTCTCTTTACTTATCTATTAAAGTTGATTCGCGATCTCGATAACCCCTTTGAATATGATGGTAAATCTTCCGTTGATGTAGATTTGACATCTCTGGAAACAATCAAAGAACGTTTACAAAAAACTCTTTCTTAATATCACCTATGCAATAGGATTAACAACCGTCATTTTTGAGTAAATATACTGAAGAAAATTTGAAGAAATATATTATTGGTGAGTATTGATTCTAAATTTTGTTAAAAATTTCTGTTGAAATATACCTCCTGTCCGGAGAGTCTATATACTTATAGTAGAGCAAAAGAAACAACTAGATACTCCTCGATGCTCAACTGTTGTTAGCCACAGAAAAAACTACAAGCCTTGATTTAAAGCACGTAAACAACGCTTATTTTGATCGGGCAATCATAGAAAAGAGAAATATTTATCCATAGATTTTCTCGTTTCATATATCTAAGTTTATCTAGTATGAGGTTGCTTAATAAATAAATTCCTTGCTTAAGGGCTTATCAGTAAATATCAGTAATTTCAACTACCAAAGGACAAGAATACTCAGAAGATCTACTGAATTAGCCACAACAAGAATTTAATATTTCCTCTGGGCTTATAAACAGAGGAGTCCTAATCTGGCTATTTTTTGGATCTTGATGAAGCTAACAGACTTCTTGTAGGGTGAATTATGAATCTAGTACCCAATGCGTTTATCACCGATCTGACTAAAGAATTAGATCGTTTGTTTGGAGAGAAAGCTACGGGCGAACTAATCCTAACCAGCGATCGACTCACCATTACCTTATATTTTCTGGCGGGCAGACTACAGTACCCAGTAGATAAAACCGCCCGGATGCGGCGCTGGAAACGGTCACTTTTCCAACACTGCCGCGAGTGGACACCGCCGACGCAAATTCTCAACAGCCAACCCTGGGAATATGACTTTCTCTACCAGGGTATGAGTAAAAGCGGTTTAACCCTAGAGCAAGCTAAATCAGTAATCAAAACGGTTGCCGAAGAATGCTTCTACGAGTTGGCCCTGGCGAAAGGAGTAAAGAGCGAATGGTACGGACACGATCGCTTAAAATCCACCTTCTCTTACTTCCTCAGCCTCTCAGTAGTAGAGATTCACCCTTTACTAACCGAGATCGGCGAATGGCGGCAGGAGTGGCGGCGGGACAATATCGCACCGATAGCGCCAAGTTCGGCACCGATATTAACGGAAAAAGGAAAAGCTATTCCGAATGGGGCACTGCACAGGTATCTCAACGGACAATTTACCCTCTGGGATATTTCTTTACAGTTAAAACAGCCCCTCTTTAAGCTGGTACACTCCCTGGTTCCCTGGCAGGAAAAAGGGCTGTTAGAGTTCAAAATTATCCCTGATTTACCCTGTCCGGTGAAAGAGATAGAAGAAAAACCGATCGCCACCTCGGCTAAACCCCCAACCACCAGCGATAGCGATAGCAAAGGTGAACAGGGATTTTTAATCGCCTGTATCGATGACAGTCCGATCGTCATTCATAATCTGAAATCGATCCTCACGCCGGCAGGCTTTAAGGTTTTGGGCATACCGGAGCCGATGGCGGGATTCGCGCAGTTGATAGAACGTAAGCCAGATTTGATCTTACTCGATTTGAATATGCCCAACGCTAATGGCTATAGCATCTGCAAGTTTTTACGGGAAACCCCAGTATTCGGTAAAACACCGATTATTATCCTGACGGCTCAAGATAGTCCGCTCGATCGAACCCGGGCTAAATTAGTCGGCGCTAACGACTTCATTAGTAAACCTCCCGACCCGAAAGACTTAATCAAACTAATCATCACGCATCTACCGCAAGCTGCTAACGCTTTAAACCGTCTGGCTAGGGTTTAGCCACTATCTTTCTGAATTTAGTAGAGAAAACAGCCATGATCGAAGATCGAGAACTACGAGAAATTTATCAGATTTCCGGGGCTGAGCATGTTCAAAACTTAGAAGCGGGATTGTTAACACTAGAAAAAAATCCCGACAACACCGAACTTTTGCAAACCCTACTCCGGGAAGCGCACAGCTTAAAAGGAGACTCGCGGGTTATCGGGGTGAAATCGGTAGAAGCTCTAGCCCACCGTTTAGAAGAAATTATCGGCCGAATTAAAAACGGTCAGATGCTTTGGTCACAGGCACTGGGGCAGAGAATGTATCAAACCATCGGGGCGTTAGGTGCTCTCGTTCACGAAGCCGTTACTGACGAACCGAGCGGGGTAGATCCCGAGCAATTACTCAATCTGCTGAGTGAGTTCTTACCCACTCTAGAAGGGGAATCGGGAATTGGGAGTCGGGAGTCGGGGCTTAAGATCGTACTCCTACCCGAAACTCGGGGTAGCCTGTGGATAGAAGACGCGGACTTGCGGGATATATATCAAATATCCAGCGAGGAACATTTAAACAAACTGCAATCGGGGTTGATGTTGCTCGATGAGAATCCGGACGATCGAGCCTCGCTGGAAGAATTATTAAATGAGTCCCAAAGTTTCGAGTTAGATTCGCGTATCGTCGGGCAGGAATCTCTAGAAACTGTGATTCATAAAGTAGAGTTAATCTTTGAATCCTTACAATCGGGGGGGATTAGCTTTCCTCAAGTGTCATACCCCTTGCACTCGGCCGTAGATGCGATCGCGGAGTTGGTCAAAGAAGCCCTGACAGGGAAAACCGCCACAGTTAATTTAGGGCAAGTTTTACGGGATCTCGACGATCTATGTAAGAGTAGAGATAACCGCCCTGCTGAAGGCCCCAAAGAAGAAAAGGCAACGGCGACCAATCTAGCGGATATGGCGCGTCTGGATACAATTCGGGTGCCGATGCGCTATTTAGACGCGCTCATGACCCATACGGGCGAGCTAACGGTGACGAAAACCCGTTTAGCCCATACCGGCGAGAAGCTGCGGGATCTGCTCGGCATCTGGGATAGTTGGAAGACCAGAAAGAACGCCGGGACTAGAGGAACAGATAGAGTAGTAGAGGAGAAACTCGATAGTATTATTCGCTATCTTCACGGCAGCGTGGTGGAGAATAATACCCGTCTGGATCTAATTTCCCGGGAGTTGGACGAAAAAATCCGCACCCTCCGGCTCTTACCCCTTTCCACTATCTTCCTGTTATTTCCCCGCCTCGTCAGGGAGTTAGCGCAGGAGGAAGGTAAAGAAATTAACTTCGTCATGGAGGGTGGTAATATCACCGTCGATAAACAAATTCTGGAGGAGATGAAAGATCCCCTATTGCACCTGTTACGGAACGCGGTGGATCACGCGATCGAAACTCCGGAAGAACGGCGGCGGGCGGGTAAAAACCCTGTAGGCCAGGTGTGGTTAAAAGCGAGTCGCAACGGTAGTAATATCGTGATCGAAGTCGGAGACGACGGGCGCGGTTTGGATTTAGAAAAAATCAAACAGACGGCGCTCAAACGTAAACTGTACCGGGCGGAAGAACTCGCGGCAATGGGAGCGAATCAGATACGATCGCTGATTTTCCTCCCCGGCTTCTCTACTCGCAGTTTCGTCACCGAGATTTCCGGGCGGGGTGTGGGCTTGGATGTGGTACGGAGTAATGTGGAGCGCCTCAAAGGAACGATCGCCATCGAATCGAGTGGGGGTACTACCTTCCGGATTCAGTTGCGTAGCACAGTCGCCACTTTAAACGTGATGCTCGTAGGGTTGCGGGAATCGACCGTCGCCATACCTATAGAAGCGATCGAGAAAACCCTGTTGATCCGTCCGGGTGAAGTATATTCCTTGGAAGGTCAACCGACTATCAGCGTCGGTAGCTTCGCGTGCCTTCGGCATGATAAGCCGGTAACACTGGTAAAAATGGCGGACATTTTGGAATTACCGAGCGTCGTTACCTCCCAAAAACAACGCCAGCGTCAAGAAGAGAGCTTGATTTCTATCATCGTCCTCAATGTGGACGGGCAAATCCTCGCTTTTGAAGTGGACAGGCTCTTAGAAGTCCTCGACGTAGTTATTAAACCCCAGACCAAGTTATTGAAACGGGTGCGTAACATCATGGGGGCGACGATATTGGGAACGGGCGATGTGTGCATGATCCTCAATCCTCAAGATTTAATCAATTCTGTGAGGAAACAGACTCAAACCATAATCGCTAACGACGAACTCGACTCCGCCGCGTCTGCGGTACGGAAACCGGTAATCCTACTGGTGGAAGATTCAATCGCGGTACGCACTCAGGAAAAACGCATCCTCGACAAAGCCGGCTACGAGGTAATTATCGCAGTAGACGGCGTTGATGGTTACAACAAACTGCGATCGGGTTTAGTCGTTGACGGCATCATCTCCGATGTAGAAATGCCCAATATGGACGGCTTAACCTTCACCGCAAAGGTGCGTCAACATCCCGAATATCGAGAATTACCCCTGATCCTCGTCACTTCTCTAGCCAAAGAAGAGGATAAACGCAGAGGGGCGCAGGCGGGGGCTAATGCCTACATCGTTAAAGATCAGTTCAACCAAGAACTACTGATCGAGACATTAGAACGATTGGTTTAATGCCATCTCACAATTTTTCCAGAAAACATTTTGTATTTTCTCTAGGAGTTTTCATCATGACTGGTATCCTGCAAGCGAAAAGATTACAAACCCGCATTCTGTTAGGTTACGGTGTGCCTTTAGGTGTGTTGACCCTGTTCGCCGTGACGATCGGCACCGTTCTCAAACTCAATAGTAATATAGCGAACGATTTAGCCCGAGCTAATCGAGTTGTGGATAACTTAAGAGAATCCATGATGGCTACTTCTCGAATTGTTCGGGGTGTCCGAGGTGCGGCTTTATTTCCCGGGAATTCTCATTATCCAGAGTCCTACCAAAAAGGAATCGAAGAGTTAGACGATGCTATCGCCAATATGGGTGATCAGATCCACGATCCGAAACAGAAAGCATCTTGGGAGAAATTATTGAAAGAATTTGAAGCGAGGAAAACAGTAGGCGATCAAGCGATGCAATTAATCAAAGCTGGTCAGATTCCTAAAGCTATGCCCATCATTGGCGATTTAGATATGTCGAGTCTGGATAAGATTAAAGATGCTATGCTCCAGCGCCAGGATGAGATCCTGCAAGATAGGGAGAACGAGCAGAAAACTATTATTTTGCTCGCTCTTGCCATCACTATTCTCGGTTTATTCGGCGGCGGTATAGTTTCTCTCATTTTGGGCAATATGATTGCTAAGAAAATTACCGACGATGTGAAAAAAGCCGTGGGAGATATTACCTCCTCCGCTTCGGAAATCGCCGCCACGATGGAAGAACAGGAACGCACCGCCAATTTACAGGCTGCTTCCGTTAGTGAAACTACGACGACGATGGACGAGTTAGGTGCTTCTTCACGACAATCGGAAGAACAAGCCGAATCCGCTTCTCAAGCCGCCCATGAAGTCTTACAGTTAGCCAATAACGGTAACGACTCAGTTGAGGAAACCGTCGCCACGATGGTCGATCTGAAAAATAAAGTGGCCGCGATCGCCGATCAGATCGTCCGTCTCTCGGAACAAACCAACCAGATCGGTAACATATCTTCCTTGGTTAGTGACCTATCGCAACAAACCAATATGCTAGCCCTTAACGCCTCGGTAGAAGCCGTAAGAGCCGGAGAACACGGTAAAGGTTTCGCTGTGGTAGCCGAAGAAATCCGTAAACTCGCTGACCAGAGCCGTCAATCAGCTTCTAATATCAGTACACTTGTTTCGGATATTCAAAATGCCATCAATACGACGGTAATGGTAACGGATGAGGGAACGAAAACGGTTAACGCTGGTTTAAACGTAACGGAAAGAACCGCTAATGCTTTTGCTGGTGTGTTGGAATCTATCAATAACGTGGCGATGAACAATCAACAGATAGTTCTTAATATTCGCCAACAAGGTAAAGCGGTACAACAAGTGCTACAAGCAATGGATAGTATCAACCAAGGCGCACAACAAACCGCCGCCTCCTTGAGTCAGATTAAATCCGGTACGGCGCAACTGTCTCATACAGCTCATGATTTAGAAGCGATCGTTTAATCTGCTTTAATCTGCGGGAATCGGGAGTCGGGAGTCGGGAATCGGTGATATTTATTTCTATTCCCTACCCCTAACTCCCACTCCCTACTCACTACTCCCTACTCCCTACTCGCAAGACTATGACTATCAAGGTGCTATTAGTAGAAGATTCCCCCCTCGCCGTTACGATTCTCAAAAGGATAATCGCGGGCGCTGCCGATATGGAAGTGGTGGGAACTGCCCGAACGGGTATAGATGCTCTCGAATTGATAGGGAAAGTAAAACCCGATGTCATCTGCACCGATTTAATGATGCCGAAGATGAACGGGTTGGAACTAACTCAGGCGATTATGGAGCGTAATCCGAAACCGATTTTAGTGATCAGCGCGGCAGTGCAAGATGAGGATAAAAATAATGTCTTTGCCCTGCTCGATGCCGGGGCGGTGGATGTCTTCCCCAAACCCCGCAACGGGCAAGTAGAAGAATACGAGGGGCTGACGGATAAACTACTGACGAAAATCCGGGTACTATCGGGAGTGAAGGTTTTTACCAAACGCAATAAAGGGGCAACTCTGACGGTGAAAGGGGATAAGGCAATAGTTAAACCCCCCACTCCGGCGATTACCGGGCCTTTACCCAAATCTTTTAAAGTGGTGGCGATCTCAGCTTCGACCGGCGGCCCCCAAGCCTTTCAACAAATCCTAGCCGAGCTTCCCCCTGATTTTCCCTTACCAATTCTCTGCGTTCAACATATCAGCACCGGTTTTTTAAAAGGCTTTGTCGAATGGTTGCGGGGTAGTTGTTCACTGCCTATCGTCGTGGCGAAAACGGGTGAGACACCGCAGAGGGGTACGATTTATTTCCCCCCCGAACGGAATCACCTACAATTAGACGCTCAGGGCCGTTTCTATTGCGTCGAGGGGCCGTTAGTCGATGGTCACTGCCCTTCCGCTACGGTACTGTTTCAAAGCGTGGCTAAAAATTACGGTGCATCTGCTTTAGGAATCCTCCTCTCTGGTATGGGTAAGGATGGGGCGGCCGGTTTATTAAGCCTGAAACAAAAGGGAGCCTATACGATCGCTCAAGACGAAGAGACTTCCGTAGTTTACGGAATGCCTCAAGAAGCCGTCAAACTGGGAGCCGTGAAGCTGGTTCTACCGCTGCCCGACATCGGGCCCAAACTTCTAGAAATCATGAAATAGTAACCCCTGAGCGCTCGATCGAGGAGAAGAATAGATGACTACTGAAACAATATCTGCGAGCTTACGAGAAGATTTTGTCGGGTTAATCGCCAAACAAACCGGGATTGAAATTCGCGCTCAGAATTACGGTTCCCTCGGGGATAATATTTTTACCCGCATCAAGGCTTTACATTTACCCGGCCCCCAAGCTTACTATAATCTGCTGGCTAATTCCGGCGGTGAAAGTGATGAGGAATGGCAAAAATTCGTCTGTTTGGTAACGAACAGGGAGAGTTATTTCTTCCGCGATAAGGGTCAATTTGCCCTATTGAGAAATTTGATACTACCGGAACTGATCCGCCGAAATAGCAGAACTAAAACCCTGCGTATCTGCAGCGCTGGCTGTTCTACGGGACAGGAACCCTATTCGATCGCTATTTTACTAAGAGAATTGATGACGGAGTTAGAGGGTTGGAATGTGACTATCCTCGGCATCGATATTAACCGTGAGTCTTTAGACCACGCCAAGAAAGGCTGTTACAATACTTGGTCTTTCCGTCAGGTAGAAGAGGATATTAAAGCCCGCTACTTCAAAAATTCCGCCGGCTTCTATCAACTCAATGAGGAGATTCGTAGTTTGGTGCGATTCTATCAGGTGAATCTAACCCGTGATGCTTTTCCCCGCTTTAATTCCGATTTACGGGAGATGGATTTAATCATCTGTCGTAACGTGTTTATCTATTTCACCGATGCCGCGATTGCTGGGGTAGTGGAAAAATTCTTCCATACTCTCAGACCTAACGGTTATCTCCTCACTGGTCATGCCGAGTTAAATACCCATCATATTAAGCCGTTTCAAGTAAAACTATTTCCCGAATCGGTAGTTTACCAACGCAAGAGCGGAGATTTCCAACACCTTTCCCATCAACCCACTCAGTATGAATCTTTTAAACCTCAATCTCCTCCTTTAGGGACTCCCGTAGTTACGAAAGAAACGCCCCAACCTTCATTTATTCCCGCCCGTACTCAGGTTTCTAAGCCGCCTTCTGTACCGGCTCCCCCGCCAACCACGAAGGTAACAACCGGTGAGGAGGATATATTAAAAGAAGTCAAGGAGCTAGTTAATAATAAAGCCTATAGTTTAGCTAAGAGTAAGTTAGAGCAAATTCTACGGAAGTGTCCCGACCATTATCCCTCTACCTGTCTCATGGCGGAACTACAAGCTAATTTGGGTAACTATGAGCAAGCTAAACAATGGTGTCAAACCGCAATTGGTTTAAATAATCTGTCGGCTAAACCCCATCATTTAATCGCTCATATAGAAGAAGAACAGGGACGTTTTGAAGATGCAAAAAAGGCTTTAAAAACTATTATTTATCTGGAGCCTAATTCAGTAGCAGCCTATGTCAATTTAGCGTGTTTGTATCAAAGAGAAGGAGACTTTACAAGGGCTAAAAAAATGCAAAGTTCAGCCCTGAAAATAGTTCAATCTTTACCTAATGAAACTAAAATCACCGAACTAGATAATATTACGGTGGGTGCATTATTAGCTGAATTACAATCTTGAATTTGGGAGAATATCATGAACTACTATCTAACTTTTATTCATAATAATTTTCGTTACGCCGTTCCTGCTCAGGCAGTAAAGGAAATATTTTTCTTACCGGAAATTACGCCAATTCCCGAAGCTCCCGCCGATATTATCGGTGCGGTTAACCTAAGGGGTAGTATTATCCCGATTATGGATCTCAATCTACGTTTCGGCTATGAAACGGCGAGATATTCGGTTAATGACAATATTATTATCCTCAACTGGCAGGAATTGACTTTAGGAGTTCTGGCGAATGGGGTCAGTGAAGTTAAAGCGATCGATGAGAGTGCCATTACCCGTGAATTATCTCACGACCGTCCTCTTCTAGATTTTAAACAAGAAAAGTTCATCACTGGTTATATTCAGGAGCAAGATAATCTTTTATTACTATTAGATCTAGAAGCTTTACTTCGTTATACCGAAGCTCAAGAATTAAACCTCGATCTCGATTTGGACGCTCTAGAAGATTTAGAAATAACTCCAGAAATTACCGAGGAGGAGGAGTTAAGGAAATCTCCAGTCTTTTTCCCGGATGCGAGCGAACATGAACGAAAAATCCTACAAAAACGGGCGGATAATTTGCGCCAGAGTTTACGACTCAAAGACTTTACTGGTTTAAAACCCGTGGCGGTTTTCAGCTTGAATCAGGAATTTTTCGGAGTTGATTTATCTTTGGTTCAGGAGTTTATCAAGTTCGGCCGGGTGACACCGATTCCCTGTACTCCCCCATTCATCGCGGGTAATATCAACTTGCGCGGGGAAATTGTGACTATAGTGGATATTCGTAGTTTGTTTAATCTGTCGAGAGCAATCGGCTCCGGGAACTCTCAGGCTATGATTGTCAATGTGGAAGGGGTTATCGTCGGTTTATCGATCGATTCGGTCCACGATATTCTCATGCTCGACCCTCAAAAATTCCTGCCGGCTTCGACTTGGGAAAGCGAGGTAGGTTCGCGTGCCTTCGGCATTGATCGCAGTTATCTCGAAGGCGTATTACCCTATCAGGATAGAATGTTAGGCCTGGTTAACCTGACGGAGATAATTTTAGGGGGCAGTTTGCTTGTGGATGAAGCGATATAAAATTGACATAGCCAGCAATCAACTTTCCCCATGAGCATTCCTAAACTCAGCGAAGCGCTGCTACCCTACTCACCTGTCTGCGTCAACCGGATCAAATTCAACAAAGGCCCACTCTAGAACTGCTTTTAAATAGGCTCAATCAAGTCCAAAACTAAAAACTGATTCAGGAATTAGCCGCAGAACATCCAGAACTTCTCGACTCGATCAAACCCATCGTCAATCGTCCCGCACCATGCCGAAGGCACGCTCAGCTACCTATAATCCAATCTCAACCCTCACAACCGTCCCAAAGAACAACCATCAACGCGGCTCCCTACCGCAGTCAGGTACGTCATATATTAAGACAGGTTAATGAAGCAACTACCCTAAATGATAAGCGATCGCCATAATCAGCAATGGCGATCGCTTATTTACGCTTACTAATTTTAGATCTAACCGACGTAACGGGCTAAGTCCCTGAAAGCTTCTGTATCCTGTAGGGCGAGAAATTGTTCTTCGCTCTCCCAGTTAGCGATCGCTCTCAATTCGGTTCCATCTTGATTAAAAACAAGATTGGAGGCGATATATCCCGGTTGTACGGGCATTACTTCGGTATAAAGGCGTTTAACTTTTTCCATAGTTTCAGCTTTATTGTCACTATCAAGCCAAAAAGTGCGGGTAAATGTAACCATTTTTCTATTGTTTAATTTAGGGTGTAGATAATCAAAAGAAGTGAGAAGAAAGCTAACTATTGAATGGGAACTTCCACAGCGTCGGTAGTGACTTCGTTGGGTTGAGAGGCTTGCACTTTCATGTTTTTGCGCTCGTTACGGAAATCGATCGCCAGTCTAGATAACTCGGTGGTTAATAATCCTAAAACGATCGTGTCATCGATCCAACCAATGATAGGAATAAAATCGGGAGCGATGTCGATGGGGCTGAATAAATAAGCTAAAGTACCTAAAACTATTAACCAACGATATTTAGGATGACGTACTGTATTGCTGTACCAGTTATAGAAAGATTCTACGATCGCGTTCATGGCTTGTTTGTTTGATTTCTTCTTGACTACACTTACCATGTTGTCAGGTTTAAAGCGTTATCGAAAGTGTGGTTAACCTCCTTGCAGAGTAGGGTTTTCTAACCTATTTATCAGTCTCATTCTTCCAGGTTAATTCCCTAGGGTAAGCAGTAATTTAATAATTCTCTACTAATCTTAAAGGATTTTATTTAGCTCTCGGCTATATACTTAAGTACAGTAATCGCCTAACTCATCTATTAAGGATTGTTTAAGCAATTACGCAAAAAACATTAAGAAAATAACCGAAAATTAATCTATGACTATTGAAGGAACCTACTCACAAGAAGATTTAGCTAAAGTTGCCGGTAGCGTAATGCTCACCGGGATGGCCGTGGCGATGGTAGACGCGGGGATTGTCTCGACGGCCATCGAAGCTACAGCCCTAGCTAAAGAAATCGCAGGAGCGGCCAAAAAATATCCCGATAACGCTGTCATCCAAAACCTTTTTTCTGAAGAAGCGATTAAAAAAGCGCAAGAAAACAAAACTGAGCCTGCCACTCTGAAAGTAGAAGCTAAGGATATGCAACCAGATACGGCTGTAGATACGGCGATTAAATCCATTAACGATGCTGTCGCCGTATTACAGGGTAAGGCTACCCCCGAGGATATAGAACAGTTTAAAGGTTTCATCTATTCTTGTGCCGACGCGGTAGCTAACGCGGCAGGTAGCGGCTTGTTCGGTTCAGGCACGAAAGTGAGTGACAAAGAAGCCGCCGCTCTAACTAAGATTAAAGCTGCTCTGGGAATTTAAAGGAGAGAGAGAAGAGAAGAAAGAAAAGAGAAGGGAATAAAAACTATTCATTACTCACTTCTCACCTCTGACTTCTCTTTCTTCAGTCTTATCGCCGAGTTAAAATCTCGTAGCTTTTGCTTTAAATTTTGCAAGTTAGGACTAGTATCGCCATAGCGCCACTCTACATAGGCTTGAGAGATTTCGTCAATAATACTCGCCACTGGTTGCGGGTGAATTTCCTGGGATGAGGCCGCATATTCTAGGGGTGTTTGGGCGGGGTGTTTGGGATAGCCCCTTTCTTTAAGTATGCCTAGAAGTTGTTGATAGAGTCCCTCCATCGGCGGCATTTTCTTTAAGCGCTGCTGATATTTGACCTTAGCTAAATAACGCCAAGCCAACCAACCTAAAAAGCCCAATCCGGTACCGATAATTAAGCCGATGATTCCTCCCAAAAGGCTACTCGATACGAAAGCCCATAATCTTGACAAAAGGCCCAATAAGGCACCGAAGATTTTTTCCCAGAGGAAAGCGAAAAAGGCGGTTATCGGTGAGGGCAACCAGCCCGCTACCCATTTCCAAAATTGTTTTAATACTCCAAATGTATCAGATTCTTCAAAGGAAGGCGGGATTAATTCGTTTCCGGGTATGGGGTCGAAGGCGAACCAGCCATAATTAGGAAAGAGGACTTCCGTGAGAGCGTAAGCGTCGGTATTTTTGACTATATAGAATCCGGTAAAGGGGTTAAATTGTCCAGGGGCGAATCCAGTGGCTATACGCGCCGGAATATCGATCGACCTTAAAAGTATGGCGTATACCGTAGAAAAATGATCGGGGTAGCCTCCTTTATATTTGAACAGAAAAGCCGTCACTAGATCTTCTCCTGGTTCAAAAAAGGGTAAATCCGCTCTAATCTGATAGTTCTGCTTGAGGGCTTGCGCGAGAAACAGGGCTTTCTCGTAGTTAGAAGTTAGGGATTTCGGGGATTTGGCGAGGAGTTGTTCGGCTACTTCCCTGACTTTCGGAGCGATTTCTGGGGGTATCTGTAAATACTGCTCGCGGATTTTGGGTGGGTATACGTCTGGAGCGCTTCTTAATTCGCTACGATCGCGGTAGGGCACTTGAGAGATTACGGTGTAAGTCAGGCCCTCTACTAACCCGCTCGGCGATCGCATTCCTCCTTCCCTATCCAAACTGATCGCTCTGGTGGGGAAGAAGAGAAACTGCGGTGAGGCAAGGCTTGGTATCAGATTCGGTAATTGGGAAACGACGCTGTAACTCTGGATGACTTCTTTGGTTCTGGCTCTGGAAAAGGGTAGGGGGACAAAGAAGCGATAAGACCAAGAGGAGCGTTGAATATCTAATAGTTCGTTGGGTTTGGAGATTTCCCATCCCTGTCCAGTATAGCGATCAAACCCGAGAACCCGCCAGAAACCCGGGGCTTGTGACCTTACGCGCATGACGACTTCTGGTTTCATGTTTCCCCGTAAATTCTGGTTCATTTTGCTATTAAAACCATAGTATTGAGTTTGGTCTACCGAACCAGGGCCCTCGGCTTTAGTATTCCCCCCCGGTTGTCCGGCCTGCCCTTTGCCTGGGGAGACATAACCGGGGTTGATGATACTGCGATTTTCCGCGTCGAATCCCTGATTTTCCATTCCTTCGGGAACGCTAACGGGGAAGGTTTGGATTTGATAGCCTTGAAAACGGGGCATGATGGCGAATAATACCAGCCCGAGGAGGAGGATAGTGGCAAATATACCGGCGAGTTTTTTCGGGGAGAGGGAAGTATTTTTTAGGCGGGAAACTTGAGGGTTTTTAGTGAGTAAGGTGCTGTCTAGTTTTTCTAAGCCGAGGCGGGAGCGATAATCTAGGACTAGGGTGGGTAGGGCAATCAGTAAAAAAACCAATAGGGGAAGGGCAAAGGTAACGGTTTCGGATATGGTGCCAGCAACGCCGATGAGAATTAAACCGATTACCATCGAGTACCCTAAGTCTTTGCGTCGCGGTAGGTCGAAACTATGTAAGACTTGCAATTGAATTAGTAATCCCGCCAGGGCTATCCGGCTATCTTGCAGGTTGACGACGATATTACCGAGGAATACGGCTAATACCGTCAGCATGGCGATGGCGAGCAGGAATTTAGTGGCGATGTTGCGTTTTTTTCGCTGTCGCCAACTCCACCAGGAACCGACTATACTCAGGGGAATCGCCCAGAAACTGTTCTGACTCCCGGTAGCGATGTCGGTGGCGATAATACCGACGATGACCAGACTCTGCACCAGGGCGCGTAGTAGTATCGATTCCTCCGTCGGGGCGGGGGTGTAACTTTGCAGTTTTTCTAAAAATTTATTTGGCTGAGTCTGCTTTTCGGCGGTGCTTACCATAAGTTCTTATATTACGTATTTACCTGTAGTATTCCCAATTCGGGCTTCGATCGCGCTACTGTCTCGATTACAATAGGTGATGGTTATCCTCTACAAAATCTATGGTACATATTGAAACTCCCTCGATCGCACCCGCGCTTCATCCCCTTATGGCCGCTCTGGCTGAGGTGATCCTGCGTCATTGGCAGAGTCTGGATCTATCAGAGTACGAATTACCAGAAGGGTTGGGTTATGTAGAGGGGCGTTTGGAGGGGGAAAGGTTGGTGATCGAAAATCGCTGTTACCAATCGACTCATTTTCGTAAGATGCACCTAGAGTTAGCCAAGGTGGGGAGTAATCTCGATATTCTGCACTGCGTCATGTTTCCCCGCCCGCAGTACGCTTTACCGATGTTCGGCTGCGATTTAGTGGCGGGTAAGGCGGGAGTGAGCGCGGCGATCGCCGATTTATCCCCCACCTCGGCGGATGCTAGTTTACCGGAGGTTTATGAGTCGGCTTTAGGGGGTTTAGCTCCCGTGAATTTTTCCGAGCCTCGTGATTTACCGCCCTGGGGTGATATTTTCTCCGCCTATTGTTTATTTATTCGCCCCCGCTCAGACGAAGAGGAGAAGCTCTTTTTAAAAAGGGTCGATGATTTCCTACTCTTTCATTGTCGCTTCGCTCAAGAGAGTACTCGACTGATGCCGGATGAGGAAAGTGTTTATCTAGAAGGGCAGAGAAATTATTGTCGGCAACAACAGCAGAACGATAAGACGAGACGGGTATTAGAGAAGGCTTTCGGCATCGAGTGGGCGGATAGATATATGACATCTGTATTATTCGACCTACCCAATTAATTTTTCACCGATTTCTGGTACGTTACCCAGCGATCGGCTTTGCAGCAACTTTATTGGCGCCTAAAATAATAATCATTTCAGGTTTACCTAAATATTCTTAAAAACATTCGCAAAATACTTGTAGGATGGATAAAACTGTGCTATATTGCATCTGCAACCAGAAATTATACTCTCTAGATTACGTTTTTAAACATCTTTGAAACTTCGTACAAACTACAAAACTTAAGTCGGAAAACCATGAAAACAAAAACCCTTCTACCTTTTGCAGTTGCAGCGTTTGCTACAACAGTTGCTACCGCTGCAGTTGTTCGTCCTGCTGAGGCGGCTACTGTCTCGTATAGTGCTTCTACTGGTTCAGCATTAATAACTACAGATTTGGTAAATGAGCCATTAGACTTTACAGCTCCCCTACCTAAATTTTTGATTCCTGGTCAAAAATTGACAGGTGTAAGTATCTCCATTACGGGTGAAATGTTGATCAGAAACCTATCCATTACCAATACCGCTCAGCAGACACAAACATTTAATTATTTACAGAATGCGCAGCTCTCTATAACGAGTGGCAACACCCCTATTAATCTACCGATAGGATCTTTCGCTAACTTACAGGTTGTTCAAAATGGTATAACCATAGCTCCTGGTGCCACGCAGACATTTTCAGACTTGTCAGATACAGATACAGTTGTACTTACTTTTCTTCCTACAGATCCTGGTTTCGATCAATTTAAAGGGCCTGGTAATATTGAATTATTAGCGAGTACATTGGTATCACAAACCCTATCAGGTGGTGGTGGAAACGGCATTGCTACCTTTAATACTTTAGCGGGGGCAAGCGCTGAAGTGACTTATACTTATGAGCAAGTACCCATTACAGATGTACCCGAACCTTCGGCTGCGGTTGCTTTAGGTGCTGTAGCTCTGGGGTTTGGCGGATTATTGAAAAAGAAAATTTAATCTTCTTTAGTTTAATTGGTAGAAAAAAAGAATCTAAAGTAGATTCTTTTTTTCTAGATTTCAAAGGAAGAAAGTTAAAATACTTCTGATTGAAATTATCCCTCTCCTAAGAAATCATCTCGGTGGGCTGTTGAGGGATAAGCTGATAGCCTAAAGAGTGAGCCTTTTTCTCAAGATTATTAACGATTCGTTGTTGATAACGTTGCTCGTAGTAATCTGCTCCTAAATCTCGGTAATTGCCACCGCTAGTCCAAAGCCGATAAAAAATTCGTGCTATCTTGTGGGCGGTAGCGGTGATAGCTTTAGGAGTACCGAGACGAGAACGCAGGCGACGATAAAAGGCACCAAGCGCTGAATTACTTTTACCAGCAGTTTGGGCGGCCATACGGAAGGCATTAGCGGCACGATTAACCACATGACGCGTTTGAGAATTCTTAACTTTACCGCCGGTAATACGGCAACCGGGACAAAGACCAAGCCAAGAAGTAAAGTGTTTGACGGTGGGGAATCGACTTGGGTCTAAGCCAACTTCAGAAAGAATGGTTTGTACGGTCAAGATACCCAGCCCATCGATGGAAGTGAAATCAACGCCACTAATACGATGAAGATGGGTACGCAAATCGAAGTGTGGTTCATTGCCTTGAGGTTTGTGACGGGGATGCTTTTGAGGAGATAATTGTGAAGATGGAGATTTATCCTGAAATTGAGTTAGACACTCCTCGATTTGACGATCACAAGCAGATATTTGAGCTTGATAAGTATCATAGAGTTGCAATTCCTGTTGCAAAACAAAAATATGTTCGGTGCGATAATCACCATTTAGAGCGGCAGCGATTTCCGCCTCAGAACGCTTAATCCGATGATGTCTAAAGGAGGCTAAAATTAGTGGGTCCCTTTCTCCGGCAACAATGGCTCGAATAATTGCCATACCGGTCGTGCCAGTTATATCGCTAACGACCTTGTGTAATTGTAAGTTCATCTCGGTTAAAGCTTTCTGCATCCTTTGAATATGAATACAGGCACTTTGAATAAGACGTTCCCGTTGTCTGGTGTAGCTACGTAAAACACAAACCTGCTCTTCGGGGCGAAAAGACCCAGATAACAAACCATAACTGTGTAATTGTTGTAGCCACTGGCAGTCTAATACGTCACTTTTACGACCGGGTAAGGTTTTTACGTGATGGGCATTGACTAACTTTACCTCAAAACCTCTGTTCTCCAAAATTTGAAATAAGGGAATCCAGTACACGCCTGTGGATTCCATCGCTACGGTTCTGACGCTACACTCACTCAACCAATCAGCCAGAGCATATAAATCGGCCGTATAACAGCCGAAACGTTTAATATTTTCAGGAGCACTTTCATTGGGAACGCAGACCCAGTGTTCTTCCGAGCCGATGTCGATACCCGCCGCCTGAGGGTATATTGGCTCTAGCCTAGAGTTTTTATCTTTTTTAACTTGATTAGAAGGGCATTTTGGTCGTTTCATGAGAATAAGTTGACTTAATCAATCTGCGCTGAAGATTTGTTGAAAAAGGTGCCCCGACCCAGGTTTACGGTATTGTACAGTCTCCTAAACGGGATAATGGTTATAACCATTTCACCAATGTCATAACCGTCTAAACCTAGAACCAAGCTTTTGTACGGGCGATAAAGCACCATTGAGGGAACGGTCTTAACTGCCGGAGCACAATACCAATTTACTTCATTTCTTCCTTACATAATGAAGGCGATAGCGTTCTCCAAGAGCTTTTAAGAAATCATCTCGGTGGCCTTTTGAGGGATAAAAGTTTTATTAAATTATAATATTATTTCTAATGACAAAGTTATCGGCGGTAAGCTGAGGTCGATTGGTGAAATTAGCGAATAAACCCGTCTCCAGAATATTTGTATCGATGAGCGCCGATCCCCTTGAACTGATACTAGAGCTTCTACTAGCGAGGGCGGCATCTTGGTTGTAATATAAATTCCCGTTATTTCGGTTGTAAATAATTGCCGCAGAGCTATTGTTTACTTCGATATTTGAACTAACCACAGCAAAATCTGATTGATTGCTGAACCCGTTACCGACGGGGCTTTTGAGAGCAGTAAAAGTAGTTTTGCTCAGAATAATTTTATCTTCAGAAGGGTCGAAGTTAGTCAGTCTATCTACTCCTAAATCTTCTTGAATGTATTTTCTATCGGAGTTAAAGACGAATTCATCACTATTAAGTCCCCCAGTGAGGACGTCATTTCCAACTCCTCCGACTAAAGTGCTATTGCCGATAATGCTACCTATTAAAGTATCATTACCAATGCCGCCTATGAGCGTATCCTGACCTCGATCACCCCCTTGAAGAACATTAGAAAAATTATTCCCTTTAATATAATTGGACGGATTACCGCCAATAACCGAAATAGCGTTACCTATAAGGAAAATATTTTCTACATCGGCATACACCTGATAATCCCTAGCAGAAGTATATAGGGTATCGATTCCCCACCCTGAATATTCCATAAGAATAATATCATTAGAATTATCTACATAGTACGTGTCGTCGCCAAAACCACCGTACATCCAATCCAATCCTGAACCACCTACTATTGTGTCATTACCTGAATTGCCGAACAGGGTATCGTTACCATTTCCTCCTTGAACAGTATCATTGCCATCAAGACCGAACAGAACGTCGTTTCCGCCGTTCCCAAGAATAAAATCGTGCCCTGTGCCTCCAAAAACTGTATCTGCCGAATTTGCCCCAACCCTATTGATACCGATCGTCATATAATTTACTCCTCAAAGCCTTAACATCTGTAAGGAGAATAACCATTAATGGTAAAATTCCTGATAACTGGCTCAACTTCTCGTTTAAACTATCTGTACTACAAAAGGTAGTAAAATAATGACCCGAGTGCCTTGACCGAAAGAACCGGATATAAATATATGGCCCCGATATATTTCTACCAAACGCTTCACTATAGCAAGCCCCAAACCTAAACCCTGTTGCTCGTAGCGCTCCCTATCAAATTGAATAAAAGCCCCGATATTATCTATCTGTTCCTCCGTCATGCCCCTGCCATAATCTTGTACGCTCAAACGATACCTACCCCCCTCCGTCACCCCCTCCACCTCAACGGCACTACCGGGCTGAGAAAATTTAAAAGCGTTATCGATCACCTCCGTGGCCAATTTGTGTAAATCAGTCTCGGAAATCAGTAAACACCCATCCTCCAAATTCACGCTTAAATCTCTGGAGCGATCGTACTTTTTCGCCTCGGCTTCAGCTACTCTAGTAATCACATCTTTAGGGTCAGCCTGTAACCCCACAAAAGCTGATAATTCCCCTCCCTGACGGCTCTTAATCGTTAAACGGGTGTAGAGCCAGAAATTTTCCGTCATGTGGTGAAGACGTTTGGCGGAATTCTGAATTACTTCCAATAATTCTTTCTCATCACTGCGACTGAGGGAACCGAGCATCATTAACAGCAGATCCGTCGAGCCTAAAATTCCATTCAGAGCCGTGTTTAATTCGTGGGGTAGGGAGGTAGCGATATTCTCCCTTAATTGGTCTAAACGTTGCTCGGTGTGACGATCGTACCTGGCTTTTTTCTGCAACTGCCACCTCACCGTATCCAATAAATCTTGAGCCTCACCTGGTTTGCTTAAAATCCCATCCGCCCCCAATAACATCGCCTGTCGCTCTAAAGCTCTATCGGCGGTGGCGGTGAAAAATAAAAAAGGGATAACGTCGGTTATGGCATTCTGCCGTAAAAAACCTAAAATTTCACAACCGCTAGAAGTGCTTAGAGTCAGCTCGCAGAAAATCAGATCGGGAAGGGTTTCAAACGCCAGTCTTAAACCTTGGTAGCCATCACCCGTCACCAAAGTTTCATATCCGTTACTCTGGAAAGTTTCCCGCAAGAATCGCTGTGATTCCAAATCGCTATCTATGACTAAGATTTTTATCATTGACAGCGACTGGCGATCGTCTGGGACAGAAGGAGTGAGAGTAGGAACTTAGGGGCCATTATTAAAACCTCGCTTCCATACGGCAGGGACGAAAAGAAAGACGGTGCTGGGAGGTTACTCCGTAAACTCTCAATGCTTCTAGATGTTTTCTCGTACCGTAACCCTTATTCACCGCTAGATCATACTCGGGATATTTCTCCGACCATCTGCCGATCAAATTATCCCGCCAGACTTTAGCGAGAATACTAGCCGCACCTATTAAAGGCGATCGTTCATCTCCTCGGATTAATAAACCTTGCTCTATCGCCAGATCTGGAATCGGATATTTACCATCCACGAGGCAGATCCGGGGTTGAACTTTTAATTTCTTAACCGCTCTACCCATAGCTAAGAGAGAAGCTTGTAGAATGTTAATTCGATCGATTTCTGTCACTCTAGCGTAGCCGATCGAGTAACTGGTCGCCACCTCCATTATAGATATACTTAAACTCTGCCGTCGTTTGGGAGATAACTTTTTACTATCCTTAACACCCAAATCTGCCAGTAAAGATAATCTAGATAGGGGTAAAACCACCGCCGCCGCCACTACGGGCCCGAACAGGCAACCTCGGCCCACCTCGTCCACACCGGCTACGAACAAATCAGTTTCTACCTCCCGTGGAAGTAGAAACTGACGAGACAGATCAGGGAACGATCGTACTTCCATTAATCCGAGGTAGCGGAGGAGCGACGGCGGCGACGACGTACCAGGGGGCGATTGTCTGTGTCGAGCGTTTCCTGTTCATCTTCGACTTTATCGACGGATAGGGATAGGGCGGGCGGTTCCGTTACCTCTTGGGGTAGGGGTTCTTCAATTACAGACGCTTCTATCGTTTCCGTTTCCGGTTCCTGTCTGAGGATTTTTTCCGTAACACCCGGCTCGCTCCGGCGAACGGGTTTGTCCGTAGAATTGATCGAGATGATCACCGCCTTGGGATCTTTAATCTCCTTATTCACCAGCAACAGGGGAGAAATACCCATCATCGAGTACACTTCCTGCTCTACTAAACTCATATCTACCGATATTCTCTCCCTCTCTACAGGTAGATCCTCTCTTCGAGATACCCGGGTGGGACGTTCGCGCCGTTCCTCAACCCGGGCAGGCGGTTCATATTCCGCCTCGGGTTCTGGAGTTGGGGCGGTGATGGTGGCCTTTTCGTTTCTATCTTCTTTTAATAGCAACTCTGGCGAGCGACGGCGACGGCGACGGCGGGCGGCGTTATTACCTCCCTGTTCTTGATAGTTGGGATGATAGGTCAAGTCTAGGGATTGACCGTTCTCTTCCGTTTCAAACTCGGAAAAGGTATCGTACTCCGGCTCGTGATCTACCGGCTGTAGGTTGGCCCGTCCGGCCGGAGTCGGTAGTGATACTTGTGGCGGAGGCACGACTTCTAGGGCGATCGGGGCTTGTTCTCCCGGTAGATGGGCTAAATGACCGAGGCCGCCGCAGCTCGGGCAAGGTTGCCCGAATAGTTCATATATATTTTTTCCCTGGCGTTTGCGGGTTAACTCTACCAAACCCAGCTCTGAAAGTTGAGCGATTTGGGGACGGGCTTTATCGGTTTTCAGGGCTTTATTAAAGTGTTCCAACAACTTTAACTGATCGCGGCGAGAATCCATATCGATAAAATCCACAACTATCACCCCGCCGATATTCCTCAGCCGTAACTGACGGGCGATTTCTGTGGCTGCCTCGCTATTAGTCCAGAGAACGGTTTCTCTCGCCGTGGCTGACTTGGTGAAGGAGCCAGAGTTAACGTCTATAACCGTCAGGGCTTCCGTCGGTTCGATGATGATGTAACCGCCGCTCGGTAAATCTACCCTCGGTTTCAGGGCTTCCCTCACCGCCGCGTTAACTCGAAAGTAGTCGAGAATTCCTTGGGTTTCTCGATGATAGTCTATGTATACTCCTTCCGGCGATCGGCCACCGCTCCAGTTCGTTAGTTGTTGTTTGACCCTCTTTACCGCACTCGGGGAATCGACGACGATCCTATTCACGTCGGCGGTGAACATATCTCTGAGTACTCTCTGGATAAAGTCATCGTCTCGGTTCAATAAAGCTGGTGCCCTGGTACCGAGAGCCTGCTGCTGTACTACTTCCCATTGTTTCTGTAAGAATTCTAAATCTTCGATGATCGCTTCTTCCGCTTTTCCCTCCGCTTCGGTTCTCACCAGTAAACCCATACCCGCCGGCTTGACCAGAATCGCTAAGGCCCTTAGCCGGGAGCGTTCATCGTCGCTCCTGATCCGCCTCGACAGGTTCACGCCCCGCCCGTTGGGCATGAGGACTAAATATCTCCCTGGTAAGGTGATATTACCTGTTAATCTCGGCCCCTTATTCCCGGTGGGTTCCTTCATTACCTGTACCAGCACTTTCTGTTGAGGCGCTAATAATTCCGTGATCGCCCCCGCACTTTTTTTCAGCCTCAACGGCCCTAAATCCGTAACGTGAATGAATCCGTTCCTTTCTGCGTCGCCTATGTTAACGAAGGCCGCATCTATCCCAGGAATGACATTTTCTACTAATCCTAAATAAATGTCTCCTACTTGTTGATTACCGGTCGCTACTACTAATTCTTGTATTTGATCTTCCCAGAAAACCGCAGCTATATGGTGATGCTCCGCTATAATAATCTGTTTCGGCATTCAATTTCCTCTATTTTTCTCTTACAGTTAAGACAGCACTAAACGTGCTTTTTTCTTTAACTTTTTCTACTGTTAAAACCTGTGTGTTTGTTAATTGCTCAAGTTTTTGATGAGAATCTCTCGATTAAATCTCATCGGTATATAAGTTTACGATCGCCTCTCTCTGTACTGTTTTTAGATCTTGGCTTATCATCTGTTTAATCGTATTTCCAGCAATGGTGAAGAATACAATTATTGGGGTAGGGATTCAATGATTAATACACCTTTAGTTATACCCGATGAGTGCATTCGCTCAATTCCTTTTAACCTGCTCGATCGTCAAGTTGGGAAGAAAGCCACCGTGCAATATTTCATCGTATATGAGATCGTTGTAACTGTACAGTGGGAGAACTGTTATTGAAAAACCCGGCGGTTTCTGGAACTATTTCGCTCTGTTCCGCAGCCCGGTCAGGGCATATTCGAGTCTTAATATGACTATAACCTAACGGGTTCCTCCCTGACAATAGTATTAGTTAAACTAATCAAATTTTACCGATTCGCCTCTGCCATCTCTTTTACGGCCTTGTATTTAGGGTTATTAACGTCGTTCAGATGCTCCATCAAACCCCAACTGCCCCATTTTGTAAAAGTTCTAATATCGTTGAAATGGAGGAAGGCACCGCCCCCTAAAGACTTCCATTTATTCAGATACTGTCGATAAAGTTCTCCCATACGGGGATCGCGGTTCGCGGAGGTGAACAGGTTGAAGATAGCCTGGTTGTTTTCTACCCCCAGAACACCAGCGAGATGCTGACCCCCTTCATAGGCGATAACTGGTATACCATACTGTCGGGAGAGAACCATATAATTTTCCATCCACTTATAGGATTGTTCCAGTCCACCACCCGGGACAGCCGCCCCCCCTTGAGCATTTTTAACAACTCCTCCCTTGCTCAATTCCAGGAACAGATCATCTAAATTGAGCTTCTCGACCTGATTCGCATAAGTGGGAAGACCTAAATAATTACCGAAATAAGGGGCGATGGCGATCACTGAAATAGTGGATAGTTTCCCCTGACTTTTTAAATAATCGAGGGCAATTTTTGCGGTTTTTGTATTCGCCGCTTGGGCACCCAGTACGCCTATCACCCGATCTGATTGCGAACCAAAAACTTGTTTCCAAATATCGATCATCTGCGCCGAGCGGCGGGCGTACCATTGCTCTTTCCTTATCCCTTCTCTTTTGGACTGCTCCTCGATCCAACGGGTTTGGGGAAATTTCAAGTTCCAAGCTTCGTTAGTATACTCGACGTAAACTTTCCTTCCGGGGGCCAGATTAGTTTTTACGTATTCAGCAAATTTTCTGACGTAGTCATCGTTCGCCATGTGGGGCATATTGAACCAAGGATCGGCCTTCGACTGATTGGCTAAAGCCACCATTATCTCCACGGGCACACCTTTAATCGTCCAGGTAGCGTCGTTCAGCATCGGACGATCGCTCCATTTCTCTTGATTACTGCCGTTGATTCTCATCCAATCCATGAAACGTAGGGTAATGAACGGTTTGATCCTCGCTAGAAAATCGGGATTGAATACTTTTGCGGTAGATGGATTAAAGTTTTTCTCCGTGTAAAAATTAGTAGAAATATTCTCGTATTTGGTCGGTATCAGACGGATATTACGGATATAATTGCCCTTATTGTTGGGGTCTGTGCTGGTAATCTGTAATAATAGAGGGCCTTTGGCGGGGTTAACTTCGATAACGTCCCTGCCCGGTCGGGACATAGCCTCATTTTTAACTCCGCCGATTCTATATTTTAACTTGCCATCTCCCTCGTACAGTACTACATACTGACCGCCGGAAAAACTATTGCTCATCGCGGCAAATAATACTGCCGTTGGCTTAGCTTTGGGCGGTATTCCAATTGGGGGACGCACCGAGGTTAACCAACCTTGTTTATTGATATTAGTAGTAATGGGTGAATAGGGACCCTCCCAGACCCATTGGCGAGAGAATTTAAAGGCATCTATAAAAGGTATCTGAGTGGAATAATCGCTCACGCCGTTCAGATTGGTGCCTATAGACATTTTCTGCGTCTTAATTTTCCCACTATCAGCCTGAACTATAGGAGGCTCAGGACTCTTTTCGGGAACCTGAAATATATTAAACACAGAGGTAAACAGCAAAACTATTAGATCGAGCATGAGAGTATCACTTTTTAGCTTGTTCTTTCTGAACCAGTAATAATAATATAACTCAGGCTTAACCTAGCACTAAATCTCGAACTTCTTTACTCGCTTACCCTATGCCAAGAGCCGGAATTGAACCGGCGACACGAGGATTTTCAGTCCTCTGCTCTACCGACTGAGCTATCTCGGCGTTTTTTCATGCTTTCCTAAATTAACATACTTATTTTTCTTTGGCAAGTAGCTTCTTTATTTTTCTTAATACATGAATATATGTTCAGATGTTAAGATGAATGGGTAAGGTAAAAAATTAGGTGAACAGTTATGGTAACCGTAACCACGATGAAATGTGCTTGTGAGAGATGTTTATGCGTAGTATCCTTAGAGGATGCGATCGCCAAAGACGGAAAATATTACTGTAGCGAACCATGTGCCGATGGACACAGCAAAGATCAAAGTTGCGGTCACGGTGGTTGCACCTGCGGTTAGAGCGAGGAAAGAATTAGGGGTGTAAGGTTCGGCACAATAAAGATAAGCCTTCAGCCCCTGCTAAAAAATGCCAAAAATTAACACAACACCCGTTTGTGGGGAAACCCACAGGGTCGAAAATCAACCCATTCCCCTAGATGCAGAAAAAGCGCAAAAAATGGCGGAATTTTTCAGCTTATTAGGAGATACCAACCGACTGAGGATATTATCCTTACTGGCGGAGAAAGAATTGTGTGTCTGTGATTTAGCTCAAGCGCTTTCGATGAGTGAGTCGGCGGTATCTCATCAGTTGAGGACGCTCAGAGGCATGAGACTGGTTAAGTACCAGAAACAGGGAAGGCGAGTTTTTTATAAGTTATTAGATCATCACGTTCTCGACCTATATAAAACCTGTCTCGAACATCTAGAGGAACCGGAAGAAGATTAACACTGTCATTTGCAGTCATATTGTAGAATACAGCCACAGGCATAATTAGCCCGGTTGTCAACAGTGTGAGGAAAATCTGCTATGGTTTCAGTGGTATCGTATCAAGAGAACGGAAAGAAACAAGAGGACGCTTTACCGAGCGGGGACGATCGAACCAAACAAGAAATCCGGCCCGAATATAATCCCTATTTAGAGTTACCAAGCAGCCCCCTATTCGGCACCGACGGCATTAGAGGCCGGGTGGGAGAGCTACTAACGCCGAATCTGGCTCTAGAGTTAGGCTATTGGGCGGGGGCAGTACTGAAATCGAGTGCGCGACAATGCGGGCCGATCATTATCGGTCAGGATTCCCGCAATTCCAGCGATATGTTAGCCACAGCGATCACGGCAGGATTAACCTCGGCGGGGTTAGAAGTTTGGCAATTGGGACTGTGCCCCACTCCCTGCGTAGCCCACCTAACCCTTCACAGTTCTGCAATCGGGGGCATCATGATCTCCGCTAGTCACAACCCACCGGAAGACAACGGAATTAAATTTTTCAGCGCGGAAGGAACCAAGCTCAAAAGCCTTCAAGCGCAACAGATCGAAGCTGGTTTGAGAGGTGCTGGCGGCGCTAAAAATCTCGCTGCCCGCCCGGGGAGACGTTATTATCGTCCGGAGCTCGTCAGTCACTATGAAACTGCCCTGCTAGAAGGTTTACCTCAGAGTTTAGATTTTCATGGCCAAAAAATCGTTCTCGATCTTGCCTGGGGTGCGTCCGTAGAAATTGCCCCGCGAGTATTTGAAGCCCTGGGAGCGGAAATAATCTGTTTACACGATCGCGCCGACGGCGATCGCATTAACGTTCAATGCGGCTCCACCCATTTAAACAGACTGCAAGAAACGGTAATCGCTCAAGGGGCCGATATGGGCTTCGCTTTCGATGGCGACGCTGACAGGGTTATGGGGGTAGATAGCAGAGGCGAAGTAGTTGACGGCGATCATATCCTTTATCTCTGGGGACAGAGCTTGATCGGCGGGGGAAAACTACCCGACAATCTCCTAATCGCTACGGTTATGGCTAATTTAGGTTTTGAGCGGGCCTGGTCTAATTTGGGAGGTAAACTCATCAGAACTGCGGTGGGCGATCAACAGGTTCAAGCTCAAATGTGGGAAACAGGCGCTATGCTCGGCGGTGAACAATCCGGGCATATAATCTGTCATCACTACGGAGTTTCTGGAGATGGGGTACAGACAGCTTTACATCTGGCCGCTTTAGTGCAAGGGGCGGGAACTTCTTTGGCAACCCTGGTAAGAGATAGTTTCCGGCGCTATCCTCAAATTCTCCGCAATGTCAGGGTGAGCGATCGGGAGAAGCGTCTGCAGTGGCAACGGTGCGAAGCGTTACAAAGTCTGATAGAAAAAGCGGAAGCGGCAATGGCTGGGGAGGGTAGGGTTCTGGTCAGGGCGTCTGGAACGGAACCCCTCATAAGAGTTATGGTAGAATCAGCAAGTGACGATACGGCAAACTATTGGACGGACAAGCTGATCGAGGCTGTTGAGACTTACTCGATACGAGATTAACCGCCCGCATACTCCCCCCATCTCCCAAGCCTATGACCGGTATAAAACTGAGAAAGAAGCGAACCAAAAACTCTCATGAGACTGTCCCGAAAATAGACGCTTCTGATAGCAAGAGAGAACAACTTCTAAAAAAGAGGCAAGCTCAAGAAAAAATTAAAAAATTGTTCTTCCTCCTGGCCGCTTCTCTCTTCTTGGGATTAATAATAGGAATTCCCATCGCTCTAATAACCCGGAAACTTAACTACGCTCTCCTGGCTAGTTTCGCCCCGGTCGCCCTGCTCGGATCTTATTTTTATCCCCGTACCTCTCTCTGGGCTTTCTTGATCCTGTTGCCTTTTAACGGCATTGTCGTTTACTGGATCGGTGATGGTAATCCTATTTTACAAGTAGCCCGGGATATTTTCTATTTCCCCGCCTTAATAAGATTGCTCATCGACTGTCGGAGACAGAAACTTCCTATTCTAGTCTCTAAAACGATCGTCCCCGGTCTATTTATCTATCTAACCTTCATCTTTTTAACTTTTATCGTCATCAACGGACAACAGCAGTTTTATATATCTTGTGACATGGTGACGGAACGCTGGGTAATCGGCCCAGACGGCAAATCTTATTTATATCCCTGTCGGGAAGGGTTTCCCCTGGGAGCCGGTCTTTTAGGTTTTAAGGTACTGGTGGGTTACGTCCCTTTAATTTTTACCACTTATTATTTAATTAAAGATTCTCAAGCGCTCAAATTTCTCATGAGGATGATGATCACTGTCGCCATTATCTCTTGCGTCCTGGGAATTATTCAATTCTGGCTATTGCGAAGTGGGATCTGTCAGGGCACGAGGGGGCTAACGGGCGAAGATCTATACAAAGCCAATCTAGCCGCTAAATGTTTCGTGGGTGGCTCTTTAATCTATAGTCCGGAAGTGGGGATGATCCGTCTGCCCGGAACTTTCGTTTCTCCCTGGCACTGGGGCTGGTTTTTAGTATCTAATGCGGCTATTTGTTTCGCAGCCACTTTCAGTGAAACATCTAAGTTATGGCGTTCCCTGGGGATATTGGCCTTAACTCTGGTTTTTATCAACGCGGTTATCTGCGGTCAGAGATTAGCTTTTATCGCCGTGCCTTTAATCCTAATTTTATTACTGTTTATAACCGGGCAGATAGCTAATTTTAAGCGTTTTATCCCTATAGCCTTAGTCGTGGGCATTCTCTTAACTCTAGCCATATTGTTAGTTAATCCTGATTTTGCCGGACAACGTTTGCAGAGCGCGATCGATCGCTGGAATAATGCCCCACCCCTACAATTCATCCAACAACAAATTCAATACTCGACGGATAGGTATTATAGTTTTTTAGGCTGGGGATTGGGTAAGGCTACTTCCAGCGCCCGGGTATTCTGGCCCATAGTCTTCTTAGAGACTTTCTTCGCCAAGCTGATCTATGAAATGGGCTACGTCGGGCTTATATCTTTCCTGATTTTCATCACCTCCGTCGTTTACGCCACTTTTAGAATATTTATCAAACTGCGTAACCCTAACCTACGTACCATCGCCGGTAGCTTCTGGCTGATCTTACTTATTGTTGCTTATATCCCCTATTGGTATCCTTTAGATACCGATCCCCTCGGTGTTTATTACTGGGTATTCACAGGGTTAATCTTCCGCCTACCGGTTATCGAAAAACAGGAGCGGGAAAAACTTTTAGCCGAGTCGGATGAGCTGACCGATGGCGGAAAATCATTAAAATTGAAACGGAAAGGGATTTCTCTAGCATGAAGTTACCCTCTATTTCGGTTATTATTCCCACTTACCGACGCGAAGAACCCCTTCGGGATACTCTAGAGGATTTGCTCAAACAAGATTACCCCGATTTTGAAATTATCGTCGTAGACCAAACCCTCAATCACACTGAAGAAATCGAAGCCTATCTCGCCTCTCTTGCCTCAACCGGTAAGATTTCTCTATACCGTCTCGATTGGGCTAGTTTGCCGGGGGCAAGAAATTACGGCACCAGAAGGGCCCGGGGTGAAATTATTCTCTTTATAGATGATGATGTACGCCTACCCGATGGGTATCTTAATTCACATGGTGTTAATTTTGTCAATAATCCCGAGGTGGGAGTTGTGGCGGGGAGGGTGTTCGATCGCATGAAGTTAGCCGACTCGGAAAAAGTCGCGCCCGAAGGCAAAGCATACGAGATAGAATATTTGCCCCCGGAAGCGATGAATCCGGGCATCGCTTGGTATTACATCGATCTAGTTCACACGACGAAAGCACAGAAAGTTATCTCGCCCCGGGGGTGTAATATGTCTTTCCGGCGGGATATTTTTACTAAATATAATATCTGGTTCGACGAGCGCTTTCGAGGTAGCGCCGTAAGGGAAGAATCGGATTTCAGTTTACGATTGCGATCGACTCCCTATTATATCTGGTACGACCCTTCGGCTTACCTAATCCATCTCGGAGAAGAAACCGGCGGCTGTCACGACATCAGTACCCGCTCCCTAGCCTATCAAATTACTTTCTATCACAATCATTTCTTGATGGCTTTAAAAAATCTTACCTTTGCCGAGCAGTTACAACTCTACAGTAAGTTATTCGATTGCCATGTTTTAGGTAATCCTCCCTGTAATAAAGGTGGTTCACCGATTAAAGTTCTCGTCCGGGGATTTTTTTACATCTTAGGCTTTTTAGACGCTATAAAAACTCAAATAATTTCTCTCTGGAATAAAGGGCAAATTTATACGCAGTTAGACCAACAAAAAACATGAAAATTTTAGTTGTCAGTCATACTTATATAGTAGATCTAAACTGTGAAAAATTACGCGCTTTAGCAGGTTTAGACACTGATATAGAAGTTACCGTTATCGTTCCCGAGCAGTGGCAACCGGGAGGGGTGCTTAATAAAATTATTCGACCTCAATATAGAGAAGAAGGAAACTTTCGCGTCATTCCCGTGGCTAATTTCAGTCAAAATAATCAAGCTCTATTAAGTTTTAAACCTCCAATTTTTAATATTTTAAAAGAATTTAATCCAGATATAATTCAGGTAGAGCAGGGAGCTAAATCCTTAGGATATGCCCAATTAATTACCTTAAATAAACTAATAGGTTTAAAGGCAAAAAATTTATTTTTTACTTGGTGGAACCTGCCATATAAAACAAAATTTCCCATTTCTTGGTTAGAGACGTACAATTTAAAAAATACCGACGGTTTAATCTCTGGCAATCAAGACGGAGTGGATATTCTCAGAGAACACGGTTACACTGGAGCAGTTACGGTATTGCCACAATTAGGGGTAGATGAGACACTATTTAGCCCGAAAGCGCAACCGGAGCTTAAAAACCAATTGGGCATCGAAAGCGATGATTTCGTCGTCGGTTTCGTCGGCAGATTCGTAAGAGAAAAAGGTATATTGACCCTATTAAAAGCAGTTAGCAGCTTGAGCGGTAAATGGAAATTGTTGTTATTGGGGCGGGGAGAACTTCAAGAAACGATCGTTCAACAAGCACAAGAGCAAGGGATAAGAGAGCGGTTAATTTTAGTAGAGAGCGTACCGCACGATCGTGTTCCCGATTACATCAACGTGATGGATACACTGGTTTTACCCTCGGAAACGAATTACGAGGTTAAGACTCTGACGGCGGTAGGATGGAAAGAACAATTCGGCCATGTATTGATAGAGGCGATGGCATGTAAAGTGCCCGTAATAGGTTCGGATTCTGGAGAAATCCCCCGGGTTATCGATAAGGCTGGGTTGATTTTCCCCGAGGGAGATGATGGGGCTTTACGGAAATGTATCGCCGGATTGATGGAAAAACCGCAATTGAGGTGTGAACTGAGCGATCGGGGTTACGAAAGAGTGATGAGCGATTATACTAATAAAGCATTAGCCCGCAAACAGTTGGAATTTTACAAGCAGTTATTAACTGGTGTAAAAGTGTGAGAGTGAAAATTATGGCCAATAAGAAATTCAGCAAGAAATATCGGGTATTCCGAGCTAAATACGGACGTTTCTGGTTAATCCTCCTGACATTTATCTTTATCTATCTGGCTCTGGGGGGCATAGGTGGGGTGAGGGCGCAAAATCATCAGGCACGAGCGATAAATACTAATGTTTGGGCGAGTGCTTCTTTCCCCGTAGAGAACTTTCAGGCCTATACTTCCGGTTTCGGTTATCGGGCTTCGCCGGTAGACGGTAGCCAACAATTTCACGCTGGCTTGGATATAGCCGCCCCCTTAGGCTCTTATGTTCGCAATTGGTGGACGGGGAGAATAGTAGAATTATCGGATCATACGGCCTGCGGCACGATGATTCAGATTCAATCCGGGGGATGGACTCATATTTACTGTCATTTGATGGGAGAGGTGGAGTCTAGCGGCGGACAGACTTTTTTGCTCGATCGAGATGGTGGTATCGTGCTGGCCCTGGGGCAGGATGTACCCGTAGGAGCGCGAATCGCCCGGGTGGGCATGACGGGTAGAACAACTGGGCCCCATCTTCACTGGGGATTGATGTACGGCGGTAAATACGTAGATCCGGCTCAAGTGATTAACGCCATGTATCCGGGATAAGTCATAAACGTAGGGTTAATTGTCTTCGCAGAGCGAAACCGATGAATCGAGCCGATTGCGGGTGACGACGGACGATCGCCGGACGTAGATACTTACCTAATAATAACCTACCTATGCCTTTGACTCTAGCCCCGAATCGCTCCCGCAGTAAAGCCATAGCTTGATTGTTATCGCTCTGGGCGTAGAGGGGTATAAAGGCGAGCGGCCCGTACAATACATCGGCTCGATGAACTTTGCTTAAATTGTGGCGGTGGTGTTCTAAATTGGGTAAGCCCCCATGCTCGCCGTAGTTACGGAAGGGGAGATAATTTTTCAGGGAGTGTTTTCGTAAAATTTCGTCTAGGGTGGAATCCCAGGAAGAGTAAGCTTTCGGCCCGGGATTGCGCCCGATTGACTCTTCCAAACTTAGCAAAACCTTCGCTCCTTCGGGGCCGACGATATAGGCAACCGTTGAGGCGGAAAAGCCGTTAGCGAAACCTTCGGGGGATACGGTGTAAATTTGCGGGGCACAGGTATAGAGCCAGGCGATACCTAGATTTTTTGGCTCGGGGGGGAAGGGAAGGGGCAGGCGGGCTAAACCCTCGACAGGAACAAAATCAGCCTCTACTATTAGGGCAAGTTTTCCAGATTCGATAACACGTTTCCAAGCTTGACAATGATTGAGGAGGCAGAGATAGCTCGGGGAATAATCCCGGTATTCTTCTTTATGTACCTGTCTGAGAGTTTCACAATTAAAACCCTCCTTTTGCAAACAGGAACTTAACTGCTCGGTTGGCTCTTTATAAGCGATGATAAAAGCGCGACTTACCTTGTCTATTAAGGGCGTGAATTCAATCTGTTTTTCTGTCACGATAACCATGATAAATAGGAAGATGCCGCGCCTTGATTATAACAAACTCGGGCTTAAGAGTAGTGAGGGAGATTTGCTATTGGCTACTACAGATTGCCAATTGTCGTAACGGTTAGAACTTGGGGGGGAGTGGCATCGGGCGGGTAAATTAAATCTACTTTCACCTCCTGAACTTGTTTGGCCCCTAAAGTAAGAGTTAATAGAGGCTCTCCCTTTTGCCCCCTTCTTTGCACCAGATGAAAAAAGCGGCTCTGCTCCTCTCCGAAGTCATCAGTGTAGGTAATCCTTACCTGACCGCGATAGAATACAGCATTAGCGGGAGGATCTAAAAATCGCAATCCCCCCCTAAGTTGGTCTTCTTTTAGGGGCGTTTGCAGGCTGAGCTTGACCGTTTGCTCTTGCGATGTGGGGTTATACAGGGGTAGGGTGAGGCTGTATTGTAATCCGTAGTTACCGTGTGATTTATAGGCGGTATCGGGATAACGTACTAACATGGGAGCGCTCTGGCTCTGCCCGGTTCCCAATCTTCCTGCTTCTAAAGTGCTTAGTCCATAGGAAAATGACTCACCCGGCTCTGGTATCCGTAACCATAGGGAAGCTCGATCGGTTAATTTTGTTTCCCAGCGAGAGCCTTTAGCCACCCCCGCCACCCGGCCGTAAATAATCGTACCTGGGGCACCGGGCGGCGTGGGCACTCTGTCTCTGGGAGTTGCCAGATTTCCTTGAGCGAGAAGAGTTTGCCATTCATTGAGGGTGGGGGGGCGCTCACCCCCAGTTTCGTCTTCGGGTGCGTACATGGCGAGACTGGCGAGATACACTCTACCGGTACTGTTGAGCCTCAAGTAGGTTGAGCGCCCATTTAAAGGGGGCGTTAAATCTTTTACTGGTACCGGCAGATTCATCAGTAAGGCGGTTTCGCCCGGGGCCAGAGTCAGTGTCTCGGGAAATTGGGCGCTCTGATAGCCCCTCAATATATCCGCCGTTACCCTACTACCGGGCCCAGAGTAAATCCTGCCCTCGTAATCCTCTATCTGAGGGGGCAAGTCGATAAAAGGCGCGTCGGGTTGGCTTAAATAGGTACTCGACTGTAAAAGGTCGATCGTCACTGGTACATTGTTGGGGTTGTACACTAAAATACCCAGGTAGAGACTCCTTAAGTCGTCTTCCCTCGGCGCTCTGGCTACGTGATGGGAGAAAATATCGAACCTCCCAGAGAAAGGGAAGTTCAAATGAGCTTCGGGGTATTGTTTTCCCTCCCCCGGAAAAGTGGAGAGTAAGATGCCTTCGTTGAGAACTAATTCCGGACTATTACTATTAAAAACGGGGATGTTGTCCACAGTACCGGGTAAAGGTCTTACTATTTGGGGTTGAATGATTTCTTGCGGTGCGGGCGGGGTAATAGGAGGCAATTGAGCAACTATAGGATTAAATATCAACATCCAATCAGAATCGAGAACACTTTCTCTCTCAATTTACACTAAAATTTTTAAGTTACATGGTCTAGGATTAAGGTTAGGTTATGGTTCAATATCGCACTGGGGATGAATTTTTTTCTTTTCGCCCTTCACAGCCAGAAGAAGAGGAAGAAGAAGATTATTTCGATTATTTTTACGATAAACCAGGTAACGAGCCGGGTACATTGGTTATCGAACCCGATGCCAATCCTTCCCGCATTATCCTCATCGATTATAATCTCGAACAGGCTATTCGTAAGGTGGATATAACGCCTAACGCCTGCGCCCCCTACCTGGGTACTAATACGGTTTCCTGGATGGATATTCAAGGTTTGGGAAGCGAAATGGTTTTGAAACAAGTGGGAGAAATCTTTCATCTTCACCCCCTGTTATTGGAAGATGTGGTTAACGTACCCCAGAGGACGAAGTTAGAAGATTATAATGATAAAATGTTGATCATCGCCCATATGGTCAGGCTTCAAGACGATGACGACGGTTTTGAAACCGAACAGGTCGGCTTTGTTTTAGGTAAAAACCTCCTTTTAACTTTTCAAGAAGAAGAATTACACGACTGTTTCGATCCGGTGAGGGAGAAAATTCGCGCCGGCCAGGGCAAGGTGAGAGAGCTAGGGGCCGATTATTTAACTTATTTACTATTAGACTCGATCATTGATAATTATTTCCCTGTCATCGAGCATTATGAGGAGAGAATCGAGGCTCTAGAGGATAATATCATCCACAATCCCACTAAACGCATGATGCAGGAATTGTATAACGTCCGGCGGGAATTATTATCTTTACGGCGCTTGATCTGGCCAATGCGTAATGTATTGAATCTTTTAATGAGGGATAATAACGGTTTAATCGCTCATGATATACAAATATATTATCGTGATTGTTATGATCACGTCATTCAAATCTTAGAAATCATCGAGGCTTATCGAGAGTTGGCGGCGAGTTTGATGGATGTTTATATGTCTTCGATGGGCAATAAACTCAATGAAATCATGAAGTTTCTAACTGTTATCGCCACCATATTTAATCCCCTGACTTTTATCGCCGGTGTTTACGGTATGAACTTTGAAAATATGCCAGAATTAAAATGGCACTGGGGTTATTTTATCTGTCTGGGCGTGATGTTATTGGTAGCTCTCGGTTTAGTTTATTATTTCTGGCGCAAAGGCTGGTTTAAATCTATGTATGCTGATGAAGAGGACAAATAACTTAGTGTGGTGATTATGAGTAACGCTTATGGGTCTTGGCAGTCTCCGGTTAGTTCCGATCTAATTGTCTCAGAATCGATCGCCCTTGGAGCAGTATCGATAGACGGAGATGATATTTATTGGCTCGAAGGTAGGCCCTCCGAGGGGGGTAGGAATGTGCTGGTAAAATTATCGGGCGATGGTACGAAAAGCGATGTTACTCCCCGCGACTTCAACGTTAGAACCCGTATCCACGAATACGGCGGCGGTGCCTATCTCGTCTGTGACGGCGTTATCTACTTCTGTAATTATGCCGATCAACGTCTTTATAAACAAGTCTTCCCCGGCTCCCCGGTGCCACTAACCGCTGAATCGAAACGACGCTACGGGGATATGATTTTAGATTCTTTCCGCCGACGCTTAATCTGTGTCTGCGAAGATCATAGTAACTCGGATTCCTTCCCCGAAAACAGTATCATCGCCGTCGACATAGATACAGGGGAAATACAAACCCTGATAGCCGGGGATGATTTTTATACTTCCCCGCGTCTGAACTTCGATGGCTCTAAATTAGCTTGGATTAGTTGGAATCTTCCGGATATGCCCTGGGATAATAGCACACTCTGGATAGGCAGCTTCGATGTGGGAGGGTTTATAAAAGAAAAAATCGCCGTAGCTGGGGGCGATGCTGAATCGGTGTGTGAGCCGCGTTGGAGTAATAACCATCGCCTTTATTTTTCTAGCGATCGATCGAATTGGTGGAATCTCTATAGTTACGATGGTAATATTCACCCCGTCTGTGAATTTGAAGCTGAGTTCGCTTATCCCCACTGGGTATTCGGTTTATCTAATTATGGCTTCGCCTCGGAAACCCGTATCATCTGCACTTATACCGCAGGCGGGCGCTGGTATTTAGGCAGTATCGACACCATCTCGGGGCAACTAGAAACTTTTGCCCTTCCCTACACCAGTATTTCCTCTCTCTCCGTCACCCCCACCACCGCCGTTTTTATAGGTGCCTCCTTCGTTGACTCTCCCGCTGTGATTAAATTGGATTTGCAGACGGGCAAAACCGAAGTATTAAAGTTATCCAGCAATCTACATCTAGACGAGTCTTACATCTCCACTCCCGAGATGATAGCTTTTCCCACCGATAACGGCTTAACCGCCTACGCCTGGTATTATCCCCCCCGCAACCCCGATTATTCCCCGCCCGAGGGAGAATTACCGCCTCTACTCGTTAAGAGTCACGGCGGCCCTACAGCTCAGGCTTCTTCTAGTTTTAGTTTAAGGGTGCAATATTGGACGACTAGGGGTTTTGGTTATCTGGATGTGAATTATGGCGGTAGCACGGGCTTCGGGCGCGAGTATCGTCAGCGCTTATACGGCAATTGGGGTATCGTCGATGTGCGCGATTGTATTAACGCGGCCGGGTTTCTGGTGAAACAGGGCAAGGTAGACGGCGGGCGTTTAGCGATTTCCGGCGGTAGTGCCGGTGGTTATACGACTCTGGTGGCTCTGACTTTTAATGATACTTTCGCCGCCGGGGCGAGTTATTACGGTGTCAGTGATTTAGAGGCTATCGCTCAAGACACCCATAAGTTCGAGTCGCGCTATTTAGATATATTGGTGGGTAAATATCCCGAAGAAAAAGAAGTTTACCGGCAGAGGTCTCCTATTCATTATATCGATCGCCTTTCTCGTCCGGTCATCTTCTTCCAGGGTTTGGAAGATAAAGTTGTCCCCCCCAATCAAGCGCAAATGATGGTAGATGCTATTAATAGTAAGGGTTTACCGGTGGCTTACGTGACGTTTGCCGATGAACAACACGGCTTTAGAAGGGCAGAAAATATTAAAAAATCTCTCGACGGTGAGTTTTATTTCTATTCCCGTATTTTTGACTTCACACCGGCTGATAATATAGAGCCGATTCCTATCCCTAATCTCTAGGGCTAGATATTATTAATCAGCAAACTTTCGTTGATTACTATTTGATTGCGGCCGAGTTTTTTCGCCTGGTAAAGAGCTTCATCGGCCGCATTCAGTAAAGATAGGGAAGATACCTTGTTTTTCGGAATTATGGTGGCTACACCTAAACTCACCGTAACGTAGGCGTTAATAGTAGAAGTTTCATGGAGTATGGCTAATTCCCTAATTGCCGCTTGAATTCTCTGAGCTACTTGAAAAGCACCTTCTATGGGGGTATCTGGTAACAGAATGACGAATTCTTCTCCTCCATAACGAGCGACTAAATCAGCGGGGCGTTGCGGAATCTTTTCTATCATTTTCGCTATCTGTTTTAAACAATCATCCCCTTTTAAATGACCGTATGAATCGTTATATTGTTTGAATAAATCCACATCGCAGAGTATTAAGGATAGGGGGTGAGAATTTCTCGCACCTCTTAACCATTCTTCGGGCAATGATTCATCGAACTTGCGTCTGTTCGGTACTTGAGTTAGCCCGTCCAGGTTAACTAAACGTCTTAATTCCCTATTAGCATCTTCTAATTCTGCGGTGCGCGTAGCGATTATTTCCGCCTGTGTTTCCGTTAAGCGTTGTAATTCTAAATTTAGTTCTTGTAATTTCAGGTTCTGTTCCGTTAATTTTTTATCTTGTAAATAGCTATGAACGGCTTCTACTACGGTTAATTTTAAGTCTTCCGGTTGCCAGGGTTTTGCTAGATAACGGTATAATCTGGCGTTTTTAATCGCATTACCTATAGCTTCTAAATCCGCCTGCCCGGTTAACATGATCGTTAAAGTATTAGGAGACATAAAATGAATTCTCTTGAGAACTTCGTCTCCTTTTATATCCGGCATGATGTAATCGGAAAGCACTACCGCTACCTCCGTACCTTCTTTTAATAATTCTTCCACCAATTCGATCGCATCCTGTCCTCCCTCGGCGGTTTCGATGATGAACTCTTCCCCGATAGCTTTTTTCAATTCTATTTTCAAGCTATCAATAACGGTGGCTTCGTCATCAATACAAATAATAACAGGCTTAGTCATTTACTTTGATAACCCAGATTTAATCGTGTCTACTAAGGTATTACTATCCCAAGGTTTACTGAGACAAGCATATAGATTAGCTTCATGGATAGCTTTTTCTATCGCTGACTCATCTGCCTGACCGGTAAGCATAATTTTAACAATTCGAGGATAATTCTGATGTACTTTAATCAAAAATTCATCCCCTTTCATTCCAGGCATGAGCCAATCGGAAACTATGACTAAAATCGGAACATTATCTCCTTCTAATTCCGCCAATATTTCTAAGGCTTCGTCAGCACTTTCAGCCGCTTCATAAATATATCGATCGTGAAAAGCTTGTTTGATTTGAATTTTTAAGCTTTCTAAGATTACTTTTTCATCATCTACGCATAGAATAACCGGTTTAGGCATTGCTCGGCTCGCTCTCTCGCTCTATTGGTAAGGTGACGGTAAATGTAGTGTTGCCGGGAAGAGAATTAACGGCGATCGTACCCCCATGTTTATCGATAATTTTCTTGACAATATCTAATCCTAACCCACTTCCTTCGCCTTTGGCTTTAGTGGTAAAGAAGGGTTGAAATATTTTCGGCTCTATATCTGGGGAGATGCCACTACCGTTATCCTGAATACTCACTCGTACTTCATCCTCTCGCTTCTTGATGGCGATCGTCAGTACGCCCTTATTTTCCATCGCCGCGAGAGCGTTACTGATTAAGTTAGTCCAAACCTGATTCAATTCGTCGGGATAACAATTCACCAAAGGAATATCTTCATATTCTCTCAAAACTTCTACGCCTTGCTTGAGCCGGTTGTGGTAAAGCGTTAATATCGTCTCTATCCCCTCAGCTATATTGGTTTTAATGAGTTGGCCGGTAGATTCGTAACGAGCATAACTTCTCAAGGCGAAAACCACTTTCGATGCTCTTTCCGTAGCGGTTAAAATTGTTCTTGAACTACTTTGTAATGTAGTTAATTCATAAGCTATATTGAGAATATTATTAATGCCATTTTTTTTCAAAGTTGGCATAATTTTGGTGACGCTTTCTATCGTTTCAAAACCTAGATCTAATAGAGTATCAGCTACAATATCCGGTTGAGATATACCTTCTTCTTCTAGCTTACTGCTTATATTACGTCTTATCTGCCTTTTCTCTCGGGTAGAATAAGTTAATTTTTTTTGCTGGTGAGTAGCTAGTATATAATTTAAAAAATCGCTTTCCTCTGAAGATAAAGATTGTAAGATAGATGGTAATTTACTTAACTTCTTATCAAAAAAATCCGTTAAATTTTCCACGGAGGAGCGGATAGCTCCCATCGGCGTATTAATTTCGTGGGCGATACCCGCGACTAATTGACCGAGGGCGGCCATTTTTTCTGTATGGATTAACTGTTCTTGTGTTAGCTGTAATTGGTTGAGAGTTTGGCTTAAAATTTCCTTTTCACGAGCGAGATTTTTTTGCAGGAAGCGTATCTGTAAATGAGTATCGACCCTGACTAAAACCTCTTCTATCTGAAACGGCTTGGTGATATAATCAACAGCCCCTACTTGAAAAGCTTTCACCTTATCAATTACTTCGTTAATGGCACTGATAAAGATAATAGGAATATCTTGAGTCGTCGGTTCAGATTTCAAGGCTGTACAAACTTGATAGCCGTCCATATCGGGCATCATAATGTCAAGTAGGATTAAATCCGGCGGTAATCCGATAGCCGCCCCTATAGCTAATTTACCGTTAGGTACAGGGCGGACTTGATAACCCTGTTTACCCAATATATCGATCAGAAGACGCAGATTAGCGGGATTATCATCCACTACTAGAATATTGCCTTTCATAGCTGGAGATTCCTTATGTATCGAGGAGGAAAGGTTCATTTTATTTCCGCTTTAACTGCATTTATTATATTTAAAACAGTTTCATATTCAAAATTATCGAGATAACTTTGTAGTCTGGAGACTATGAGAGAATTTTTCCCCTCGATAGTTTGTAAGAGAAGATGAATTTTATCAAGATCGACGAATTGAATCGCTGACTCCAAATCATTCAGTAATTCTCTCGGCAAAATTTTTAATTCATCCTTCATATCTTGAGAAATTTTACTATCATTTGTAAATTGATTATTATCTTCTGCATAAACATATTTAACCCCTAGATATTTTTCCATAGTTTGAAATATTTCTTCTGAACGGAATGGCTTACGCAAGAAATCATCACAGCCTCTCGACAGTACCAAGCTTTTTTCCTCTTCAAAAACGCTAGCGGTAAGGGCGATGATCACGGTAGCCTGTCCTTTTACGGTACTTTTGATTTGTTCTGTAGCCTCGTAACCATTTAAAACTGGCATTCTCATATCCATCCAGATTAAATCTGGATGCCATTGCCGCCAGATATTCACCGCTTCTAATCCGTTGACCGCCTCCTGAATACTAAAGCCTAAAGGCTCTAATAGTTGCCTCATGAGTTGACGATTAATAGCCTTATCATCTACCACCAGAATCTTATAAACCTTTTGTCCTGGAACTAAGCCGATCACCTGTTGCTGATGTTGTTTGTTTTCTAAATCATCAGCATCTACCGTTTCAATAGATAGATTAAAACTAAATATACTTCCCTTGCCTAATTTGCTCTGAACTTTTATATCTCCTCCCATAAGTTGGACAAATTTTTTACTGATAGCCAATCCTAAGCCGGTTCCTTCTTGAGAATTTTTTCCGCTCTCGGTTTGCAAGAAAGCAGAGAATAAATTTTCTATTTCTTTGGGATGAATACCGATACCTGTATCTTGAACTTCAAAATACAACTCCTCGGCTTCGTTTAGGGAAACTTTTAAAGATACGCTCCCCTCAGCCGTGAACTTGAGCGCGTTATTGAGGAGATTAATCAATACCTGACGTAGCTTGATTTCGTCGGTGCGGATATACTGGGGCACATCAGAGGATACCTCAAAAATCAGATTTAAACTCTTTTCGTCGCTTTTAAAGGCGAACATATCCTCTAAATCATCTAAAAGCCGATGGAGATCAAAGTTTTTTAAATTGAGGGAAATTTTTCCCGCTTCTATTTTAGAAAGGTCGAGAACCTGATTGATCAAGTTTAATAGATGTTCACCGCTCCTGACGATCGTACTCAAATTTTCTTGGTCATGTTTAGCTAAATTAGAATTACGTAGCATCAACTGAGAAAATCCCAAAATCGCGTTTAAAGGAGTGCGTAACTCGTGACTCATATTGGCGATGAAAGTGCTTTTAGCTTGATTAGCCGCTTCGGCTGCTTCTTTGGCTTTTTGTAAGTTGGCTTCTACCTGTTTACGCTCGGTAATATCTTGTACGAAACCCTCATAATAAATAATCTCCCCTGTCTCGTCTCTAACCGCCCGCGCATGTTCAGCAATCCAGATAATCTCTCCATTTTTACGATAGACTTGTGATTCAAAAACCGAGACGGTATCTTGATCGGTGAATAAAGCCTGAAATTCCTGACGACGTTTCGAGTCAACGTAAAGTTTATTGCTCGCGTTAGGTTGAGCGGCGATTAATTCCTCTGGTGATTCGTAACCGTACATCTTCGCCAGGGCGGGATTAGCGCTGAGATATAACCCATCTACCGAAGTTTGAAATATCCCTTCTACCGCATTATCGAATATACTGCGATACTGGGCCTCCGTACTGATCCGAGTAGACATTTCTCTTTTTAATTCTTCTGTCCTCTCCCTCACTTTATTTTCTAAGGATTTAGAGTATTCTGCTAGTTCTCGATGATTGGCTCGAATTTCATGTACCATTTGATTAAAAGAGTTTGATAATTGCCTAAATTCTTTACTGCCGGATGCTCTAACGAGTTTAAATTCTCCGGACTGAATTTGTTTACTGGCTTCACTCAATCGGCTCAACGGCTCGGTTAACCACCTGGCAGTAATAAAAGCGATAAGAATAACTATACTTAAGGACAGTAAAGATAATAACAAAGTCCTACGATTATTTTCCTCTATCTGCCCCATAAATTCTGACTCAGGAATAACAGAAACGATTAACCAATCTAATCCCTTAAACTTCTGCCAGGGCGTGACTTGAACGAATACTTGCTCGTTATCAACACTCACATCTAAATTTAGCGGTTGCCGGATTCCTTTCAAGCCATCGTAGCGTTTGATTAAATATCGAGTCGTCTCTCGGATAAGGGGATTATTCTCTAAAGGGGCATTGACTCTGACGTTATCTTTTTTAATTAAAGGCTCCCCACTGGCCGAGGCTACTAACAGTCCGTTGCGTTCGATAATATAAACCGTGCCGGTACGACTGATATTGAGGGTTTTTAAAAAGTCTCCCAGTTGGGATAGACTATAATCTACTCCTATAACTCCAATCAGGCTTGACGATCGATCGTACAGTGGTGAGCTGGCAGAGATAAACAAGGTGTTGGGTCGATTCGGCCGCCCGTATATCTGACTCCAGACTGCTTTCCCTGCTCGGATAGCATCAATGTACCACATAGCATAAAGATGGTCATAGGGTTGCTCTACGGTTTTTAAGAGTCGCTCCCTCTGCCCTAATAAATTAGTATCCCAAAACTCTAACTTATTCGTCTTTGCCTGGGGGGTTTGTCTGATTAATAAACTCCCTTCATCCAATCTCTCTAAACCGATAAATTTCCCAGACGGTGTGCCAAAATCAATATTAGTCACCGGAAACACCTGCATCTGCTTCCAGAAATAATCTCCCATGATTTGTAAATTATCGGGTTTGAGCAAACCTAGCTTAACCGCATCCCCGTTAATAGTACTGATTTGCTCTGGTATGGATAGATAGGTGTCGAGGTGCTGCATAGTACGCAAACTCAGTTGATTTTGTAGCTCGCCCGCTAATTTATTGACGGCTTTCCGCCCGTCTTTATAGGAGAGATACCAGACTAAGCCCACCGCTGAAATCAATTGAATCAAGAATGATAGGGCTAAAACCGTGCCTATGGGCATTTTACCAATCTGACGGGGCAGTAAGTCTTTAAGGGAAGAGAAAGCCATATTAGAATGAGTACAAATAAACCTGAAGGCGAAATCAATGATTGACCCCCCCTTGCCCCCCCAAAACGTTGAAGCGGAAGAATCTATTTTAGGAGGTATATTAATAGATTCTAAGGCTATGAGTCGGGTTGTGGATTATCTGTTACCCGATGCTTTCTACATCAAAGCCCATCAAGATATTTACCGGGCGGCTCTGGCGCTCCACAATCAAGGTAAACCAACGGATTTTATGACTGTGAGTACCTGGTTACAAGATCACCATCTTTTAGATAGTATAGGCGGGCCGAGTCGGATCGGGCAGATAGTCGACCGTACCATCTCGGCGGCTAATATCGATCGCTACGCCGAGTTAGTGATGGATAAATACCTCCGTCGTCAACTCATCACCGCTGGCGGCGAGATTGTCGAGCTAGCCTATGACACCACCCAGCAACTAGAAATCGTTTTCGATGAGGCAGAGAAAAAGATATTCCGGCTCACTCAGAAACGCCCCCAAGAAGGTTTAATCCCCCTCGGCGAAACCCTACAAAATACTTTCAGCGAAATCGAAAAGCTACAGGAAACCACTACCCTACCCGGTATCGAAACTAGTTTCTATGACCTTGACGCGAAAACCGCTGGCTTTCAACCTTCCGATTTAATCATTATCGCGGGCCGCCCCTCGATGGGCAAAACCAGTTTCGCCCTCAATATCGCTCACAATATTGCCAAACAGAATTTACCAGTAGCTATTTTCAGTCTGGAGATGTCTAAGGAGCAATTGGCCCAGAGATTACTATCCAATGAAGCCAATATCGAGAGTAATAGAATTAGAGCGGGGAGATTGAGTCAGAATGATTTGGACAAAGTTGTTATGGCTATGGATAATTTGTTATCTTTACCGATGTATATCGATGATAGCGCTAACGTCACCGTTTCTCAAATGCGATCGCAGGTTAGGAAACTGCAAACTGAACAAAAGCAACCTCTGGGATTAGTCCTCATCGATTATCTCCAATTAATGGAGGGCGGCGGCGATAATCGGGTACAGGAACTCTCTAAAATTACCCGCAGTCTCAAGGGATTAGCCCGGGAAATTAACGCCCCTGTCATCGCCCTTTCCCAGTTGAGCCGGGCTGTAGAATCCCGTAATAATAAACGCCCTATGATGTCAGATTTACGGGAGTCGGGATCGATCGAACAAGACGCGGATTTAATTATCATGTTATACAGGGATGAATATTACAATCCCGATAGCGCTAAACGGGGGGTAGCAGAAGCGATTATCACCAAACACAGAAACGGACCCACCGGTACTGTTGAATTACTCTTTCAGCCAGAATTCACCAAGTTTCTCAATCTCAAACAAAGTAGGCCGAGCTATTAATAAATATGAAACCTGCGCCCTCGTCTTGGTTTACGATCTTAGCTATCACCATCATCGCTCTAGGTGTATTTTTCCGATTCGCCGATTTAGAGAAGAAGGTTGTCTGGCACGATGAAGCCTATACAGTGATTCGTACTACTGGCTACGAATCTCAAGCGATAGCCGATAACATTTTTCAAAATGAGTTGATCAGCGTTGCCGCACTTCATCAATATCAGAAAGATAAGCCAGGTAGTAGCGATTACGATACGATAAAATCATTAGCGATCGAAGACCCTCAACACCCTCCTTTTTACTTTCTAATAGCTAGATACTGGTCAAAAGTTTGGGGGTACAATATAGTTTCCGCTCGCGTACTCCCTATTATCATTAGCCTTATATCTGTCCCTCTAATTTATTTACTGTCTCTAGAATTATTTGGTTCAAAACTAGCGGCGTGGTTATCTGCGTTTTTCTTTCTCCTCTCGCCCGTAGAAATTATCTTCGCTCAGATAGCCCGGCAATATAGTCTTTTAACTTTTTTGACAATACTGGCTAGTTTTGTATTACTAAAAGCCGTTAAATCACCCAAGAAAAATTACTGGTTTTTTTATACCCTCGCTTGCATCATAGGATTATATAGCCATTTATTTTTTGTTTTAGTTATCGGCTCCCACATAGTTTTTATCTGCATTCGGGAAGCCATACAAAAAGAAAAGAGCTGGAAAAATATTTTTCTATTTTCCTTATCGACGGTCATAGCTACATTGCTTTATATACCTTGGCTAATGATATTAGCTAATAACTCAAAACAAGCCTTAAACTCTACCAGTTGGGCCAAAGTCGATTTTTTAGATATGGGTTACTTACTAAAACTATGGACTTTAAGCTATACCTGTTTATTTACGGATAGTTTTTTCGGCTTTAATAATCCTATAACTTACATTTTGCGGGGGATATTTTTAGTAATTATCATCGTCGCTATTTCTGGTATTTATCAACATAGTAGCCGTGAAAGTTTTCTATTTATCATCACTTCTATCTCTGTCCCTTTCTTACTTCTTGTCGTTCCTGATTTTATTTTTACCACCGTTAGGTCATCGGTGACGCGCTATCTCCTTTCCTGTTTCCCAGCAATTTATCTAGCTGTCGGCTATTTCCTCACCATAAATTTTCAGAGAAGAAATTTATTAGCCAGATTATTACTAATTTTTTTATTGATAGCCAGTACGGTATCAGACATTCAAAACGCCCTATCGCCCACAATCTGGGCGAAAGTTCCCAGTTACGAGAATCAAGTGATAATTGATAAAGTTAATAGTGCGAGTTCACCGATAATCATCAGCGACGAAGGAGCCGATTGGACGAATTTGGGTGATTTATTGGCCTTGAGTTACGCCCTCAATCCCAATATTGAGCTATTTCTGGCGGGGAATCCCGTCAATGTAGACAAACTGAAAAATATTTTCGATAAAACCGACTCTCAAATATTTCTTTTTCGCCCCTCGAAACGTCTTCTACTAGCTTTAGACGAATTAGATAATATAGATTATGATTTCTCTCCCCCTATAGGAAAACTCAAGAAAATCAACCCATAACTCCCAACTTATAAACGACGCAAAGCATTAATAGGATCTAATTTAGCTGCACGATGGGCGGGGACAACGCCGAAAATCAATCCGATAGCGCTAGAAACGCCAATAGCCATCACGATAGCCGGAAAGGAGACGCTTACCGTCAGCGCTCCGAAGGTACTAGCCAGAAGCATACCTTGAATCCCCACCACCACGCCGATAACGCCCCCAGTAGTGGCGAGAATCACAGCTTCGATGATAAACTGTCCGAGAATATCTCCCTCCCTAGCCCCTAAAGCTTTCCTCAAACCGATTTCTTGAGTGCGCTCCGTCACCGATACGAGCATGATATTCATCACCCCGATACCGCCGACGAAAAGAGAAATACTAGCGATAGAAGCCAGCATTCTCGTCAGCCCCTCGTTAGTCTCCTTTGCCGTCTCTAAAATAGCCTGTTGCGGGAAAACTCTGACGTAATCTTTCAAGCTAATTCCGTGACGCAGGCGAATTAAATTTTCGATTTGAAACTGAGCCGCTTTAATCTTTTCTCTACTCTTAGCTAAGACGGCAATGTGACTTAAACGCACACCGAAAATAGAGCTGCTACCGAGAATTTGAGCCGACATAGTCGTTAAGGGAATGATAGCTCTTTCATCTTGATTTGCTTCAAATAAAGTGCCTTTCGGCTTCATCACGCCGATAACTTCAAAGCTAATATTTCTAATTCTTATTGTCTGTCCGATCGCCGACTGATAGGGGAACAAACTACGGGCTAATTGTGAGCCTAATACGACTACACGGGCGTTTCTTCTCACATCGCTATCGCTGATAAATCTTCCTTGCAGAATCTGACGATTATTGACGGGCAGATAACTGGGGGTTGCGCCGACTATATTACTCGTACTGGATTTGTTCTGTACGGTGATTAACTGAGGGTTGGACATTTCGGGAGATACGGCAGCTACCGTGGGCACCTGCGCCGCAATCGCTTGAGCATCTTCATAAGTTAAGGGGCGAGCATTGGGTATAGCCCTTCTAATGTTGCGGGAAGTGAGATTGACGAATAACACGTTAGGGCCTAGTGCTTCAAATTGTCGGGCGGCCAACTTCTGTGCCCCTTCGCCGATACCCACCATAGCGATAACGGAAGCGTTACCTATGGCGATTCCCAACATGGTTAAACCGCTACGCAGTTTATTTGCTGTTAAGGCAGCGAAAGCCATTTTTAAGTTTTCTGTTATCTCCATCCTCAAAAAATCCGGTTAAATCACCTCTACTTTAGCGCTAAGGGAAGATTAACGATCGTCGATTTTAATTCCCACCCAAATCGCCCAGGCTAGCACGCCCAAGCATAATAAACTAGCTATCGGCCAGGCAAAAGCATAAAAATCGTTAGAATTGATCCAGGTCATCTGAGCGTTATAAAACAAGGTATGGATTGGCAAGAGATTTCAGGAAGTTGGGTACTCATCCCGAAACGCCCGATAGGGATTATTCATTTTCTTGGTGGTGCCTTCGTCGCCGCCGCCCCCAATATTACTTATCGTTGGTTATTGGAAACTCTCGGCAAAGAAGGTTACGCCATTATAGCTACACCTTTCGTTAACACTCTCGATCATACCGCAATCGCCCGAAGTGTTCTCAATCGGTTTGAAAATATTCTCGATCGCTTGTACAACAGAAATATCATCACTACCGGTTATCTTCCGATTTACGGATTAGGTCATAGTATGGGGTGTAAATTGCACCTACTCATAGGCAGCTTATACAACGTGGAAAGGGCGGGCAATATGTTAATCTCCTTCAATAATTACCCGGTACGCCGCGCCATACCCTTTATCGAACCCTTACAGATAGACACCACCTTTAATCTAGAATTCAGCCCCTCGCCGGAGGAAACCAACGAGTTAATCTGCGACAGTTACGGTATCAGGAGAAACTTACTGATTCGCTTCCGTAATGACGACATCGATCAAAGTACCAGTCTCAATCCTCTTCTAGGGCGCAAATTTCCCGATTTGGTCACGGTGCGTATCCTACCTGGAAATCATCTCACGCCCCTGGGACAGGAAATACAATGGCAGACAGGGGATATTTTCACCCCTTTCGACGCGATCGGTCAATGGGTGAAACAGGGCCTGTCGGCTGATATTTACCGCCTTCGGGAAGAGTTGCTCTATTGGCTCAACCCCACCACCATCAAGCCCCGTTACCGGGTTTAAAAATGGCGAAAGCCGAAGTGTAGCCGTGTAAAAATGTTCTCCCTCCCACCGGGCCGATTTCTCCGTTACAGAAGAATCCGCCCACAGGTATCGCGTCTAGATAATCATGTAATACACTCGTATCGAAATTGGGTTTTTCATAGAGAGTCTCGCCTCTGCCCAAACAAGAAAACATCAAAGCCCCCCTGACATGGCCAACTTTTTCTGGTTGTCTCTGATAGGACTCTAAGAGCAATCGTAAATCTAGAGCGGAAGTAGCAGCATCGCGCAGGTGAAATTGAATTCTTTGCCCGGGACGGATTCTATCACCTAAAGCGATCGCTCCGTGACGTGGATCGACTCCGAGAATATTGCGAATGAGAAAATCACCCTGTTGTAACTCCTGTTTAAATTCATCGCGGGCGAGGCCGATAAATAGGGAATGTTGAGCTAATTCTCGATCGCTGTCATCTAGAGTCTCGATCAGATCCCTTAACAGATCTAGAGGCGGCTTGATCGTTCCCTTACGGGGTTCTTGTAGACCGAGGATAATATTCCTTTCCCCTTCGGTGATGATGTAAGGAGAACCGATCGGGCGACAACCCTGAGCGACGATCGTTTCAACAATTATATTACCCGATAGAGCCACCCCCACCGTTCCCTGACGTTGCAGATAGCGGTGACAATTTTCTCCGGCGCAGTGATAGAACAAACCCGATTGAGCTTCCACCATGCTCCCACTAGCAAGCCCGCCGATTTTTTTCGCCCCTGGATAGGCAAAATCCAACCCCTCGAGCAAATCATTGATACGAGACGAAAAAGGATCGGCTAGCAAGATAAAATCGGGGTTATCCGCCGGAGAAACACCGATTAAATCGATCCAAGCCGTAGGGGAGCTATCTAAATCTGGAAACTGCTGCGACTCAAGATAAAAAGGCTCTACTTTCACCCCCGGTAAATGAGCCACCGTTAAACTCAGAGCGGGATTACCCTCTATTTCCACTGCATGATAAGGGGATTCCATGCCGATAATACCACCGCCGCTACAGCCGATTAACACCGGTAGAGGTAACTTATCTAGCAATAGAGGCACTAACCGGGCATAATCACTCGCATAGGCGGAAGAAATAAACACAACTCCTAAATCCGCCTCTTTGGTTAAATTTTTCCTCACCGCCTCCACTACTTCCGTCACCGCAGCTTCTAAAGAGGGGCGAGTTGATACGGCGTTAATCCACTGCATTTGGTCTATCATCGGCTTAGTGTCCTCTCTTGCTGTCAAAGGTTCAACTCTTGAGTTATTTATTCCGGTAATACATTATTATTAGCAACTTTATCTCAAAATAACGTCCTTTGATTGTATCGTTAAATTCAGGTTAATTAGCCCAAGGCTCGATGGTCGGAGTTCGCTTCCAAAAAATTGAGCCTACGCTAAAATCGATATAGATTAAAGAGTGAGGGTTAATCTTATACCTTACTCGTTCGATCTAACTTTCTCGCCGTCACACCAATCACAATTTTTGCGATTGCAGTAACTTTAAAATATATCTGTACGAAATTAAGAGCAATTATGAGCAATATTCAAGACCGGATTCAGGAAGAATTAGAAAACGCTAGAACAGTTTGTAGCACAGAGGGATCAAGTTCTTCTGAATGCGCCGCCGCTTGGGATGCGGTGGAAGAATTACAAGCAGAAGCCTCTCACCAACGTGAGAATCAACCCCAAAAAACCTATCTTCAAGAATACTGCGACGCTAATCCCGATGCTGCCGAGTGCCGCGTTTACGAAGATTAACTAATTCTTTTCCCCTCTAGCAGTATCCGTTCCGGGCCGGCTGCTAGAGAGCCTGTAAAATAAGTTCAGGCTTTTAATGGGAATAATTGTTTCAATGGATCAAATTTGGTTTCGTCCCCTCGTTTGGCTTGATTATCGCCTTGCTGTTATCCTGACGGTATTCGTGCCCTTAGGTTTACTGATTTGGTCTTTCGTTGCTCGTATCGAGTCGATGCAACGTTTACTGGTCATTTACTGGCGGGTAGCCAGTTTGCTGATGATCACAGTCTATATCTTTATCGCTTCCGTCCGGTTCGGCTTTCTCACCAGTTTGTCCGCCCGAATTCTTATCCCCCTGTCTCTGTGGTTTTGGGTGGACGTGAACGACGAAATCAGAGATTTACCCCCCACCCCCCTAAAATTATTTTTTACCGCCTGGCGCTGGGCTATAACCATTTATTGTATCTTGGGCGCGATCGCTACCTTCCCCTTTCTTCCCTGTGCTTTCTCCCGCGAAACATTTAATCAACCGTTCTGTCAAGTTTGGTTAGGGCCGCCCTGGGCTTATAAATCGTGGTTACATCTGGGAACCAGCTCTGGAGTTTTAGGTTTCTTCGGATTGCTTGGATTAGGGATATATATTCTCTATTTTGCTTATTTTGTCTGTATCCGTCTGGCAAGGACGGGGCGATCGGCTTTGGAACAATAGGAGGGGGTTGGGAGTTAGGAGGAAAGTTTATGAATATCGGTAAAGAGTTAGAAAGGTACAGTAGGGAACACCCGGGCGAGGTGTTAATAGTTACCCTGCCTGAAGATCAAATCATGATTTTTAAAGGCTTCTCCAGTTCCTTAACCGGCGCTACCGCCTACGATCCAGATATACCTGTACTGCCAGAGGGAACTGAAATTATTAAGATTGATCGCCTCCAAAGCCCCTACAACCCCAGTAACCCCGTTTACATTCAAGCGAACTTAACTTTAGAAGAGATGAAAAAACTTCTCTAAGTATGCCGATTCCCGACTCCCGACTCCCGACTCCCCGAAGCAAAAATGAGGGGAAATGTTAAAAAGTATTACAAAACGATCGAGAAAGTGAACAGAATACAAGAAAATAATTGGGTCAGGTTGGTATGAAGGGTGAACATAGAAAACCCTTTTATAAACACCGATTTTGATATAAGATGTCCGTTTAAGTATTAAATCTCATTAAATTGGGAGGAATTAATCGATGAGTATCGTCACGAAATCGATCGTGAATGCAGATGCAGAAGCTCGTTACCTGAGCCCTGGCGAATTAGATAGAATCAAAGCTTTCGTAACCAGCGGTCAAAGCCGTCTCCGTATCGTTGAAACCTTAACTGGTGCGAGAGAAAGCATTGTTAAACAAGCAGGCGATCGTTTATTCCAAAAACGCCCTGACATCGTTTCCCCTGGTGGAAACGCTTACGGCGAAGAAATGACCGCCACCTGTTTACGTGACATGGATTACTACCTCCGTCTGATCACTTACGGTGTCGTGGCAGGTGATGTAACACCTATCGAAGAAATCGGCTTAGTCGGTGTTCGTGAAATGTACAAATCCTTAGGTACGGACGTAGGTGCTGTAGCTCAGAGCGTCAGAGAAATGAAAGAAGTAGCCACCGGATTGATGTCTGCTGACGACGCTTCCGAAGCAGGTTCCTACTTCGACTATGTAATCGGCGCAATGTCATAGTAGATTTGTTCTACAATACCATTAACCCATACAAGACTAGGCAAGATTAAGGAAAACCATGCAAGACGCAATTACTGCTGTAATCAACTCTGCTGACGTACAAGGCAAATACTTAGACGGTTCAGCGTTAGACAAACTCAAAGGCTATTTCTCCACCGGTGAACTGCGCGTGCGTGCCGCTAGCGTAATCAGCGCTAACGCTGCCGGTATCGTTAAAGAAGCTGTAGCTAAATCCTTACTGTACTCCGACGTAACCCGTCCCGGTGGTAATATGTATACTACCCGCCGTTACGCCGCTTGTATCCGCGATTTAGACTACTATCTCCGTTACGCTACCTATGCCATGTTAGCTGGAGATCCTTCCATCCTCGATGAGCGCGTTCTCAACGGTTTAAAAGAAACCTATAACTCCTTAGGTGTACCTATTTCCTCTACCGTTCAAGCTATCCAAGCGATGAAAGAAGTAACCGCCAGCTTAGTAGGTGCTGATGCTGGAAAAGAAATGGGTGTATACTTCGACTACATTAGCTCTGGCTTAAGCTAGGACGAACTAATTAAGACGATCGAGATACATTCGTCGCTATTAGGGTTCGGGACGTTGAGGGTGAGTGCTAGCTCCTGAAAGGCTGAATCTTTTTCCGAAAGATAGGTTTTAACGATCTAGTATTGACTTTTGACTCCCGACCTTTGCTATAGACATAAAGTTAATTAGTTCACCCACAGCTAAAACATAGGAGAATTTTAAGTCATGCGGATGTTTAAAGTCACCGCTTGTGTCCCGAGCCAAACCCGCATCCGGACACAGCGCGAATTACAAAACACTTATTTCACCAAGCTAGTCCCTTACGACAACTGGTTCCGGGAACAGCAACGCATCATGAAAATGGGCGGCAAAATCATCAAAGTACAATTAGCTACCGGCAAACCAGGTACTAACACCGGTTTACAGTAACTAGAAGAAGAGGCTCTCAGGAGCCTCTTCTGATTCAGAGAGTCGTTGTTTTCGGGGCGGGGAGTAAATTATAGGATTCTAATATCCGCGCCAGATCGATCCCCTCCTCCAATAAACAGGTATGGCCGCTATCGGGAAGAATCATCAATTTGGCTTTAGGTAAACGCCTAGTCAGATGATGCCCCTCGGAAACGGAAGGCAATAGGCGATCGCTCTGACTGGCGATGACCAAAGTATCGACATTCACCCGGGCCAGAGCCTGGGGTAGAGGGCAAAAATTACGTAACATCGACAAACGCCAACTAACGGTAGCGGGCGGCACCGACTGCATAGCCTGTAATAGAGCTTTGCGGTCTTCCGGTAAAATGCGATTGAGGGCCGCGAGAAAAGGCAACAGGGCAAGAGCAGAACTGTAATGTAAAAAGTCTGGCATAGCCCGGGTGATTTCGATACCCCAACTCAAGATAGGGCGATTGTTAAAAGAAGAGGCGGAATTAACCAGGATCAACTTATCTACTAACTCTGGTGCCTTAAGAACCACCTGTAAAGCCAGACAACCGCCGAAGGACTCGCCGCAAAGATAAAGCCCCGATGATTTACGCTCCCGTTGTAAGAGGACGATAACGCGATCGGCCAGTTTATCCCAATCGCTGAGATCATCGGGAGAAATCATCAAACATCTCAGATCGAAATGGCTCGACAGAGTTCTAACCTGACGCTGGTAAAGTTTACCGGTGCCGTCCATACCAGGCACGAAAACAAATAAAGGATAATCGTCTTGAACTTTATGGGGACGATACCAGTTAACATGGGAATTCTTACTCATCGCTGTAGTAATCGGGAGATTTCTTCAAAACAGTAATCGGTGATTTCCGTAACCGCCAGTTTTCCTTTCTTGCCCAGATAATTTTCCCGTTCTCGATCGGTAATTTGATAGGGACGACCCACATACACCTTAACACGATGATAGATAACTACGGGATGCCAGGCATCCTGAGCGAAAAGCGGTTCGGTAGGGTCGAATAAGCGCAAGAAGCGAACCGGAAAAGGAGAAATGACCGATTCATCCTCTGATAGGATGGCGACGGGTAAAACCGCCAATTTCTCGACTGGGCACCGTAGAGCGAGATGAGCGAAACCACGATGAAAATTCGTCATCTGCCTCGACTCGGTCAGGTGTATCATCGGTGAACCACCTTCGGGGAATAAGCCCACCCACTCCCCGGCCCGTAAAAAATTTTCCGCTCGCTCGAAAAATTTTGCCTGTCTCTGCCCGATTTCATCTAGGGGAAAACAGCCCAGGGCCGACACCATTTCTCTTAAGATGGGCGTTTGACCCATATAATGGTGACAGGCGATGTGAACGGGACGACGTAGGGCATTGAGCAAGATCGGTGCGTCGAGGAAACTGCGATGATTACTAATCACTATAACCGCTCCCTCGGTCGGTACATTCTGACGAGCGAAGATTTCGCAACTGGTGCGGGTAGAATCGAGAATCAATTGAGCGGACGCTAGAGGACTGAGCAAAGACATTAATTTAAAAAGATAGTCTTAAGGTTATTTTTATACATTGAAGTGACCTGTACGGATTAAAAGGGAGATAAAGAAGCATAAAATAAACAAATAATCTTTCTTATCGTTCTGGATAAGTAAGCCAAAAATTTTAATACATAAGTTACATGAATTTCCCTAACTTAGATAAAAAATTTGTTTTAACCACTCCTCTCTATTATGTTAACGATATACCACACATAGGTAGTGCTTATACTACTATGGTGGCGGACGTATTAGCGCGGTGGCAACGACTGCAAGGAATATCTGTTCTCCTGATCACCGGTACCGATGAACATGGTCAGAAAATAGAGAGAGCTGCATCCTCTAAAGGGGTGAATCCTCAAGAACACTGCGATCGAATCGTCACCAGTTTCCAGAAATTATGGGAACTATTGAACATAAAATACGATCGTTTCAGCAGAACGACAGCCTCGAAACATCAAGCCATAGTCAAAGAATTCTTTCAAAAAGTATACAACCAAGGAGATATATATTTAGATAGGCAGCAGGGCTGGTACTGCGTCGCCTGTGAAGAATTCAAAGAAGAGAGAGAACTATTGGCGGACGGATATTGTCCCATCCACACCAATTTAAAAGCCGAATGGCGCGACGAAGAAAATTACTTTTTCCGCCTATCAAAATACCAGAGCCAGTTAGAAACATTCTACGCCTCTCATCCAGATTTCATTCAACCCCCGAGCCGGCGCAACGAAGTACTGAGCTTCGTCAAGGGAGGATTACAGGATTTTTCCATCTCCCGGATCAATGTAGACTGGGGTTTCCCCATTCCCACCGACTTGAAACACACTATTTACGTGTGGTTCGACGCTCTCTTAGGTTACGTTACCGCTCTCCTCGAACCGGATCAGGAACCGACGCTAGAAAACGCTATCTCTCACTGGTGGCCCATAAACCTGCACCTGATCGGTAAAGATATTCTCCGCTTCCACGCCATCTACTGGCCCGCCATGCTCATGAGCGCCGGGCTATCCCTGCCAGAAAAAGTATTCGGACACGGGTTTTTAACCAAAGATGGGCGTAAGATGGGGAAAAGTACGGGTAACACCATAGACCCTTTCGCTCTAGTCGAGCGTTACGGTGCGGACGCGGTAAGGTATTACTTTGTTAAAGAGATCGATTTCGGGCAAGATGGAGATTTTAACGAAACCCGCTTCGTTAACACTCTTAACGCAGATTTGGCTAACGATTTAGGCAACCTGCTCAATCGCACCCTGGGAATGATAAAAAAATATTGCGGAGGTCAGGCCCCCCGATTGACAGGAAAGGAAATCACCGACGACAATAAATTAAAACAACTCGGAAGAAACTTGGCCGATCGAGTAGCTAGCAAGTATAATGCGCTACACTTTAATGGAGCCTGTGAGGAGATCTTAGAATTAGTTCGCTGTAGTAATAAGTTTATAGATGAAAGTGCGCCTTGGAGCTTATTCAAGCGCGGTCACCAATCAGAAGTAGAGCAAATACTATATTCTGTTCTAGAGTCTGTTCGTTTGTCAGCTTACTTACTTTCACCGATCGTTCCGCAAATCAGTAACAAAATTTATCAACAGTTAGGAATTCCTATTAATTTTAATGATCAAACTGCCGTAAATCAAGAATTTCCATTCGCTCAACACAGTCAGTGGGGAGATTATCAATTTGCTAGTGAGTTAGGTCAACCTGACCCGATTTTTACTAGATTAGAATTACCGATTAATGATTCTTAGCTTAGATTATTTAAAACCAATTAATACCTAAGTACTGATTAATAAACCTGTTACTACCACAATTTATTTAAAAAAAACGAGGTCATAAATAATGTTTGACGAATTTGATACTGATTCTGTATTCACACCCGAACAAATACTAGAAAATAGAGGTAGGGTAGCTATTTTTATAGATGGCTCTAATTTATTCTACGCGGCTCTGCAATTGGGTATAGAAATAGATTACACAAAATTATTATACAGGTTAACAGCAGGCTCAAGATTATTAAGAGCTTTTTTCTACACCGGGGTAGATAGAACGAACGAAAAACAACAGGGATTTTTATTATGGATGAGACGGAACGGTTATAGAGTGATCGCTAAAGATCTGGTACAATTGCCGGACGGCTCGAAGAAAGCTAACCTGGACGTAGAGATAGCGGTGGATTTGATGGCCTTAGTGGGTTCCTACGATACGGCGGTGATCGTCTCTGGTGACGGAGATTTAGCTTATGCGGCGGACTCGGTGAGCTATAGGGGTGCAAGGGTAGAAGTGGTGAGCTTGCGCTCGATGACGAGCGATAGTTTGATTAACGTAGCCGATCGTTATATCGACCTCGATCAGATCAAAGAAGATATTCAGAAACACTCGAAATCATCTCACGTCCATTACCCCAGTTTCCCCACATTGAACGTCCTTGATGCGGAGGATCATCGCCCTACACGTCCCTAACCCTACCATGAACCTAAGTTTACTTTCCCGAAACCTCCTGCCGGGATTGCTGTTAGTGACTTTGAGCCTCGGGGGGTGTCAACCTCCCGATCCGCCCAAAACCATAACGGAACCGAATCCGAGTGGGTCCGAAGAGGGCCGCTTAATCCTCAATAACGCCACCTTAGAACAGGCTAACTCCGCAGGACAACTCCTGTGGAAGTTGGCTGTAGAAAAGGCAGTTTACAGCCGGGACAAAAAGGTAGCCCAACTGGAAAAAGTTAAGGGCAATATCTACGAAGATGGCAAAGTAGTTCTACAGATTACGGCCGATCGCGGTGAGGTGCGTAAGGAGGGCGAAGAGATGTATCTGAAAGATAATATCGTCGCCGTCGATCCCCGCAACCAAACCGTAATCCGTTCTCAAGAAGTGGAATGGCGACCGAAAGAAGGTAGGCTGATAGTCAGGAAAGCCCTCCGGGGCAGCCACGCCCAACTCGACGCTACCGCCTTAGAGGGCCACTATAATACCAAACAACAAAGGTTAGAACTAGTAGGTAACGTGGTGGCGACGGCGAAACAATCGGCGGTACAATTGAAAACCGATCGTCTCACTTGGGAGGTGGCGGGCGAAAAATTAATCGGCGAGCAACCTTTAAAATTCGATCGCTATAAAGATAAAACAAAGGTAGTGATCGATCGAGTCACCGCCGGAAAGGGGCGCGTAGATCTAAAAGCCAATCTCGCCACCCTGGAGAAGAATCTTAACTATTATTCCCTTGATCCGCCAATTACCATAACAGGCGAATCCGCTAACTGGAACTATCGGGATCGAACTATCAAATCTGATACACCCACTGGGTTACTGCACAGGGCCGATAACATTACGATCACGGGGAATAAAGCGACGGTGAATTTAGGGGAAAACTTCACCTATCTGGAAAATGGTGCCCAGGGTATCAACCAAAAGACGGGGGCTAAACTATATAGTCAGAATCTGCTCTGGAGGATGAAGGAGAAGATCGTAGAAGCCCAAGGTAACGTAATCTACGAACAACAGGAACCGAAATTTAATCTCACTGGAGATAAAGCCGTAGGTAGCCTTAACGATGATAATGTAGTAGTAACGAGCCAATCGAGCGATCGAGTAGTTACGGAAATCTTCCCCCAAAACCAGTAAATTAGCCCGGGGGATACAAATTGACTTTAATCTATAGGTTAAGCTTGGTTTCTAAATCTATGAATTTCCCATATCTCGCCGATTTTCCCTGTTTCCCTTTGAGAAGATGACTAGTGAAATTTATTTGAATCATCCTACGTTCGGATTATTGTACAGAGTTTGTTTATTAGAATCGAATCAAGAATTGTTCACCACCCTTTACGCTCAAAGGCTATTCTTTTTAGTGACAGTGAACGCCGAGAAGGTATTATTTGAACCCATCAGCAGGAGCGATAGCCGTATGTTAGTGGAAAATCGCCTGCGCCAATTGCGCCGACTTAACGAAAGCGAGAATTACAATAAATTGAATGAGATCTATAAACGTACTTTTTAACTATGACCATCGCTGAAAGGATCGAAAGAATTCGCTCCTCCTTGCCCTCTACGGTACGTTTAATCGGTGTGAGTAAGGGAGTATCGCCGCAGGCCATCCGAGAAGCCTACGCGGCAGGATTAAGGGATTTTGCCGAGAGCCGACTGCAAGAAGCCCTACCGAAACGGGAGGAGTTAGGAGATTTAGAGGGCGTAACCTGGCATTTTATCGGCAGGCTCCAAGCGAATAAAGTTAGGAAGACCGTTTTAGCTTTCGACTGGATTCACTCCCTTGATAATTTGGAACTCGCGCAGAGGCTTGATCGCATCGGTGGCGAATTGGGTATTAATCCACGAGTTTTATTACAGGTTAAACCCCTGCCCGATCCACAAAAACAAGGTTGGGAAGAGACTACGCTCAGGGCCGATTTACCGGATCTGGAAAGCTACAAAAACCTGAAAATTCAGGGATTGATGACAATCTTGCCCCTCGGGTTATCCCCAGAAGAACAAGAAAAGGCTTTTGAAAAAGTGCGAGATCTGGGCTTTACCCTAGAGAAAGAATCGAATTTAAGCTTGACAGAGTTCTCTATGGGGATGTCGGGCGATTATCCTGCGGCGGTTCGCTCTGGTGCCACTATGGTACGCCTCGGAACGATTATTTTTGGCGATCGCGCTTAGTTTTACGGAGGAGACGCTACCGTTTTTACAGATTTTTTTTATTTTGAGCGCAATTTACCCTAAAATTTGAGAACAAAATAATTTTTAATATTTCTATCTGTGGAGGGAACCAACCCCTATCACAATACGACAAGAAGAGAGAAATTAATAAAAATAAATTAATCTCTCTCCTGCGAATTATTCGGTGCATTTGTACCAATAAACTGCGGAAACACAGATAACAATAGACACTGTCTAAAACTTAATTAGCCTAGAAACAACCAAACCGGATCGAGCGATTTCAAGGACTATAACTATGAACAATCTACTCACAAAACTCAAAGATTTCGTCGGTATATCGGAGCAAGAAGAGGAGGATGAGACCGATTACGAGGAAGTTAACTGGCCGAATAAATCTCAAGTAGAAACCTCCGCAGAGGCGGAAGAGGAAGAAGAGTCCGGTCGAGATTACAATTCTTATAGAAGGAACCGCGAACCTCTAAACGCAAAAACAGAAACATCATCTATGGGAACAGCGAGAAATAACGTGATAGGAATGCCGGGAATCGCCAACAGCATGGCCGAAGTAGTAGTGATCGAACCTCATTCTTTTGAGGAAATGCCGAAAGTAATCCAGACTCTTAGAGACAGAAAATCGGTAGTTTTAAACCTGAACGTGATGGACCCCGAAGAGGCGCAGAGAGCCGTGGATTTCGTGGCGGGTGGAACCTATGCCATCGACGGACATCAAGAGAGAATCGGTGAGAGTATATTTCTCTTCACTCCTAGTTGCGTTAAAGTTAGCACTTTAGCTGGCTCGTTACAGGATCTCGGCGAAGGGGTAAAAAACAATCGTACCGGTTCATCGGCATGGGGCATGGATAGCAATAGAATAGCCATGCAATAATCGGTGTATAATAAAAACTCCCGTCCTGAAAACTTGTACAATAAGAGAGATAGCGGGAGTATTTTTTATGCAGGCTACTTGTGTTTAAATTAGGCGTGATCGGCGGCGGAGTGATGGCAGAAGCGATCGTCAGCCGTTTGTTAGAGAAGAAAATTTATAAACCCCAAGAGATTATTGTTAGCGATCCGGTAGCCGCAAGAAGGGATTTTTTAGCTCAAACCTACGGAGTGGCGGTAAGCGAAGATAATCAAGCCATAGGGCAAGATTCCCTGATGTTACTCTTGGCGATCAAACCTCAAATATTAGAAATCGTAACTCAACAAATAGGGATTTTAGATCATAAGCCGCCGATTGTGTCCATACTCGCGGGAGTGAGTTTAGAAAGATTAGAAAAGTGTTTCCCTGGGCATCCGGTGATCCGAAGTATGCCCAACACCCCCGCTACTGTAGGGGCGGCAATGACAGCGATCGCAGGGGGTAAGAAAACGGGGCGGGAACATTTAGAAGCGTCCCTAGAATTATTTTCGGCGGTGGGTCAGGTGGTGGAAGTGCCCGAAAGTTTGATGGATGGAGTGACAGGTTTATCCGGTTCCGGCCCCGCTTTCGTTGCCCTGATGATAGAAGCTCTGGCCGATGGCGGTGTGGGGGCGGGATTACCTCGGGCGATCGCTCAACAGTTAGCCCTGCAAACAGTTTTAGGAACGGCTCAATTATTACAAGAAACCGGTTTACATCCAGCACAGTTGAAAGATAGGGTAACATCGCCGGGGGGAACCACAATCGCGGGCGTTACCGCACTGGAAAAAAACGGTTTCCGTGCTGCCACGATCGAGGCAGTTCTCGCGGCCTACCGTCGTTCTCAGGAGTTAGGACGGAGTTAATTAATATTAATAACAATTGCAAAGAGGCAAAGGTAAGAAGTAGCCATGCTATTAATGATAGAATTTTCTAAGTTAATTCTACGCTCAGAAATAGAAGTATGTAGATTACCTCAAGAGTAGGGCAATCATTGAAAATTGAGGAGTTACCAAAACTTTTCTTAACCTGTTCTTTACCAAATATACGTAGCAGCTACATTACAATTTCAGAGAAATATAAGTCTCTAAAAAAGCAGATTGAATATAAATCAAATGAAAAATCTAGTCAGTTCTCTAGCTATATTGACATTAACAGTAGGCTTAACCAGTTGTGGTGGGGGAGGTACAGACACGGCTCAAACAGGTACAACCGGAACGGGAGGTACGGAGACGGCGGCAACCGTTAATAAACCAGAATTCGCAGGTAATGTATCTCTTAACGGGGCAGGGGCATCGTTTCCCGCTCCTTTATATCAAGCTTGGTTCGTACAGTTAAATCAAGAAATCCCCAACTTACAAGTTAACTATCAATCCACTGGTAGCGGTGCGGGCGTAGAGCAATTCACTCAAGGGACGATCGATTTCGGTGCTAGCGACGTAGCCATCAAACCCAAAGAAGCCGAAAAAGTGAAAGACGGAGCCTTGGCACTACCGATGACTGCGGGAAGTATAGTGGTAGCCTATAACTTACCTGGAGTAGATAAACTGCAACTTTCTCAAGAAGCATATACGGGAATATTCGCGGGAGAAATCACCAAATGGAACGATCCGAAAATAGCCAAAGATAACCCAGGTGTTAGCCTACCGGATCAACCGATTACCGTTGTACACCGCTCCGATGGCAGTGGTACTACCGCAGTATTCACCAAACACCTCGCAGCCGTCAGCCCCGAATGGAAGAAAGAATTCGGTGACGGGAAAAGTATCGCCTGGCCGACTAAAAAAGGTAAATTCCTGGGGGCGAAGGGTAACGAAGGCGTGACGGCCACTTTACAGCAAAACCAAGGCTCCATAGGCTATGTAGAATACGGCTACGCGAAAAACAATAAACTAACATTTGCTGCCCTACAGAATAAAGCCGGTAAATTCGTAGAAGCAAATGACGAATCAGCCGCCGCAGCGTTAGCGTCGGAACCTTTACCCGAAGACTTAATCCTCTTTATTTCCAATCCGCCGGGAGAGACTGCTTATCCGATCGTTACCTATACCTGGATGTTACTGAATAAAAAATACTCCGATCCAGAAAAAGCGAAGGCCGTTGAAGCGATGATTCAATACGGGCTGACTACGGGGCAACAACAAAGTTCCGCTTTAGGTTATGTTCCTCTACCTAAAGAGGTGGTTACTAAGGTGGCGGCAGCCGCTGACGCGATCAGCCCCGACTTCACAATTAAAGTGGATTAAACACCTATCTCATTTACAAACAATTTCATTAGTTTACTTGTCTTACTATGACCATTCCTCTATCGGATGACAGAGTAACTAGCGATCGCTCGGCTGGAGAGAAAACAGCCGACGGCCTATTTATTAACTTGACCAAAGTACTTGCCATCAGTATTGGCGCGATTTTATCCCTAATTGCTCTTGTTGTATTCTTGCGCTCCCTGCCCGCAATGGGAGCTTTCGGTCTTGGTTTTCTCACTAACAGCGCCTGGAACCCAGTACAGGGTAGGGAAGAATACGGCGCTTTACCCGTAATTTACGGTACTTTAGTGAGTTCCTTGATCTCTCTCCTAATTGCTGTACCTTTAGGTTTAGGGGCCGCTATTTTTCTCAGTGAAGACTTCATACCCCTGAATATCCGGACAGTTCTAGTGTTTTTAGTAGAACTACTCGCGGCTATTCCTAGCGTAGTCTACGGACTCTGGGGTGTGTTCATCCTCATTCCCTTCCTCAAACCTATAGGTAATTGGTTACATAATTCTTTCGGCTGGTTTCCCCTATTCAGCACCGCCCCCGCAGGGCCGGGTATGTTTCCTGCTGGCGTGATCCTCTCGATCATGATCCTGCCCATCATCATCGCTATCTCTAGGGATTCTCTCGCCTCCTTACCCCCTGAATTGCGTCAAGCTTCCCTGGGATTGGGAGCAACCCGCTGGGGTACTATATTTAGGGTTTTGATTCCCGCCGCTTTCTCTGGCATTGTCGGCGGCATCATGTTGGCTCTAGGTCGCGCTATGGGGGAAACCATCGCCGTCACCCTCGTTATCGGTAACGCCAATAGGATCAGCGCCTCTATTTTAGACCCAGCTAATACGATCGCCTCCCTACTGGCGAATCAATTCGCCGAAGCTTCGGGAATGCAGGTTTCCGCTCTCATGTACGCGGGTTTTGTGCTTTTAGTGCTTACCCTGATCATCAACGTTTTCGCTGAACTTATCGTCAATAAAATCAAAGCTAAATACTAAAATGGATAGCAACAGCGGCATCAGCCTCAAGAAAAAGCCCAGTAGCCCAGCTTCCCTATTCAATATCATCATGACGGGTATAGCTGGAATCTGTATGGCTTTAACCATTATTCCTTTGTTCGCCGTTTTGAGTTACGTTATCTTCCGAGGTTTAAGCCGATTGAACCTCGATCTATTTACTAAGTTACCGCCACCACCCGGTTTATCCGGCGGTGGTTTGGCTAACGCCCTTTTAGGAACGATCATCGTCGTCGCCCTAGCCACCTTAATCGCCGTACCGATAGGAGTTTTAGCCGCAGTTTACCTATCTGAATTCAGCAATAATAATAAGATTGCTCAATGGATCAGATTCGCTACTAACGTCCTCAGCGGTGTTCCCTCTATTATCGCCGGTATCTTCGCTTACGGTTTATTAGTAGCACCCCTGGTAGGTAATTCTGGCCTGTTCGGTTTTTCTGCGGTGGCAGGTGCCCTCGCCCTCGCCGTGTTGATGTTGCCCACTATCATCCGCACCACCGATGAGGCCCTGAAGATCGTCCCTCAAGATATTCGCTGGGCAGCTCTCGGGATCGGTGCTTACAACTACCAAACTGTACTGAAGATAGTCTTACCCGCAGCTTTGCCCGCTATTCTCACCGGTGTTACCCTAGCGGTAGCCCGCGCCGCCGGTGAAACCGCTCCTTTGATTTTTACCGCTCTTTTTTCCAACTTTTGGCCCAGGGGGATATTAGAGCCGATCGCGACTCTATCGGTCTTAATCTACAACTACGCCACCGTTCCCTTCGTACCCCAACAGGAATTAGCCTGGGCTGGTGCATTAATTATCGTAGTTCTCGTACTCTTGACCAGTATCGCCGCCCGGTTAGCTACTCGTAGTAAAACCTATTAACTCAAAAGGATTACCATAGGATTAGTAACGCTCAGGATAGAAAAATTTCTATGTACCAAGACAGAGACGCAATTTTAAAAGTAGAAAACTCCGATATATATTACGGCAATTATCGAGCCGTAAGAGGAGTTAACCTAGAGATTTTTAAGAATAAAGTTACCGCTTTTATCGGCCCGTCTGGTTGCGGTAAAAGTACCATACTACGCTGTTTTAACCGCCTCAACGACTTAATTAGAGGCTTTAAGTTAGACGGTAGAATTTACTATCGGGGACAGAATATTTATGAGCCTGACATCGATCCGGTAGAAGTTCGTAAACAGATCGGGATGGTGTTTCAGCGACCTAATCCTTTTCCTAAATCTATTTACGATAACGTAGCTTACGGAGCCAGGATTAATAATTATAAGGGCGATTTAGATGAGCTAGTAGAAACTTCTTTGCGTCGGGCCGTCCTCTGGGATGAAGTAAAAGATAAGTTGAAAGAGAGCGGTTTCTCTCTTTCTGGGGGACAACAACAGCGTCTGTGCATCGCCAGAACTATCGCTTCTCAACCCGATGTAGTTTTGATGGATGAACCCTGTTCGGCACTCGATCCCATCTCTACTTTAAAAGTAGAAGAATTAATTCATGAATTGAAAGAGAAATATACGATCATCATCGTCACTCATAATATGCAACAGGCCACCCGGGTGGCAGATCTAACGGCTTTCTATAACGCGGAAGCAACGGAAAAAGGTAGCAAGATCGGTTATTTGGTAGAGTACGATCACACCGAGGTGATCTTCGGTTCTCCTAAAGAAAAAGCTACGCAAGATTATGTTAGTGGTCGTTTCGGTTAATTCATTTGTTGGAGATATATTTATGTATACGGAAGATTTAATGTCAGAAGCAGTTTTAAGAACTAAGAACCTGAATGTTTATTACGGTTCTAATCTAGCGGTGAGGGATGTGTCGATCGATATTCCCCCGAAAAAGGTCGTCGCTTTCATCGGCCCTTCTGGTTGCGGCAAGAGTACCGTACTCCGCTGTTTTAACCGGATGAACGATTTGATTCACAGCGCCAGGATCGATGGGAAGGTGACGTACAAGGGTAAGGATATTTACAGCCCGAATCTCGATCCCGTATCCTTGCGGAGTCGCATCGGTATGGTATTCCAAAAACCTAATCCCTTCCCCAAATCTATCTATGAAAATATCGCTTTCGGAGCGCGGATAAACGGTTATAAAGGCGATATGGATCAATTAGTAGAGGAAAGCTTGAAAAAAGCCGTTCTCTGGGATGATGTCAAAGACAAACTTAAGGAAAGTGGTTTAGCTTTATCCGGCGGACAACAACAGCGTTTGTGTATCGCCCGCACGATCGCCATTAAACCTGATGTCGTCCTCATGGACGAACCCTGTGCCGCTCTCGATCCCATTTCTACCTTGAAAGTAGAAGAATTAATTAACGAGTTAAAGCAACAATATACGATCGTCATCGTTACCCACAATATGCAACAGGCTACCCGGGTATCGGATTACACCGCTTTTTACAACGCCGAACCGACTCCCAAGGGCGGTAAAGTCGGCTATCTGGTGGAATACGATCGCACGGAAAGAATTTTCCAAGACCCGCAACAGGAGTCTACTAGAGATTATGTGAGCGGACGTTTCGGGTAATTGTTATCATCTAATAACGCTTATTGTTACCCCATTGTCAAGTTTTTTATCCTAAAAATAGCGGTTAATTCTTGAACATTAATAACAAAGAGCGGTTCAAGAAAAGTTAAGAAAGAGTTTAAGAATTCTTTACTTATTCTTAACCTTATCTGAGAGAAAGTTTAAAAGTTTATGGATAAAAAAAAGAAGTAATCAGATAAACTGTAATCTGGTTACTTGATAACCAGTGAAAAATATCCTTAACTCCAATAAAAATTTATGTTGTTCTCAGCAACTAAGCTCAATATAGTGTGTGCCGCTTCGATCGCGAGCGTCGGCGTAGTTTTCGGTACGGTAGGGCAAGCAATAGCGCAAACTATTAACGGTGCAGGTGCCACCTTCCCGGCTCCTTTATATCAGAGATACTTCAACGATTATAAGAAAGCCACTGGAGTCACCGTTAACTATAACGCCGTAGGTAGCGGCGCAGGAATTCGCCAATTCATCAGTGAAACCGTAGATTTTGGTGCCACTGATGCCGCTCCTTCCTCGGCTGAAAAAGGTCAGATGAAAAGAGGATTGTTACTGGTTCCCACAGCCGGGGGTGCGGTAGCAGTAGTCTACAATTTACAAGGAGTAAATAACTTACAAATCTCTAGAGCTAACCTAGCCAAAATTTTTAGCGGCGAGATAACCAATTGGAGACAGGTAAATCCGCAATTGCCCGACAGACCTATCAGAGTAGTAGTCAGAGCCGATAGTAGCGGGACGAGCGAAATTTTTACCAGCCACCTGAGCGCGATCAGTTCCTCATTCAGAAGCAAAGTCGGTGCTAGTAAAGAGCCGAACTGGGGCTTCACCGTATTAAAAGGGCCTAAAAATGATGGTGTAGCCGCACTGGTAAAACAAACCGATGGTGCTATAGGTTACGTTCAAGACACCTACGCCCGTAAAAACGAAGGCCCGACGATGAGAACGGCAAGAATTCAAAATAAAGCCGGCCGTTTTGTAGAGCCTAGTTTAGCGGAAGCTAACCGGGCCATGTCCGGAGTAACCTTTAATGCCGATTTTACCGCCGATGTAAACGATCCTTCTGACGGTTATCCGATCGTCGGCTTAACTTGGCTCTTAGTACAGACCGACTATAAAGATGCCCAAAAAGCTAAAGAAATGCAAAGATTACTGAGATGGATTATGACCACCGGGCAGAGCATTAACAACTCACTCGAATTTACTCGCATCCCTGAAGCAGTAACCAAGAGAGTCTTAACGCAAGTAGATCGGATTAAATAATAAAAAGGGGATAGAAAATGTTCTATCCCCCTATCGTGGTTGAAATTAATAAATATATGACCGACTTCTCTCCGCCTGGTGAATTAGCCCCGAGTCAAACGTTAGATATTACGGAAAGTAAAGGGATAAACAACACCCTTAATTTGATATTTACGGGACTCGTCTGGCTTTGTGCCCTTTCGGGGCTGATCTTTCTGTTGTGGATAGCCTTAATAGTCTTTAAAGATGCCCGTCCTGCGATCGGTACTTTCGGACTGGGTTTTTTATTCGGCACCGAATGGGATAGCAATAAATTAATCTTTGGCGGCTTGCCGTTTATTTACGGCACCCTGATAACTTCTTTACTCGCCCTACTTATCGCTATTCCCCTGGGGCTGGCGGTGGCGCTAACAACGAGTGAAACTTTCATACCCGAATGGGTTAGAGTACCGGTGGGTTTTTTAGTAGAATTAATTGCCTCGATTCCCAGTGTTATCGTCGGTTTGTGGGGTATATTCGTCATGATTCCCATCATCAAACCGATTCAAGATTGGCTATTCGAGCATTTTGGTTGGTTTCCCCTGTTCAGTACTCAACCGCTCGGGCCGAGTATGTTCATCGCCGGGATACTTTTAGCCGTGATGATCCTCCCCACGATCGCCGCCATCAGTAGAGATGTTCTGCTTACCGTACCGAAAGATTTGGGTAGTGCCTCGATGGCTTTGGGTGCCACTCGTTGGGAAACTATCTGGCGGGTGGTTTTACCTACAGCAAGTTCAGGTATTATTGGAGCGGTAATTTTAGGATTGGGTAGGGCTTTAGGGGAAACGATGGCAGTGGCGATGGTTATCGGTAATTCATCGATCATCACCCCTTCCCTCATCGCTCCGGGATACACTATCCCCGCAGTGCTGGCTAATACCTTTCCCGAAGCTTTTGATCCTTTACACATAGGTGCCTTAATGTACCTCGCTTTAATCCTGTTCGTCATTACTCTGATAGTTAACAGTATCGCCGCCTTGATGGTGCAATATATCAACAGTAAACGCTAATATGTCTCAAGAACCATTACTCGATCGAGAATTACACCAACCCCTATCACCCTTCAGAAGCTTTTTCAGTAACGGGATGACGATACTGGCCATCGCACTCAGCGCCTTGGCTATCTTACCCTTGTTCGCCATCTTGGGAAAAATCATCGTTGAAGGTTTACCGGGGTTTAATGGGGAAGTGTTTACATCTTTACCGGCTCCTTTAGGAGCCGAACCGGGCACCCCTAACGGCTTTGCTAACGCTATTGTGGGCACTTTAACGATGGTAGGGTTAGCTACCCTTTTTAGTGTACCCTTAGGAATAATGACGGGAATTTTTCTCTCGGAGTTCGCTAAAGGATCGAATCTCGGTAACGCCTTACGCTTCGCCATCGTTGTCCTCAGCAGTACACCCTCGGTAATCGTCGGTGTATTCGCTTACGGGGTACTGGTGATCACCACCAAACAATTTTCAGCGGTAGCCGGGGCTTTAGCTTTGGGAGTGATCATGTTACCCATTGTCGCCCTCACCACCGAAGAGTCCCTAAAGTTAGTACCAATATCCTATAGATTAGGTTCGGCCGCTCTAGGAGGCTCTAAATTCGATACGGTAAGACGGATTATCCTACCCGCTGCCGTAGCGCCGATTACTACGGGGGTACTTCTAGCCGTAGCCCGCGCCGCCGGAGAAACTGCCCCTTTGATGTTCACGGCTCTATTCAGTCAATTCTGGGCAGAGAATCTATGGTCGCCTACGGCTTCTCTGACCGTTCTCATCTATCAATATGCTAGCTCGGCCTTTCCAGAGCAAAATTCCCTCGCCTGGACAGCCTCCCTCGTATTAATTATTTTAGTTCTCGTCACCAATATTCTCTCGCGTATCGTAACTCGTAAACGTAATCTTTCCTAAACGCTATGACAACTTCAACCACCACCATAGATAATTTAACCGCCCAGAAAGCGATCGAAGTGGAAAATCTCAGCTTTTTCTACGGTACGAAAAAAGCTCTCGAAGGCGTTACCCTAGGTATTCCCCTGATGAAAGTTACCGCCATGATCGGCCCCTCGGGTTGCGGTAAATCTACCCTCCTAAAAGCCCTGAACCGCATCGGTGAATTAGAAGGTAAGGTGACAGTACAGGGAAGGGTAACATTCTTCGGACAGGATATTTATGGCAAAGGGGTAAATCTCAATACCCTGAGAAGACAGGTAGGTATGGTGTTTCAAAGACCTAACCCCTTTCCATCGAGCATCTACGATAATATCGCCTACGGGGTGCGGATCTTTCGCTCCTGCGCCCGGGAAGAATTAGATCAAATAGTTGAAAACGCCCTCAGAGGCGCAGCCCTTTGGGACGAGGTAAAAGATGTGCTGAAAAAGTCGGCCCAAGGACTATCCGGGGGACAACAGCAACGTCTCTGTATCGCCCGCGCCCTCGCCAATCAACCGAAAGTGTTGTTAATGGACGAACCCTGCTCCGCTCTCGATCCCATCTCTACCCTGAAAGTGGAGGAATTGATACACTCTTTAAAAGAGAAATTAACGATCGTCATCGTCACCCACAATATGCAACAAGCCTCTCGGGTATCGGATTACACCGCCTTCTTCAACGCCGACGAAACCCGTATCGGGCGTTTAGTGGAATTTAATTCGACAGAGAAAATCTTTACCGATGCCAATCACCAACAAACCAGAGATTATGTAGCCGGTAGGTTCGGTTAACTCAGAAAATCGCTCAACCAGTTCTTCAGATGATAGGTGGCCTTGCAGTCGTCTTCATTGTATTGAACGATCGCCGATAAAAAAGAACGATCGCCAGTTTTTAACCATCGATCGTACCACCACACGCACTGATCACCGCTTACCCCCTGATTGCGCCATTGAAAACCGATCCAATTCGCCAGGGATTTGAGGGAGTAGCTCTCAACCGGGAGGGTGGCGCAGTGGGTAACTTGATAGTGCAAGTCGAAACATCGGGCAATCAAAGCATCGATTACCGCTTTAGGCGTGCGATATAAGTGCCCCAGTCTCTTAATAGTTTCTGGTTCGTATTCGGCGAAGTGAAAGATGGGCGCGTCGGGATAAGTTCCCACCAGGGCGAGGAATTTCTGCCAGATGATACCTTCTTCTTCGGGAGTCTCCGCCAGGAAGGGGTAGAACTCCTGTATATTGCTAGACCGATCGACTATTAGCACTCCCAAGAGATAATCTAAGTTTTGCTCTGGCTCCGCTTCTATATCGAAGTACAATTCGATCTCTCGGTTGGGAATGGGGGCAATATTTTTCTTACCCGTAGTCATCCGGCGAAAAGGTCGGTTTTCTACTAGGGATTTAGCCTGCTGTTGTAATTGATTGGCGATTTCCAATCCTATCGCCTCACCAATTTGTCCCGGAGAGATAGCCGCCAAGGATTCTAAATCCATCACCCCGACTGACTGTAAATATTGATAACGGCTGGGAGTAACCCCAGGGACTAAAGACAGATGTTGTTGAGATTGAGCGATTTGATAACAGTGGCTATACCAGTGACAGAGACTGCACCGTTGCCGCGATATAAATACTTCCGGTTCCGCTTGAGAGTCGAGCATCTTTAAGCACTCCCCTAGCACTTCCTCCATCTTCGGAATCCAAACGCTCAACTCGACGCGGTGATAATTATGTCGGCGGAGGATGATCTCACTGTATTGAGGTAATCTGGCCTGTACGAAGCCCAGTAAATAGGCGTTAAAAGCCGTGATTAATTTATACTCTGGTTTCGGTCGGCGGCCGAGTTGAATATTGACAGCGTAGTATTGCCAGTCACCGTATTTAGAATGTCCCAGTTGCTTGATCAGTAAATCCGGCCTGCTTAATAGGGTGATGGTGCGGTCGTTATGATCGGCGTACTCGTAGAGGAGAATACCGCTGGAGATACAGCCCGCACCGCGCTCCATCAACTCTTCCGTCGCCGCCGCCGTCATCCGCCAATGTCTGCGCTCGGTTGACGGGCGTTCGTGGTCGGGATAATGCTCCTGTAGGACATTTTCGAGGTGTTGCCTGCTTTCCTGGCGTAATTTCAGCAAAAAATCGCGTTCGGGATCTTTTTCTGTTGGGCTACCATAGGAGTTTAAAAAAGCCCTACGTTGGCACCTTTTATAATCGAGTAAGAGATCATCGGTCAGTAGCATCAGATAAATAGGTGAGTAGGCCCGATCGCCGAGTACAAAAAGTCCTTACTTTATTTTGACTGGATTCTAGGAAAAATAGGTAAAGTTGATTTAGAAAGATAATAAGAGAATTATGATAGATAGAGAATCGATCGCCGGTAATCTTAAACAACAGCGACTAGAATTTCCCGGATTAAATAATAAGATGTATTTTAACTTCGGTGGTCAGGGAACCTTACCGAGGTCAGGATTGGAAGCGATCATCGACGCTCATAATTATCTACAGCAGAGAGGCCCTTTTTCGGGTAAGGTGAACGGTTGGATCACCAAGAGGAGCGATTTACTGCGGGAAGAAATCGCCCGGGAATTAGGGGTACAACCAGACACCATCAGCCTCACAGAAGACGTGACGGTGGGGTGTAACATCGCCCTTTGGGGCTTAGATTGGCAGAGGGGCGATCATATTCTCTTAACCGATTGCGAACACCCCGGCATCATCGCCGCTGTGAAAGAATTAGCCAGACGTTTTCAATTAGAAGTTTCCACCTGCGCCATAAGAGAAACTCTCAACGGGGGCGATGTGTTAGGAGTGATAAAGTCGGCCCTACGCCCTAACACCCGTCTCCTAGTGGGGAGTCACGTTCTCTGGAATACCGGCCAGGTAATACCCCTGGGAGAAATTAGTAGGTATTGCCATAATAACCCGACTACCGATCGGCCCGTGTGGGTGTTGAGCGATGCGGCTCAATCCGTCGGCTGTCTGGATCTCAATCTAGAAGAATTAGAGGTAGATTTTTATGCTTTCACCGGTCATAAATGGTGGTGCGGCCCCGCTGGTGTGGGGGGTTTATACGTGCGCCCGGAGGTTCTAGAGTTTCTCCATCCTACTTTTATCGGTTGGCGCGGTTTAGAAGTGGATTCTCAAGGCTACGGTACGGGTTGGAAGCCCGACGGGAGAAGATTCGAGATAGCTACTTCCGCCTATCCCCAGTACGAAGGCTTGAGGGCGGCGATCGCCGTACATCATCTCTGGGGCGATGCCCGGCAACGTTACGAGCAGATACGGGAATTGACTGGCTATCTGTGGCACGAGCTGCAGTCGGTTGAGTCTATCAAGTGTCTGAAAACTACGCCCCCGGAATCGGGTTTGGTTTCTTTTACGCTCGATTCTGCCATCTCCCCGCAAAAGTTGGTGATGGAATTGGAAAATCAGGGCTTTCTCTTGAGGACTCTATTAGATCCCCTCTGCGTTCGCGCCTGCGTTCACTATCTCACGTTACCGGGGGAAATCGAGCAGTTAGTGGCGGCGATAAGGAAATTGGTTTGATCGGGTTTTCAAGAATTGATACTCCAGGTAAACCGAAAAGTAGCCCCGTTACCTGGTGAAGATTCTACCTCGATCGCCCCCCCTTCAGTTTCGACGATTTTCTTCACCACCGATAAACCTATCCCCGTATTCTGTCCTAATTCCTGCTCTTTGAGACTCTCGAACATATTAAAGATACGCTGGTGATATTCTGGGGCTATCCCTATCCCATTATCCCTGACACTAAACTCATAGTATCCCTCTCGTTGGATAGCCCTTATCTCGACGCGCCCATCATCCCGCTCACAATGTTTGATGGCATTACTTATCAGGTTAGAGAAGACTTGAAAGAGCAGTAATTTTTTCGTCGTCAGAACAGGCATCTCCTCCTGTATCCAAATCGTCAGCCCTTCTGGAGGCGCGAGAGAATCGATTACGTCGTTCAATAATTCCTTTACTTTCACCTCCTCTGACGGTACTTCGGTTCGCCCGATACGGGAGTACGCGAGTAAGCCGTTGATCAGCTCATCCATCCGAGCTACCCTTTCCTGTAACAGCCGCAAATTGTGCAAATTTTCTCCGGTTAATTCCCCTTCTAAGTCTTCAGACAGCCATTGTGCCAGAGATGCGATCGCTCGTAATGGGGCTTTCAGATCGTGAGACACGGTATAGGTAAACCGATCTAACTCCTGATTCCTCTCCCTCAGTTGCGCTGTAGTTTGCTTGAGGGTGGCGTTCAACATTTCTAATTCTTCTGCCTGTTGTTTGAGAAGGATTTCGGCCTGTTTGCGATCGGTTATATCCCGCCAGGCAACTACACCGCCCGTTACCCGTCCTTCCGCGTCTCGAATTGGAGCCGCATTGCAGAGAATATGAATTTTCTTGCCATCGGCTTGCTGTAAAACCCACTCTTCATCTAATACCACCTCCCCGCCCTGAACCGCCCGACTCAGGGGCAATTGTTGCGGCTCGGGACGAGTAATAGCGTCGGCATAAAATACCTCCCATCTCTCGGTATGTAGTTCAACGGAAATGCCTTCGAGTAATTCCCCAGGGCGGCCGGTTAACTCCCTTGCGTATTTGCTGATCCGACGTATATTCACATCAGGGGCATCAGCAAGCATAATACCATCCGGGATATACTCCATTAAAGCATCGAGAATCCCTTTGCTCTCGGCTAACTCCGCTTCCGTCCGCTTCAAGTCATCAATATCCGTATTAGTGCCGAACCAGCGCACCACTCGCCCCCTCTCATCCTTAATCGGCATCGCCCGCGATAGAAACCAGCGATACTTCCCATCTTTGCCCCGCAGGGGAAATGTATCCTCCCACAACTCCCCCCTTGCCACAAAATCCCTAAAACGTTCCGTCACCCGCTCTACGTGTTCCGGGTGATGTACTTTCTGCCATCCCCACCCCTGCATCTCTTCCAGTGTAGTACCTGTATACTGATACCAGCGCCGATTATACCAGAAAAGCCAGCCTGTTTCGTCAGCCATCCAAGCGAACTGGGAAATATTATCGGCCAGGGTACGAAAGCGTTCCTCATTATCGAGTAGACGCTTCTCCGCTTCTCTTAGGAATGATTCATCGGCCGATGATCTCCTCTTTTTGCCGATAACTCGATTTATTACCCTGTTTAACTCTGTGGTTGTCAACTCTTCCCTGACTAAAAAGTCACATACTCCCGCTCTCAGAGCTGTCATCGGTAAACTTCGCTCCGCCGTTTCCGTTAATAAAATAATCGGAGGTTGATCTGCTCTTTCTCCTGCGACGGTAGCTGAGCGTGCCTTCGGCATCGAGCTTAAAAATTCCTCTCCCATCCTGTCAGAAGAATCGTATTGTAATAATATTAGATGAGGCTGATTTTCCCCGTATAAATTAATCGCATCAGAAGCTGTTGCCGCTTCGATAATAGCGTAGTCAATCTCACCTATATCCTCTAAACAAGCCTTTATTAATCTTCTCCCTTCCTCATTCTTGTCAATCAATAAGACTAGTAAACATTCTGGTTTTTCCGATATAAACCGAGAATTAAGGCTATCTCGTGAAGATGGTAAATTAAACATGAAATGGCAAAGCTTTAGGACGAGATTTTTTAAGAATAGCTAGTAATATCTGCAGGAATAAACTTAATTTTTATGTACACATTTCATTCTAATATTAATCCAGCTATTGTCAAATTTTATCCCGTTTGGTCAGAAGTATAAATAAATTATTAAACTAATCTATAACTACTAGTTCCAGCAAAACAATTTATCTACACGGAGATAGAGAAAACTTCTCCTCTCCCTGTGATAATTAATACTTAAGATAGATTGCCTTTGAATCCAGAATACCCATTGAGAAGGAAAACTGTGGCGATTAAGAGTGCCTAATTTTCCTGATTAAAATATTTATCCAGAAAATTCAGGGCATAATTCCGTAAGTCGTAATACTCGCTCGTTTCCCGGATCTGTTTCAGATTGCGGGGATGGGGGAAAGGCACCGAGAGAATTTCACCGATCTTAGCATAGGGGCCGTTGGTCATCATCACGATGCGATCGGCCATATAAAGAGCCTCATCCACGTCGTGAGTGATCATCATTACCGCCTGTCGATGACTCTCCCAAATATCCAACACCTGACGCTGTAATTTACCCCTCGTCAGCGCGTCGAGAGCGCCAAAAGGTTCATCCATTAATAACATTTTTGGACGTATAGCCAAAGCGCGGGCAATTCCTACCCGTTGTTTCATCCCCCCGGAAATCTCATCCGGATACTTATCGGCTGCGGCAGTTAAACCCACCATCTCTAAATGTTCATTAACGATACTAATTTTTTCGCTTTTAGAAGCCGATTTCAGAACTTCATCTACGGCGAGTCTGATATTATCCCTCACCGTCAGCCAGGGTAAAAGAGAATAGTGTTGGAATACCATCATTCTCTCGCTGCCGGGTTTGCGAATTTCCTTACCCTCTAAAGTTACTAAACCGGAAGTCGCCTTTTCTAAACCGGCGACAATTTTCAGCAAAGTAGATTTACCACAGCCCGAATGACCGATAACCGTGATGAATTCAGTTTCCCCGATAGTTAAATTAATATTATCGAGAATGACTGAATCGCTACCATCAGCTTTCTTATAAGACTTAACTAAATTTTCAATAACTAAGAAGTTATTATCGCTCGGTTCTTGAAGGGTAAGATTGGCGAATTGAGAATTTATCATGATAATTAACCCTAAGATAAATAAAATAATTGCGGTCGCGCTGCTCTAATTTCAAAACTCTTTAAATAACCTACGGGATCGCTCGGATCGAACCCTTTCTTATCGATGAATACCTCCGGAGGCTCTACCTTAAAATCATCCGGAGGGCATTTAATACCCATCTCACCCGCTATCTCCCGATAAAGATCGGTACGCCAGGCCTGTTTCGTCAACTCCTCAGCATTCTTAGGTATTTCCTCGATCTGTCCCCACCTCGCCGCCTGAGTCATCAACCATAGGCTCTGAGAACGCCAGAGGAAGGTTGAGTGAGAATCAGGGGGTTCGGGTATATCAGCAGGTATATCGTAGAATATGGTCGTATCGGGAGATTCGACCACTCTCGCCTTACCGTCAAAGCCGCCGTAATTATAATTGCCGACGATCGCGGGACGGGTAAACTTAGGTTTAGCGCCGGTGAAAGAGCGTTGCGAGATAATCTCCGCCACTTCCGCCCGATTTTCCGCTTTACTACAGAACTGGCAGGCTTCGATCATCGCCTTGACGAGAGAGCGGTAGGTCTTGGGATAATTATCGATGAAAGATTGCATCACGCCCAAAAGTCGATCGGGATGCCCCGCCCAAATCTCGCGCCCCTGGGCGAAAGTAAAGCCTACACCCGCGTTGCCAGTAATCGCCCTGGTGTTCCAAGGTTCGGCTACCATATAAGCCTGCATGGCCCCGATTCTCATGTTCGTTACCATCTGGGGGGGAGGGGTAATAATTACCCGGAATTCCTTAATCGGATCAACTCCCGCCGCCGCCGAAAGATAGCGCACGAAATATTCATAAATTGCGGAGCTGAGAACCACCGCCCACACCCGCTTTTCTGGCGCGATATTATCAAAGTAATTACGGAAGTCCCGCCCGAAAGTTTCTAAGTCCTCTTTATATTCGTGCCAGGGGCGTAAACCGGAATCCCACATCGCTTGATTCATTGTCATCGCGTTACCGTGACGATGAATCGTCATCGCCGCGCATAGGGGGGCATGACGCGCACCCTCAGCGCCGATGCGAGCGTTAGTTACCGCGCCAGATACCACTGGAGAAGCGTCTAAGCGCCCGAAGATAATGCCGTCACGGGAGGCGGCCCAACTCGCTTCCCGGCTTAAAGTGACGTTTAATCCGTATTTACGAAAGAAACCTTTTTCCCAGGCGATCGCAAAAGGAGCGCAATCGTTCACGGGTACGTAACCCACTTTGATATTAGGTCTCTCCAGAGATTCTGGTTTAACTATCGGTTCGATCGCTTCCGCCGTTTTCGATAAACCTGCTGGTGCGCGATTGGCGCTGATGGCACAGGAAGATAAAAACAATCCCGTAGCCGTAGCCGAATATTTTAAAAAATCCCGCCTGCTGAAATTGTGAGGAGTCATACAAGTTCGCGTCCTTTAAAAAGCCGACTTACTAACAGCCCGATGGGTCACTAATTTTTGAATTTGAGCCACGATTAAATCTAAGATTAACCCAGTCGAACCGATCACTAGAATTGCTAGAAATACCGAACTTAAGTTAAGTCGATTCCACTCATCCCAGAGAAAAAACCCTATCCCGATGCCGCCGGTGAGCATTTCTACCGCTACGATTACAAGCCAGGCTATGCCTAAACTAATTCTTAAACCCGTAAAAATATAAGGCAAACTGGCGGGTAGTATGATTTTGAAAATCTGCCCGAACTGCGACATTTCTAAAACTCTCGCCACGTCGATATAGTCTTTAGAAACGCTCTGTACTCCCAAAGCCGTATTGATAATTGTCGGCCAGAGAGAAGTTATGAAGATAACGAAGATGGCGGAAGGATCGGCTAAGTTAAAGATGGCTAAAGATATGGGTAGCCAGGCTAGAGGTGATACGGGTTTGAAAATCTGTATCAGGGGATTGAGAATCAGCATCGCGGGCCGGGACATACCGATCAGGAATCCCACAGGAATCGCCACGATCGCGCCCAATAAAAATCCTAACAGTACCCTTCTTAAACTCGCCAGTAATAACCAGCCGATGCCCAAGTCACCGGGCCCCCGACGATAGAAAGGGTTGATGATGAAATCCAGATTAGCCATAAAGGCCTGGGGTGGAGTCGGGATTACATCGCTATGAAACAGGGCTATTATCCACCACAGAGCGATAATTCCTAAAAAGCCCAGCGCCGGTAGTAAAATCGAATCTCGTAATAATACCGGTTTAACTTTTCTCCAAGCGGTTTGGCCGGCTACTGCAATCAATGATAAGTTAAGTTGAAACATGGTGTTTTCTACAGGTACGACATAATCGAGCAGTACCAGCGAAGAACACTGATAAGACTTTAAAAGTCTTTCAGTCTTCTCTCAAAGCTGACGGAGTTAGCTGTCGGGCTAGAGTAGAGAGATACTCTTTTCTAAATCTAGAAATGCGCCCCTAAAATCTGGTTCCCCCGCTTCAAACCGATCGACACCGAGTTGAATTAAGCTGACTTACTCATCGAGTTAATCAGAATGTAACACAATTTAATTACAATCCGCTCTATCGTAGGATACGAAAACAATCATAATTGAGCCGCGCCGGTATAACCAAAATTGATTGACAAAATAGAATTTTTGTGCATTAAACTTCAAATAAGTGATTGAAAAGATGATCCCGTCAAGTGATAGACTTTTCACTGAATCAATAAATTAATGACAAAGCCAGATTAGTAGTCGGGAGGAAGATTCGTGGAAAGTACCTTAGGATTAGAGATTATAGAAGTAGTAGAACAGGCTGCGATCGCATCCTCGAAATGGATGGGGAAAGGAGAAAAGAACATCGCCGACCAAGTAGCGGTTGAAGCTATGCGGGAAAGAATGAACAAAATCCATATGCGAGGTCGGATCGTCATCGGAGAAGGGGAAAGAGACGAAGCTCCCATGCTTTACATCGGTGAAGAAGTGGGAATTTGTACCCAAACCGACGCGGCCAAATATTGCAACCCGGATGAACTGATCGAAATCGACATCGCCGTTGACCCCTGCGAAGGTACTAACCTAGTAGCTTATGGACAAAACGGCTCGATGGCAGTACTGGCTATCTCCGAAAAAGGCGGCCTGTTCGCCGCACCTGACTTCTACATGAAAAAATTAGCCGCTCCCCCAGCCGCTAAAGGTCATGTAGATATTAATAAGTCCGCCACTCAGAACTTAAAAATTCTCTCCGATTGTCTCAATCGTTCCGTAGAAGAATTAGTAGTAGTGGTAATGGATCGTCCCCGTCACAAAGAACTTATTCAAGAAATCCGCGAAGCCGGGGCGAGAGTTCGTCTCATCAGCGACGGTGACGTATCTGCTGCCATCTCCTGCGCTTTTAGTGGAACCAACATTCACGCCCTGATGGGTATCGGTGCCGCACCCGAAGGCGTTATCTCCGCTGCAGCTATGCGTTGTCTCGGTGGTCACTTCCAGGGTCAATTGATCTATGATCCCGAAGTCGTCAAAACCGGATTGATCGGCGAGAGCAGAGAGGGTAATATCGCCCGACTCAAAGAAATGAATATCGAAGACCCCGATCGCGTTTACAATTGCGAAGAATTAGCTAGTGGCGAAACCGTTCTGTTTGCCGCCTGCGGGATCACCCCCGGCACCTTGATGGACGGCGTGCGTTTCTTTCACGGTGGAGCCAGAACCCAGAGCCTAGTTATTTCTACCCAATCGAAAACCGCTCGTTTCGTCGATACGGTTCACCTCTTCGACCAGCCAAAAGTTCTACAATTGAAGTAATCCTGAATCTTTGATTTTTGTCATAGGGGTAAGGATTTACCCCTAGGCAGATTTCTGATCATATATAAATATAAAGTTTTTTTTCATACACTTTAAATCAAGTACTCATTCAGACTAAATTGCAACAGTTAGAGACAATTAGCACTTATCCATAAGATTAAATTTTCGTTGCGGTCTGAAACACTGGTAGGAGAACACATGAATATAGCCGTCGTGGGTTTAAGTCACAAGACTGCCCCAGTAGAAGTTCGTGAAAAACTGAGTATTCAAGAAGCGAAAATGGAAGAAGCCCTCAACCATCTCAGGGCTTACCCTCACATTCAAGAAGTGGCGATCATCAGTACCTGTAATCGTCTGGAAATTTACGCGGTGGTGACGGATACGGAAAAGGGAGTCGTGGAAATAACCCAGTTTCTCGCCGAGAGAGGACATATCCCGCTCCAGTTATTACGCCGCTATCTCTTCACCCTGCTTCATCAAGACGCTGTACGCCATCTTTTCCGTGTAGCCGCCGGGTTGGAAAGCTTGGTCTTAGGAGAAGGGCAAATTCTCGCCCAGGTGAAAAATACTCACAAACTAGCTCAAAAGTACAATTGTATCGCCCAACTGCTCGATCGTCTTTTCAAGCAAGCTATCACCGCCGGCAAGCGGGTACGCAGTGAAACCAATATCGGTACCGGAGCGGTTTCTATTAGCTCCGCAGCCGTCGAACTAGCTCACGCTAAAGTAGAAGACCTCAGCAGTCAGAAAGTTACCATCATCGGTGCTGGGAAAATGTCGCGCCTGTTGGTACAACACCTGATAGCTAAGGGGACAACTCAAATCAATATCGTTAATCGTTCTCAGCTTAGAGTCGATGAGTTAATCGGTCAATTCCCGGGCGTACCGATTCAATCCTATCCTCTCTCCTCCATGATTGAAATAGTGGCTCAATCGGATATAGTATTTACTTCTACCGGTGCCACCGAACCGATCCTACATAAAAGCTGTTTAGAGACGGTGACGATTCAATCTCAGAGATTGATGCTCATCGATATTTCCGTACCCCGTAACGTAGCCACCGACGTACAGGAATTACTCAATATTCACGCCTACAACGTCGATGATTTAAAAGCCGTCGTCGCCGCTAATCAGGCTAGTCGCCGCAAAATGGCTCAAGAAGCAGAAGCTTTATTAGAAGAGGAGGTGGAAGCCTTCGCTCTCTGGTTACGCTCGTTAGATACCGTTCCTACTATCAGTTGTTTGAGAACTAAGATCGAGAGCATCCGAGAGCAGGAATTAGAGAAAGCCCTATCCCGTCTCGGTACGGAATTCGCGGAAAAGCATCAAGAAGTTATCGAAGCGATGACTCGGGGTATCGTTAATAAAATACTTCATGAGCCGATGGTACAATTGCGAGCGCAACAGGATATAGAGGCGCGGAAGAAGTGTTTACAATCTCTACAGATGTTATTTAATCTTCAAGTGGGCGAAGAATACATTTAAGCCGCGTTTACCGATACACCGGCGCTTTTCATACCGTCGCTTGAAAGCGACGGTATTTTTTAATCCGCGTCAGGGATATTATTTAAGTAGCAGTTATATAAAAAAACATGGCGATCGATCGTACATATAATATTTATCAACGGATATGGAGTTTATTAAACACTCAACAGCGATCGCTAGTAGAGGAAACAATAGATAAGGAAAATTTTCCCACCCCATCATCTAGCAATTATCTGGATTTGATTGACTTTTTTAAAACCGATCCAGGTGAGAAAATAATTTGCATAAAACCTTCTTTACAAATCCCGGAAAATATTGATTACTTAACTTCCTTAAACTATTCTCCCGATTACCTCTTACAAAATTTTACTAAAAGAGTCGGTTTGGCAACCCACGATGTCAGAGAATTCCAAAACCGGGCCGTACTTAAAAGATATGTTTATGCTATCTGCCCGATAACCGGCGAAGTATTGCGATCGAATCAATCCATCCCCATCAGCCAGGGGGTACTATTTTATCGATTCGTGGGCGCTAAAGTATTCTACTTGGTTACTGGCAATTTAGGGCAAGGTTATCCTAAAGATGCGCTTTATTTTCCTGAAGATAATCTGGTGGTACGTATTGACATCCATCGCTACGGAATTTATCCAGAACATTTGTCGATCTTAAAAGCAATAGTCGTTAGCCAATATCAACATTTTCTTAAATATTTCTCTGATGAAGAGAATAGAAAAATAGCCGTTTTTATGGGTCATCCCAATTTTGCCCATCATCTCTGGAATGAATTGTCCGCTCTTTATCGATTACAAAACAAAAATCTTTTACAAAAAATCGATAAATTTTTCATCTTTAGAGAAACTTTGGGGGCGCTCTACGAGATATTTCCCAAAATTAGTGAAGATAAAATTTGCTACGTAGATAATTATCATAGTTCTGATGAATCTCATCAATCTCTTATTCGTAAGTTTGTCCCTGTTTCCGATAAGCTCATCTCTGATATAGTTAGCAATAATTATTTTTTAATTCATATAGGTGACAATTTTATCCATCACCAGCTCACAAAATATATTTACTCAGTTGCGAAACAAAAAACAGACAGTAACAGCCAGCAAATCATCAAAGAAGCTAAAGCTAAATGCTTCCCACTGATTTGGATTAGCGTCAGAAATCAAGATAGAACTCTGAGGGATCAAAAAAATACTTTTGTAAAAGTAATTAATTCTTTATCGGAAAAATATCCTAATTTAGGTATAGTATTTGACGGCTTTTCCCTGCCTTCCGATATTGACACCGCTGATGGTCGATATGAACTCAGCCCTCAACAAATTAGGATGATAGATGCAGAAAAAGATTTGGTTCAACAAATCGTTGATAATTTGAAACCTAACGTTTCGGTCTTTAATAATATTGGCCGCTCCATGTTCGTCGCCAATCTTTGGGCTCATTCGGTTGATTTGTATCTTACTCACTTCGGTACACTGCAACATAAAGTAGCCTGGTTCGCCATTAAACCTGGAGTAGTTCATACTAACGCCAGGAACAGCTCTAGTCAGAAAAGTCGATACCGTTGTTATAAGGTTAGAGAATTTGGAATAGAGCCTAAATTTTTTACTGCCGATGAGATCAAAACACTTCCTTTGGCGATGTCTCAAAACGATCTCCGCACTAACATAGATAATTATGATATTGATTGTCAGGCGATTTACGATAAATTAATAGAAGTTATCGATACCGTAGAAGAATCGATGACTTTAAGAGGTAAATTACAGAGATATTATCAATTCGCCAAAGAATATACTATGAGTCGAATAATGCAAATGCCTTATATCAAACGATATATTTATTTTTTGCATAACTAATCCACTTAATTCTAATTTGACATTAATGTGCTTTTATGATATTGTGTTCGATTAATAAAATATTTTGCTATGCTAGAAACTACTAATAATTAAGTAAATTAAATAATAACTTTGTATGATTATTCAAGATGATGTTTACCTAGATCCAAATCGTAAACTATCGGAGTCCCATAAACTAGCGATTCAAATGATACAAAAAGAGTTTAAAGAAGGAACACCTATCTCTGTTTTAGAAGTAGGTGTAGGCTCCGGAGCTGTAGCTAGAGGTTTGCGAGATATATACAGTCAGATAACTATTGATGGAGTGGATAAAGCTCCTATCTATTTAGATACTTCTAAAAACTATTACGATAACGTTTATTATCTGCCGATCGAGGAATTTAAAGTAGATAAGAAATATGATTTGATCATTTTATTGGACGTTTTAGAACACCTAGAAAATCCTTGGGAAATCCTTAACAGTTTACGAACTAATTTTTTAAGCCCATCAGGATACGTAGTCATCTCCATACCTAATGTAGCCCACTGGACGGTGAGATTAAAATTATTAAGGGGTTATTTTAAATACTCGAAAACTGGAATTTTAGATAAAACTCACCTGCGGTTTTTCACTTTGGGGACTTATTTTGACCTGATCAAAGCTGGGGGATTGGAAATAGTATCCCTCGGCTATACGTCTTTTCTGAAAGGGTTTCCCGAGTATCAACAATTCCCGTTTTCTTTAGTGCCTGGGCAATATAAGAAAAATCTCGTCGATAAATTAATTCAATGGAAACCCTCTATTTTTGCCGTACAGTTCATTTCGATTAGCAAGCCCGATTAACCCGTTACCGATAAGCCTTCGACGACAACAGAAGGAGTCAAACAGGAGCCGTTCCACCTGCTATCGTTACCGAGGGCGAGAACATTTTTCAGGGCGGTATAAACGTTACCAGCTACCATCGTATCCTTAACCCGCCCGATGATCTCACCTTTTCTGACGCGATAACCTAGGTCGATATTGACAGAGAATTCCCCGGAAATATCCGCCCCCCCGCCGAGCATCTGATCGACGATCAAGCCATCCTCCAAATTATTGATTAACTCTTGAAAACTTTTCTTCCCAGGGGAAACGATCAAATTTACCAGATCCGGAGTAGGATAAGCCCCCAAACCCGGACGGAAACCATTACCCGTGAAGTTCATATTTAAGCGTTTGGCGGTGGCCCGATCGCCGTAAAATCTTTGTATACATCCTCGATCGATCAAACTCAGAAATTGAGTAGGAGTACCCTCATCATCGAAGGGACAGGCGAAAGGCTCTCGCGTCGGTTCTTGTGTTAGAGTCAGGCGATCGGATACTACCAGCTCACCTATTTTCTGGCTCCAGGGAGAAGAATTATCGAGAATTTGCTTACCGTTGAGGGCGGTGATCACCGTACCCCATAACATAGTAGCAGCGTTGGGAGTGAAAAGTATCGGTACTTTGCCCAGAGGCGGTTCGGCGTTGCTTGCGGCCCAGTTTAACCGTTCTAGAATCTGTTGGATTACTTTCTCGGTAGATAATTCGCCCTTAGTAGTTTCTCCGTCGTATACCCCCAAAAAATCCTCGCCCCTGACCCATTCTACCCCCAGGTAATAGCTTGAAGCAGTGTCGGTATATTGACAGTGCAGACCCTCGGAATTGACCAGCGTAGTTGTATCCCGTTCACATTCCCACTGACCGTTACAAATTACTTCAGGATAAACCGATCGAATTTGTTCGATCGCGTCCTTTCCCGAGCGGATTAAAGCTTCCACCTCAATCGAGGTGCCCGTATCCGGATAAATTGCCTCACGGGGCGGAGAAAATTCTATGTCCTCGATCGGGGTGAGAGCGGAGAGGGCTAAAGCTTTATCGACTAGAGCCGAGGAATCCGCATCACCGTAAGCTACCGCCAACCCCGGACGACCATCACGCCATAAACGTAGGGCTGTGCCTTCTGATTGAGAGCTTTCTAACTGTTTGATGCGATTGGCCTCGAAAAATACGGGGTGAGATAAAGACTTGGATTGATATACTTCCGCCGCACCAGCACCACGGGCCAGGGCGAGATCGATCAAGATACGGGGGTCGAGGGACATATTTTTATAACCGTAGCAAACCTGATCTTATTCTCTCATAGGCATAGGAGCTTAATCGTAAAAGACTTTTTCACACTCCTGAATAAGTATTACCCAACTTACTTGACAAATTTCACTTTTGTGTATACACCAGAGAGAACTTTTTCTCCCTGCTCGTTAACTTGCGTTTAGTTTATGGGTATGTTATCAAAAAAGTAAGTGATCTTGCTTCAGAGAAGATCGCGCCCTGATATTGTCAAGAATCGTTGAGAAAACCCCAAAATTTCTCAAAATTTCATTACAATAGCTTGGCTTCTCCTCTCTTACCTATTTTTTTACAAAACTTTACAACATTCGAGACAATTTCTCAAAAAAGAAGTTGAGGCGAAAGAATGTTATATCACTTTTCACATATCTTATATTGTTGGTTAAGATAAACCTAGATGAAGTCAGTAAACAGACAATCTGAATACTGAAAAATAACGATAACCGACGAAAGAGAAAGATAGTCAAAGCCGCCTGCTGAGAAGCCAAACTATGCTCAAGTCCATTAACTTTAACAATCTAAAGCTACCGAGCTTATTCCCTCAAAGAACTGCGGGAGTAGGATTAGAAATTACTCCCGAGAGACTAAATTTAGCTCAAATAGCCAAACAATCACAAGGCTATAAATTAGTTAAATATTGTTCATTAGAAGTCCCGGAGGGAATATTTGAAGAAGGAAAAATAATTGATTCACCAGCCTTGGCAGAGTTGATCAGAGAGTTACTCAGTCAAAATAAGATCAAAACTAAGCGAGTTGCCACCGGTGTACCGATGCGGGAATCAATTATTAGAATCATCCCCCTACCAGCGGAACTAGATGAAAGAGAATTGCAGGATATGGTTTTAAACCACGAAGCGAGTTTATATTTACCCCATCCGAGAGAAGAAGTAGATTTAGATTACCAAAAGCTGGGATATTTCCAGGGCGAAGACGGTATCGAAAAAGTCCAAGTATTATTAGTAGCCACCCGGCGGGAGATAACCGATTCCTATATGGAAACTTTCTCTCAAGCCGGTTTACAGGTGGATGTACTAGAAGTTAATAGCTTCGCCCTAATCCGAACCATCAGGGATCAACTGCGTCAATTTAGCTCCCACGAGGCAGCCGTACTGGTGGACATAGAATTTGACAATACGGAAATAGCGATTATAGTCGATGGAGTACCCCAATTTTCCCGAACCGTACCCATAGGTACATTTCAACTACAGAACGCCCTATCGAGAGCGATGAACCTACCGCCCACAAGAAACCCAGAAGTTTTACAAGGCTTAACCATTCCCATAACCGCTTTTGACAGCTTGAGTAGCTCGACCACAGGAGCGGGGGTAAATCCGGGTATGTCGGCACTGTTGAGGGTCTTGGGAGAATTGACCGATGAATTAAGACGATCGATCAACTTTTATCTCAATCAAAGCGACGAGCTGGAAATAGTACAATTACTACTGGCGGGGCCTGGAGGAGGATTACAGCAACTCGATGAATTCTTCACCCAGAGATTAAGTATCCCCACCATACAGATAGATCCCATCTCCTCACTAGCGATCGACCTGGATCAGAACATACCCAATACCAAACGCCCCAGTTTGGGCACCGTACTCGGATTAGGATTAAGGGAAATATAACTTATGTATAGTCTAGACATTAACTTACTCAAAGACCGACACTTGAACACGGGTAGTAAGACTACCACGGTGACAAAAGTACCCACTACCGTTGCCGTCAGAAAACAGGCCCCCATGTTCATCGGCATAGGAGTGGGAGTAGGATTGCTGGCCCTTACGAGCCTGCTCGGATTTCTCATCGACGCTCAGAAAAATCAAACCCAGGCGAACATTCAAAAACTCGATCAGGAATTAGGTCTAGCTCAGGGACAAACTAAAAAATTGGGAGAAATAGAACAGCAGATAAAAAGCGTAGACGCGGAAACGCAGGCGCTAGTGAGCGTCTTCAATCAAATCCGCCCTTGGTCGGCACTTTTACAGGAATTGAGAATTCAAACCCCCCAAACCGTTGAAATTCAGAGTATCCAGCAAACGGAGGTACCTCCCGATGCCGCCCAGGGAGAAACGGAGCCGAAAACTCAACTGAAAATAGATGGTTTCGCCAAAACCTTCGCCGACGTTAACGATTATTTATTGACGTTACAGAGTTCACCCTTCATAGATGCTACTCGAACCCGGATCGAGACGGCCCAACTAGCTCAATATCCGACGAACATAGCCAATGTTCCCCCCAACGTTACGATTAAATTCCCCCAGGCCGTACAGTACAGCATAACCACCGTATTGAATAATACTCCCGCCTCACAATTGCTACCGAATATCGCCCGTAACGGGGCTGTAGGTGTTGTAACCCGTTTGAAAACATTAGAACAAAAAGGAGCTATACAAAGATGAGTTTCAGCGATGAGTATTTACCTAATAATAAACCTGATGAGGATTTAGAAGAGTATCCTACCGCCTTCGGTATAACTTTCAATCCCAAGAATAGCGGTATTGCCGCCGCAGTTTTAGGGTTATTAGCTTCTTTATATCTAGCCATGAACTGGGTATTACCTAACTTTAGTTCCTATCAACAATTAAAAACCGACGAAACCACTAAACAACAGCAATTAGAGCAACAGAAAGGTCTAACCAGACCGACTAGATTTCAAAAATTACAAGCCGATCTAGCACAAAAACAGGCGGTCAGACAACAGGTAATGTCTATGTTCGCCGACCAGAACGCATTGAATACAATTTTATTGGACGTGGAAAATATTTTTAAAGCTAGGAATGTAGAGTTAAGGGCTTTTCAACCCGTCGGGCCAACTACGATCGTCAATGATGGCTCTTTAGGGCCTAACGTCAATAACAAATTAAAACGTCAAAGTTATACCGTATCCATGAAAGGCACCTATGAAAATACGCAAAACGTTTTCAGGGATTTAGAACGATTACAGCCCTTGATTTTAATTAAAAATATTAACACTACCCTCGATAAAGAGAACGTAACCGCCAAAGTTTTGAGAACTGGAAAAAATACTGCTCAACTAATACCAGAAACTAATCAGAATGTGGTGACGAGTTTTAATATAGATATGATTCTTCCCTTAACTCCTGAAGAAGTCGCCAAGTTGGCCCCACCGCCGCCCCCTGAAAATGCTCAAGGTCAGCCGGGTCAACCGCCAGCAGCAGGAGGTGAACAAAAATAACAGATATACTAAAATTTCCGCGTTAAAATCAATTTTTGATGTCTATATCATCAGCATAATATTACAAACTTGAAAATTATTGTGAGGAGTGAAATGAAATTATTTAACTATTTAGTAAATTTAAAAGCGTTGTTAGTAATGTTAATTATAGGCTCAGGAGGAAGCGCGATCGCTATAGATTCAACAAGTTTTTCTCAAATGGAAGAGAAAAATAAATTTAACTTACCGCAATTTTCAGAAATTAAACCAGAGCAGAATAACGATTCATTAAAGCAACTTTCTCAAAAGATCAAAAATTTAGAAATTGACGACTCTCAAACCTTATTAACCCAGGCGACACCCCCGGGCACACCAGTTATGGTACCCAGGCCAGAAATTATCATCCAAGGCAGTCCGACGAGTCAGAACCCGCAAACTCCCAATGTGCCAGCACTGCCCAGAGCTGTCGCACCTCCAGTAGGTGATATTGCCATATCCAACATCGATGCCTCACTAGATAGAGTTAAATTCGCCACCAGTATAGTTGTTCCCAGGGTATTACTGCGAGAAGCATCGGCGCGGGAAGTATTGATGACCCTGGCTAATTACGCAGGTTATAACGTAGTTTTCACCTCGGCTCAAGGGGCGGAAAATGCCGAGAGAACCGTTTCCCTCGAATTTATTAACGAATCAGTAGAAGATATATTTAACGCCGTTCTCATGGTATCGGGATTACAGGCTAACGTTCAGGGCCGGACAGTATTCGTAGGGGCACAGTTACCCCAAGAAGCCCGGAATCTGATCAGTCGTAGCCTTCGCCTCAACCAAGTTAACGCCGCCACCGCCGCAACCTTCCTCGCCGCGCAAGGGGCGGAATATCAGCGCCTCGTCTCCCGCACCGAAGATATTGTCGATCCCCTCACAGGTAGGATCATCGGTAGGAGGGAGCGGCCCGCCCAACTAGAACCCCTAACTCCTAGCGGCGAGAATACATCAACAGCCCCCCTATTATTGACGGGATTGAGGGTATCCGCAGACGAAAGATTGAACAGCATCAACTTAATCGGCGAACCTCGTAAAGTACAATTAGCCTCAACCCTTCTAGTCCAACTCGATGCCCGCCGCCGTCAGGTAGTAGTCAACGTCAAAGTCATCGATATTAACCTGTTGAATACGGATAATTTCAATAGCAGTTTCTCTTTCGGCTTTAACGATGGCTATTTCGTCCAGGATAACGGGGCGGCGGTTCTCAACTTCGGAAATATGAATCCTCCCCCCGCCACCCAGGTAGGCCGTGCGGGCGGCTTCGCTCCCCCTGTAGTGCCGATAGAAAGCTTGATCACCGGTGGTACTGCGGAAATCCTCCCGTTCTTCGATATTCAAAGCGGTAATGGTGCCCTTGGTTCTAGGGCACCCTTCGGTAATGTAATTCAGGGTGTCAATGAATTTGCCAATGAGTTCTCACCCTATGCCCGCCCCAGTTTCGGACGCTTCAACAATCCTTTTCAGCCAGGTGTGAGTGAGGTTAACGTCGATCCGCAAACGGGACGGATTACTTATACTTATAACGCTCCTACCCTCTTCCAATATCCCCAAAAATTCCTGGCAACGATACAGGCTAGTATCGTCACCGGTAACGCTAAAATTCTCACCGATCCCTCTCTGGTAGTTCAAGAAGGGCAACAGGCGACGGTTAAATTAACTCAAAAGGTGCTAGAGAGCGTTAACACTCAAGTAGACCCGCTCAGTGGTGTCCGTACTACCACCCCCGTGTTAGCCGATGCGGGATTAACGCTGGCGGTAACTGTGGATAGAATCGACGATAACGGTTTCGTCAATTTATCGGTCAGTCCCACCGTCGCATCTCCCGGACCTTCCATTAGTTTTGATAGCGGAGGTGGTACGGTAAACCAATTAACTTTGTTAGCGCGTAGGGAATTAACCTCGGGTCAGATACGCCTCCGTGACGGACAGAGCTTGATTCTCTCGGGAATTATCTCAGAGGCGCAGAGAGCCACGGAGAGGAAAGTTCCGATACTGGGAGATATTCCCATACTTGGTGCCCTTTTCAGGAGTAGTACCAATCAATATGATAGGAGCGAAGTAATTATTCTCTTGACCCCGAAAATTATTGAAGATACCCCGGATGCGGCTCTGGGCTATAATTACACTCCCGGTACCGATGCCGCCGAAGTTTTGAGAAAACAGGGTTTCCCTGTTCAACCTAAACCTTAATAAGAGTGATACTAAATCCTTTTTTCAAAGACTACTTAATAGAGAGAGTGATTAGTGGCGAGTGGCGAGTGACCAGTAGCTAGAACCACTAGTCATACTAAATCCTGTTCTCAAAGGCTACTTATAAAAATCGGTCTTCGGGAGTCGGGAGTCGATGGTATTTATCCCGACTGCCTACTCCCTACTCCCTACTCCCCGAATCGCAAAAGGGGACCATGAAAAACGGATTTGGTATCACTAGTCACTTCTCCCTAAAGAAAAGTAGGATAAGCGGATTTCGTATTATTTGTTTTCGGCAAGCTTAACCACAACCCTGCCTGTAATAAGTTAGTCTAGATTAGGGGTTAGATCTCTTATCTGACCTCTAATGATGATGTTTTTAAAAATTCATGTCCGCTTCCCCTTATAAGAGCCGACTGTTTAATCTTCTAAACCGTCAATCGATCAAGGTCAAAACTCGTTTAGGTCGTAGTCTCCGACAACTGCAGAATACCGCTGCCCTCGGTTTACAGATCCTCCTCTACCCGATTTATTTCCTCGTCCAGAGCGCCCGAGCGGCTCAACAAACCTTGAGCCACTCCCTACATCATAAGCAATTACCCTTCTCTACCCCCGTTGAGGAGGAAATACCCTATCCGCTAGAAAGGGTTCTCGAAAAAGTAGATAATACACCAGAACTGGCAAGCGCGATCGCCACCGACATCGATAGTCGGAAACTCGTTTTCGTCTCCCCGGAACAGGAAATATTAGACATCATCCCCCCCACTAAACAACGACGGCTAGACGGGGAAATCAAAACGGCGATCGCTAACTACTACTACGACATCCGCCTCAGAGCCAGGTTCAGCAGGAAAACACCGGGCTTGATGCCCCAAAAACAAAGCAAGGTACTGGCTCCGATCCGCTGGTTCTGGCAGTTGATGAGCTGGGAACAACAGGGAGAAGTAGCCCTGAGCATCAATCTATTCGGGGAATCCTCCCTACCGGTTCCACCTCCCCCGCCGAAAAGCCCCCATCAGATTCTCGTCGCTATCGATGACAAATTGGCAAGTTTCGACAGCGAGAAGCAACCCCCCGAGGCTACCTATCAGGCTTATATATGGCGTTTATACTGGTTGATCTACGGGGCGATCGATCACTATTTCGGCACTCCCGATCACTACGAGCCGATAGAGGGCAGAGCCGTTAATTTAAAACTCGAAGGTCAAACTAGCTCCGCTCTGCCAGGTGAAGAGCCCGAAACACCTCCGAGGAAAATAACAGGTAATGAGCGGCGGGTTTTACCCTCTCAGATAAAAGCTTTTAGCGAGTATTTACAGCACCGTACCAAAGAATGGCTCGGGAAACAAGAATCAAACGAAGTTCTCGATAGTATCAGGGAAGACCCTTTTACTATAGCCGCTTTAATCAAAGCAGCGATCGATCACTATTTCCGCCCCTCTCAAGACATAGCCATAACTGCCGCCAAGGATGAGATCGTAGAAGATCCCTGGCTATCCGCGCTCGATCTCTATCCCGAAGAATCCGTGAGCAGTCATCGACCCGAGAAAGCGCAACCTCAAGAACGCGCTAGTATAGATGGGAAAATAGAAGAAATACTCAAAAAATTGCCCCAGGCAAAACAGGTGAGGAAGAAAGGGATCAGGCAGAAAGTCAATCGAGCGCTCGCCGAATGGGGTAAACCGAAAGCGATCGAGAAGAAAACTGTTACGCCATCCCCTTTAGTAGTCTTCGAACAATCCCCCACCGCGCTTCTCTCCGTAGAAGAAGAAACTGACCTAACTTCTTTTCAAGCCCAGGAAAAAAGCTTGAATAGCTTCGATCCACCCTACACAGATCCAATTTTCGACGATTATGAAAATTACGAATGGGTAGAAACGAAAAGCGTATCTAGTAGTTACGTCAAACACCCCTTAGAAAGAATTCTCGAAATACTAGATACGATCGTCCTCCGGGTAGAAGATACTCTGATCAAATTATGGCGGGGTATGAAAGCGATTTTCAAAAAGAATAAGAGGAAGAAAGGTTAAGGTTTCCTCAACAGTTTTTGCTTGAGCCGACCGATCAATATATCGAGTTCGGGCAATTTCAAAAATAGACAAAGACTGAAAAATATACTTAGAGCAACCGTACTCGATACCACTAACTGTAATAATCTTAAGATAAAATTCTCATGAGGGAAAAAGCCGTACCAGAAGTTATTCACGCCCCAACTACATAAACCCGAAATAAAAGTAATCCCCGACAAAGCCAGTAAAGTCAGGCCCCATTGTATCAGGGGTAAACCACCTAAACGACGGTGAAGAATCCATAAAAATATCGCCATAGAACATACATTTACTCCAACCGTAGCCAGTACCAATCCCGGAGTACCGAAAGGCTTATAAAACAGAAAATCTAACAAGCCATTCAGGAAAATATTAAACATACTCACCCGGAAAGGAATATTTCCGTCACCGAGAGCGTAGAACACCCTCAACAACACATCACGCCCGAGATAGAAGAACATACCAAAGCCGTAAGCCATCAACACCGGCACTACCTCCTCAGAAGCCGCCAGATTAAAAGCGCCCCGTTCGTAAATAACTTGAACGATGGGTAAGGACAGAGCGATGAAGAGAGCCGTCAGGGGCAACATCGTCAGAGCTGTCAGATATAAACCCTGACGGATTCTCTCCTTCAAATCGGGCCATTTATCCGGTTCCGCCAGACGGGAGAAAACCGGTAATAGGGGCACGAGAATCATATTAGAAACGATACCCAGGGGCGTAAGCACGATGAAACTGGCGTAACGCATCGCCGCCGCCGCGTTGGGGATGAAAGAAGCGAAGAATAGATCGGTATAGACGTTGATATGCAGCATCCCAGATGATAGAGTGGCAGGGATCATCACATTTAACACATCCTTCACCCCCGGGATACGCCAATCGAAACGGGGGCGGAGACTGCCCATCCCGGATTTCACCTGTGCCCCCAACTGGGCTAACCACTGCCAGAGGGCACCGAGGAGAGTACCAACGGCGAGAACGAAACCCCCGAGGTTGATATAATTAGGCTCGTTGATATTACCGCCTAATTGCCAGGCTAATAAACCCACTCCGATGATTACCGTTAAGCTGGAGAATAGGGGGCTTAAACCAGGTAGCCAATACTGATCGGAGGCGTTGAGAGTACCGAACCCGATCCCGATCAAGCCTGCCAACACGGCCATCGGGGCCATGATCTGTAGTTGTTGAACGGCGATGTCTCTGGCTGGGTTTTTCAATCCAGGGGCTAATAGATCGATAAAATTGGGGGCGAAGATAATCAGGGCGACGGTGATGATCAGCAGGAAAATGGTCACGTAGGTGGTAACGGTTTCTACTAATCGGGGCGCTTCCGATTTATCTCTCTTGGCGAGAACGCTTACCAGGGCGCTGTGAAAGGGCCCGTTAATTCCTCCGAGGAGTATGAGCAAGAAACCTGGGATGACGTAGGCATAGGCGTAGGCGTTGACAACTGGGCCGACTCCGTAAGCCGCAGCCACCACCTGTTCTCTTACCAAACCAAAAATTTTACTGATCAGGGTGGCGACGGCTAGTATGCCCGCGATTCCCGCTAAACTTCGACCTGTCTTCTTATTGATACTCACTTCTTTACTCGATTATCGGGTTGATCGTATTGAGGGGTAAGAAAGATTATGCACCGGTTGACCGCTCTTTTCTCTTTTCTTTGTCCTCACTACTAAAATAGGGTATGTTTAAAAGTGCTGATTTGGTTGGAAAACGATGCAAGTCCAATGGGAAAGCGTTAAAAATTACGAGGACATACTATATCACAAATGGGAAGGCGTGGCGAAGATTACCATCAATCGCCCCCACAAACGCAACGCCTTCCGCCCGAAAACTGTTTTCGAGTTGTATTCGGCTTTCTGTGACGCTAGAGAAGATCAAAAAATCGGCGTGATACTCCTCACCGGCGCCAGCCCTCACACCGATGGTAAATATGCTTTCTGTGCAGGTGGCGATCAAAGCGTGCGCGGAGAGGGTGGTTATGTGGATGAGGATGGAGTGCCCCGCTTGAACGTTCTAGATTTACAGCGTCTGATCCGTTCCATACCTAAAGTTGTCATCGCCCTCGTCGCCGGGTATGCGATCGGCGGCGGTCACGTATTACACTTGATCTGTGATCTGACCATCGCCGCCGATAACGCGGTTTTCGGTCAGACGGGCCCGAAAGTTGGTAGTTTCGATGGCGGTTTCGGGGCGAGTTATCTAGCCCGCATTGTCGGACAAAAAAAAGCCCGCGAGATCTGGTTTCTCTGCCGACAATACAACGCCAGCCAAGCTTTAGAGATGGGTTTAATTAATACGATAGTTCCAGTGGATGAATTAGAAGCCGAGGGATTAAAATGGGCGGGGGAAATATTGGCAAAGAGTCCCCTCGCCATTCGTTGCCTTAAATCTGCTTTTAATGCTGACTGTGATGGACAAGCCGGGTTGCAGGAATTGGCGGGGAACGCTACCTTACTATACTATATGACCGCCGAGGGAGCCGAAGGAAAACAAGCTTTTCTAGATAAACGGCCTCCTGATTTCAGTCAGTATCCCTGGCTACCTTAGTAACAACTGAAAGAAATTTTTTTAAAAAAATTTATCCCGATCTTCCTCTATGGGTCGTCCGGGATAGATAAGCTGTGTTAGTTTAATAGAGAGTACGAGTTTAATTTCCCTTACAGCATGAGTATTGATTCTCAGTGGGTTGTTTTCGGTACTTATACTTAGTTCGGTTTTGATTTTTGGAGACAATCCATGGCGATTTACGTTGGTAACTTATTCTACGAAGTAACTAAAGAGGACTTACAAGAAATTTTTGCAGAGTATGGCACGGTAACGAGAGTTTCTTTACCTATAGATAGAGAAACTGGAAAGAAAAGAGGCTTCGGATTTGTAGAGATGTCCACAGACGAAGAAGAAGATAAAGCGATCGAAACTTTAGATGGCGCTCAATGGATGGGAAGACAGATTAAAGTTAATAAGGCACGTCCGAAAGATGATAATTTCTCTGGCGGTGGTGGCGGTGAGCGTAAAGATTTTTCCCGTCGCAATCGCTCCTGATACTGATAGCGATTCGGGTGAACCTATCTATTAAGGCTCCGCTGGTTCACCTACTCACTGGTTCAGATCCGTTCGAGTTCGTAGGATAAATAACTCTCCGCCCCCTCGCAATCAAAAGGTCGGGCGATTATACACTTCTGCCAGAATTCCTAGTTTAAGCTTTTCAACCCCGTCAAAAGAAAGATATAAATTTAACTTATAGTGCCCGTTAAAGGTGAGCTGGGACTAGCGTATGATTTAAGGGGCATTCTCCCCGCCTTATACGCTAATCTACCCGCCTCCGTCGCCATCCCCATCGCCCGGGCCATAGCGACGGGGTTTTGTGATAGAGCGATCGCACTATTGATCAGGAGAGCATCAGCCCCCATTTCCATCGCTTGAGCCGCCTCCGATGGTGTGCCGATACCAGCGTCCACGACTACGGGAATTTTTGCCGATTCGATGATAATGGCTATGTTAGCCGCGTTCTTGATTCCCTGTCCGGAACCAATGGGGGAACCTAGAGGCATAACAGTAGCACAACCAATCTCTTCTAACCGTTTAGCCAGGAGAGGGTCAGCATTAATATAGGGAAGTACGGCAAATCCTTCCTTGACCAATTGTTCTGCCGCTTGAAGTGTGCCGATCGGATCTGGTAATAAATATTTAGGATCGGGGATGACTTCGAGTTTCACGAAGTTATTATCTTCTTGTCCGAGTAGTTTGGCCATTTCCCGGCCCAAACGCGCTACCCTAATAGCTTCTTCGGCATTTTGACAGCCTGCCGTATTGGGTAACATCCAAATTTTTGACCAATCCAAAGCTTGAGCTAAACCTTCGTGCCCCGGGGCTTTTGTTTGTACCCGTCTCACCGCTACGGTGATGATGTCGCACTCGCTCGCGGCAACGCTGGCCTGCATCACTTCCATACTGCTATATTTACCGCTACCCGTCATCAATCTGCTGCTAAATTTACGACCTGCGATGATTAAATAGTCCGCGTCATCGGTTGTATTCTCGGTCTTATTTGATAGAGTGAACGTACTATCGGATAAGGTTAAAGCCATAGTCTTCTTTTGTTTTTCAGATTTTGGATAAAAACGATCGCTGTTGAAATGGGTTAATAATGGGTCTACTTTGTTTTCTAATACTAAATCAGCGATTAAAGAGCCGGTGACGGGAGCGAGTAGAATTCCGTTGCGGTAATGACCCACTGCTAAAACTAAATTATCACAATTGCTAGAACCTAATATAGGAAGCTCATCAGGCGTACCTGGGCGGAATCCCCACCAGATTTCCTCGATCGGCCATTCTTCTAAATTTGGATACAATCTTATTGCTCTTTCCAACAACGTGCCTATACCACCAGGAGTATTCCCTTCCTGCCATCCCACCGTCTCCGAAGTTGCCCCGATGATTAACCGGCCATCCTGACGGGGCACTAAATAGGTTTGCGGCCCGAATAAGATCCTTTGTAGCGGCGACGGACTAGGCATTCTCAAGGCCATCATCTGCCCTTTTACTGGATATACTGGCAACGGAAATAACTCGTTACTCCAGGCACCCCCCGCTAATATATATATATCCGCCTCTCTTTCTCCTCGGGAAGTATAAATACTCTTGACTTTTCCTGCTTTTTGTTGTAAAGAATGAACTTGTATATCTGTTTCGATTGTCACACCGAGATCTCTCAGGGCTTGGGTGAGAGCCTGTACCAGAAGCCTATTATCTACTTGAGCATCATCGGGATACCAGTGGGCGCCGACTACATCGCGCCCTAAACCCGGTTGATAGAGGTGGAGGAGCGATCGATCGAGCCATTGCCCCTGATCTTTTCGGGAGTCGCCTTTATCTTCATAAACGGGGGCGATAGTACCAGATGGATGATAACCGACGCTGGAACCCGTTAAATCTTCGATCTTACGAACCCATTCCGGGTATAACCACCGGGATTTCAAGCATAAATCTAACATCGGCCCGGGTTCGATGGCTTCGGCGTAAGGTGCTAACATTCCTGCAGCGGCCAGAGAGGCGGCTTTATGGGGATTTCGTCCGTAAATAGTGACTTTCGCTCCCCGTAAGCTAAGGTCAAGAGCTATAGATAAACCGATAACTCCGCAGCCGATGATTAAAATTTCCGATGATGATTTCATAGTGTTAGGGTAAGTATTTTTGCACCACAGTCCAACCGGTAGCGGTGACGAAGAGGAAGCCGAAAAAGAGGATCACATTGGTGGTTATATGTAAAGGGCGTAACAAGTCGGGAGCGCGGTTAATATTCAGTCCACTGAAGGAGGAGAGAATAACTAATATTACGACCCATAAACCGGCGAACAAGTGAGAAGAATGTCCGAGACTGCCATAGTGGCCGATCGTCCCCACTAATCCTATAGTAAGCAAAAGTAGCACTAAAAAAACCAGTAGGAAACCGATCGTTATGTGTAGTGGACGCAACCATCCAGGAAGTGACGAGCTACCGTCCCTAAAATAACTCATGGTCATTCCCGAGATGAGCAATAGAAGATAGGCAAATAGGGACAACCCCATTGACCAGGCGGCGATTCTCCACAACCACAGAAACGAGGGTAAATTCATAAATCAAATCGTGGGGAGACTATTTCATCCTAACAGTAGGAGTTAAAAGTCTATATTTATCAAACCTATAGATTATCGGCGGCCCGTTGAACCTGTTGGATGTCCAATTCCAGAGCCGAGCTAATTTGCTGCGGTGTTAATCCCAAGCCGAGCAACTTGGGAATCAGGCTTAGTTTAGTTTGCAATTGAGCCTCCCTTCTACCTTCCTCTCTACCTTGCTGCCTACCTTCCTCTCTACCTTGCTGCCTACCTTCTTCTCTACCTTCTTCTCTACCTTGCTGCCTACCTTCCTCTCTACCTTCCTCTCTACCTTCCTCCCTACCTTCCTCTAGGGCTTCTTGATAAACTTTAGTATTTTTGAGATCGCTGATGCTGAACATGGCTTCTATCTCCCGACGAGTTAACTGGGGCAATTTGTACACTAAGATGCTCTCTATCAATTTTAGAATATCTGGCGGCATTCCTTGTTTGCCCCGATCATTCCTTACCCTCTCGATCAATTCTCTTCCCTGCTCTAAAGCCGTTTCTGAAGAGGCCACTATTAATTTTAAGGTAGCCAATCCGATCGATTCGGTCTCGGCAATCTCATTTAAGTAATATCTCGATACCCTACTAGAATTTAGTAACTCGGTATAGCGTAAGATATTACTGGTTTCTATTTCCCGGTTCGGATAAATTACCACTCCTCGCCAATCATTGCTTAAAGTAGTTTGATGCAGATAGAGAAAAATTTCACTGAAAAATCTTGAATAGAATTTAGGATCTCTTTGAAATTGAACTTCCACAAAGTAAAGCGGTTGCTCGGAATCCTCGGTTAAAAATACGCCATCAATGCGAAACGCTAATTGCTTCACCTCGACCGAAGCGAATTGATATTGATAGGCCGTTTCAGGGGGTAGGTTTAACAGTTCAAAAAAGCAAGCTGGGAATTGTTGAAATAACTGATAAAAAATGCTGTCCGTTTTCACTCTCTAGGCTGAAATTCAATCAACTAAGAAACTATTATAAGTTAATTCCTAACCCGTCAGCCAAAACAGCAGATCTTATGTAAAACTACTAGATGACTCTATTTTGTTAAATAACAGTGGCACATCAAGATCCTAATACCCCTATTCTCAAAACGCCCCTTTATGACTTAATTGCCGCCACCGGGGCAAAATTCACCCATTTCGCCGGCTGGGATATGCCAGTACAGTTTGCCGGACTCAAACAAGAGCACGAAGCGATCAGAACGAAAGTGGGAATGTTTGATATATCTCACATGGGAAAATTCGCCCTCTCTGGCACTAACTTATTAGAAGCTCTACAAAAATTAGTACCCTCCAACTTGGCCCGTTTACAACCCGGACAGGCTCAATATAGCGTCTTACTCAATCCGGCGGGTGGCATTATCGATGATATTATTTTTTACTGCCAGGGCCAGGATAAAGGCGTATTGATCGTTAACGCCGCCACCACCGATAAAGATAAAACTTGGTTATTAAAACATTTCCCAGCCGATGTAATTCTAACCGACTTATCGAGGGAAAAGGTTCTCATAGCTTTACAAGGCCCTTTAGCCGCCGAAATTTTACAATCTCTGGTATCGGTAGATTTGAAACCTCTTGGCCCCTTTAATCATGTAGAAACCGATTTACTCGATACGATAGCCTTCATCGCTAGAACCGGCTATACGGGTGAGGATGGCTTCGAGATCATGATCGATGCGGCTGCAGGTCAACAACTCTGGCAACTTCTCCAATCTAAGGGCGTTACCCCCTGCGGATTGGGTGCCAGGGATACTCTGCGTTTAGAGGCGGCTATGTCCCTTTACGGTCAAGATATAGACGATAATACCTCCCCCTTAGAAGCCGGTTTGGGCTGGTTGGTTCATCTCCCAGAAAAAGGTGAGTTTATCGGGCGCGAAGTATTAGAGACACAAAAAAGCGAAGGGGTAAAACGTAAATTAGTGGGCTTACAGATGCAGGGGCGACATATTGCCCGTCACGGTTATCCTATCCTATCCAGCGGGGAAACGATCGGCGAAGTCACGAGCGGCACCCTCTCACCCACCCTCAACACGGCAATCGCATTAGGTTACGTGCCCGCCTCCCTGAGTAAAATCGGGCAAGTGGTAGAGGTGGAAATACGCGGTAAAACCTACCCAGCCACCGTAGTGAAAAAGCCTTTCTATCGCTCTCTGGCGCGTTAACAATGTCCTACGATGTCATCATCATCGGCAGTGGTATCGGCGGCTTATGCGCGGGAGCTTTATTAGCTAAAACGGGCAGAAAAGTCCTTATCTGCGAAAGTCATTCCCTCCCCGGCGGCGCGGCTCATAGCTTCTCGCGGGATGGGTTTCACTTCGATTCGGGCCCGTCTTTCTATTGCGCCTTAAATCCTCCTAGCTCCAATCCCCTAACTTTAGTTCTTGAGAGTATCGGGGAATCTTTACCAGTTATCCCCTACGATCCTCTCGGATATTATCATTTCCCTGATTTTACCTTTCCCGTCTATTGTAATCTCGATCGCTATACGGAAGAAGTAAGCAAAATCACCCCCCAGGGTGCCGAAGAATTAAAACTATTTCATCGGAGTTTATTAGCTCTCGACGATTGTCTCAAAGATATTTCTATACTCCATTTAAGCGCTGATTGGCGGGTAGTTTTTGAGTTAATTTCCCGCTCGGGTTTGAGTTTACTTAAAGCTTTACCCCAGCTCGATAAAATTAACAGCTCTACTGGTAGGATAATGGATAGATTTGTCTCTGACTCTTGGGTGAGACAATTAATAGATTTAGAATGTTTTCTGCTCTCTGGTTTGAAAGCCGAGGGCACGATCGCCCCAGAAATCGCTTTTATGTTAGGAGAGAGAAACCGTTGTCAGGTAGAATATCCCATCGGTGGTAGCGGAGCGATTATCGAGGCTTTAATCAGAGGATTTAAACGCTTCGGGGGAGAAATTAGACTCAATTCTCACGTAGAGAAAATATTAGTTAATACAGGTAAAGTCACGGGGATAAAATTACGTCGTGGTGAAACGATCGCCGCCCCTATAATTATTTCTAACGCTAGTATTTGGGATACCTATAGTCATCTCCTCAATCTTGAAGATTTACCATCGGATTACAGGCGGCAGTCTTTAGCAACGCCTCCTATCGATAGCTTCATACACCTACACCTGGGGATAAAAGCAGAAGGCTTAAAAAATCTGGACGGGCATCACGTAGTCATTCATAATCCCGAAGTAGTAGATATAACCACTCCTGGTAACACCTGCATGATTTCTATCCCGAGCGTGGTTGTGCAACAAAAAGCTGTGGGAGTAGTCTATAAAGGAATGCCGCTAAGT